>CAYVFC010000155.1:0-18319 GCA_964450715.1 uncultured Sandaracinaceae bacterium | reverse complement strand
GCGTAAATCGCCGTCAGAAACCGTTTGGGCCGGCTGTTAAGCGATCACGCGTGTACGCCGAAGCGATTCACCGAGCAGCTATTGCCCGTGGTGGGCGAAAGCTGCCCGTTTCCAAGGGACCTGGCCGTCCAATGCCCTCTTCTCGAGTCGCGATGACAGAGCGAAATCCCGTTTTTTAGCGAAACAACTCAGGAACCAACGCCCTGGTTGTTCCGGTACGGAACTTGCGAGGAACAGATGGAATAGAACGTTTCCCGCGAGATGCGACCGAGCGATCGGCCGCTTCGCCAGCGTAAGAGAGGGAAAACTTGGACTACCCGATGCGACGAGAAACCGACAACGCTGCCGCTATCCGGGTCGAAGACGCTCGGAATCGACCGACGACGGGGGTTTACCTCGTTGAAGTGCAATCCGGATCGGAATCGGCGGCACGAAAGCCCGTTGAACGCACCGATTTCAACGGCACGACACCGGCAATCCGGACTCAGTGTCGCTTGTCCACGCCGGTTCGACCGCTCTGCGCCCCCACCAACGCCGACCCCGCACCCGTTTCTATTGAACTATCACCCTTCGAACGAGCGGCCATCGTACAGGGACGCGCGGTCGCCTTGACCCCGCTACAGTTCCACCTCCTGGCCTATTTCCTTAGAAACGCCGGCCGCGTCATTCCTTTCGACGAGTTCACCGCCTCGGTGTTCCAGACTGCCGAGGCGCCCGACAGCTCCAAGCTGAGAGTGCACATACACGCTCTGCGCCGCCGGCTAGGGCCCTCGGGCAAATGCATCGTGTCGGTGAGGGGCAAGGGGTACGGAATAGTTTTGAACGGGAGTTAATCGCTGTATTTAGCGTGTTTGGCGTTCGTTCGTCCGGATTCGAATAGAAATATCAAAATCATTTAGAACGGCAACGTACACCGGTGGCCGGTTCGGGCGCACCCGTTCCCCCAATAGCCGCCGTTTTCGCTGAAAGGACGAACTCGCGAATAGCCTGAACAGGCCATTCGCGAGAGGCGAGCGTCCGTTTCTGTTATGCTGGGGTGAATCATTGGCCGAAAGAGGCGTCCGATGAGCACACGCTTTTTCTGGCAACTTGATCGCCGGCTTTGGGCCGGCAACAACGAGGAGGGATTAATCCATGAAGAGTGGAATGCCGATTAGTATACTCGCGCTCGTACTGGCCCTTGGCGGCGGGTGCGGCGACGATGACGACGACTCGTCCGGCGGAGGCGACCTGTGCGCCAAGGCTTGCGCGGCTGGTATGGCGGCGAGCTGCCCCAACGACGACGAGAGCTCGTGCAAGACCGAATGCGAGGCCATGCTCGGTATGCAGACCTGCCAGGCGGAGAACCGTGCCCTAGTCCAGTGTACGGGCAACCAGCCGGCCTCGAACTTCGAGTGCGACAGCTTTGGCGAGGCCGAGCTCAAGTCCGGCATCTGCAATGCCGAGGGCACAGCCGCGATGACCTGCTTGCTGGGCGGCATGGGCGGCGCCGGCGGCAGCGAGGCCGGCAGCGGAGGCGGTGAGTGGTTCGACTGCGGGGACGGCGACAGCATTCCGCCGGACTGGGTTTGCGACGGCGGTGAGCCCGACTGCGCGAACGGAGCGGACGAGCAGAACTGCTGACCTTTCCCCCCCCCACTGCCGTCCCACCGCGCGCAAAGGCCGCCCTTTTCGGGCGGCCTTTGCGCGCGGTGGGACGGCAAGTCGAACCGAAGAGCCCCCTATACGCGACGGGACCGCGAGCCCGGTTTCGACCAAGCCGTATGCGGCTTCGAGTCGGCCGCTCTGCCGGTTGAGCGAGACTACGACCGCCTATATCCTCTGCTCCGTACCGTCCGCGCTGTTCGACGGGAACGCGGAATGGTCGCGCGTTCCGGCAGTCCACCGCGCGGAGGGACAGAGGCCGAGAAAACAGATGGCACAGAGCAGCGCTGTCGACTGGCGGCAAAAGCTGTCGACACCGGACCAGGTCGTTCGCAAGCTCGCACCCGGAACCAGCATCTTCATCGGTACGGGTGCGGCCGAGCCCCGGGCCCTAGTCAAGGAGCTGATGAAGTCGAGCTTCGAGGGACTGCAGGACCTGGAGCTCATCCAGCTGGTGAGCCTGGGCGACGCCCTGTCGCCGGCAGAGATACGCGAACGCAAGTACCGCCTTAAAACCTTCTATTCCGGGGGCGTGGCCGCCGAAGCCATTACCGAAGGAAGGGTAGATCTGATCCCCAGGCGTTTCTCCCAGATCCCCCTGCTGTTCGCCTCGCGACAGCTGCAGGTGGAGGCGGCCTTCGTCCAGGTCACCCCGCCCGACGCAGCCGGTTACTGCAGCCTGGGCGTGGCGGTGGACGTGGCCCGACAGGCGATGGAAAAGGCCCAACTGAAGGTAGGCGAGATCAATCCGCGGATCCCCCGCACCTACGGAGACACCTTCGTGCACGTTTCGGATTTCGACTACCTGGTCGAATCGGACGAGGACCCCATCTACCTCCCGCGCTGGCCGCTATACGAGGCTTTCGACGCGGTAGCGGCCAACGTGGCCTCGGTCATCGAAGACAGGAGCTGCATCGCTTTCTCAATCGGACCGCTTTTCGAGGCGCTGGCCCCGCACCTAGCCGGAAAACGCAACCTGGGCATACACTCACCGTTCATCACCGACGCCCTGATGGATCTGATGGAGAGCGGAGCGGTCAGCAACCGCTACAAGGGGGTCTTTCGGGGCAAGTCGCTGGCCTCGTACGCCATCGGAACGGCCGAGCTCATGAGGTGGCTGGACAACAATCCCTTCGTGGAGTTCCAGGGCATCGACATGGTCTGCCAACCGGTGCAGATCGGGCAGAACCCTCGCTTCGTGACCGTGATGCCGGCGCGCAAGGTAGACCTGAGAAGCCGTATCGCCCTTCATTTCGGCAAGGGCGCGGTGGCCGCCGGTCCGGGCGAGGCCATCGACTTCATCAACGGCGCGGACATCTCGACCGGCGGCTACACCGTGTTCGCGCTTCCCAGCCGCAATCGCCGGGGCGAGGCCAACATCCGCCTCTCGGTCGAGCAGTTCCCCAACCAGTTCACCCTGCACGACTCGGTGGATATGGTAGTCACCGAGTACGGGGTGGCCGCCCTGCGCGGACGGACCGTACGCGAGAGGGCGCAGGCGCTGATCGACATCGCCCACCCCGACGACCGCCCGGAGCTGGTCGAACAAGCTCGGGAAAACCGGATCATCTACCAGGATCAGATCTTCCTGACCGAGTCCGCCCACTTTTATCCGGCCGAGATCGCCTCGCGCCACACCTTCAAGGGTGGGCTGGAGGTACGTTTCCGCGCCATCAAACCCTCGGACGAAGAGGAGATGCGGAGGCTGTTTTACCGCTTCTCGGACGAGGCGGTTTACTACAGGTATTTCAGCCCCATCAAGAGCATGCCCCACTCCAAGATGCAGAGGTACGTGAACATCGACTACCGCGATACGCTCTCGGTGGTAGGCCTGGTAGGGGAGATGGGGCGGGAACACCTCATCGCCGAGGGGCGCTTCGTCAAGGAGAGGCAACGCCCCTATGCCGAGCTCGCCTTCGTGGTGGACGAGCAGTACCAGGGACGCGGCATCGCCACCCACCTGTTCAAGATGCTGGCCATCCTGGCCAAGCAGCGAGGGCTGCAGGGGCTCGTGGCCAACGTACTGACCGACAACATCTCCATGCTCAAAGTGATCGAAAAGGCCGGGCTTCCGACGGCTCCGCGCTTGGAGCAAGGGGTATACGAGATCACCATACGGCTCTGACCGCCCCCCTCCCCGTGTTGTCATCTCGACCGGAACCACGTCCGCAGCGAAGCTCGAGCCCTCCTCGGAGCCGATTCGCGTCGCTTTCCCGGTCGAGATGACCGTTCGTTACCCGCCCGCCAGCCGTCTGGAAGAAAGCTCATAGGAGTGGTAGAAAACAATTGCCTTGAGCTGGCGTAGCGACCATTCCGGAACGACGGCGGAGCGTTCCTCCTCGGGATGCGGGGGGAGCGCACCAGTCCCCGTTTCGGGTACCCGACCCTTGACGAACGAACCGATGTTCGCAATGGCACCTCGAGTAGGACGTTTCCCCCTCGGCCCCGGCGGGCACCACCGACTCGTCGCGCCGGCGTTGCTGTTCGGGTTGCTGGCCGCGGGAGGTTGCACGACGCTGGTCGGAGAAAAGGGGGAGGTGCTCAGGTGCGAGGTCGAAAACGGGATCGATCCGTGTCCGGTCGAGGAGGGGCTGGAGTGTTCGTCGGCAGGCATCTGCCAGCCCATTGAACCGGAACCGCCAAAGGTCGAATGCATACCGGTATACCGGGGCGCCGATCCCTGCCGCGTATACGGTGAGGGGCTGTACTGCAGCCTCCAGGGGTACTGCGAGGCCTGTCCGGAGCAGCCAGAGGCCGAGCTGTGCAACGGCGTGGATGACAACTGCAACGGACTGGTCGACGAGGGATCCGACGCGGATAGCGACGGATTTACCTTCTGCGGCGGCGGGGTCGAGGCGCTGGTGGACTGCGCTCCCAAAGACCCTACCGCCCACCCGGCCGATCCCGCCGCCGGGATTCCGGCCGCGACCGAGGAATGCGACGGAAAGGACAACGACTGCAACGGAGTGATCGACGACGATCCGTTGTGCGCCGTCATGCCGGGCTGCAACCTCTTTGATCCCACCACTTGCGAGTGCGACCCCGCCGATCCGACCACCTGCGATCCGGGATTCAAGTGCGATCCCGACACCAGGCGCTGCGTGGCGCCGCTCGACCTGGGCAGTGCCTGTAACAACGATTCGGGCTGCGGGGACGACGGCATCTGCATCGATACGGTGGCGCTCGATCTGCCGGAATGGGTGGGCAGCGACAAGATCTGCGCCCGGGCCTGTTGCACAGACGCTGACTGCAAAGGAGACAACGTCTGTCTGATCCCGGGCACGGGAGCGCGGGTATGCGTACCGGCCACCTTCGCCGGACTGGAGACCAAGCGGGCGGGCGAGAGCTGCAGCGATAGCCAGGAGTGCTCTTCGCGGATCTGCAATCGGGAAATCTGCCAGACCGCCTGTACCAGCGGCGAGGATTGCGGAGATGAGTATTGCGTCTTCAATCCCGAGTTCGGCCCGCTCGCCTACGTGGCCAACCCCGGCCAGTTCGTCTGCGGCCCACCGCAGGGTCGAGGAAAACCCCTCGATCCCTGTGCTACAGCCTCCGGCTGCGAGTCGGGGCTCTGCACCAACTGGATCTGCACGATCCCCTGCGGATCTGACGCGGAATGCGCGCCCTTCGGCGCCCGTTGCGGCTACAACAAGACGCAATCCATCGTCGGAATCAACCTGATGGAGGGCACCCGGGTGTCTTACTGCTACATCCCGGTGGGAGAAGAGCCCTCCGACGTCGTCTGCTGCAAGGACGAGCACTGTAGCGCGGGCACCCGCTGCCGCCCCGACTTCCGGAACGACGCCTGGGGCATGTACTGCATGCCGGACATCCTGTAGCGCGTCTCCTTGTTCCCGATTGCCATGGACAAATCGGCACACGTCAATTATGGCGTGTCGCAGAGGTGCACATGCCAACCGTCAAGGCTAACGGAATCCAGATCGCCTACGAGACCTTCGGCGATCCCGAAGCCAACCCCCTGTTGCTGATCAACGGTCTCTCCTACCAGATGATCCGCTGGCCCGAGCCCTTCTGCCGGGCGCTGGCTGAACGCGGTCACCACGTGATCCGTTTCGACAATCGCGACGTGGGCCTGAGCACCCACTTCACCGAGGCGGGCCAGCCCAATATCGTCAAGCTCTACCAGCAACTCTTTGCCGGAGAAAGACTCCGGGTGCCCTACCTGCTGAGTGACATGGCGGCGGACGCGGTGGGGTTGCTGGACGCCCTCGGGATCGAGGCCGCCCATCTGGTGGGGGTCTCCATGGGAGGCATGATCGGACAGACCGTGGCCATCGAGCACCCGGAGCGCATTTTGAGCCTGGTATCCATCATGTCCAGCAGCGGCCGGGCCGGCCTGCCAGGGCCGAGGGACGACGTGCTGGTCCATACCCTCAAGCCCATTCCCAGGGAGCGCGAGGCGGCCATCCGTTATCTGATGGAGACCGAGCGCCTGCTGGCTGGCGACGTCTATCCCGCCGACGAAGAGCGCGCGCGCGACGAGGCAGTTCAGAGCATCGAGCGCCGTCACGACCCGGGCGGCATCACCCGCCAGCTGGCGGCCATCATCGCCTCGGGCAGCCGCGTCCAGGCGCTGGGCTCGGTCGAGGCGCCCACGCTGGTCATCCACGGCGACCGGGACCCGCTGATACCGATCGAAGCGGGTAAGGATATCGCCGCCTGCATTCCGGGAGCGCGCTTTCTACCAGTGGAAGGGATGGGGCATTACCTGCCCCGACAGCTCTGGCCGCAGCTGATCGACGCCATCAGCGAGCACACCTCGAGCTGAACGGTTACTCGTAGCCGTTCAGGTTTGGGGCGAAGCGGCGGCCAAGGCGCCCGAAAAACCGAGCGCGCCCGCAGGGCCGGCGAGGAGCGTACCAGACGTACGTGGCGAGCCGGCCCGAGGACGAAAGCCAGTTTTTCGGGATGGATTGGCCGCCGTCGTCTCAATACTCCTGAACGGTTACCGTGGTACGTCGATGACCACCACGCTGGTCGCGCCAGGCCCGGTGGTGATCTTGGAGCCGACCGGCTCACCGGTAGCTACGTCGAAGACGCGGACCTGGCCGTTGCCGGTTCCGGTGAACACGCCCGTGGTCAGATAGGTGACGTCGGGCGGGACGGCCATCGACTCCGGACCGAAGTCGGTCACGTAGACGCGGGTGCCCTCGGGGTTGAAGTTCACCCCCACCGGCCGGCCGTCGAGCTCGATGTTCTGCACGACCTGGTTGGTGGCGGTATCGATGGCGACCAGATCGCTGCTGCCGTGGTTGGTGATATAGAGGCGGGAGCCGTCGGGCGTGACGTTGCCGATGATCCCCTGCGTACCCGGACCGAAGGTCACGGTGTCCGAAACCGTGAAGCTCTCCGTATCCACCACGGTCACGTCATCGGAGAGGAAATTGAGCGTGTAGACCCGGGAGCCATCCTGGCCGATGGTGATCCAGGCCGGCACCAGCCCCACCTCGATGGAGGGATGGATGATCTCGCCCGTGGCGGTGGAAACGGCGCGCAAAGTGCCCGTTGGCAGATTGATGGTGGCTACGTAGAGGGTCTCGCCATCCGGGCTCACGATCAGCGAGGCGGGCAGCTCGGTGGTCTCGTAGAACCGATCGATGGTATCGGTCTCGGTATCGATCACCGCGATCTGGTTGGAGTTGATCCCGGCGTAGACGTACTTGCCGTCGGGCGCCATGGCGATCACGTAGGGGCGCATGGGCATGGCGATGTTGACCACCTGCTCGGTTTCGACGTCGATGGCGGAGACCTCGTCGCTCAACCAGCAGGCCGCGTAGAGCTTCTTCCCGTCCGGGGTGTTGAGCAGGATGGCCGGCCCCTGCCCCACGTCGATCGCGCGCAGAACCTCCTGGCTCTCTTCGTCGATCACCAGCACCTGGTGGTCCGCGGCCACGGTGGCGTAGATGCGCCTGACCGTGTTTCCGGTCGCGGCATCCGCCTCCGGCTCGCCGGTGGCGGCGTCGCCCGTATCGCCGTCGTCCGGTTCGTCGTCGGTTTCCGAGGCGCAGCCGGACAGCGCGATGCAGCCGGCCAGTAGGGCGAGTAGCAAAAGCCGACTACTCGATTTAAAGTCTACGAAATTCTCGCGCATGTTTGACTCCCTGAGCAATGCCCTATGACTAGGATATCGGCGCTGGATTTTCAATGGGGACGCTTCGGGCCAAATCAGGGGACAGGGGTGGCCAAGGCCAAGGCCAGGGGGACGCGGTTAGCTTTTTTAGCTTTTCGCGCCCTCCGAACCCGGTCTTCAGCGGTTCCGCAACGGAAGGGCGCCGGCGAGCGCGAAAAGCGAAAAAGCTAACCGCGTCCCCTAAAAGAGAAGTGCTCGAACAGTTCCAGGGGCGATCGCTCCAGCACCAGGTCGGGGGCGGCATACTGCGGCGATTGACGGGCGCGCTTCGCCGCCTGCACCTCCTGCTCGCTCCAGTGGGTGACGCGCACCAACCGCTCCCAGAGCGCGGGATCGACGCGCGTTCCGTACTCGGCCCAGGCGGTCCAGGCGCCGGCCTGCCGGGCCATGTCGATATCGCGCCGTAGACTGTCTCCGACGTAGAGCGTTTCGCCGGCCGGCACGCCCATCTGCCGGCAGATCTCCGTCACCAGGCGCGGATCGGGCTTGCGCGCGTTCTCCGAAAGGTCCACGACTTTCAAAGGTGTATCCAGAAGCTTTCGCCCCCGGTCCGGGTCATAGTGCCCCTGGCCCGCGGGAGCCACCGCGTAGAGCCGTTCGAAGAGGGGCTCCAGCCCCAGCGCCCGCAAGCGGTACAGCGCGTTGGGGACCGTGGCCTCGGTGTGCACGGCGACCGGAACCCCGAGCGCTCGCAGCCGCTGCAGGGACTGCAGCACCCCGTCGTAGAGCCTGAGGTGGCGGCCGCGCGTCCGGTTGAAGGCCTGAAAGGCGTCGTCTAGCTCGCGGGCTAGCCGGGGTCGATCCGCTCCGGGATAGCGCTCGAGCACGGTCGGCGTCTCCAGCAGCGCGAAGGGCTGCTCCGAGTTGCCGTATTTCCGGTGGATCTCCCTGAGCTCGCCGATCAGCCGTTCCTCTTCGATCCCCAGGCGCTCGGCCGCCACCGCGACCATGCGGTAGAAGGCGGTGGTGAAACAGGTCACCCAGTCGTACAGGGTGTTGTCCAGGTCGGTGACGACCAGCCGGATGCAGGGTCTAGAAACTGCCATCTTCCGTGCGGGCGTTTTCTCACCCCGCACGGCGCCCGGCAACCTATTTCCGCAGGCTCGCCCGCTTCCCTCGTCGGCCGCGAACGCTCTAGGCCTGCCCGGCGGCGACCAGGACGAAGCGCAGGGCCAGGCCCCCGGCTAGCAAAAGCGCCGGCGCCAGCGCCGTGGGCAAGCGATTGCCTCGCGACTCCAGGCTCTCCAGCAGCAGCGGCACCACCAGCCCGGCGATCACCACCAGCGACCAGAACACCGCCGTGTAGGGCCCGCCGAAGAAAAGCCCGGCGGCCTGCTTGCCGGCTTCTCCGCCTCCGGCGGCCAGATCGAGGAAGAACAGGGCGACGAGGGCGAGCTCCAGCCCGATGGCGGCCATGTCCCAGCGCCGGAGAAGCTCGTGCTCCTGGTGGTGCAGGGGCAGGAGCATCATCAGCGCCGCGCCGGTGGAGACGCCCGAGACCAGGAAGAGCGGCGCCAGCAGGCCCGAGTTCCAGGCGGCCCGCGCCGCCAGGGTGCCGAGCAGCAGCCCGGTGTAGGCGCCCAGGCCCACGCCCAGTGCGATATTGGCCCCGCCGATGAAGCCCCTTCGCTCTTGCGACCAGCGGGCCGCGGCTCTCATCCAAGGCCAGCGCTCGAGTTGCCGCGTTTCGGCCGGGCTCAGGCAGGCCAGGCCCAGGGCCACCGTAGCCGGGTATACGGCGATCAATATCCAGGAGCCCCAGGACATAGGCGAGGTGATCTCGAAGCTGAGATAGAAGCGGTAGGCCCGCAAACGGTTCTCCAGGTCGATGAACAGGGCCAGCATGCCCGCGGAGAGCAGCAAGGGCGCCGTGAAGGGCATCCAGCGGGCATAGCGCGAACGTTCCTGCTCCCCGTCGGCAGGCCTTCGCATGTCGATCAGGGCCGAGAGGATCATGACGCCGGCGGTCAGCCCGCCCAGGAAGAGGTAGACGGGCACCTCCCAGCCCCAGATGTGGGTGACCGGGTCCAGGTGCAGGTTGTTGCGAGCCATTTCGATCTCTGGCATGGCCTGTTCCCTCCGTTCAACCGCAGCCGCCGGTCTTACGCCGCTTCTTGGGCACGAACTTGGTCGCCTTGCGCGGCGGCGGCACCGCCGCCCGGGCTCCGGTCAGCGCTCGGTGCACGGCCGACTGGACGCGGTGCTCCGCCAGCTGTCGCTCGCTGGCGTCCGCCGGCGGGGGCTCGGGCTTCTTCAGCGCGTAGCCCTTCCAGGCCTTGAACCCTCCTTCGAGGATGTAGATATCGCCTTTGAATCCGGCCGCGGCCCGGGGCACCTTCTTCAGGTTATCCGCCGAAGCGACCAGCACCAGATCGCGTGCCGGCGGGCTGTAGGCGAGCCCCAGCTCGCCCAGGGTGGCCAGGGGCGCGCACTCCGCGCCGGGCACGCGCTGCTTCGCGCACTTTTCCTCCTTGCGCAGGTCGAGAACCCGGATCTTCCAGGGCCGTTCGATCACCCGCCGGGCCAGCTCGGCCGGCTGAATGCCCGCCGCGCTCTTCTTCTCCGCGGTGGCCGGGGCCACCGGTACCAGCAGCGTACCCACGGCCAGCACCGCCGCCACCCCCACGGTGGCAAAGGCGAATCCGCGGGGCGCGCGCACGGGCTCGATTCCGTCGCGCCTGGCCGAGAAGATCCGCTCCAGCTTCTCGGCGCCCAGGAAGCAACCCAGGGCCATCACCGCCACCCCGCCCGCCAGCACCGAGGGCGGCAAGCCCAGCAGCTCGTAGAGGAAAAGGTGCCCCTGCGCGCCGCTCAGGTGCAGGGATTCGACCAGCGGATAGAGCTCGGAATAGATCAATGAACCCACGATCACGCCGCCGAAGGCCGCCAGGCCGTCCAGGTTGCCCGAGGCGGTGGCCACCAGCGAGGTGCCGGGGCAGTACCCGGAGATGATGAATCCCGCGCCCAGCAGCAGGCCGCCGAGCAACATGGGCCAGATATAGGTCGGCGAGGCGGCCGTCTCGGAGATGAGCCGGAGATCGGCCAGGCCGAGCCCGGCGGCGATCGCCAGTCCCAGCATGGCCGTCACTATGGCGCCGAACATGACCTTGAAGACGGTCATGTCGTGCAGGTAGAACTGGCCGGCCAGCTTGGTGGCGCGACCGAACCCGGCCCGCTCCAGGGTGAAGCCGAAGGCGAAGCCGATCAGCACCGCGACCACCAGCCCCAGCTCGCGGTGCTCGTTCAGCAGCTCGGTGAGCGGGAATATCATATCCACTGCCTCCTGACGAAATAGGCCATGGCATAGCCCCCGGCGAAGACCGCCAGCATGAAGATCCAGGAGCCGGCCGAGAGCAGCGCGCCGCCGGTCAAGGCCTGCCCCGAGGTGCAGCCGCGGGCCAGCCGCGCGGCCATGCCCATCAGAATACCGCCGCCAAAGGCGAACAGCAGCCGGGTCCCCTCCCCGACCCCCGGGCCGCGGATGACGCTTTTGCGCATGCGCCCCGCGGCATAGGCCGAGACCGCGCCGCCCAGAAAGACGCCCAACACCTCGAAGACGAACCAGTTATCCAGCGGCCCCCGGACGCCCTGCTTGGTCTGGGCCATGTAGCCGTTGGCGTCCACGTGAGCGGAGGCCACCGCGTCGACGGCGACGACGCCCAGACGGTTGGCCGCTCCCGAGGCGCCCAAGCCGTTTCCCATGATGAGAAAGGCCGACAGCAGCACCAGTCCCAGGGCGATGCCGGCCAGATAGGGGTTGGCAAATGGTTTTTCCTTTTCCATGTCGACTCCTACAAGAGAAAGAACATGTTCGGCTCCAGGCCGGCTTCGGGTTTCAGCACCTTGTACTTGCGACTGGCGAGCTGCCTGGAGACCACGCTGTCGGGATCGTTGCGATCGCCGAAGCTCAGGGCTCCGGTGGGGCAGTTGGAGACACAGCCCGGCAACAACCCCTTCTTCACCCGGTGGATGCAGAAGGTGCACTTGTCCGCGTAGCCGTGCTCGGGGTGGATGTAGCGCGCGTCGTAAGGACAGGCGGCCAGGCAGGCCTTGCAGCCGCTGCACTTGTTGTGAGAGACCAGCACCGTGCCGCCCTCGGCCACGTGGCTGGCACCGGTGGGACACGCCTTCACGCAGGGCGCGTCGCTACAGTGGTTGCAGCGTTCCGAGCGGATCTGCTGCGAGAGGTCGGGGAACTTGCCGCGGGTCTCGAAGACCACCCAGTCGCGGAAGGCCTGTTCGGGCAGCGCGTTCTCGGCCTTGCAGCCCAGCACGCAGGTCTGGCAGCCCACGCAGCGCCGGGTGTCCATGGTCATGGCGTAGCGTTTTTCCCTGGTCTCGCTCATGCCGCCTTCTCCGCCGGTTCGATGCGCACGAAGTTCACGTTCATGCCGGTCCCGCCCATGATGGGATCGACCTTCCGACGGGTGACCAGCTCGCTGTCCGACGCCCCGCGCCGAAAGGCATATTTGAGCTTCTTGGCCTGGTGCCCGTAGCCGTGGACCATATACACGCAGTCACCCCGGATACGCTGGGTAACCCTGGCCTTGACCGGGAGCGACTTGACGCCGTCCTGGTTGACCAGTACCACGCGCTCTCCGGTCCGAAGCGGCCGGTTCTCGAAGCCGGGCAGGGCCGCGGCCGCGTCGCTGTTGATCCAGACCTCGTTCTGGTCGTGCACGGTGGAGAGAAAGCGGTTGTTGACCGTGCGCCCGAAGCTGTGCACTGCCGCGCGGCCGAACAGCAGGCGGAACATACCCGCGGGCGGCTCCTCGGGCGGGGTGAACTCGGGCAGCGGGTCGAAGCCCAGCTGCTTGAGCGGCTCGCTGTACAGCTCGATCTTGCCGCTATCGGTGAAAAACTTGAGGTCCAGCCCCTCTTCCTCGCTGACCGGGACCTTCTCGCCCAGTATCACGCCGGTCTCCTGCAACTTCTCGCAGTCGAAGCCGGCGGCCTTCACCCGGTACTTCGCGTACTCCATGCTGTCCTTCCAGGGGAAGTAGTCCTGTAGCCCGATGCGGTGCGCGATCTCGCGCGCCATCCACCAGCCGGGCTTGGAGTCGTACATGGGCTCGACCACGGGCTGGCGTACGGCCAGGAAGGGCTCCCGGTAGGTGGCGCTCCAGATGTCGTCGCAACGCTCGAGATAGGTGGCCTCGGGCAGCACCACGTCGCTCCACCCCGCGATCTCGGTGGGCAGGACCTCGACCGTGGCGATGAAGTCGAGCCCCTGGATCGCCTTCTTGGTGTTGGACGGATTGGGCAGGCTCTGGATCAGGTTGGTACCGTAGACCAGCCAGGCCTTCAGGTCATAGGCCGCCTGTCCGGGAATGGTGGCGTCACAGAGCCCCGAGGCCAGGGTCTCGTCCGCCAGCGGATAGAGGCTCTCGGGCTTATCGGCCGCCGGTTTGGGCTGATAGGGATTCTTGGTGTAGGGGAAGGCCGGCAAATCGATGGACGAGGGGATGATGTAACCGCCGCGCCGTCCCCAGCTACCCAGAAGCGCGGTCAGGATAGCTACCGCCCGCATGCGCTGGGTGTCGTCGCCGTACCAGGCCACGTGGCGGCTGGGGTGGACGATCGAGGCGGGCCGGTAGGCCGAGATGAAGCGGGCGGTCTCCCGGATCAGCTCCGGTTTGATGCCGGTATGCGCATAGGCCCACTCCGGCGTCTTGTCGGCTACGTGCTTCTTCAGCTCCTCCATGCCGACGGCATATTTAGCGATGTACTCCGAGTCGTAGCGCTTCTCCTCGATGATCACGTTCATCCAGGCCAGCAAAAGCGCGATGTCCGTGCCGGGCTTGACGGGCAGCCAGTAGCGCGCCTTGCCCGCCGCGGTGCTGAAGCGCGGGTCCACCACCACCAGCTCGGCGCCACGGTCCAGCGCGGTGGAGAAGTCCTGCACCTGGGTGTTGTGCATGTTCTCGCCCAGGTGGGCGCCGATGAGCGCGATGCAGCGCGCGTTCTCCATGTCGGTATTCTCGGGCGAGCCCAGCCCCTGTCCGTAGGTCAGGAAAAAGCCCACCTCGCGGGCGCCGCGGCACTGAGCATAAGAGGGGGCCGCCACGTTGGGGGAGCCGTAGGCCTTGAGCAGGTGCTTGAACCAGAGGCCGCCGTAGCCGTGGGTGAACAGAGCCAGCGCCTCGGGCCCGTACTTCTCCCGTATACGCAGCAGGTTCTCCGCCACCTCGTCCAGCGCCTTGTCCCAGGTGACGGCCTCGAACTTCTGTTCGCCCCGTTTGTCGGTGGTCCGCACCAGCGGCATCTTGAGCCGGTCCGGATCGTAGAGCAGCCCGGTGCCGCCGATGCCGCGCGGACAGAGCCTGCCCCGGGAGAGCGGGTGGTCGGGATTGCCTTTGATCTTGGTAACCCGCCCGTTCTTTACGTGGGCCAGCACCCCGCACTTCCAGTAGCACATGCCGCAAAAGGTCGCGACCACGCGCTCGCCGTCGGTATCCGGATCGGGCGCCAGATCGGGGTCGAGCCCCCACCAGTTGCTCCCCAGGCCCGAGGCCGCGGCGGTTCCCGCCGCCGCCGTCGAGATCTTGATGAACTGCCGCCGTGTCATCCCCTTTTTCATCGTTCACGCTCCCGCCGGTTCAGGCACAACTCCATGCACCCGACTACCTTCCTCAGGTTGGGCTCCGTCAAGTGATAGACGGAAAGACCGTTCTCCCGCTTAGCCGAGACCAGGCCCCGCATGCGCAGAATTCGCAGCTGCTGCGAAACGATGGACTGCGGAACCTCCAGCAGGTCCGCCAAGCCGTTGACATGCTGTTCGCGCTCGCAGAGCATTGCCACGATCCGGAGCCGCAAGGGATGGGCGATGGCCTTAAGTACATCTGCTGCCTCGCCGCAAAGATCAGTATTATCGCTGAGTTTTGTCATCTTATATTTAATTATCGCTCTATGACTATATAGCTCTTTTACTATATGTCAACGACGCGGTCAAGGGTTTTTCGGCAGCGCGATCGACCGCCGCGGCGGCGGTCCGGAATAGCCGAATCCCCCGGTAATCAGGCCAAGTCCGGGCCACGCCCGAACCCCCTCCCCCGTTGAAGCTACGTACTGAGTCTCTCGTCGGGTAATGGAACCCGGCGATTCGTTTCGCGAAGACACTCGCCTTCCGCCGTGTCATCTCGAGCGTAGCGAGAGATCTCGAATGGCTGGAGATTTCTCGCTTCGCTCGAAACGACAACGGGACGCAGACGACATCCGAGTCGGCGCGTTGTCTCCATAACTGAAGAGAAACCCAGTAAAAACGGATGGACCGGAGTCCCCCGGCGCCGCGCCGGCTGGCGCGAGGAGGGCCTCCGGTCCTGTTCCGGTGTTTCTCGAACCCTGCAGTCTAGACCAGGCCCTGGTCGAGCATGGCGTCGGCGACCTTGACGAAACCGGCGATGTTGGCGCCCACCACCAGGTTCCCGGGCACGTCGTACTGCTTGGCGATCTCGTAGGAGCTCTTGTGGATGGTGACCATGATCTCCTTCAACCGGCTGTCCACCTCCTCGCGCGTCCAGGACAGGTGCATGGCGTTCTGTGACATCTCCAGCGCCGAGGTGGCCACGCCGCCCGCGTTGGCCGCCTTGCCCGGGCCGTAGAGCACCTTGTTCTTGATGAAGTGCTCGATCCCGCCCGGATCGGTGGGCATGTTGGCGCCCTCGCTGACCACGAAGCAGCCGTTCTTGACCAGAGTCTCGGCGTCCTTGGTGCTGATCTCGTTCTGGGTGGCGCTGGGGAAGGCGCAGTCGCACTTGACTCCCCAGGGGCGCTTGCCCTTGTGAAACTCGGCGCCGAACTTGTCCGCGTACTCCTTGATGCGGCCGCGGCGCACGTTCTTGAGATCCATGACCCAGGCCAGCTTCTTCTCGTCGATGCCCTTCTTGTCGAGGATGAAGCCGTCGGAATCCGAGAGGGTGACCGCCTTAGCGCCCAGCTGGTTCAGCTTCTCGATGGTGTACTGCGCCACGTTGCCGGAGCCGGAAACGGTGCAGACCTTGCCCTCCAAGCTGTCGCTGCGGGTCTTGAGCATTTCCTCGGCGAAGTAGACAGCGCCGTAGCCGGTGGCCTCGGGCCGGATAAGCGAGCCGCCCCAGGAGAGCCCCTTGCCGGTCAGCACCCCGGTGAACTCGTTGCGCAGCCGCTTGTACTGGCCGAAGAGGAAGCCGATCTCGCGGCCGCCCACGCCGATGTCGCCGGCGGGCACGTCGGTGTCGGGCCCCAGGTGGCGAAACAGCTCGGTCATAAAGGACTGACAGAATCGCATGACCTCGGTGTCGGACTTGCCCTTGGGATCGAAGTCCGAGCCGCCCTTGCCGCCGCCGATGGGACAGGTGGTCAGCGAGTTCTTGAAGACCTGCTCGAAGGCCAAGAACTTCAGGATACCCAGGTAGACGCTGGGATGAAAGCGCAACCCGCCCTTATAGGGCCCGATGGCGCTGTTCATCTCGATGCGGAAGCCGCGGTTGACCTGCACCTCTCCCTTGTCGTCCATCCAGGGCACGCGAAACATGATGATACGCTCGGGCTCGGCGATACGCTCCAGTATCTTTTCCTTTGCGTATTCGGGCCGGCGCTTGATCACGGGCTCGATCGACTCGAAGACCTCGGTGACGGCCTGCAGGAATTCCGGTTGCGCTGCGTCCTTCCTCTTGATCTCTTCCAGCGCATTTAGGACGTACTTGTTCTTGATCATAAAAGCCTCTCTCCTGGCAAAGGGGCGCGCCCGACAGGGGCGGCCTTAACTTTTGAGCACGCAATTCAGCAAAGGTGGTGTTTTTGTCAAGGGGGAGCGGGCATCGCCGTACTATTTAAGGTTTTTTGGCATGTTTACCTAACAGATACCGGTTTATGAAGCGAGAATTCGCGACCAGAGCGCGAATGGACTAGGGTACGCGATTCGCCCGTTTCGGTTCGGTACCTCCCGAAGACCACCGCTTTGGGAAGGAGAACGATCGTCTCGGTTTAATCGCTTGCCGTCTAGCCGTACTCATGATATGGGTTTCCGTATGAAAACGACTCTCGTGATAGACGACTCGGTAATGAAACGGCTCAAGCAAGAGGGGGTGCGACAGGGCCGCACGATCTCGGAGCTGGTCGAGGCCGCCCTGCGTCTCTTTCTGCAAAACCAGTCGAAAAGCCCGGCAAGGCTCGAACCGTTGCCCTCTTTCGATTCCGGCGGGGCGCTGGTCGACATATCCGATCGCGATGCGCTCTACCGGGTGATGGAGGGGCGCTAATGCCGCGACCGGTAGGTTTTACTCGGTTTGCGGCGGTCTTCGACGCCGAATGGCTGCGTCGCTCCTCCTCGAAATGGCCATCTCGACCGCAGGGAGAGTTCTCCTCGTCGTCGCTCCTTGCCCTCGGCGCCGAATCCTCGCCGGTATCCGCGCAAAATCTACCGGTAGCGGCACTGATGGCGGCAATTCGCCGGGCGATTGGAGGGAATTGATGCTGGTGGTCGATACCAACCTCCTCGTATACAGCGCCGACCGCAGCTTCGAGGAGCACCGCCGGTCCCGGGAGTTGCTCGAGGAACTACGCGCGCAGCCCTCGGCGTGGTACCTCACCTGGCACATACTGTACGAGTTCGTCCGGATCGTAACGCACGACCGGGTGCTGCGACGGCCCTGGTCCGCCAAGCAAGCGTGGAAGTTCGCCGAGGTCCTGCTCGCCTCGCCCGGCCTGTCCGTTCTAGTGGAGACCGAACGCCACGCGGAGGTGGTTGCCGCCACCATCTTGGAGGTGCCGAATCTTAAAGGAAATCTCGTTCACGACGCCCGGACGGCGATCCTGATGCGCGAGCACGGTATCCGTCGCATCTTCTCCCGCGATACCGATTTTCACCGCTTTCCGTTTCTCGAGGTCGTCGATCCGCTTCGATGACGCCGCACGATTCAGCGGATCGCCTCTCTAGACTCGAGTTTGGCGGTTTTTGCGTAGCGAGAGCGAGGACAAAACGCGGATAGCAAGGAAGGCGAGCCGTTTTTGCGCAGGCGTAGTGAAGCTACGTCGAGCACAAAAACGGCTCGCCTGACGCAGCTAGGCGCGTTTTGGACCGCTCGCAGTAGCAAAAATCCGCCAAACTCGAGTCTAGAGTTGAAACGGATTGCAGGCCGCCAGCAGGACCTGGCCGATATCGGGACAGAGGGGACGGGGGACAGAGGGGACGACAGAGGGGACGGGGCTAAGTTTTAAGTTTTGACGACAGAGGGGACGGGGCTAAGTTTTAAGGTTTTGCTTCGCCGCTCCCACAGAGGCGACTCCCACAGTACAGAGGGGACGGGGCTAAGTTTTAAGGTTTTGCTTCGCCGCTCCCACAGAGGCGACAGAGGGGACGGGGCTAAGTTTTTACTTCGCCGCTCGGTTGACTATCTGGCTGACTGCCGCCGAGCTCACCGACAGGTAACGCGCAACCTCGGTCCCCGGCAACTCCAGAATGAGCACAGCTTCGTGCGCTACCCTCGCCCGTGCGTATTCCGGGCGATGCCGATCACCGATTCCGGGCGATGCCGATCACCGATT
>CAYVFC010000154.1:0-18322 GCA_964450715.1 uncultured Sandaracinaceae bacterium | reverse complement strand
GCCGGGGCGGGCGCGGCGGGCTGACCAGGAGCTCCGGCCACGCCGGCCGGCGAGAGCGCCCCGGGAAACGAGGCGCCCACCATGGTCGCTTGAAGGCCCAGGTCCGATTCGCCGGCGGCCGCCGGCGCGGCCGGGGGTTGCTCGGCCCCGGCCGGCGCTTTCTTCTCGGCCGCGGCCGCCTTGGCCTTGGCCTCGGCGATCTTCGCCTGGATATCCGCGGAAGCGGCTCCCGGCATCATCATGGTTCCTTTGAACTTCGCTCCGCCAGCGGCCGGAGCAGCCTTGCCGGCAGGGGCGACCTCGTTGCCGCAAGAGGCACACATCGCTGCGCCGTCTTCGAGCTGTTTTCCGCAATTGGGACAAAAGGCCATCGCCAATACTCTCCGCTTTCGTCGGTGGTTTTATCGCGAAGCGCCGCGAGCATTTCGCCGACCGGAACCGCGTCAGGAGCGTCGCGTCCGTCTTCCCGGTATCGCTCAGCGTACCCGTTCGGCGGCCCGCGATAAAGAGCCTGGTTCGTTCCACGGATACGATCCGGCAAAACGCGGGAATTCCATGACCTTTCCGGAACGTAATCGATGTCCGAAACATCCGCGGCCAAGGCCTGGAGGGCGCAAAATTCCGCCGTGGGCGTGCTCCGCAAACCGCGCGAAAAAGGCGGCCGAGACCCGTCCGAGACGCGCGGCCCCTTAATATAGGTACAACTTGACATAACCGTCCACGCCGCCTAGCTTGCGCCTGCTGACGCAACGCAGCGGTGCAACCGTATTCCGCATGAGCTCCCGCGGCCCGCGCGTGACGCTCCGGACCCCTTTTTTTCAGGCAATCGGCATGGCTTTCACGCTTCCACCCGAGTCCGAAAAATTCGTCGAAGATCTGCTAACCCGCTACCCGACCAAGCGGGCGGCCTGCATTCCGCTGCTGCACCTATGCCAGCGGCAGCTGGGATGGATCAGCCCCGAGGCGATCGAGTTCGTGGCGCAGAGGCTAGACATGACCACCAGCCAGGTGAAGGGCGTGGTGACCTTTTACACCATGTTCCACACCCAGCCCGTGGCTCCCAACGTCATCTGGGTCTGCCGCACGCTCTCCTGCGAGCTGCGCGGGGCGCGTTTCGTCCAGAAACACTTGGAGAAGCGGCTGGGCTGCAAGCTGGGAGGCACGAGCAAGGACGGCAAGTTCACCCTCTTGGGGGCGGAGTGCCTGGCCGCCTGCGGCAATGCTCCCATGATCCAGCTCAACGACCGCTACTACGAGAACCTTACCATCGAGAGACTGGACAAGATCATCGACGAGGTGGCGGCCAAGACCAAGGTGGCCGCCCCTGTTGAGAACGCTGGCTGAAACGACAAGGGCTAGGACATGGCCGATCTACCCAAGCTACTGACGAGCCGGTACGACATCCCCGAGAGCTGGACCCTGGCCGCCGCCGAAAAGGCCGGCGCTTATTCCACCGCGCGCAAGGCGCTGACCACCATGAAGCCGGACGCCATCCAGGGCGAGGTCAAGGCCGCCTGTATCCGCGGCCGCGGCGGCGCTGGCTTCCCGGCCGGGGTCAAGTGGGGCTTTCTGCCCAAGGACACGGACAAGCCCTACTACCTCGCGGTGAACGCGGACGAGGGAGAGCCGGGCACGATCAAGGACCGCACCATCATGGAGCGCGATCCGCACCGGCTGGTGGAGGGCTGTATCATCACCCTGTACGGCATCCGCGCGCACACCGCCTACATCTACGTGCGGTGCGAGCTGGTCAAGGCCATCCGGCGTTTGGAGGACGCCATCGAGGAGGCACGCCAGCGCGGTTACATAGGCAAGATGCCTTTTGGCGTGGACTACGAGATCAACATCTACGTCCACCCCGGAGCGGGCGCTTACATCTGCGGCGAGGAGTCGGCGCTGCTCAACTCGCTGGAGGGCAAGCGCGGCGAGACCCGCCTGCGGCCCCCCTTCCCGGCCCAGGTGGGCGCCTTCGGCGCTCCTACCATCGTCAACAACGTGGAGACCATCTCCTCGGTGCCCGACATCATCCGCATGGGCGGCAAGGCCTGGGCCGACCTCAGCCGCGTGCCAGGCGACGGCGGCGTGCGGCTGTACGGCCTGAGCGGACACGTCAAGAGGCCCGGCGTGTACGAGGGACCGGTGGGATTGACCCTACGCGAGCTCATCTTCGAGCTGGGCGGCGGCATGCTGCACGAGGACAGGCCCTTAAAGGCCATCACCCCGGGCGGCTCGTCCACCCCGGTGCTGCGACCCGACGACCTGGTGGACGCCCCGGACGAGAACAGCCCGCTGCATCCGTACCACGGCAAGAGCCACCTGGACGTGCCCATGGCCTGCGACACTTTCCGCGCGCTGGGCACCATGCTGGGAACCACCTGCGCCATCGTCATGGACAGCTCGGTCAACATGGTCGAGGTGGCGCGCAATCTGATGCACTTCTACGCGCACGAGTCGTGCGGCCAGTGCACCCCCTGCCGGGAGGGCTCCGGCTGGATGCTCCGCATCCTGAACGACCTGGCGCACGGCAAGGGCCGCGAGCAAGACGTCGCCCTGCTGGTAGATATCCTCAACAACATCATGGGCAACACGGTCTGCGCCTTTGGCGAGGGCATGTGCATGCCCATCCTCGGCATCCTATGCAAGTTCCACACCGAGTTCCTGGAGGCTGCCAAGAACGGGGTACCGGGCTCGCCGCTGGGCGAATCGGCCCGGGAGCTGGTGCTCGGACAACAAACCGGTTGAGTTGAAAGGGAGCGTGACGTGAGCTTTGCGGGCAACGTCGTCTATCTACTGTGCGGCATCGTGGCGCTCGTCTCCGCGTTCGTCACGGTAACCGTGAGCAGCCCCATCCGGGCGGCCCTGTCGCTTCTGGCGCACATCGCGGCCCTGGCCGGGCTCTTTTTGACGCTGCACGCGCACATGCTGGCCTTCGTGCAGCTGATCGTCTACGCGGGCGCGGTGGTGGTGCTGTTCGTCTTCGTGATCATGTACATCGGCACGGTGCCCGAATCGAAGCAGGAACCCCTGGTCACACCGTCCCGGGTCTTCTCCATCGCGTCGGTGCTGCTGTTGACGGCCGTGACCGCCATGGTAGTGGCGCGGCTGAGCCCGGACTGGGTAGGCATCGCCGTCTGCGAGCCGGGCGAGGCCGAGTGCGGGCAGTTCGGGGGCGTACAGGCCCTGTCGCGCTCGCTGTTCCGCGAGGCGGTGGTTCCCTTCGAGCTGGTGGGCGTGCTGCTCACGGTGGCGGTGGTGGGAGCCATCATGGTGGCGCGCAACCCGGGCAAGTCCGCCGGCAGGGCCGAAAACGAAACCGACCAAGCGCTGACCGGCTCGACCGGCATCGGCGAGCAATAACGAGGAGGACCCGTGGAGGCTCAGCTCGGTCACTACCTGGCGCTGGCCACGATCGTATTCGGTATCGGTGCGATCGGGTTCCTGGTACGCCGCAACGTTCTCATCCAGCTCATGTCGATCGAGCTGATGCTCAACTCGGTCAACCTGATGCTGATCGCCTTCAATCGCTTCATGCCCCAGAGCCACGCCGGGCAGATGTTCGCCTTCTTCGTGATCGCGGTGGCGGCGGCCGAGGCGGCCGTGGGGCTGGCGATCGTGGTGAGCTTTTTTCGGATGTACAAGTCCGTGCACGCGGACGACGCAACCAACCTGAAGCACTAGGGCATCGCGCATGGAAATCAATCTAGAGCGAGCGCTGCTGTGGATCGTTTTACTGCCGCTGGCCGGCGCTTTAATCAACGGGGTGCTGGGGCGTCGGGCCTCGCGCGCTGCCGTGCACACGGTGGCGGTGGGAACGGTCGCCTTCTCCTTCGTGCTAGGCCTGCTGGGATTCATCGACCTTTTGAAGGACCGTCTCTCGGGCGTGGACGACCCCAGCGTCGTCTTTACGGTCTACCAGTGGTTCTCCATCACCGCGGGCAGCACCGAGGTGCCGATCTTCGTCCGCTTCGTGATGGATCCGCTGAGCGCGGTCATGACGCTGGTGGTGACCGGCGTGGGGCTGCTCATCCACATCTACGCCACCGGATACATGAGCGAGGATCCGGATTACCCCCGCTTCTTCTGCTACCTGAACCTCTTCATGGGGTCGATGCTGATCCTGGTGCTGGGCAGCAGCCTCCCGGTGATGTTCATCGGCTGGGAGGGCGTGGGGCTTTGCAGCTACCTGCTGATCGGCTTCTGGTTCGAGAACCGTGACTATGCCGCGGCCGGGCGCAAGGCCTTTGTCACCAACCGCATCGGCGACTTCGGGGTGCTGATCGGCATGTTCCTGTTGGTACAAGCTACCGGCTCCTTCGAGTTCAGCGAGATCAACGCCAAGGCCCTCGAGCTGGGCGTGACGCCCGCCTTCGGTTCTGAAGCGGCCGGGGCGCTGGGCTTCTCGGTGGCCGCGGTGGCCGCCCTATTCCTCTTCCTGGGCTGCACGGGCAAGAGCGCGCAGATACCGCTCTTCGTCTGGCTTCCCGACGCCATGGCCGGCCCCACCCCGGTCTCGGCCCTGATCCACGCCGCCACCATGGTGACCTCGGGCGTGTACCTGATCTGCCGCCTGTCGCCGGTCTACGCCCAGGCGCCGCTGGCCATGGCCACGGTAGCCGTGATCGGGGCGGCCACGGCGCTCTTGGCCGCCACCATCGCGCTGGTGCAGTACAACATGAAGCGGGTGCTGGCATATTCCACGGTAAGCCAGCTCGGGTTCATGTTCGCGGCGGTGGGCTGCGGCGCCTTTGGCGCGGGCATCTTCCACGTCTACACCCACGCCTTTTTCAAGGCCTGCCTGTTCCTGGGCGCGGGCTCGGTCATGCACGCGGTGGGCGCGCACGGAGATGCCGATGTCAGGCAGCTGGGAGGGCTCAAGAAGTACCAGCCGCGTACTCGGTGGACCTTCCTGGTCAGCTGCGCGGCCATCGCCGGCGTGCCCCTGTTCAGCGGCTTTTTCTCCAAGGACGAGATCCTGGTGGGCGCGCTCAGCTCGACCGAATACTTCGACTTCGCCCCCGGGCTGGGGTGGGCCGTGTTCGGCGCGCTGGTGGTCGCGGCCACCATGACCGCCTTCTACATGTTCCGCCTCTACTTCCTCACCTTCGAGAACGGCGAGTACCGGGGCGGACCGGCGGCGCACAAACACGGCGAGGAGCACAGGCACGGCGGCCAAGGACACGATGAAGAGTCCCAGGGCGAGAAAGAAGCCCATGGCGACAGCGAGGAGCGCGACGCGCACGACGCTCACGTCCACCACGATCCGCACGAGTCGCCCGACTCCATGACGCTGGTGCTGGTGGCGCTGGCGGTCGGTGCGCTGGTGGCGGGCTACGTCTGGGTCGGGCTATTGCACTTCTCCCCCTGGATGGATTGGCTGAAGCCCTCGCTGGGAAGCATCGACGTGGCGCACCACACCTCGCACATCCTGACGGCCCTGGCGTGCGGGACCGCTGCCGCGGTGGTCGGAATCGGCCTGGCCTGGCTCTGGTACGCCAAGCCGGGAGTAGAGACGCCGAAGCAGCTGGCCGAGCAGTACCCGGGCCTCTATCGCTTCCTGCTCGACAAATGGCGGGTGGACGAGCTGTACGACGCCACCGTGCTCGGCGGCTCGCGCGGGCTGGGCATGGTCTCGGCCCAGATCGACAAGAACTTCATCGACGGCATGTTGGCCTGGGTGAGCGCCACGGCGGTTCGCTTCGCGAGCTTCCTGTTCACCCGCATCCAGAACGGCGTGGTCCACTCCTACGGCGCGTTCATGATGGCGGGTATCCTGGCGCTCGGCTGGTGGTTCCTGGCGCCCCACCCGTACATCGGAGTGCACCTGGACCAGAGCGAGCTTGCCAGCAACCCGGTACGTTTCGAGGCCGGACAGGGGCTCGGCTACCAGTACCGCTGGGACTTCGATTCGGACGGGCAGTACGATACGGAATGGCAAAGCGACCACACCGGAACCCACAACTACGCCAGCGACGAGCTGGCCGGCGGAGCGGTGGTGCTGGTCAAGCCCGGAAGCTACGGCTTCTCGGTCCATACGGTCCGGCTCGACCCGGGCGAGCCGCTGCATCTGAGCCCGGAGATGCTGGGAACCTGGCAGCGGCTGGGCGATTTCGAAGCCGAGCATCCGGACCTGGTCGGCGTGGCCGCTCACGTGGTAGCCGACGAGCGGGCAGTGGTGGTGCGGCCCAACGGGGCGCTGGTGCGCACGGGCGGGCTGTTGGCGAAGCCCGACCAGGAGCTGCGGGTAGGCCTGGGCGAGCAGGTGCAGATCGGTAGCGCCCAGCTCGTCGTGGCCGGCAGGGCGCGAGCCACGCTGATGGTGCGCAACGGCATCGGACTGCAGCGCGAGGTCTCTCTCGATCTCGGGCTGCAGCCGGGCGCTCAGCTGCGCGCGGCGCGAAAGGATGGCTCGGCCGCCGTCGCTGCCGCGGGCAACCACGCCGGCAAGCTGGGAGGTGAGCGATGATAACCGAGCATCTCCTATCCCTTCTGGTCTGGTTCCCCTTCTTCGCCGCGCTGGTGGTGCTGTTCGCACCGCGGCAGTCGGTGCGCTTCATCCGGGGCTTCACCGTGCTGGCCATGCTGCTGGAGCTCGGTTTCTCCTTGCTGTTGCTGCAGGGCGAATACACCACGGCCCACTACCAATTCGTGGAGCGCGTGGTGCTGGTCGAGCAGGTGGGCATTACCTATACGATGGGCGTGGACGGCATCTCGCTCTGGCTGGTGCTTTTGACCACGCTGCTGTCGCCCATCGCCACCTTTGCCTCCTGGACCTCCATCAACACCAAGATCAAGGAGTACGCCTTCTCCTTCCTGCTGCTGGAGACGGGAATGCTGGGCGCCTTCGTGGCCCTGGATCTGGTCCTGTTCTACGTCTTCTGGGAGCTGATGCTCATCCCCATGGCGCTGATTATCGGCGTCTGGGGAGGCCCCCGCCGGGTCTACGCGGCCATCAAGTTCTTCCTCTACACCATGGTGGGCAGCCTGCTCATGCTGGTGGCCATCATCTACCTGGTGGTCCAGTACCAGGCGCAAACCGGGGTCTACACCTTCGAGCTGGTTCGGCTAAACGAGCTGATACTGCCGGTCCAGGTCCAGATGTGGGCTTTCGGGGCCTTTGCCCTGGCCTTCGCGGTCAAGGTGCCCATGTTCCCGCTGCACACCTGGCTTCCGGACGCACACGTGGAAGCGCCCACCGCCGGCTCGGTGATCCTGGCCGCGGTGCTGCTCAAGTTGGGCTGCTACGGCTTCTTGCGCTTCGCCATGCCGCTGTTTCCCTCGGCCAGTCATCGCCTGATGCCCACCCTGGCCGTCATCGCCGTGATCGGCATCATCTACGGCGCCTACTGCGCCTGGGTGCAGAAGGACGTCAAGAAGCTGGTGGCCTATAGCTCCGTGAGCCACCTGGGCTTCGTCATGCTGGGCATGTTCAGCCTGACCACCCAGGGGCTGAGCGGCTCGATCCTGCAAATGGTCAACCACGGCATCTCCACCGGCGCGCTGTTCTTGCTGGTAGGCGTGGTCTACGAGCGGCGGCACACCCGGCAGCTGGACCAGTTCGGAGGTCTGGCAGCGGTCATGCCCGCCTACACCACGGTGTTCGTGATCATCGCGCTCAGCTCGGTGGGGCTGCCCGGTACCAACGGGTTCGTGGGCGAGTTCATGATCCTGTCGGGCACCTTTCTCTCGGACTTCTTCGGCCCGAGCGCCGTGCTGCTGGCCCTGTTCGCGGCCACCGGTGTCATCCTGGCGGCCGTCTACATGCTGCACGCCGTGCTCAAGGTCTTCTTCGGGCCGGTCACCCGCGAGGAGAACCGGCACCTGGCCGACCTGTCCTGGCGCGAGGCCACGGCCCTGGCTCCGCTGGTGGTGATGGTCTTCTGGATCGGCCTCTATCCCGCCACCTTCCTCGGGCCCATGGAAGCCTCGGTCAAGAACTTCGCCGCCCACTACGCCGCCAAGCTGAAACAGGGCGACAAGCAGCCCAGCGCGCGCGCCATCTTCTCGGAGAAGAACAGGTTCGACATGATGCCGAAACCGACCGCGGAAGAAGAGGGGAAGGCCGAAGCCGAAGCCGAAGCCGAAGCCGAAGCCGATTCGCAGCAGCCCGTCGCACAGGCGCAAGCCAGAAGAGTGCTAAATCTGAAACCCGGAAGACCGGCGCGAGCCGCAGGAGGTTCACGATGAGCACCTGGCTTGCCATCTCCCCCCTTCTCGCCGTGGCCGTCGGCGGCCTGGCCGTCATGATGGTGGACGCCTTTACCGAGCGTAGAACCGAGTTCGCCATACTGCCCGCGGTGGTCCTGCTCTGCGGCGGAGCCCTGTCCGCGGCCATGCTGCTGGGCGGCGCTCCGGCGGAAACGCCCGAGCTGCTGACCCCCTACCTGACCATCGACGCCATGTCGCAGCTGCTCAACCTCACCATCTGCGTAGGCTCGGCGCTGTGCGCGTTACTGGCCGGCGGCTATCTCGGCGAGCACGGCCTGGAGCGTTACGACTTCTACGTGGTGCTGATCTTCTGCGCCTTCGGCGCCATGGTGCTTTCGGCCGCCACCGACCTGGTGAGCATCTTCCTGGGCCTGGAGACCATGTCCCTCGGGGTTTATGCCCTGGTGGCCTATCGCCGGGGAAACCGCCGCGCAACCGAGGGAGCCATCAAGTACTTCCTGCTCGGCTCCTTTGCCGCGGCCATCCTGCTCTTCGGCTCGGCGCTGCTCTATGGCGCCACCGGGCACACCGACCTCGGCGGCATCGGGGCGGCCATCGCGGCGGGCAAGGCCAACCCGGGCCTGGTCATGCTGGCCATGTTCATGCTGGTGGCCGGCCTGGCCTTCAAGGTAAGCGCCGTGCCCTTCCACATGTGGACCCCGGACGCCTACGAGGGCGCGGTGACCCCGGCCACCGCATTCATGTCGGTGGTGGTCAAGGCGGCCGCCTTCGCGGTCATGCTGCGCGTGCTGATAGTCTGCTTCGGCGACCCCATCTCCGCGGGCGCTGCCTCGGGCTGGCCGCCGGCGCTGGCCGTGCTGGCCGTCGTCACCATGGTCTACGGCAACATCGCCGCGGTCTATCAGTCCAGCGTCAAGCGCATGCTGGCTTATTCGTCCATCGCGCACGCCGGCTACATCCTGATCGGCGTGGTCGCCATCTTTCGCGCGAGCGACGCGGCCGTATCGGCCGTGCTCTTCTACCTGATGGCCTATACGGTCAGCAACGTGCTGGCCTTCGGCTCCCTCATCGTTATGGGGACCCGGGGCAAGGAAGTGGTAAGCTTCGATGACCTGGCCGGCGCCGGTCGACGCCATCCGCTGGCCGCGTTGCCCTTTGTAGTGGGCGTGCTCTCCCTGATGGGCTTTCCGCCCACGGCCGGCTTCTTCGGCAAGTACTACATCTTCAACGCCGCGCTGCAGGCGGGCGGCGGCATGATCTGGCTGGTCATCATCGGCGTGCTCACCAGCGCCGTCGCCGCTTACTACTACCTGCGGGTAGTCGTCTATTTGTTCATGAAGCAGCCCGAGCCCGAGGCCCCGCTGGCCGTGCCCATGCGCTCGGGATACGTGGTGGCCGCCCTGATCGCGTCGGCCTTCTTCGTGGTCATGATGGGCATCCAGCCGGGCGGCTACCTGGCCATGGCCCTGGCCGCGGCGAGCTAGCGGCGGCGGCGCGCTATGCGCTGTCATCTCGAGGAGCCGAGCACACTGTCATTTCGAGGAGCCGAAGGCGACGAGAAATCTCCGTCCGGAGATTTCTCGCTTCGCTCGAAATGACATGTCTGTCACCATTCGGAGAATCTAATTGAGCGTCGTCGCCTTCATCACCGATTTCGGAACGATCGACTGGTTCGTCGGCAGCATGAAGGCGGTGGTGCTCGGCATCGACCGGGGGTTCCAGTTCGTGGACATCACCCACGAGGTTCCGGCCGGCGACGTGGAGGCGGGAGCGTTCGTGCTGCTTTCGAGCTTCTCCGTCTTTCCGCCCGGCACCGTGTTCGTGGCGGTGGTCGACCCCGGAGTGGGAAGCCAGAGGCGGGCGCTGGTAGCCACGGGCGGCGGCTACGGCTTTGTCGGGCCGGACAACGGCCTGCTCTCGCTGGCGCTCGGGCGGGTGAGGAATCCCGAGGTGCGGGTGCTTGACAACCCGTTGTTCGTGCGGCGCCAGATCTCGGCCACCTTCCACGGCCGGGACGTTTTCGCCCCGGCTGGCGCCCATCTGGCCACCTATCTGGCCAAGCAGCGGCCCATCGACCCCTTCGGCCCGCAGATCGACGATTTCCAGCGCCTGCCCTGGTTCGAGCCCGAGCTCGCGCCGGGACGGGCTCGCGGCCTGGTCATCTATATCGACCGCTTCGGCAACGCCATCACCAACCTGGAGGCCTCCCTGCTGGCCGGGGCCAAGCTTCTGCAGGGCAGGGCGAGCTGCCGGGGGTGCGACTCGGTACCGCTGCGGTCGTACTACGAACAGGTGGCCGAGGGCGAACCGCTGGCCCTGATCGGCTCTTCCGGCTTCATGGAGATAGCCGTCAACCGCGGAAGCGCCGCCGAACGGTTCGGCCTCGGTATCGGCGACGCGATAGAGGTTGTCTCGGGAACAGAAACCGATTCTGCTTGACCGGGAACGGAAAAGTTCTACCTGTCGTTCGGTCATTCAAGGCCGGTGACGACGAGGCCAGACCGATATTCAGAGGAGGAAAGCGGAGATGGTAGCACCCTGGATAACCTATCGCCCCGAGCTCAAAATCCTGGACTGCACGATTCGCGACGGCGGCCTGGTCAACGACCACCATTTCGATGACGAGCTGGTCAAGGCCGTCTACCAGGCCTGCGTCGACTCGGGCATCGACTACATGGAGCTGGGCTACAAGAACAGCAAGAAGCTCTTTGCCAAGGACAAGTTCGGCGCCTGGAAGCACTGTGACGAAGACGACATGCGGCGCATCGTCGGCGACAACGACACCAACCTCAAGCTGACCGCCATGTGCGACGCCGGCAAGAGCGACTACAGGGAAGACGTGCTGCCCAAGGAGCAGAGCGTGCTGGACGCGATACGGGTGGCCACCTACATCCACCAGATCCCGGCCGCGGTGGACATGATCAAGGACGCGGCAGATAAGGGCTACGAGGTGTGGTGCAACATCATGGCCGTCTCCACCGCCCAGGAAGAGGAGATCCAGCAGGCGCTGGAAGTGCTGGCCAAGACGCCCATCAGCACCGTGGTGGTGGTGGACAGCTTCGGCTCGCTCTACCAGGAGCAGGTGGAGATCCTGACGCTCAAGTACCGCAAGGCCATGGAGGGCACGGGCATCGAGGTAGGCGCGCACATGCACAACAACCAGCAGCTGGCCTTCTCCAACACCATCGAGGCCATCATCCACGGGGCCAACCGGGTGGACGCCAGCGCGGCGGGCATAGGCCGTGGAGCGGGCAACTGTGGCATGGAGCTGTTGATAGGCTTCCTGCGCAACCCCAATTACCAGCTCAGGCCCTATCTCAAGCTACTGCAGGACCACTTCCTCCAGCTCCGTAAAGAGATCGAGTGGGGGCCGCTGGTCCCCTACGTCCTGACCGGGCAGCTCAACCAGCACCCGCGTTCGGCCATAGCGCAGCGCTCCGGCGACGACCCGGACAACTACGTGGATTTCTACGACAAGCTGATCGCGGGGATCTAACGCCCCCTTTGTCACCCCTGGCTCTGTATCGCGTCGATGTGGCCGATGGAGCTGCTGGTGATGTCGGCAGCGTTTCCCTCGTCCGTATCCACGTGCATGGCCAGCCGGTAGCAGGGGTGCACCCGGACCAGCACGTCCCCGAAGACCAGCTCCCGGTCGCCCTCGATGCGCACCCGGACCACGTTGCGGTCGCGCAGGCCGAAGCTCAGTGCGTCCTCGGGCGACATGTGGATGTGGCGCATGGCACAGATTACGCCCTCGTCGATCTGCACCGAGCCGGCCGTTCCCTCCAGCTTGAGGCCCGGCGTGTTTGCCAGGTCGCCCGATTCACGGACCGGGGGATGAATGCCGAGCTTGAACTGCTCGGTCATGGCGATTTCCACCTGCGTCTGTTTTCGGACGGGTCCCAGCACGCGCACCCGTTCGACCCGCCCCTTGGGCCCGACCAGGGTCACCTTCTCCTGGCAGGTGAACTGCCCGGGCTGCGATAAATCGTTCTGCGGCGTGAGCTGGTGCCCCTCGCCGAACAACGCCTCCACGTGGGCCTGGCTCAGGTGCACATGATGGGCGGAGACCTCGATAGGCACCGGGATCTCGCGCTGGTTGGCGATGATCTTCGAGATGTACTGCCTGCCCATCGCTCGCACGGTTTCCCGCGCGATCATCAGCTCCTCGTCCGTGGGCACCACCAGTACCCGGATGCGCGAGCCCTCGGCCGAGACGTCCCGGGGCTCATCCAGACCGCGGGCCGCCTGGTTCTTGGCCTCGTCGATCTGCACCCCCATGTACCCCAACCCCTGGCAGGCCAGCGCGCGCACCCCGGCGCTGTTCTGCCCGATGCCGCCGGTAAATACGATGGCGTCAAGCCCGCCCATGGCCGCGCCATAAGCACCGATGTACTTGCGGACGCGGTAGCAGAAGCTCTTGAGCGCCAGCAGCGCGCGGTGGTCGCCCTCGTCGGCCCGGCTCTCGATCTCCCGCATGTCGTTGGAAAATCCGCTGATCCCTCTCAATCCGCTCTTGCGGTTGATGAGATCGCTCACCGCCTCCGCGTCCAGGTTCCCGAGGCGCATAACATGGGCCAGCGCTCCCGGATCGACGTCGCCGCAGCGAGTACCCATGACCAGGCCCTCGGCAGGGGTAAGCCCCATGGAGGTGTCCACCGAACGACCGTGGTCCACCGCGCAGACCGACGCCCCGTTTCCCAGGTGGCAGCTGACGATTTCCAGCTCGTTGAAAGAGCGGCCCAACAGCTGCGCCGCGCGCAGCGATACGTACAGGTGGCTGGTGCCGTGGAAACCGTAGCGCCGCACCCGGTCGCGCTCGTAGTACTCGTACGGAAGCGCGTAGAGATACGCGTAGGGGGGCAGCGTATGGTGAAAGGCGGTGTCGAAGACGGCCACCTGGGGCAGATGGGGAAAGCGCGTGCGGGCCTCGGTTATCCCGATCAGGTTGACGGGGTTGTGCAGCGGCGCCAGCCCCGAGAGCCGTTCGATCTCGGCCACCACCGCGCCGTCGATCAGCACCGCGCTCTGGAAGCGCTCCCCGCCGTGCACCACCCGGTGCCCTATCGCGCTGATCTCGCCCCAAGAGCCCAGCACGCCCTGCTCCGCATCGGTCAGCGCCTTTTCCATGGCCGAAAAGGCTTCTCGGTGGGTGCCCGGGGCGAGCTGCTGCTGCAGCTTGCCCTTGGCCGAGGTGTAGCTGTGCCGCATGGGGCGCTGTTCGCCGATGCTCTCCACGCTGCCGCGCGCGTCGCGGCTCCGGTCTGCCGTATCGAACAGGTTGTACTTGAGCGAGGAGGAGCCCGTGTTGATGACCAGCACCTTCATGGGCTGCTCGGCCTCGAGCGAGAGACCGTACGGGTCGCTCCCGGCGCGCCGCGCGGCGGCGGCGCCCTCCCGGTCCTTTTCCCGGTAGCCGGCCTCGATCGACCGCTGTTGGATCATCTTCGAAAGGTGGCGGATGGCGGATGGGTGGGTGGCCAGCACCGTGGAGAAGAGCGCCTGCGGTATCAACAGCACCCGACAGCGACCGACCGCGATCACGTCGGCGTTGGTCGGCTCGCCCGTCATCATCGCCATCTCCCCGAAAAGCGCCCCCGGCTGCAGCAGCTGCAGCCGATGCCGGGCCCCGCTGTCGTCGGCCACGGAGACCTCGGCGTGGCCGTGCAACAGCACCCCGAGGAAGTGACCCTGCTCGCCGAACTCGATGATCGCCTCGTCCGGCTCGAAGGAGAGCACCCTGGACCCCTGCAAGATCTCGAGAAGGCGATCGGGCGGAAAGTCGGCGAAGAGCGGGCAGAGGGCCGGCAGCTCTTTGGAAAGCTCGTGCTGATTCATCGCGGGCTCCTTGAGCTCGAATCGAAAACAAGAGCGAGAGCTACTTCACGCCGTTCTTCTGCGGCTCGCTCTCGGGTTTGGGCACGGGCTGGTAGATCTCGAAGGGATTGCCGTCGGGATCGCGCAGTCTGGCGATCTGCCCCAGCGCGGTGCGACGCGGAGGAAACTCTACCTTGATGCCCAGGGCCTTGAGGCGTTCGAACTCCTTCTCCACGTTCTTGACGTAAAAAGCCACCCCACCGCGATGCGACTCGCTGCGACTGGTGGCCACCTCGGCCTCCGGCCAGATGGAGAAGTAGACCCCGCGCAGCTCGGCTGCCCAGTGGGTATCGGCGTCGGGCACGCGGATGCGGCGCAGCTGTACGCCCAGCACGTCGCGGTAGAACTCCGCCAGGGCCTCGGGCTCGTCCGAGAAGAGCAGAACCGCCGCAATGGCCATGGGCCCCGGACGCGTGAACTCGTCGGTGCTGTTGGATGATTTCTGGTTCACTATCTGCCTCTTCACGCTTCCGAGCGCGAGCTCAGCCGGGGATCAGGGAAAGACACGGCTCTTGACCTCTCGCGCGTAACGCGCCGCCGCTTCCTGCAACAGCTCGGCGAGGTGCAGGTATTGCTTGGAAAAAGGCGGCCACCTGTCGCCCAGCCCCATCAAGTCGTTGATCACCAGCACCTGACCGTCACAACCCGATCCGGCGCCGATGCCGATGGTGGGAATTTCGATGCGGCGGGTGATCTCCGCCCCGAGATCGTCCGGGATGTGCTCCAGCACCAGCAGGTAACAACCCGCCCGGGCCAGACCGGCGGCGTGCTCGAGCACCCGGTTCGCTTCCCGCTCGTCGCGCCCCACCTGCTTGAAGCTGGTGACCGTCTGCGGGGTAAGGCCCGTGTGACCGCACACGTCGATCCCCTCGGCGACCAGCCGGTCGATGATGTCGTACTTGGGCCCCTCCAGCTTGACGCTGTCGGCCCCGGCCTCGATGAAACGCCTGGCGTTGCGCAGAGCCACCTCCGGATCGGTGTCGCTCTGGTAGGGCATGTCCCCGATGACGTGCGTATCGGGTGCGCCGCGGCGCACGGCGGCGATGTTGTCGCACATGTGCTCCATGGTCACCTGCCGCGTGCTCTCGAAGCCCATCTCGACCATGCCCCAGGTGTCGCCCACCAGGATCACGTCGATCCCCGCCCTCTCCAGGCAGCGAGCGATGGGACAGGTGTAGGCCGTCAGCACGCTGATCGGTTCCTTGCCCTTCATCCCGCGAAGATCTGCTGCGCTCTTCTTCATGTCGACCCGTCCCGCAGTCGCGAAAGCCGGGACCCCATGACCCATGGGGGCGCCCCTGTCCTCCCGATTGCCAATCGATTTTCGCGCTTTCGGTTCTTCGGCCTACCTCGCCGGGTTCACGACCACTTCTCAAAAGCAACGACTCGGAACACTGGAAAACGAAACCGCGGAAAACCTCACCGATCCGAACGGCAAAGGTCGAAGCATACTACGGCGACCCGGCGCTCGCCAGCCCCCAAAGGTGCGCTACTGTCGGCGTCCGGCGCCACTACGCGACCGGCGAACGGTACCGATCGTCGCTTCGCCCGCGTTGGCCGTCGATCCCACCGGGAACTGCGCTCGGCCTGCGCCCGGCCCCGGGCCGGCGACGGAGCAGGCCCGAGTTTGTCGATCGGTAGACACTCGATTACCATGCCCGTGAGATGCAAGTATCGGAAGGGTAGTAAGATTAGCATGCCAAAAGCTAAAAACGAAAGAGGCGCTGCGGAACCGGGAGCGGAACAGGCGCTGCGCACGGAGTTGCTCGAGGTCATCCGCCGGCACTGCTTTGGCCTGGACGCCAATCGCCCGGAAGCGGTGGCCAAGAGAGCCGAAAAGGGCCGGCGCACGGCCCGCGCCAACCTGGAGGACCTCTGCGATCCGGACAGCTTCATCGAGTACGGGGCGCTCGCCGTGGCCGCGCAGCGCGCCAGGCGATCCGAGGATGACCTGATCAAGCGGACCCCGGCGGACGGGCTGATTACCGGCGTCGGCGCGGTCAACGGCGATCTGTTCTCCGAGGACAGGGCGCGCTGCATGATCCTGGCCTACGACTACACGGTTCTGGCCGGCACCCAGGGCCACTTCAACCACAAGAAGATGGATCGCATGCTGGTGCTGGCCCACGAGCGGCGCCTGCCCGTGGTCCTGTTCGCGGAAGGCGGGGGCGGAAGGCCCGGAGACGTCGATGCCCAGGCAGGCGTGGTGGTGGCCGGGCTGGATCTGCCCACCTTTGGCTCCTTTGCCCGGCTCAGCGGCCGGGTGCCGGTGCTGGGGATCGTCTCCGGTTTCTGCTTCGCGGGTAACGCGGCGCTCTTGGGCTGCTGCGACACCATCATCGCTACCAAGAGCTCCAATATCGGCATGGGCGGCCCGGTAATGATCGAGGGCGGCGGGCTGGGAGTGTTCGCGCCCGAAGAGGTCGGCCCCATGGACGTGCAGGCCAAGAACGGCGTGGTGGATATATTGGTGAAAGACGACGAGGAAGCCATCGCCGTGGCCAAGAAGTATCTCTGCTATTTCCAGGGGGCCACCTCATCTTGGCAGGCCGAAGACCCGGTCCGATTGCGCGACGCGGTTCCGGAGAGCCGGAAGCTGGCCTACGACGTGCGCAAGCTCATCCGGGTGCTGGCCGACACCGATTCCTTCCTGGAGCTGCGGCCCAAGTTCTGCCCCGGCATGGTGACGGGATTTTTGCGTATCGAGGGCAAGCCCTTCGGCTTGATCGCCAACAATACCATGTACATGGCCGGCGCCATCGAGGCCGAGGGCGCGGACAAGGCGGCGCGACTGATGCAGCTGTGCGACGCGCACGGTCTGCCCATCCTCTCGCTGGTCGACACGCCCGGCTTCATGGTCGGCCCCGAGATCGAGAAGCGGGCGCAGGTGCGCCATGTCTGCCGCATGTTCGTGGTGGGCGCACACACCAGCGTGCCCTTCTTTACCGTGGTCCTGCGCCGGGGTTATGGTCTCGGCGCCATGGCCATGGCCCGGGGCGGCTTCCACGAGTCGTTCTTCACCGCCTCCTGGCCCACCGGGGAGTTCGGCGGCATGGGCCTGGAAGGCGCGGTTAAAGCCGGCTTCAAGAAGGAGCTGGAAGCGGTGGAGGACCCGGAAAAGCGCCAAGCCCTGTTCGACGATCTGGTCGACATGCTGTACAAACGCGGCACAGCTATCAACATGGCCTCGTTTTGTGAGATCGACTCGGTGATCGATCCGGCCGATACCCGGAAATGGATCCTGCGCGGGCTGGCCTCGGTGCCGCCCGAGCGCCGGCGAGCGCACGGCGCGAGGTATGTAGATCCCTGGTAACCAGTCCCCGCCAGCGCTCATGGCCGCAGTCCCGAAAGCGGATCGCCCGAGGAAAGCCACGAGCCGGATTCCAAGCTTGCTTTCCGTCCCGCGTCGACTATAGAGATAGATCGAGCGGAGGGTTCGCGCAGGAGGGACCGCGCCTAGGCGAAAGCGCCTAGTGACGGTCCGACAGGAGATGCAGACAGCGACGGTCAACAGCCGGGTACTCTGGCCTTTCGTGGTGGCATTCCAGCACTGCGACGGCGATCTGCTGGTAGAGCTCGATCGCGTCGGGTTGAACGAGGGGCAGCTGCGCGATCCGGACGTGCGCATCCCCTACTGCACCGCCGGCAAGCTGATCGATAACCTGGTAAAAGCCACCGGACGCGGCGACCTCGGGCTGCTCGCAGCCCGGGAAGTCGAGCGCGGGCACTTCGACCTGCTGGAGCTGGCAGTGCGCAGCGCGCCCACCCTGGGCCAGGCGATAGACCACCTGGTCCACTTCTTCGTCCTGCTCGACGACGGCGCCGTGCTGACCCTGGAGAGGGGGCGTGAGCAGTCCGCGATGCGCCTGACGTTCAACGCGGGCCCGCCGATCCATCCGGCCTACGTCGAGTTCATACCCTCCATGCTGCTGCTGGCCGCGCGCCGCGAAACCGACGTCGCCAACCTGAGAGCCGAAAGCGCCTGCTTCCAGCACCAGGCCCTGGCCCCGGTCGAGCCCTACGACGAGCTCTTCGGCTGCTCGGTGCGCTTCGGTGCGGCCGAGAACGTCGCCACCTTCCCCAGCGGAATCCTCACCCTGCCCTTCCGCCGCGCCAATCCCCCCATGCAGAAAGAAGCCGTCGCCGCCATCGGCGGTTGCATCCCGGGATGCCTATCCAAGGGCGGCAACTGAACGGTCCCCGTTAGGGTCCGTGACAAAATAGCTCGATCAGATTTCGGAGCGCGACGGCCCCGGATGCAAGGCGCGACGACGAGAAA
>CAYVFC010000153.1:0-18413 GCA_964450715.1 uncultured Sandaracinaceae bacterium | reverse complement strand
AGTGCGCCCGCCCACGCGGCCGCAACCGGATCGTTTATTTTGCGGTGCCTCCTTAACGAGACCTCTCCCTGCGGTCGAGGTGACAGGGAAGGAATACACCGCCGAACGGGGCGTTGAGCCAATCGTCTTTCTGTGTTACCGCCCTGGGACACGCTCCCGACGCCCGGGAAGCGGAACCGCGATTCAGCAAGGGAAGCAGGCCATGGCAAACGTAAAAGCACAGCTCAAGCTCCTCTACGCCGTGGAGCTGGTCGGCAACGGAACCTATGCCGTGTACGCCGACCAGGTCCGCAAGCGCTACCCCGACTTCGCCGCCACACTCGACGAATACGGCAACCACGAGTACGGCCACGCCATGATGGCCAGGCAGGCGCTACGAGAGCACTTCCAAACCGAGGTGGGCCGGGAAGGGTTCTGGATCGGCTTCGGCAAATGCCTGGCCTACATGCAGTTCCTGGTTCTGATGAGCATCAAGCTCTGGACGCTAGAGCTGATCGAGCGGGTAGCGATCAAGAAGCTCGAAAGCGACATCGCCAAGGGCGGTCAGAACCCCTACACCGATATCCTGGTCAAGCTGCCTCCGGACGAGGAGAAGCACGCCCAGGTCTACCAGGACTGGAAGAATCGGAAACGGTGAAGGCGGCCGGGAGGGCTACTCGATCCCCTCGGTCGGGCAGCCGTAGACGATCTCCACCGCCTCGGCTCCCTCGTTTTCGATCTGCTCGCAGGTCGCTCCCTTGATCTCGATGGTCGGCGGGTCGGTGGATATGTCGATCCACCAGCCGTCCTCGCCCGCCTGCGGTATGGTCTCTCCGTCCACTTCCACGTTTAGCTTCTGCAGATCGGGCGGCTCGGACTGCAGCTGAAAGCGGCAGGTGGTAATGAGATCGGTGGTGATGGCGGTGAGCACCGAGGCCAGCCCGCCCACGCCCCCGGAGGCGCCGACCGCGAAGTAGCTGGGCGGGGCGTTCGGGTTGGCCGCGCCGCCGGCCTCGGCCATCCGGTCCAGAGATTCTGCGTAGTCTTCGCTTCCCGGGATACCGATCACAAAGGTGGGGATGCCGGCCGCGGCCAGCGCCTCGATCTGCTCCAGCGCCCCGGCCTCGTCCAGGCAGCCCGTCTCCGCGCCCTGCCCGGCTTCGGCCGGATCACAGCAGTTGCTCACCACCTCCGGGCACTGCCCGTCCAGGTTGACCGTGCAGGCGTCCACCTCGCAGTCGAGCCCGGCGTTGCAGTTGGGCCCGCCGTCCGTGGCCAGCAGCACGAAGCGATCGCCCCCGAGCGCCGCGCCCTCGCCCGCGGTGTAGTACTCGAAGGCCCGCTCGAGCGCCCGGGCAGTGGGCGTGCCCCCGCCCGGCAGCACCTTGTTGAGCTGGTCCATGATCTTGGGCATCGAGGTGCTGCCCGCGTGCACGGAGACCACCATCTCGCTCCCCTCGGGCATCTCGCAATCGCGGGGATCGGGGAAGAGCTCCAGCCCGAAGGCCAGCTGGTTCTTGGCGCTGTCGAGCGCGGTGCGCAGAGCGGACTTCATTGCCGTCCACTTGTCGTCGCCGAAGCCCTCGGGCGTATCGGCCATGCTGCCGGACTTGTCGATCACCAGCAGCAGGTTGACCTCGCGCCGCGAGGCCGCGAAGGGCGAGGCGCCGCAGGTCTCGGCGGCGTCCTCTGCCGCGGCGTCCGAGGCTGGACCGTCGCCGCCGTCCATGCCGGGCGTCCGGCCGTCCGGACCGAGGCCGGCGTCGCCCACGCCGGCCTCGCCGTACAGGTCTTGATTTCCGCCGTCCCCGTCATCGTCGCCGGAATCGCCGCATCCGAAAACGATAAGCAGAACAACGCCGCTAGTGAACAAGAAAGATAAAAAGCGCATTTCGATATCGTTCCTTTTCGACGTCGGGGTTATCCGATGGGCACCCGGCAGATGCCGTCGGTGCAGGGCACGTCGTTGCAGCAGTCGCCGTCGCTCGAGCAGGCCTGGCCGTAGAGCGCACAGCTGCCCGGCGGGGGCGTACCGCTGTCCGGTGGTGTGCCGCCATCGGGCACTCCGCTGTCGGTCGGCGGTGGCCCATAGTTGCCGCAAGTTCCCTGGGTCGATCCGATGGGACGGATACAGACGTAGCCCGGGCAGCAGTCCGCGTCGATGGTGCAGGGACCGCTCACCGGCACGCATACCGGCCCGCCGCCATCGGGCGGGAACATACAGCGCAGCACTCCCTGGTCGTCCGGGATGCAGGGTACGTCGTCGCAGCAGTCGTCGGCCGAGGCGCAGATCTCGCCCGGCTCTATGCACTCGTCCCCCAGCCCGCTGCAGCGAGGTACGCCCAGCGGGTCGAGCTGGCAGACGCCCGACTTGGCGCCGGTCCCGTCACAGCAGTTGGCGCGCGCCGAGGAGACGTTACACAGGGAGTAATCCTTGTAATGACAGATGTTGCCCTGGGGGCTGCAGGAGATGGGGTTGCGGCAGATCCCCAGGTCGCTGCCTTCTTCCTTCTGGCAGGTGACGTTGCCCTCGCCCGGAAGCCCGGTGTCGGGGGCTCCACAGCAGTCCAGATCGCTGCGGCAGAAGTCGCCGGTTACGTGGCAGCCGCTGGCCGGCTGGCAGACCAGAACCCCGGTCGGGCCGTAGGGTACGCAGAGCCGGCTGCAGCAGTCGTTACAGCTGTTGCAGACCAGCCCGTCCACCCCGTCGTTGCAGAAGCTCGAGCCCGTGGGCGGCTCCCCGCAGATGCCCACGTCGCGGCCGTCCGCGATGTCGCATCTGCCCGTGCAGCAGTCCTCTGCCCGGGCGCAGATGTCGCCCTGCTGGATGCAGAAGGACGAGGCGATGTTGCAGCGGTCGTCCGTGCAGAGCCTGGAGCAGCACTCGTCGTCGTTACCGCAGGCGTTGCCGGAGGTCTTGCACTCCAGGTTCAACGCCTGGCAGGTATCCTCGCAGATGGTGCTGCAGCACTCGGAGGCACTGCTGCAATTCTCACCATCGGAGAGGCATTCCGCGTCCTGGCACTTGCCGCCCGCGCAGACCAGCGAGCAGCACTCGGTAGGATACCCGCAATCCTCCCCTGCCTCGGCGCACTGCTTGATGCTGTTCACGCAGGTGCTGGTGGACGGATCGCAGATCCCCGAGCAGCACTCCCCGTCGCCCTCGCAAGGATCTCCGAAGATCCCGCATCCCGGGCTCTGCCCTCCGGTACCCGCGGTATCGCCTCCCTGGCCGGCCGTCTCGCCGCCGGAGCCCGACTCGCCGCCATCGCCGGCTCCTGATTCACCGCCGGTGGAACCGCCGATGGCGCCGGTACCGGCTTGGCCGCCATCGCCGTCGCTACCGCCCGAGCCCGCGCCGTCCGATCCATCGGCACCCGGACCTCCGGCTGAACCGTCCATGGCCGTGCCTGCGTCGCTCTTGTCATCCGACCCTCCGGCCGAGCAGCTGTTAGCGAGCGCGGTCAACGCCGCGAGTAAGAAAACCGTGCGGAAGAAGTCGTTTCCGTGCCTCATGTTTCCTCTGTGTGCTTTTGCCTACCTTGTAGGCAAGCCTCTAGATGAATCTATAATAATAATAACGGCAAACCACCTTTCGTACTACTGTCGCACCAACCCCTGCAACGATCGAAAATTTCGCACCTTCTCCTGCCCGCTTTTTGCGCGAAAACCGCCTTCATGCCGAGCAGTCGCTCCCTCGTCGGTGCGTGCGAGCTATCCAAATATGGTTACCCCACTACGTTCGGAAAATCAGACCGAGCGCACCCCGCGCGGTTCGACAGTATGCAAGATCGACTCGCCGTCATCCGGATAATCCTCTATAATATTTGTTTCGTCCTTCACGGGGAGAAGAGCGACGGGTATCTGGACCAGGACGATCGAACGCGAACGGGTAGGATTGCTCTACACCGGTTTGCGGAAGGATCACCTGACGTATTCACGGATTCTATAGACACACGGAGGTAGCGGTGCGCGTTGAGCTCAAGCGTGTAGCTCTATTAACCATGGTGGCCGGACTTTCGCTGGTCTGCATGACCGACCAGGCCCAAGGCAAGGGCACAGCCGCCATCATGACCTCGAAGAGTATTCCCGAGTCCACGGTGGCGGTGATCGATCCCGAGACCGGAACCTCGACCGGCGGCGCGAGCGACGATGTCAAGATCGCCATAGACGACATCATCGTCTTTCGCTTCAATTACACGCCGGTATCCAAGCTGAGCATCCAGGGCATACAGGCCTGGCTCACCGAGTACGTGCCGCCCAACACCGAGGTGGTCGGTGTGCGCATCATCGACCAGGACGGCAACACCATCCCGCCTCGACTTCCCGGCTTGACGGTCGACGGTTGCGTCGGAGCCGCCTGCGCCACCTTCGGTGACGTCCCCTGCGAGGACACGCTCAATCCCATGTCGCCGACCTGCACGGCTACCGACGAGCGAGACCTACTGCGGGGTTCGATATCGCAGGTATACGCCGACACGGGCGTTTATTACACCACGGACGACCGGCTGGCCCGTTACCCGGATAACGCCTTCATCACGCTGGACAACGGCTACCTGATGAATCCCGAGCCCAACAACATCGGCGAGGTCGATGAACCCGTGGGCGCGGGCACCAGCATCTACGCGCACAACGAGTGGGACCTGGTGCAGATGTACGCCTACGGCGCCAAGAATACTGCCGTTTGCGGCAACGGCGGATACGGGGTTACTCCGTACCTATTCGGCTCTCCGGTGGCCGGTCCGGATACCTGGTACCCGTACGAAGCCACGGACATGGACGCCGCCACCGACCTCTTCGATGTCCGGCTGAACGATACCGACGGCCCCTGGCACAAGATCGAGTACATCGGCTCGCAGATCGGAAGCGGCACCCAGGCGGGTTCCGGCTCGCTCGAGCGCAAGAGCACGGAGGACACCTCCACGAGCCTGCACAAGCTATCGCCGGCCAACCCCCTTCCCTTCAGCCCGGAACTGACGCGAGCGGTCCGCGTGGCCCTGGGTGAGATACGTCTCGGCGAAACGGGAGCGGTAGAGATCGCCCTGCGGGTAAAGGGCACGCCGCTGGACCCGGGTTATACCGCGGACGGCGGCACCGACGGCGCGGACATCGATTGCGGGGAGATCATCGGCGGCGATGGATCGGTGGATACCTCCGCGGCCAGCAGCAACCCGTGGTCGTTCTACCTGGGCTCTCCCGCCTGCGTGTATCTCAACCTATTGTTCGACCTGACCCCGAGCAGGCCGCTGGTGACCACCACCGAAACCGATCCGATCACCTACACCCTGCGGATCAAGAACCTATCGCTCAAGACGCAAGAAAACGTTTACGTACGCGAGAAGTACACCAATGCCGACCTGGGCGCGCTGCTCAGCACCTCGCACCCGTTGGCGACCGGTACGGCCGAAGGCGATTCCTGTACCGACGATTCGACCCTCTACTGCCTGGTATGGAGCCTGGGAGACCTCGAGCCGTCGGAAGAGGTCACCATCACCACCTCCTTCGAGCCCGGCGGCGGCAGCCCGGGCGGCGCCCCCACCGCGGTGGTGTTCGCCGACTTCTCCTCCACGGCGCTTCCGTTACCCGGTTTCGAAACCCAGGCCACCACGGTGACCGAGCCTACCGCCGTGGTTAGGGCCGACCTCGACCACACCCCGGCGCTGGTGACCGGAGGAACCGCGAGCTTCACTGGAAGCGTCTACAACACGGAATTCGCCACGGGCAACACCACCATTGAAGATTTCACCCTCTTTCTTCCAACCGGCTTCACCATCGACACCAACGACATCACCATCGATCCGACCCCGGAGAACCCGTCCGACACCTTCAACGACATCATCTGCGACGCCGACGGCCAGACCACGCCCACCTGCAGCGTGGGCGTAGCGATCGATCCGGACGAGGCCATCGGTCTGAGCTTCGGCGTGGACGTCGCGGCCTCGGCCGGTATCTACAAGGTCGATCTGCAGGTATGGGCCACGGATGCCGAGAAGTACTTCATGTGGATAGACGAGGTGGCGGTGGGAACGGCACGCACCGATCCCCCGGTGATCGACTGCCCCATCTCGCGGGTCTGGACCGAGATCACCGGTACCACCACCGGCGGCGCCGGCACGGACATCCGCCTCTTCTTCAACGGCGTATACTTCCAAAACGATGGGTCCAGCGACGGGTACGTGATTGGCAGCGGGCCCGACTGGGTCTTCGAGGACTTCGATACCAGCTTCGGCGAGCTGTATTACGGGCTGGAGGTACGGGCGACCGCACAGGCGACGGGTGAGCTGGAGAGCGAGCTGTCCGAGCCCTGCATCGTGGGAGGCGTACGCGGCTGCGCGGATGGGCTGGACAACGACAGCGACGGGCTCGTGGACTTCCCCAACGACCCGGGCTGTAGCTCCTACTATGACGAAACCGAGGACGACCCCGAGTGCTGGGACGGGTTGGACAACGACTCGGACGGCGACACGGACTGGCCGGACGATCTGGAGTGCTGGGGGGCCTACGACGATAGCGAAGGCGGGCTTCCGGCCTGCAGCGACGGAGAGGACAACGACGGGGACGGGGCCACGGACTTCGGCTCCGACACCTGCTGCGATAGCTCCTCCGACCGCATCGAGGCCTGCCCGCGGGCCTGCCAGGACGGCGCGGACAACGACTCGGACGGCCTGGTCGACTTCCCCGAAGACCCGGGCTGCCACTCGCTGAACGACAACGACGAGACCTACGAGGCCGTGTCTACCACGGATATCCGCGCGCGCTTGTTGCTGCTCTTCGACACCTCGGGGTCGATGAACTTCAACACCTGTTTCTCCGATCCCTACGACCACGACGCCAATTCCGACACCCCGCCCATCTCGCCCTTCACCGGCGGCGACGGCACGGTGGAGTGCCCGGGCGATGACTACGGCTGCTCCACCTATCCCCTGTGCAGCCCGACCGGGTGCGGCAACCTGGAGGCGGACGACGCCCGTCTGTACAAGGCCAAGGTCGGCATCAGCAACGCCATCGACGCCTACGGCGAGGTGCAGTACGGCCTGATGCGCTTCCGCCAGCAGCAGCTGCCCTTCTCCTGCCCGACCATCAACGCGTCGGCACAGGCGGGCGGCTGGCAGGGCTCGGGCGGCGATTGCGGAGAGACCTGCGACGCGGTCAGCGATACCTGCCCGGCAGGTACCTTTAACCGGGGCGACCTGCTGGTCTCCTTCTCCCGAGACAACCAGTACGACATGCTGGAGTGGCTGGACGGGCAGTCCAACTACCCCGGCGGCGCGCCACCGCCCGGGATGGACTTCGAGCTACGCGGCAGCGGTACGACCCCCCTGGGCGGGAGCCTGATCTCGGCCCGCATGTACCTGCAGGACGTGGAAGCGGTCGATCCGGTGGCGGGCTGCCGCCCCTACCGGGTGGTCCTGATCACGGACGGCAAGGAGACCTGCGATGGCGACCCGATCACGGCGGCCGGGGACCTGCAGGCCGCGGGATACGACACGTATGTCATCGGCTTCGCCATCACCGACGGGGACGCGGTAAGCGATCTGAACGATATCGCGAGCGCCGGCGGTACCACCGAGGCGATATTCGTCGATGACGAGGCGCAGCTGTCGGCGACCATCGCGGACATCGTGTTCGAGACCATGCTGGTGGAGGTCTGCAACGGTCTGGACGATGACTGCGACGGATTGACGGACGAGACCTTCCCGGAGGAGGGCGAGAGGTGCGACACGCCGTTCGTGGACGCGGATAGCGACGGCGAATGGGACCCGGGCCTGGTGGCGGACGTCATCAGCAGTACGGGCTGCAGCCTGACCGGCGGCAACCCCTGCGGGGACTGCTCGTTCGGCGAGATCATCTGCGATTCCGGGGCGCTGGCTTGTGACGGCGCGGTGGGTCCGGACAGCGAGGTGTGCGACTGCGCGGACAACGACTGCGACGGCGACGTGGACGAGGGGGTGGACGGCGTGCCCTGCTGGCAGGACGACGCGCTGACCGAGGGCGAGTGCACGCAGGGCACGACCAGTTGCCTGGCCTGCAACCTGCTCTGCGTGGGCGGCATAGGTCCCGCGACCGAGATCTGCGACGACCTGGACAACGACTGCGACGGGCTCACGGACGCGGCGGACGGCAACATGAACGACCCGCGGCTGGGCGGGGCCTGCGGCACGGACACGGGCGAGTGCACGGCGGGCAGCTGGCAGTGCGTGGGAGGCGCCGTTGCCTGCAGCGGCACCGGCCCCTGGACCGAGGTCTGCGACGGAGCGGACAATAACTGCGACGGGGTGACGGACGAGGTGGTGCAGTGGTGCACGCTCACGCTTCCGGACTGGCCCTACAACGGCGGGGTGTGCGCGCCCAATGAGCGGTGCGGGATCTGCCGCGCCGGCTACGAGCTGTGCGTGGAGCTCCCCGGGCCCACTTATGATTTCGACGGCATCTGCCACGGCCAGGTGTTGCCCTCCACCGAGGTGTGCGACGGCAAGGACAACGACTGCGACGGGATGACCGACGAGGACGGAGTCGGCGATCCGCTGACCCGCAGCTGCGGCTCGGACGTGGGCGCCTGCGTGAGCGGCACCGAGGACTGCGTGAATGGAGTCTGGGACGGCGTATGCGACGGCGAGGTGCCGCCGGGCACCGAGGTGTGCGACGGCATCGACAACGACTGCGACGGGTCGATCGACGAGAGCGATCCGGCGCAGACCATAGGGGATCCGTGTAACGGAGGCCAGGACCTGTGCGACGACGGTAGCACGGACACGGGCGATGCCTGCGGCATCTGCCAGCTGGGCAGCTGGACCTGCGTGGACACGGGTCTGGTCTGGGAGGTGCAATGCGTAGGCATCGTACCGCCCTCTGCGCCGGACAACTGCAACGGGCTGGACGACGACTGCGACGGCGAGACCGACGAGGACGAGCCGAGCCGCAATTGCGGCAGCGATCTGGGCAACTGCTCGTACGGGAGCGAGGCCTGCCAGGGAGCGGATGGCGTGCCGGCCTGGGGCCCGTGCCTGGGCGGGACCGACGCGTCGAGCGAGATCTGCGACGGCGAGGACAACAACTGCGACGGGGCCACGGACGAGACCTTCCCGGACGAGGGGCAGGACTGCAACACCAGCGGTCTGGACCTGTGCGATGACGGCGAGGCGGCCACCGACGACGCTTGCGGCATCTGCAGCCTGGGCATCTGGCAGTGCGTTAACGGCGGCCCGGTCTGCGCGGGCATGATCACCCCTCAGGCCGAGGTGTGCGACGGCTGGGATAACGACTGCGACGGCGACACGGACGAGGACGGGTCGGGAGCTACGCTGACGCAGGAGTGCGGCACGGAAACGGGCATCTGCACGCTGGGGGTGGAGACCTGCGTGGGCGTGGACGGCCTGGAGGTCTGGGGAGCGTGCAGCGGCGAGGCGGGCACGGACGAGGTCTGCAACGGGCTGGACGACGACTGCGACGGCTACACGGACGAGGAGTTCCCGGGTCAGGGCGACGACTGCAACGACACCGGAACAGATTTTTGTGACGACGGCAGCACCGATACCGGCGACGCCTGCGGCGAATGCAACCTGGGCACGATCGGGTGCCCGAACGGCTCGCCGGTCTGCCTGGGGGTGGAGCCTCCGGCTACCGAGATCTGCGACGCCCGGGACAACGACTGCGACGGAGAGACCGACGAGAGCTTCGACGGGATGGGCGACGACTGCGACAGCCTGGACGATGCGGACTTCTGCGCTAACGGCACTTTGCAGTGCGTATGCGTGGGCCCGAGCTGCCAGGTCTCCTGCCAGGGCGACTCGAATATCGACGAGGTTTGCGACGGCGAGGACAACGATTGCGACGGCACCACGGACGAGACCTTCCCCGACGAGGGGCAGCCCTGTAACGAGAGCGGCCAGGACCTGTGCGACGCCAGCACCGACCCGCTGGTGGCCTGCGGGCAGTGCACGGTGGGCTTCTATCAGTGCGTAAACGCGACAGTGATCTGCTCGGGTGTGACGACGCCGCAGGGCGAGATCTGCGACGGCTGGGACAACGACTGCGACGGGTACACCGATGAGAGCGAGCTGGACCCGAACGAGCCCATGACCCGCGTCTGCGGCACGGACACGGGCGAGTGCACGCAGGGTCTGGAGACCTGCCTGGGCGCGGACGGTGTGGAGATCTGGAGCGCCTGCACGGGAGATGCGGGTACGGACGAGACCTGCAACGACCTGGACGACGACTGCGACGGCGCGACCGACGAGGAGTTCCCGGAGAGCGTTCTCAACTGCCGCAAGCTGGCTCCGGACGACGGGTGGAGCGACCCGGACGTGGATCTGTGCCCGGGCACGGCGGATCCCACGGACGACGTTTGCGGGGTCTGCTCTTTGGGTAACTGGATCTGCGACCCCGGCGGCGTGCTGCGCTGCGTCGGTGCAGTGGGCCCGGCGGCGAGCGACCTGTGCGACGGCTGGGACAACGACTGCGACACGGCGACCGACGAGGACGAGCTCACGCAGATCTGCGGCGACGACACGGGCGAGTGCGAGACCGGGCTTCGGGACTGCCTGGGCCAGTACGGCATCCCCATCTGGAGCGACTGCCAGGGCCAGGTGGAGCCGGTGGACGAGCTCTGCGATAACCTGGATAACAACTGCGACGGTCGTACGGACGAGGACAACCCGGAGGGCGGCGAGGAATGCGACCTGGCGGGCCTGCTCACCGAGGTGATGGCCGTATGCCAGATCGAGGATGAACCGGATCACTTCTTGCCCTGCGGCGAATGCCAGTGGGGCACCACGGTCTGCGTGGAGCTTAGCGAGGATCCGTGGGCCGAGCTGCAGTGCCTGGACACGGTGGGCCCGGTCACCGAGATCTGCGACAACAAGGACAACGACTGCGACGGCTTGACCGATGCGGACGACGCCATGTCCGACGATCGTCTGGGCGGGCAGTGCGGCTCGGACGTGGGCGAATGCGAAGGCGGTAACTGGGTCTGCAGCGACGATGGCGAGGTGATCTGCCAGATCGTGCAGGGCCCGACGCCGGAGCTCTGTGACGGAGCGGACAACGACTGCGACGGTCAAACCGACGAGCAGACCGAGGTGGACCAGAACGAGGAGACCATCGGGCTGCCCTGCCGCGACGAGTGTCCGACCGAAAACCCGGACGACTGCGTGGACATCCTGACGGCGGTGATGGAGGGCCCGGACGGCTGCTCGGAAGCCGACACCGACCACCCGGACGATAGCCTGTACGACATTCCCTGCGGCGCCTGCCGGCTGGGCGCGTTGGCCTGCGTGCAGGTCGACGTGGGCGTGGCAGCGGTGCTCTGTGAAGGCGCGCGCGGCCCCGACGCCGAGGTGTGCGACGGCATCGACAACGACTGCGACGGGTTGACCGACACGGATGATCCCAACATCGACGATCCGGACCTCGGCGCGCCCTGTCCCGAGTACGTCACCGGCGAGTGCACCCGGGGCCTGACGACCTGCGCGGACGGCGAGATCGTGTGCGAGGGCGGCCAGGGACCGGTCGCAGAGGTCTGCGACGGCAAGGACAACGACTGCGACGGGGTGACCGACGAGGGCATCCCGCTGGGCGGGGCCTGCGGCACGGACGTGGGTGAGTGCCGTCCGGGCACCTGGGCCTGCTGTACCGACGAGTACATGGAAGACGGACTGTGCGAGGTGGTGGGCGAGGTGGTCTGTCTGGGCGGGGTCGAGCCCATCAACGAGATCTGCGACGGGCTGGACAACGACTGCGACGGCGATATCGACGAGACCGAGGACATCTCGCGTTTCGACGACCGGCTGGGCCAGCAGTGCGGCCGAGACGTGGGCGAGTGCGAGATGGGGGTCACGCAGTGCATCGACGCCGACGTCATATGCGTCGGAGAGGTAGGGCCGATCCGAGAGCAATGCGACTGCCTGGACAACGACTGCGACGGCGACACGGACGAGGACGACGACATGTGTCCGGAGCCGGCCATCTGCGTGGACTGCCAGTGCGCTATGCCCTGTCTGCCGGAGGAGGAGTTCAGCGAGAGCTGTCCCTCGGGCAAGTCGTCGAAGCAGTTCGAGGATCTGGGCTGCTACTGCGTCAAGGAGATCTGTACCTTTGACGAGTGCTCGCAGCAGGTCATCGAGCGCAACGGCGAGACCATGTGCGCGCCGGACAGCAGCCGGGTGGGCCACTGCGTCTGCTCGGGCAACGAGTGCACCTTCCCCTGCGATGGGGTCTCCTGCAATTCGGGTATGATCTGCGACCCGCGGGACGGAGTGTGCCGCCCGCAGACCTGCGCCATCTTCGGCTGCGAGCAGGGTGAGCGGTGCGAGGCCGAGACCGGTGCCTGCGAGCCCGATCCGTGCGCGGAGGCGGATTGCGCCGACAATGAAGCGTGCCGCGACGGCGACTGTTTCGAGAGCTGCGCCAGCAAGCAGTGCGACAGCGGGCAGCGATGCGTGAGCGGCGAGTGCGTCGAGGACAGGTGCGCGGAGGTATCGTGCGGGCGCAACGAGCTGTGCAACCCGGACAGCGGCGAGTGCGCGGATAACCAGTGTATAGGCGAGACCTGTCCTACGGGCTTTGTCTGCAACCCATTCAGCGGCGGCTGCCAGCCCGACCCCTGCCTCATCACCACCTGCCCGCAGGGCCAGACCTGCCAGGAGGGCGAGTGCATCATCCGCTGCGGCGGCGGCAGGATCGAGTGCGAGGACCGCTGCGTCGATCCGCAGACCGACAGGGCTTTCTGCGGAGCCACGGACAACTGCCAGGGCGCGAACGCGGGGGTCGAGTGTCCCGAGGGCCAGGTCTGCTCGAACGGCGCCTGCTCCGAGACCTGCGCCGAAAACCTGATCGCCTGCGCCGGCGGGTGCGTGGACCCGATGAGCAACCCGGAGTACTGCGGGGCCAGCGACGACTGCCAAGGCGCGAACGCGGGCAATGCCTGCTCCGACGGCGAGGTGTGCGTCAGCGGCGTATGCAGCTTCCGCTGCCTGCGCGGCCAGGTGAAGTGCGACGGGCAGTGCATCGAGCCGATGTCGGACAGCGACTGGTGCGGGGCCAGCGGCGACTGCCAGGGCGCGAGCGCGGGCCGCAAGTGCGCCGAGGGCGAGACCTGCGCCAACGGCATCTGCACCACGGCGGACGGGGATACAGACGAGGTCGAGGCCGTCAAGCACCGCGCGGTCTCGGCGGCGGGCGGCGGCTGCTCGTGCACCGTACCGGCTGGCGCGCAGGCGCCCGGACAGGAGCGCGGCCGCTGGGTGCTGCTGCTGGGTCTGTTCGGGCTGGTAGCGCTCAGGCTGCGCCGGCGCTCGTCGCTGGGGTTTGGCCGGCTGGCCTCGGCCCCTGCGCTCAAGCTGCTGCTGGCGGCGCTGTTGCTGGCGGTGGCGGTGAGCGTCTCGGGCTGCAAGGTCGATCCTTTGTGCCTGGATTGCCAGCAGCCCGTCGACGCCGGCCGGTCCGACAGCGCGCTGGGCGCCGCCGATACGGGGCCGCGGCAAAACGAGGCCGGTCCGCCGGCGTACGTGGACGCCGGACAGGATGCGGCGGACGCGCGCCTGCCCGAGGGCTGCATCGAATACGAGCTGTGCAACGGCATGGACGACGACTGCGACGGCGACACGGACGAGGATTTTGATCTCAATAGCAACGTCAACCACTGCGGGAGCTGCGAGATCTCCTGCGTGCGGGACCACGCCTTCACCCAGTGCAACCAGGGCTCCTGCGAGATGATCGACTGCGACATCGCCTTTGTGAACCTGGACAGGGACGAGGACAACGGCTGCGAGTATTACTGCCTGAAGGAGGCCGAGGAAGACACGCGCTGTGATCTCAGGGACAACGACTGCGACGGTGAGATCGACGAGGACGTGGACCTGGAAAGCGACCCGAACAACTGCGGCTCCTGCGGCTTTGTCTGCAAGTTCGCCCGAGCGGCGGAGGGCGGCTCGTGCGTGGATAGCGAATGCGTGCTGGACAACACCAGGTGCGACGAGGGCTACCACGACATCGACGGCAACGATGCCAACGGCTGTGAGTACGAGTGCACGGCGGACGACCCGGACGACGAGGTGTGCGATCTGAAGGACAATAACTGCGACGGTCAGGTGGACGAGGGCGACCCGGGCGGCGGAGCGCTTTGCGGCGGCGCCGACGGCCTGGGAGCGGAGATCGGCGAGTGCCGGGCCGGGGTGGAGACCTGCATGAGCGGGGACATCGTCTGTGACGGGGCGGTCGTGCCGGACACCGAGGTATGCGACGGCCTGGACAACGACTGCGACGGCGAGACCGACGAGGACATCGCCGGGGTGGGCCCCTCGTTCAAGTGCGACGGCGACGACACCGATCTGTGCCGCGACGGCAACAAGCAGTGCCGGAAGGTCGGCGACCAGTACGTGATCATCTGCGTGGAGCAGGGGGTAGAGACGCTTCCGCTGGACGACGTGGAGATCTGCGACGGCGAGGACAACGACTGCGACGGGATCCGGGACGAAGGCAACCCGGGAGGCGGTGTCCCCTGCAACCACGTGTGGGATCCGGACGCCGGCAGCGACGGCGGCGCCTGGGTGCCGGTGGATCTCTGCCCGGGCACGGACGCGGGCACGGACGACGTTTGCGGCGCCTGCAGCGCCGGCAGCTGGCAATGCGGATTCGGAGGGCTTTTCTGCGACGGTACGGTAGTCCCGCAGGCGGTGGAGATCTGCGACGGGGAAGACAACGACTGCGACGGCGTGACCGACGAGAATGCCGCCGGTACCGGCGGAGCCTGCGACGGGGCCGACAGCGACAAGTGCCTCGACGGAAGGTGGCTCTGCCGAAAGGTGGGTGACGACAGCAAGATCGTCTGCGTGGAAGACTCCTCCACCGGCGATCAGGCTCCGGTAAACGACGTGGAGGTCTGCGACGGGCTGGACAACGACTGCGACACGGCGGTGGACGAGGACTATCCGGATAAGGGAGCCCCCTGCAACGATACGGGGATGGACCTGTGCGACGACGGTGGCACCGATACGGGCGATGCCTGCGGCGAGTGCTCGCTGGGCAAGATGACCTGCGTGGAGGTGACCCTGGACGACTACCAGGTCGTCTGCGTGGGCGAGGAAGAGCCCGTGACCGAGATCTGCGACGGGCTGGACAACGACTGCGACGGGATGACGGACGAGACGGCGGCAGGAGCGCCCATGACGCTGCCCTGCGGGTCGAGCGTAGGCGAGTGCGAGATCGGCTACCGTGCCTGCACCGGGGCGAACGGTCGGCCGTCGTGGAGCTCGACCTGTTACGACCAGGTGGTACCTGCCCCGGAGAGCTGCAACGGGCGAGACGACGACTGCGACGGCGCCACCGACGAGAGCTACCCGGAAAAGAACCAGCCCTGCAACGACAGCGGCGTAGACCTGTGCGACGCCAGCACCGATCCGGTGGTGGCCTGCGGTATCTGCAAAGCTGGCGCGGTCCAGTGCGTGAACGGTGGCCTGGTCTGCCCGGGCGAGGTGTTGCCCGCGGCCGACGACCTTTGCGACGGCTACGACAACGATTGCGACGGCAATACCGATAACGGTACGCCGGGCGATCCCACCGTCTTGACACGTGTATGCGGCAAGAGCGTAGGCGAGTGCTACACCGGCACCCAGACCTGCGACGGGGCGAACGGGGCGCCCTCCTGGACCGATTGCGCGGGGCAGTACGACGGCACGGGTGAAACGTGCAACGGTCTAGACGACGACTGCGACGGGGCCACGGACGAAACCTTCCCGACCAAGGGCGACCCGTGTATCGCGCCCTATGCCGATCTGTGCCTGGCCGACGGGGTGACGGACCTGGCCTGCGGCACCTGCCAGACCGGGACGGTGGTCTGTGGCGGTGCGTCCGGCACGACCTGCTCGGGCGCGGTGGGACCCGGCACCGAGGTGTGCGACGGGCTGGACAACGACTGCGACGGCGAGACCGACGAGAACATGGGACAGACCACCTGCGGCAAGGGTATCTGCGTGAACACCATCGACAACTGCGTGGGCGGCGCAGTCCAGGTCTGCTACCCCTTCCAGGGACAGGGCACCGAGCTCTGCAACAGCCTGGACGACGATTGCGACGGCGCCACCGACGAGACCTTCCCCAGCAAGAACCAGCCGTGTAACGACAGCGGCCAGGACCTGTGCGACGCCAGCACCGATCCGGTGGTGGCCTGCGGCATCTGCAAGGCGGGCAAGCAGCAGTGCGTGAATGGCGAAATCGAGTGCCCGGGCGAAGTGCTCCCGGCGGCCGACGACCTTTGCGACGGGTATGACAACGACTGCGACGGATACACCGACAACGCGGACTACGGCCTGCCCGCGCCTCTGACCAAGGTTTGCGGCAAGGACGTGGGCGAGTGCTACACGGGCACGCAGAGCTGCAACGGAGCGAACGGAGTGCCCGCCTGGACCGCCTGCTCGGGCGCCTACAACGGTACCACCGAGGACTGCAACGGCCTGGACGACGACTGCGACGGGGCGACCGACGAGACCTACCCGGGCAAGGGCGACCCGTGCATCGCGCCCTATGCCGATCTGTGTTTGGATGCGGTGACGGACATGGCCTGCGGTACCTGCCGGACCGGAACGGTGATCTGCGAAGGCGTGGCCGGCACGGCCTGTTCGGGCGCGATAGGCCCCGGCACCGAGGTGTGTGACGGCAAAGACAACGACTGCGACGGGGATACCGACGAGAACATGGGGCAGACCACCTGCGGGCTGGGCGAGTGCAACCACGTCATCAACAACTGCGAGGATGGCGTGCCGCAGTTCTGCAACCCGTTCGACGGTGCGAGCGACGAGATCTGCGACGGGCTGGACAACAACTGCAACGGCTCGATCGACGAGACCTTCCCCGAGATAGGCCAGCCCTGCCAGCACCTATGGGACGCGGCCAGCGACGAATGGGTGGAGCAGGATCTCTGTCTGAACGGCGCGACGATAGACGTGTGCGGCACCTGCTCGCCGGGCGAGTGGTACTGCATCGGGGCCACGCTGGAGTGCCTGGGCATCGTCTGGCCGGGCACCGAGTCCTGCAACAGCCAGGACGATGACTGCGACGCGCTGACCGACGAGGACTTTAACTTCAGCAGCGTCAACAGCTGCGGCGACTGCGACACGGTCTGCAGCCGTCCCAACGCCTATCCTTCCTGCAACGGGGTCTCCTGCTCGTACGAGTGCTGGCCCGGGTACGTGGACGACCCGACTTATGATGCGGACAGCGACGGCGACCCGGCGGACGGCGATGACTGCAGCTACGAGTGCGTGCCGTCGGGCGTGGAGATCTGCAACGGGCAGGACGACGACTGCGACATGCAGACCGACGAGCCCGGGGACATGACCGAGCCCGATACGTCTACATTCTGCAGGGCCGACGGGCAATGCAGCGGTGGTTTTGGGGAGGTCACGCTGATTTGCGACGGCGAGAACGGCTGGCAGTGCGTCTACGACGCGGTAACCGATTACGAGGATCCGGAATCCTCTTGCGACGGTTTGGACAACGACTGCGACGGCAAGACCGACGAGATGTACTCCTACCTGGGCGCGGCCTGCTCCGAGGGCCAGGGCGGCTGCCGCGGCGACGGCATCTGGCAGTGCGTACCAGGCAATCCGAGCGCCTCGCCGGAGTGCACGGCCGTGGAAGGCTCGCCGCAGCCCGAGATCTGCAACGCGGTGGACGACGACTGCGACGGCAAGGTCGACGAGCCCTGCCCGGACCCGACGGCCACCGAGGAGGGGCCCGGTGACAGCTGCGTACAGGATGCCTGGGTACAGATGGCCGGCGGTTACTACATCTATGCCTACGAGGCGGTCAGACCCGATGCGGGCAGCAGGGTATTCGACGATGATGCCGCCACGGACGTGGAAAGCTGGAGCGCCGGTAAATCGGCCGCCCGTGCCTGCTCGCGAGCCGGCTGGGACGACGGAGCGCTGCCCTGGACCAACGTGACCTACGAACAGGCGCAGACCGCCTGCCTGAATGCCGGAGCGCGGCTGTGCACGGCGGCCGAGTGGACCGACACCTGCGAGCTACCTGACTGCTACTGGTGCTTTGCGGACGGGATGGGAGCGCCGGCCATCGACTGCCAGGTGTACGAGACCGACGTCTGCAACGGCAACGACTACGACGCCGATCCGGTAGCACCCGGGGATCAAGACATGATATTGCCGACCGGTTGGTTGCAGTACTGCTACCGCGACCACAGCGCCACGGGCGGAAGCGGCCAAGCGTACGACATGAGCGGCAACGTCAAGGAGTGGGTCGAGGGTGCGCTCAGCCCCGTGCTCAACCCGTTGCGCGGCGGCGCGCTGGACAACACCGACCGGGGCATCAGCTGCTCCTTCGACTTCGTGCAGGTAGGCCCACAGTACTTCTACACCAACGCCGGCTTCCGCTGCTGCTGGGGGTCCTAGCCCTCCCATGACGGGCGGCAGACTTGCGGG
>CAYVFC010000152.1:0-18533 GCA_964450715.1 uncultured Sandaracinaceae bacterium | reverse complement strand
ATAGCACCGCTATTCCTCGTCGTCGCGCCTTGCATCCGGGGCCGTCGCGCTCCGAGATTCGACCAAAATGGTTTATGAGACCGGCTCTAGCGGGTGAGGTCGAACCACCCCTGATGCGAGCGGGCGAGCAGGATGTTTCCGCGCACCTTGATCTTGCCCTTGGCCAGCGCCACGATCCCGTTGAGCTGCCCGGCGGCGATGCGCAGGAAGTTGGGCAGGCTGGCCGAGAGGGTCACGTTGGGCTTTTCCGAGACGCCCCGCTGGTAGCGACAGCGGCCCCGGTCGGAGACGAACTGGTAGCAGCGCGGGCCTTCCGGGGTAGCGAAGTCCCACTGTACGACCGCCCGCTTGTTGCCCGCCTTGGCCGGAAGATAGTGATCGACCATGCCCTGGAAGACCAGATCCAGGGCACGATCCACGCCCGTCACCTTGATGCCGGCGTCGATCTCGGCGTCGCTACGGTCCCGGATCAGGCGAGCGAGCTCGGAGGGCTTGGATACGTTGAGCTCGGCTCCGCTCAGATCGGCGTTGAAGAAGGTCTGCTGCAGCTGGGCCAGCACGAAATCGCCGCTGACCTCGAGCTGTGAGTCGGCAAAGGCCTGCATCCCGTTCAGCCGCCCGGCGATGAGCCGTAAAAAGATCGGCAGGCTGGTCTGCAGCCGCACCCGGGGCAGCTCGGCCGGGCCCTTCTGCACGCTGCAGCCGCCGGCCGCGATCTTCATATGGTAGACGTAGATCCCCTCGCCGGTCCTGAGCTTCCACTCGATCACCCCGCTGTGCCCGACGGCCTTCTCCGGCAGAAAATGATCGACCATGCCCTGGAAGACCTTGTCGAATACCCTCTGCAGCCCCGTGATCTCCGCCGCTTGCATGATTTCGCTATCGCTGCGCCCCTCGATCAGCGCGGCCAGCTCCTCGGGAGTGGACAGATCGAGCTCGGCGTTCTCCAGGTCGAGGTCGAAAAAGGTCATCTGGCGCAGCGCCAGCACCATGTCGCCCTCGACCGACAGCTGGCCGCGCGCGTAGGCCTGCATCCCGCTCAACACGCCCGATACCAAGCGCAAGAATATGGGCAGGGTCGTCGTCAGGCTGGTCGCCGGCGCCTCGGGCTGGCCCGGGTCGAAGCGGCATTGGCCGGCGCCTACCGTCAAATAGTAGCTCTGCGCTCCCTCGGCGGTGTCTACCTTCCAGGCGATGACCACCGGCTGGGACGGCGCCCGGTCGGGCAGAAAAGCCCCCTTCAGGGCGGCGATGGTCTGCTCCAGGATGGGCGCGACCCCCTGCTCGGAAATCCGCGCCTCGAGATCGGCGGGGGCGAGCGGTCGGATCGAATCGCTCAGCGTTTGCAGGTTGGTGAAATCCAAGGACATGGCGCTTTCTCCGGACAAGGGTGATGGCTATCGAGGCGGAAGGTCGGGGCTAGAGCAGCGAACGGGTTGAAACGTCTTTGAGTTCACGAGGATAGACCGCGAAATCATGGCGTTTTCAACCTGTTCGGTGCTCTAGACGCTGGGTGAGGTCAAGCGCCGTGTCCGACCACCGCGCTCCAGGGATAGCGCTTTATCAGCCGTCGCGCACGCTCCCTGAGCTCGGGATCGAGCTGTTTGCCGGCGGCGGCCTGCAACGCGGCGGCGAACTGTTCGGCGGAGGAGAAGCGCCGGTCGGGATCCTTGGCCAGGCCGATGGCCAACACCAGCTCCAGATCGCGCGTCAGACCCGGCGCGGCGTGCGAGGGCCGATCCGGGTTGCGATAGACCACGTCAAACATGATCTGCGGGGCATTCGGTCCCGGAAAGGGGGGCCTGCCGGTCAAGGTGCGGTAGACCACCGAGGCCAGGGAGAACAGATCGCTGCGGTGGTCGACGGCCAGGCCTCGCGCCTGCTCGGGCGACATAAAACCGGGCGTGCCCACGATACCCTCGCGAGTGAGCGTGCTGCTGGAATCGCGCAGCTTGGAAATCCCGAAGTCCAGTACCTTCCAGCGGCCCTGGTCCGGATCCCGCCCATCTACGGTGCGGAAGAGGTTGTGCGGCTTGAGATCGCGATGCACTACCCCGCGCTCGTGCGCGTGCCCGAGCCCGGCCGCGATCTCGCGAACCAGCTCGACCACATCCCCGGGCTCGAGCTGCTGCTGCCGGCGCAGGCGCGCGGCCAGATCCTCGCCCTGAAGCCGCTCCATAGTCATGTAGGGCGAGCCGTCTGCCAGCCTGCCCATATCGAAGACCCGGACCAGGTTGGGGTGGCGAAGCTCGAGCGAGATGGCGCTCTCGCGCCGAAAGCGCTCGAACAACGTCTCGTCGGCCAACAGACCGGCGTGCAGGAGCTTGACCGCGGCGGGCTCGCCGCTCACCGGATGCTCGGCGGCGTAGACCTCTCCCATGGCGCCTACGCCGATGACCACTCCCAGGCGATAGTCGCCGGCCTTCTCTCCGGTATAGCGGCCCGGCTTGCCCACCGCGATGCGCATGGCCCGGTCGAGCTGGTGCCGCACCTCGGCCAGCAGCGCCTCGTCCTTGCGCGCCTGTAGCAGCGCCTGGTTTGATTTCTTTATGGCTTGCACCATGCTGGCGCGCGCGATGTGGGACATACGCAACGTCAGCGCGAACACCATGCTGATAGCCACCACCGCGAAAATGCGCGCCGACAGGTCGGCCTGCTCGGCGCTGAACAGGCCCCGATCCTCGATCACGCCGAAGGCGGTCAGCGAGGCGAGCAGTGCGTAGCTGGCGCTGGCGTATACCGGGATGAGGACCGAGTACACGCGGTCGGTGGACTGGGCGAAGAAATAGATCCCCAGGGTGACCACCACCACCGCCGGAGAGAAGAAGCCCAGGTAGTACTCCAGCGAGATGACCCCGGTGGCCAGGGTCCAGCCATAGAGCCGGTTGACCCGGCGCGGGTAGCGCGAGGTCGATCGGGTCAACCACCATACCCAGAAGGACACCGTCGCCATCAGGGCGAGCGCGGCAAGGCACCAAGCTCTGGCCCTGGGGTCGCCTCCCAGCAACGGCAGCGAGCCGAAAGCGAGCAGGCAGGCCGTGCCCATGGCGGCCGAGAACCCGCGGGCGCGGGTGGCCTCGTCCGCGGCCACCGCCCGGGAGGCCAGCACGGCCGTGCTGGCGGCGAAGATCGAGTCGCTGACCGGCGTCATCCCCGCGCCGGTACTGGAGCTGCCGGTGTAGCCGCCGCTGTCGGTCTGCGAGCGGTCCGATCCGCTCGAGCCCTCCTTCTCGGGGCGGTCGGCCGGGGGCGTTTCGGCATCGCGGACCGGCAGGGCCCGAGGAACGGTCGGATGCTGGGCGCGGTCCACGCCGTGCCGCCTGACGACCGTCTGCTCCTCCGGCGTTAGCGTTCCCGGCTCTCGGTCCTGTTTCATGGCTTACCCGGTCGCGAGCGGAGCTTACCCTAGAGTATATCGTAAAAACCCGGGCCGGCCGATCAGCCCCGCACCTCGACGTGGCAGCGGCGCGAGCGCGGGCCGTCGAACTCGCAGAAGTAGATCCCCTGCCAGGTGCCGAGCAGCAGGCGGCCCTCGGCCACGATCACCTGCAGCGAGGGTCCCATGAACGAGGACTTGAGGTGAGCGTCCGAGTTGCCCTCGGCGTGGCGATGGCCGTCCTGTTGCGGAAAGAGCCGGGAGAGCTTGTCGAGGATGTCGCGGGTGACGTCGGGATCGGCGTTCTCGTTGATGGTGATCCCGGCCGTGGTGTGGGCCACGAACACGGTGGCCACCCCCTCATCCACCCCGGACTGGTGCACCGCCTCGGCCACCTGACGGGTGATATCGATCATCTGGCTGCGGGCGGTAGAGCGTACCGATAGGGTCTTGAGCATGGGAAACCTCGAGCGCGTTGCGGGAGACGCTTGCATACCGCCGGTGCGCTCTGGAGTCGAGTACCTGTCAGGGGGAGGGCGGTTCGTGCAGCCGCAGCATGGGATCGCCCAGCAGGTTCCAGGTGTTGCGGATATCCCGGTCGCTAACCACCGCTTTGGCCCAGGCGGCGGCCTGACCGACGGTGATCGGATCGGGGGCGAAGAGCAGGCGCATGAGCTCCTGGTTCATCAGGAACTGCCCCTGGGCCTCGGTCAGCCCGGACGAGGCCCAGACCGCTACCGCGCCGCCCTGCTCGGAGAGCAACAGCGCCTCAGCCAGGCTGTCGGTGTAAAGGTCATGGAAGAAGCCGTTGAGGCAGGTCATGCTCACCACCAGCGGCAGCCGCTCGCCGTTGCCGAGCTCGCGGGCATCACCTGATGTCATGAACGAGCCGTTCACCCAGCTCTCGACCGAGCCGTGACCCAGGTAATTGACCAGTAACTGACCGCGATCCAGCTCGGAGAGCAGCTGCTCGCGAGCCTCGGGCACGGACAGCTCGCCCACGAATATCTGTTGAGACGACACCTGCCCGGGCAGCAACGCCATCGCCTTCCCGGCGGCCGCCTCGAAGTCGTAACCCACCTGCTCGTCGGCCACGAACAGGGCGCGCCCGGTCCACGGCTGGCCGGCCGCCCTTTCGTAATCGACCAGCTTGGCGACCGCGGTCTGCGCTTCCTGCTCGGTGCGGACCGGCAGCCGTCCGATGGCGACAAAGGGCAACCCCGAGCCGTCCAGGTCGCCGAACCAGCCGTCCGAAGCGGTCTCCAGCCTGCTCGTGTCCACCAGCCCGGTAGGGACGAGATCGAAGTCGCCCAGGTTCAGGCGGTTGCGGGGATCAAAGCTGGCGTCGCCGAGCAACAGAACCGCTTCCGGCGCCGTTCGCCAGCGCCCGAGGGCCCATTGCAGGAAGTCGCGCACCGCGTGCGGGGTCTTGGCGCCGAAGGCGAACTCATCGTAGAGGTCCTGTACGTCGATGACCTCCACCGACCATCCCTGCCAGCGGCGCAGCTCAGCCAGCCGCGCGGCCCCTGCGAGGAAACGGCGGTGCGAGATGATGAGGGCGCTGGCTCCGGGCAGTGCGGCCCGCCAAGCGGAGGGCGTGTCGGACTCGATCGCGGCCGGAACAGTGACCGCGGCGTCGGTGAACGCCAGCAGCGTGCGGGGCCTGTCCGAGGGCAGGTCGACCCGCACGGAGTAACCCTCCGTCCCGGGTGATACGCTCGCCTCGAGCTCGACCGGTTTATTCGGCTCGCTGATATCCAGCACCCGTAGGGAAGGAACGGAGAAACCTTCGATGACGAAGCTCCGGTACCCCTGGGTCTGCAAGCGCAGCCGGTCGTCCTGAGCCCAGAAGCGGCGCCAGTAGGTAAGCGCCAGCCGTTCTAGCAGGCTGACATCGGTCTCGCCGCCGGCGGAGACCAGCGTCACCAGGTTGGACCCGGGTAACAACAGCGCCTGGGGCAGGGAGACCCGGAAGCTCTGCTGGACCGCTCCGGTGAAGTGAAGCTCGGCGACCGGCTGCTGGTTGACCAGCAGCTGCACCTGGTGCGGCTCCCGCGTGGCTCCCTGCAGGGAAAGCCAGAGCGTCGCATGCTGGTGCGTCGAGGTGTCCAGATGGGGAAGCTCGATGACCAGGTCCGCCGGCGCCGCCGTTATCGCCGGGCCGAAGAAGTTCTCGGCCTCGCCGTTTAGTATGGCGGCGACATAGAGATCGCGAGGGCTCTGCTCGACCGTATAGGAAAAATGAATAGGAACCTCCCCGGCCCGCCCGCCGCTAGCAGGCTGCCTCTTCAGCCGCAACCCCCGCCGCCTGCCCTCGACCAGCCAGTAGGTGCGGGCTCCGGTCCAGGGGGTGTCGAGAGCCCGGCCGTAGAACTCGAGGGCATCGCCCGCATCGAAACGACCGTCGCCGGCTCCGGTCACCAGGATGGCCTGCTGGATACCATCTGCAAACAGCTCCAGCCGGCGCGGGTCGACCGACGGGTTCAGCCCGGCCGCCACCAACCGCTCTCGCCCCACGCGATGCCAGCCCTCTCGGTCCACCCGGATCTTGACCGCTCCGCTCGAGGCCAGCCGGCGCTGTACCGCCATGGCCTCGACGGAGCTCATCGATCCCGGTTCGCCTTGCCGCTGCCGGCCGCTCGCAATCCCGCGGGCCACCCCCACCCGAGTGGCCTCGACGCGCAGGACGCTTTGCAGCCGGCGGCGCAGGCTCTGCGCCCGCGAGGCGGCTCGGGCGTCGCGCCGGGCCAGCTCGGCGAGCAGCAGCGACCGCGCCACCTCTGACCGGGACGCCTCGCCCGCCCGGGGCAGGATCGGTCCGTGCCAGGAGCGGGTTCCGTCCAGATCGACGTCCTGCAGCCAGTACTCGAGCTGTTCGCCGGCCGACGGGCGCGCGCCGGCCTCCGGATCGATCCACAGGTAAGAGCGCCCGGCCGTGAGCGGAATCCCTTCCCCGACGACCAGGGCCGAGCCCGCGACCAGGGACGGGGTGAGCCGACTCCACTCCCCTGCCTGCTGCCGGTAGAGGTGAAAGCCCAGGTTGTCGACCTCGTAGCCCGTGCGCCAGCGGATCAGAACCCGGCCGTTCGGCTCGACCAAGGCCTCGGCGCTCAGCAGATCGACCTCGGTCAGCATCCCCCCATAGGTCTCGGGTATGCCGAATCCCGAGTCGCGGTCCACGCCGTTGGCCTCGATGTCCAGCACGCTGGTGGTCATAGTGGTGTCTATATCGCCGGCGCTCTGGGAAGGATCGCGGGACCAGAGCAGCGCGGCGATGGCCGCGGCGTGCGGCGCGGCGGCCGAGGTGCCGTAAAAGGGATCGAAGCCCGGGGTGGCGCAGGAGACCCCGTCGGCCGCGGCCACTTCCGGTTTCTGTCGCACCTCGGCGCCGCTGGCCAGAAAGTTGCCGGGCGTGACCGGCGAACCGTCCGACTGGTAGAAGATGTGCCGCGGACCGTCCGAGGAGAAGGTCTCTATCGGGTTGCTCGCACCTCCGGTAAAGGCGCCGCCGCCGGCGGTGGCCACATCGACCGCGGCCACCGCCATCGCGCCCGCGGCCCCCGCGTGTCCGTGGATCTGCCCGTCGGTGCCGATGCTGAGCCGGCCCCGGTGGGTATTTAGATGAAGGTAGCGGGCATCCGCGCCCGAGGTCTGGAGCACGACCAGGTGGTTTCCGACGTCGTTATACGAAATGGAATCGATGAATTCGAGGGGGTCATCGTCTCCATCCTGGACATTGGTCGAGCTTGCGAAGACCGCGTCGAGATCGGGGTTGAGAAGATACAGGTCGTAGTCATTGCCAGAAGCGCCGAACTTATCGGACCACTGCATGATGATATAGGAGGGCGGATCGCCGGTAATCTCGTTGTAGGTGGTACCGCCTCCGAAGTCGGCCACCAGGCCGGCGTCGGTAATCGCACCATACGGATTTGTGACGCCGGCGAAATCCCCCTCCCAGACCCCGGAGGTGCCGTCGTTGTAGTTGCCCGAATTACCGGCCGAGGAGAAGTAGAGCGCACCGTCTGCCACCACCGTGTCCACGGCCCGGGCGATGACGCCGTCCTCGAAGACCTCTTCGGCCAGGTAGCCCACGTCGTCCACGATGATGTCGCAGCCGGCGCTCCTCAACCACTCGATATTGTCTGCAAACGACTCCATGCCGTTCCAGGCCGTGGCAAAGTAGAGGTCCGCGCCCGGCGCCAGGTCGTAGACGATCTCCAGCATGGCCGTGCCCTCCCCGCTGTTGCCGGGAGCGTCCTGCAGCACGGTCACCGTACCGGGTAGATCCCCGGATCTCTGCATCCGATCCAGATAATCGACGCTGTCGGAGAGCACGCCCACGGCGATGCCGGTGCCGTCCACGCCGAAATCGGCCCGCACCTCCACGGCGCGGTGCGCCACGTCTCCCTCGGAGGTGTTTCTCTTGCGGGTGACCGCGGGCAGCGCCGGACGAATCGATCGCACCTGGGAGAGCCCGGCGAGGGACTCCAGGCTGGCCAGCGGCAGCCGGGCGTGAACCACACCGTACCACGGGTGGCTCCTGACCACCTCCCCCCCGGCGAGCGCGATCGCCTCGAGCAGCCCCGGGGTGACCTCGGCCCGGATCCGGACCAGGGCCAGCCCCCGGGCGTCCAGGCGAATACCTTTTCTGAGCGCCCCCAGCCCCGGCCCGATGCTCTGGCCCCTGTCCCTTTTGACCGCGTGCACGAGAGTCGAGGCCATCTTGCGCTGGGCCGGGGTGCGCGAGGCCTTTTCCGCCTGTAAAGCCCGGATCTGCTCCCAGGCCCGCTTCTCGATGCGCCGCTGGGCCGAGACGCTCGAGCCGCTCAGGAAAGAAAACGCCAAAAGGACGGATAGAAACAGCGGGGCGCGCCCGGCAAACCCGGGTATCCGTCTCGCGGTCTTGCGAACGACCCTTTGATACCAAGCAGGTCGACGCGTCTCGACCACCCTTCCCTCGATCCGCTCGAGCTCGATGGGTTGGTCAGCCAGGCTCGACCCATCGCCGCGGGTGGTGATGGTCGAAATCCCCTCCGAAGTCGAGGCGATCGCGGCCACGCGATGCACGACAGGCCCGCGCTCGGTTCGGCAGAGCACGATATCGCCCTGGTGCAGCCACCGGGGCTCTACCGCCTCGATGGTGATCCGGTCTCCGTCCCGGATGGCGGGCGCCATGCTTTGCCCGCGAGCGGTGAAGCGGATCCGGTACCCGCCGCGCAGAAGCGCGGTAGCCAGATCTATGAATAGAGTGTTGGTTTTTCCTGGCACCGTCCCCCTCACGACGAAATCCTCCAGATCAGGCCGTCCGCACCGCCGTCCAGATCGACGGTCATCAGATAGCCCGGAACGCTCCGGCAGAGCTGCTCGGCGAAGCACACGCAGTTTTCGATGGCGCGCCGGTCGTACAGGGGAAAGAAGCTACAGGCCAACAGCCGCGCGGCCGCCTCGGCCGCTCTCAGGCGGACGAGCTCGCTCCGCGCGCCTTTCTGCAGGAAGTAGATCCCTCTCAAGCGGGCCGCACCGGTGTCGCTGTACGGCAGCTCTCCGTGCCAGGGCGTTCCGTAGATCCGAAAGCCGTCTGCTCTCGTTCGTACGATAACGCGGTCGTCGCTGAGAATGCGCGGACCGACCTGCCGTTGCCACCATCCGGCGGTAGTGCTCTTGCCCGCTCCCGAGGCTCCCACGAACAGGTAACCGTCGCCCCGCCGGTCGACCGCGCCGCAGGCGTGCACCTCGACGCCGGTTCCGCGGCTGGCCAGGTAGTGGGTTACCAGCAGCTCGTCCAGCGGGTATTCCAGAGCAACCAGAGGACCATCGGTTCCGAAGTAGCGGCTGTTAAAGAGAAGTCGGCCGCGGCTATAGCCGGCGCTCAGGCGGACCAGCTTGTAGGGACAGGTTCCCAGCGCTGCCGACCAGAAGACGAATAGGTGTTGATCCGCGAGCCGGTAGAGCTTCCACGCTGCACCGGAATCAAAGACCAGGCGAGCGCCCCGCGGTACGGTCACCCGCTCCACGCTCGCGTACAGCTCGACGTCAAACCGGTCCGCGTCGACCGAAAACGCGGCCCGCTCCCGGCCGGCTACCAACCGCAGCCCCTCATGCGCGCTGGTGACGGCGATGCCCGCGCCGCCGATCCCCAGCTGGATCGCGCGCCCGGAGCAGCCCCGGTAATAGACGCCGCTTTCGAGACGCGCTCGACCCTCGCGGGCTATGCTTTGGGTGACCAGCATGAAAGGTCCTACGACAGGCTCGTATCCGAGCAGGGGGCGGTGAATACCCCGCAATCGCCGGCCGCCGGCCCCGTTACCGAGGCCGTCTTGCAGCCTCCCAGCACGGCCTCGTCCGGTATCAACGGTACCCTGACGGCTTCCGGCTTCAAGTAGCGCTTCTTGCGCTTCGGCTCTACTTCCCGCTTCTGCCGAGGCATATCTACTTCCCACTACGCGCGTGCTCACTCGCGCCAGACTGACAGTATTCGCAATCGCCGTGCGGCGCAACGGGCAGCCCGAACGCCTTCATCCGGGCGTGACCCACCCGACACATGAACTCGATGTGCGCCTCGGGGTCGCCGGTTTCCAGCTCGGCGACCGCCGGGCATATGCCACAAATGGCTCGGATCTGGCAAGCGGTGCACCGGCCGGGTCGCGTCGCCGGCTGGCCGCGGACCTCGGACAGGAACTGCCATCCCTGCCCAAAGCTGCCGCTGCGCCAGTCGTAGACCCGCCTGCGGGAGAGCGCGCACAGGCTCATCCCGCCCCAGGGATCGACGGCGAACGAGTGAACCCCGCCGCCGCACCGGTACAGCTGGTCCGGGCTCGCGCCCGGTCGGTCGCCCCTCAGCTGGCGGTCGGCCAGCTCGCGCCAGCAGGCCATGCGCTCGGGATCGCCCCGGTCCAGGGCCACGACCTGGTCGGGCTCGAGGCGATAGGCCAGCGGCTCGGCCGAGCAATCGATGCGGCAGTTGAGCATGGCGTCGAAGCGAAAGGGTAGTCCCAGCTCCTCTTCCGCGTATCGCTTCATCTCGGGAAGCTCGTGCCGGTTCAGGGTGAGCGCCATGGTCTTCAGGCGCAGGTTGAGGCCGCTCTCGGCCAGAAGTCGGATGCCGCGCAGGCAGCGCGCGTGAGAGCCGGGCACCCGGGTGATGCGCTCGTAGGTCTCCCTCGTCTTGCCGTAGAGGGTGACCTCGACCAGAAAGGGACGGGCGCGCGTCAACCGCTCGACGGTTTTCTCGTCCAAACAGACGGCATTGGTGAAGAGGGAGACGATCATCCCTTTCTCGCGGGCTACCCCGTAGATGTCCAAAAAATCCTCGCGCGCGAAAGGCTCGCCCCCGGTATAGAGAAGCCAGAGAACCCCGGCCCGGCCCAGCTCGTCGAGCAGGCGGCAGTGCTCCCGGAAATCGAGAACCGGAGATCGCGCGGCCCGCTCGCGCATGGGTGCGCGGTTGTAGCAGTGTACGCAATTCAAGGGGCAGTCGCTCGCCACCTCCACCGTCGCGCGCAGGGGGGAGCGCTTGCCTCCGGTACGCTGCAGCAGCTGGCGACAGAACCGACCGTAGCCGATGCTCTTCATCGGATAGATCCGTAATATTCTCGAACAGCCCCACTCACACCCGCCGCACCAGCCCCGCCTTCTCCATCGATTCGAGAAACTCGACCACGTCCCTCTCGGCCACTTCGGATTCGACCTCGTATTCATCCCGCAGCGCCGAGACCAGCTCGGCCACGGTGCGCTCGCCGTCGAGCTGCTGCCAGATGTGAGAAGCGGTCTGGTTGAACGCGACGATGCAATCCAGGTCGGCGGTGCCGGAACGTACCGGAACCAGGACCGTCTCGCCCTCGATGCAGCGCTCGACGTAGCCCCCCTCCTTGACGAAGCGCTGTTCGCGGTCGTTCAAGCGGTGGCGTACGTCTCTGTCGGAGGCCATAATTTCCTGCAAGGGGCGACATCACCCCATCGATATGCGGTGTTTCGACCGGGCTCGTTTTTGTGGCAAAACCGGCCGCTTCCACGAGCCGGCCTCCCTGAGGTAGTATCGGATCCGCTTTGATGACGCAATCAGTCGACCCATTGCCGCCCATGCGGCCGATCACGGGGGAGTTCGAGGATCCGGCGCTCGAGGCCGAGTATCGCCGGCACGAGATCGATCAGGTCGGCCCCTACGCCGCAGTGAGCATCGGCGCCCTGGTCGTGCTGGTTTTTCTCTTCATCGGCGTCTGGATGGACGTCGGGAGCTTCGTCGGCAACAACCACCTCTACCTGCCCTGGATGGCGGCCTACCGGATCGTGGCCGTGGGCGCCATGCTGACCATTCTCTGGTGGGCGAAGAATGGGCTGCGGCCGGAAACCTTCGAGCGGCGCATGCTGCTTCTACACGCGGTGGTGGCGACTTTCTACTGCGGGCTGGCTTTCATCTACGGCACGGTCGCGGGCTGGACGCAGAGCGACTTCTGGTACACGGCGCTGCCCATGATCACCATCATCGGCACCAGCGGTCCCGTTCGCTGGGCGGTGTTGACCGCGTTGCCCTACTTCGCCTCGGCTACCATCCTGCACGCGGTGCTGCTCGACAGCGGGCCGGCGCGGCTCGGCAGGCTGCTCGCCTTCATGACCGCCGGCTGCCTGCTGGCGGTCGGGCTGGCCATCCGTCTCACCCGTGGCCGGCGCGTCGAGTTCGCCTACCGGATGAACCTGCGGCGGATCAACGCCAGGCTGCAGCAAGAGGTGGCCGCCCGCACGGCGGCCGAGGCACAGCTGCGTCGCCACCAGGAGCACCTGGAGGAGCTAGTCGAGGCGCGCACCTCGGATCTGCACGCCAGCGAGGAGCGCCTGCGGTCGCTGACCGAGAACCTGGGCGATCTGATCGCGCGCATCGACCCGGAGCTGAAGATCGTCTATCACAACCGCGCGGTCGAGCCCTCCGCCGGGTTTCCGGCCCGGGAGCTGATCGGCAAGCGGCTCGACGCGATGGCAGAGGTCGGCGTGCCCCGGGAAATCGTCGATGACCTGATCGGCCACGTCCGGGCCGTGTTTGAATCCGGTAGCCCACGCGCCTTCAACTTCGAGGTCGAGGGAGATGTCGACGGCGAGCGGCGGCAACCGTTCGCCTTCGACCAGCGCATCTTCCCGGAAAAGGGCCCGGACGGAAGGGTAACCAGCGTGGTGATCTCCTCCCGAGACATGTCCGAGCTGCGCACGGCCGAGCGCCGCGAATCCGATCTGAGGGCGCAGTTGCAGCAATCGCAGAAGCTCGAGGCACTGGGCAGGCTGGCCGGAGGGGTGGCGCACGATTTCAACAACCTGCTGGTCCCCATCCTGAACTGCGCGGACATGATCCGCGGCGACCAGCGGGCCTCGGACGACTCGCGCCAGAAGGCCGAGACCATCTTCGCGGCATCGCTGCGGGCCCGGGATCTCACCTCGCAGCTACTGGCCTTTGGCCGTTCGCAGCCGCTCGACGTCCGCCCGCTGGACATGCACGAGCTGTTGAACCGGGCTCGGGGTATGTGGAGCCGCCTTTTGCCCTCCAGCCTAGAAATGGAGGTGCGGCTCGAGGCCGAGCGCCATTACGTGCGCGGCGACCCCTCGCAGCTGGAGCTGGCCCTGATGAACGTGGCGCTCAACGCCATGGACGCCATGCCCGGAGGAGGTCGGCTGTCGATACGAACAGCGAACAGCCCGGCCGAGGTACCGGACGGCGAGGCGGGCTCGCCCGCCAGCCCGCCGGCATCCGTGCAGCTGCTCATCGAGGTAGTGGATACGGGTCAGGGAATCGAGCCGTCGCTGCTGGAGCGCATCTTCGAGCCCTTCTTCACCACCAAGGAGATGGGCAAGGGAACCGGCCTGGGCCTGGCCATGGTTTATGGAACGGTACAGCAGCACGGGGGCGCCATCGAGGTCGACAGCGCGCCGGGCAGCGGCACCCGTTTCACCATCCGCCTGCCGACCATCGAGCCCGAGGTCCCGGCGCGGGTCGCGGCCGACGGCGCGAAGCGCCGCTCGAAGATGACCGGGACCGTGACCGTGTTGCTGGTGGAGGACAATGAAATGGTGCGCGAGATGACCGAGCAGATGCTCGACCTGGAGGGTTTCCGGGTGCTGAAGGCGAGAAGCGGCGAGGAGGCGCTGCGCCTGGCCGACGAACATCCGGAGGCGATCGATCTCTTGCTCAGCGACATGGTCATGCCCGGCATGAACGGCAAGCAGCTCTGGGAGCGGCTACGGGGCAAGCGAGAGAACCTGCGCGTGATCTTCACCTCGGGATACACCGACGGGCTCTTCGACCCGAGCGACCGGGCCGAAGAGCTCGTCGCTTATCTGCGCAAGCCCTTCACCATCGACCAGCTCACGGCCAAGATGCAGGAAGCCCTGGCGGGCACGCCGGCGCCGGCGGAGCGGTGAGGAAGGGAGCCCGACATGAGACGAATCAGCCAGGAGCAGCTGAAAGAAGCGGACGGTCAAGAAGGGCGAGAGTCTCTCGTCGCCGTCGAAGGCAAGGTTTACGACGTATCGGCCAGCAAGCGCTGGAAAGGGGGCCGGCACATGAACTCGCACGCGGCCGGCGCCGATCTCACCGCCGCGCTCGCCTCGGCGCCGCACGGCCCGGAGATGCTCGAGCGCCTGCCCCTGGTGGGCGAGCTACAGAGCGAACCCGAGCCGGCCGGGCACGCCGCTGCTCGGGGGCTGCTGGGCTGGGTGCTGGCGCAGCATCCCCACCCGGTCTCTGTGCACTTTCCCATCGCCCTTCTGGTGAGCGCGGCGCTGTTCACCCTGCTGGGCCTGTTGCTCGACGAGCCCTCGCTTCACCGCGCGGCGCTGTACAACCTGGGCCTGGGCACGCTGGCGGTGCCCGCCGCCATGGCCGCCGGGCTGCTCAGCCAGCGCTTCAACTACGCCGGGGTCTGGTCGCCGCTCTTGCGCGCCAAGCTGGCGGTCTCCATCCCGCTGTTCGTCCTGTCGACCTGTACACTGTATATCCGCGTCCTGGTCATCGGCCCGGACGCGACGGAGGGCACGCTGTACTGGGTCTACGTCGCCTCGGTCCTGACCCTGGCTCCCATGGTGGTGAGCCTGGGCTACCTGGGCGGCCGCATCACCTTTCCCCGGTAGTGCGGTGACCGGTAGATTTTGAGCGGATACCGGCGAGGATTCGGCGCCGAGGGCAAGGAGCGACGACGAGGAATAGTGGCGCTATTTCGAGGAGGTGCGACGCCGCCATTCGGCGCCGAAGACCGCCGCAAACCGGTCAAAATCTACCGGTCATCGCACTAGAGCACCGAACGGGTTGAAAACTCTTTGAGTTCGTGTGTTTAGAGGGTGTCAGATTCGGTGCTTGGCCCGACGAAGCAGTGGTAGAGCCACTTCGAGGAGGGACAACGCCGAACATGGCCCCTATAAGCCGCGAAATCATGAGCTTTTCAACCCGATCGGTGCTCTAGGTACCGGCGGATCGGAACGGTAAGCGGCCCTGAGCAGCGCCGGGGTAAAGACCAGGTCGAAGAAGACGGCGAAGGCGATGGTCAGCCCCAGCAAAATGCCGGAGAGCCTGAAGTTGACCAGCGAGGCGGCCACGTTGCAGAAAAAACCGATCATCAGTATCGAGCTGGTGATGACCATGGCGCGGCCGGTGTGATCGTAAGCGTGCTGCAGGGCGCGCTCCACGTCCCGGTTGAGCCGGAAGTGCGCCTTGAATTGGTGCAGGAAATGGATGGTGTCGTCGACCACGATGCCGATGGCCAGCGAGCCCAGCAGGATGGTGGATAGATCGATGGGGATGGAGACGAAGCCCATGAAGCCCATGGTGCAGAGGATGGGCAAGAGGTTGGGGAGCATGGCCAGCAGGCCGAGCTTGAGCTCGCGCAGCAGCACCAGCATGATCAGGGTGATGACCAGCAGCGCCGCTCCGAAGCTCTTGAACAGGTCGAAGAGCAGCCGGGATATGATCAGGATATCGACGTAGATGCTGCCGGTGGTGTGCACCTCGGCCAGCGGCCCGACGGTCGCGGCGATCGCCTGCTCGATGTGCCGCTTCAGGGGCAGATAGGAGAGGGCGTCCATCCAGCGTACCCGGACCACCATCAGCGCGCGGGCGAGATCGATGGTGGCCAGCCGCCTCAGCTCATGGGCGCCGGCCATCTCGAAAAGGGTGAACATGTCGCTGACGGCGCGCTGCGCCTCCGGAAGCCGGTAGAAGCGCTGCTGTCCGCCGTTGAGCGCGCGCCAGCTCTCGCGGACCGGATCGAGGACGCTGATCACGTTGTGGACCACCGGGGAGCCCTGGCGACCGTCCCGGTAGGCGAGGATACGGCCTTCCAGCTTCTCCAGCTCGCGCAGCAACTGCCGATCCTTGATCGTCTTGCCCTCGGGGGCGTTGACCATCACCAGGATGTTGGCCGCCCCTCCCACCGTCCGCTCGTAGTTGTCCAGCGCCACCCGCGCCGGGTGCTCGGAGGGAAACCAGTTGATGGCGTTGTGGTGCACCCGCAAGCGAGCCACACCCGCCGCCGCCGCCAGCACCGCCGCGGCGGCGATCAGCAGCACGGCGTTGCGGCGGGCGAACACCCGTCCGCTGCCGGTGGTATTCGGCCGGCTGAGATCGTTGCAGAGGTCCAGGAAGCGATCGAGCGGGCGCCGCTTCTCCGCCGGCGGTCGCGATCCGAGCAGGCTCTTGCGGTTGAAGCTGAGGACGATGGGTAAAAAGCACACGGAGTTGAAAAAGGCGGCTATCACGCCGAAGGCGCTGAAGGTTCCCATCTCGCTGATGCCGCCCAGCGAGGCCAGCCGGAAGCTCAGCAGCCCCACCGCGGTGGTCAGCGAGGTGTAGAGCACGGGGATGCCGGTGGTGGCCACGGCATGCACGATGGCCTTCGGGTTCTGCATCCCCGCGGCGCGCGAATCCCGATAAACCGATAAAACGTGGACCGAGTCCCCGCAGCCCACGCAGATGATGAAGGCGGAGAGCAGGCTGGTGGTCACCGAGAGCGGGATGCCCAGCGCCGCCATCAGGCCCAGGGTCCAGATCACGGCCTGGATCACCACCAGCGCGGGGCCGAAGACGCCGAGCGGATGGCGAAAGATGAAGAAGGCGAAGACCAGCACCACGCTCACCGCCAGCGCCGTCATGGTGGCCTGGTCGCGGAAGGTGAGCTGGTTCAGGGTGCGCAGCAGCACCGGGGGGCCGGTCACCATCACCCGGAAACCGTCGGCCTGATGCGCTTGGGCGACGCGGATGACCTCGTCGGCGGCCCGGTCCTGGTCGCGGGCCGAGAGCAGCCCGGTGCGCACCACGATCACCGAGTACCGCCCCTCGCGGTCGACCACCTGTCCCACCAGGGTCCGGTCGGCGAGCACCCGCTTCTTCAACGCCGGCAGCTCGGCCTCCGAGGGCCGGCGCTCCATCAGCCCCTCTACCTGCAGGGCGCCGCCCCGCCAGCGGGTCTGCCGCACGTTCAGCAGCGAGACGACCTGTTCCACGATGGTGCCGGCTCGCTCGTCGCCCCAGCCCTCGTCATCGGCGAAGCCGTCGGTGAAACCGTCCTGGCCCGAGGATGCAGCCGGGGAAGACGACGGCGCGCGTACGCCATCCCCGTCCGGGGAGGCGCCGGCGCTGGCCCCACCATCGGGGTCCTGCTGCTCGATGTCGACCTTCTCCAGCGCTTGGTGCAGCCGTTCGAGCCGCTCGAGATAGTGCGTGGAAAACACGTCGCCTTCCACCAACACCAGAAAGAGGTTGTCCTGCCCGAAGGCGTCGCGCACCTCTTTCAAATAGACGATCGAGGCGTCGTTCTTGTCCAGGAAGCGCTCGACACTGGTATCCACCTGCAGCTGTCGCATCTCGGACGCGGCCAGCCCGGTCGTGGCAAAGGTCACCAGCAACAGCAACCAGCGAAAGCGCAGCACCACCCCGGCCAGGGCGCGGAAGAAAGGGCTCTCGGGGGCTTGAGGAGTCATGACAAACGGCGCGCGGCGAATGCAAAGATGGGACGGGCAGACCTATAAGGGTCGCCTCTATACCGTGCCGACGATGATCGAGGAATCGGTGGGACCGCGGAAGGGGAGACGCCGGATGTTACCGACACCGTTGTCGCTCAGCATCCGGGTGATCTCGGCTTCCGTGTAGGCCTGCCCCCCATCGGTCCCTAGGAACATATTCAGGGAGAACAGCGCAGGGAAGAGCGGCCCATCGCCGGAGTCGTCCAGCACGAACTCGTGGATCGCGATCAAGCCCCCGGGTAGCAAAGCCTTCACGGTCTTGCCGATCATCGAACGGCACTGCTCCGGGTCTTCCGAGTGCAAAATGTGCGAGAGCCACGCCGCGTCGTACGAGCCCGGGACCTCTTGCGAGAGGTAGTCGAGATCGGCGAAATCGATGCGATCGGAGAGGCCGAAGCGCGCGATGTTGCCCTCCGCGAACGGCCGGGTGGTCGGTAGATCGCAGACGGTCGCCTCGAGCTCGGGATAGCGCCTGCAAAAGTGGATGGCGTAGGTTCCCGGGCCGCCCCCCAGGTCCAAAAGCCGCCCGCGGCCCCCGAGGTCGATCTCTTCCACCACCCTGGGGGCCAGCGCCATGGCGCTGTTGTGCATACCCATCAGGAACGCCTCGCGCCGCTCGCCGTCCGCGCGGGAAACTCTGTCTCGAGTGGGACGGCCCGTGCGCACGCCCTGATCCAGCCGAGCCCAGGAGGGAAGCAGGAAATGATGGTGCATTACCAGGTGGCCGATATAGCGAGGGGAGGCCTTGAGCAGGAAGGTGCTGGCGAAATCGGTATTGCGATAATTCCCGTCCGATTTGTCGAGCAGGCCGAGGGCGCAGAGCGCGTTCAGCAGCATGGTCGTGCCCCGTACATCCGTTCCCAGCTTCTCGGCCACGGCCGCGTTCGACAGGGCGTCGTCGCCGATGGCGGAGAACAGGTCGAGCTTGACCGCGGCGTGGATGGTACACGTCTGCCAGTAGCCGCTGGAGGTCTGCAGCAGCCGTCCGGGATCCCACTGGTTCGATGGCGCGTTCGACATTCCCGTTTAGTACCATAACCGTAAAACCCGTAAAACCGGGACGGTCCTAGTTTCCTAGTTAACTATCGTAAAACCGGGACGGTCCTAGTTTCCTAGTTAACTCATAGCGGGTTACGAGCGTCGCGGAGCGCATGCTCGTAACTTG
>CAYVFC010000151.1:0-18535 GCA_964450715.1 uncultured Sandaracinaceae bacterium | reverse complement strand
CCTCGTCGTCGCTCCTTGCAGCTGGGGCCGCCGCGCTCCGAAATACTCGGTCCGTGGGTTTTGAAACCACTTCTAGCTATCGCCGACGTCAACGAGCTTCTGACACCGGGCTACCTGGCTCGCGAGACCGGCTACTGTTTTCTGCCGGACGGCAGCGGTTACACGGCTGTGCTGACCCGGATGCCGGGAATAACCCGCGAGATGCTCGAGTGGTGGTTTTGCTGGCACCCGCTGGAAGACCTTCGGTACAAGATCTGGTATCCGGGAGCGCATACGGCGACCGGCGTTCGGGATCCGGTGCGAGTCGCCGATGCGAGTCTCGCCTTTCCGGAGCGCTGCTGGAACAACCCCCATTATCCGGCCGAGGACATCGGTATAGGGCCCGATCGGCTCTGCATCACCTTCGTGGATCCGCGCGATTTCGGTTTCGTCAGCTGGTCAACGGTGATCAGCTGCGCGTCGAGCGGGACGCCCGAGGAAACTTCGTGCGCATGCGCCCCTGCGTCGGCGTCGGTAAAGATGACGATTGTCTGGGCGAGCAGGCCCCGGTCGCCTGGTCCTCCCCCATCGTCGTCGCGCACCGCGAGCTGACGCCCGACGCTGCCCTGCCGGAGGACGCGGCAGGCGGCCCACCCGCCGCCGTGCCGGAGCAGAGCAGCGCGCCGCCAGGACCGGTGCTTCGCCGGCAGTGGGGGCGCTTAACGCGGAAGTGAGACGTCTCGAGAACGCGGCCCTGCATCACCGCTGACAAGGAAAAAAGAGCGGGGCGGAACTGATCAGGAGCTTCGCCGAGGTCAATTTGCGATATAGTTGTTCGAAAGCCGATCGAGAAGGGGTGTGCGGAAAGGAGGCGTTCGTCGGCCATGAAGCGAACCGGGCAGGCGGACGATCAAGCGAGCCGGGGGAGTTCGACAGATACCAGGGCGGACGACTAACGATGAAGAAATCCGAGATATTGAAGGATATCGAGAACTACGATCGAAAGGCGAAGAAGTATGACAAGGTAATAACGAGGGCGTTGTACGTTTACGTATTCTTCGCCGTGCTGGGGTCGGTCGCCCTCCTTTTCAGTATGCACTTCTACGAGGTTCCGTGGTGGGTGCTTCTGGGCGTAACGGGATCCGCGGTGGTAGCCATGATCGTCGTCACGGAGTTTCAGGAGAGCCTAAACGAGAGGTTGTTCAAGAAGAAGGGCATAATGTGTCCGAAATGCTTCAAAAACCTTCATAAAGAGGACGCGAAGGTCGCGATAGCCACAGGTCGTTGCCCCTTCTGCCGACAGGAAGTCATAGAGGAATGAATAGGGACGGTCGGGCACCGGAAGGGGATAGGGAGACTTGCCGACCGGAGCGACCGCCGCTATGTTCCCCCGCGTCTGCGCGAAGACAGGCATCGTAGCGGCAGCGCAGGGCACGGGCGCAGGGAGACGGAGCAGAGCAGGCGTCGTAGCGGCAGTGCAGGACCAGGGCACGAAGGTTACCGCGTTCACATGCAGGGTATCGAAGGGTTCAGATTCATCACGGTCGTCGGTAAGGGCGGCGTAGGTAGGACCACGGTGAGTGCGGCCTTGGCGCTATCCGCGGCGCGACGGGGGCGGCGGGTGCTGGTTGCCATGTGCAACGTCAAGGAGCGGCTCAGCTACTTGTTGCAGGTCGACCCGATCGGTCCGCATATCCGGCCGGTATTGCCCAACATCGAGGCGGTCAACATCAAGCCCGAGGTGGCGCTGGAAGAGTACGGGTTGATGATCCTCAAGGTGCGGGCACTGTACAAGATCGTGTTCGAGAACCGCTTCGTGGCGGCCTTTCTACGCGGCACGCCCGGGCTAGACGCCTGGGCGCTGCTGGGCAAGGCGCAGTACCACGCGCACGAGACGGACCGGCAGGGCCGCTACCGCTACGACACCGTGATACTGGACGCACCGGCCACCGGGCACGCAGTGGATATGCTCCGTATACCGCGCCTCATCATGCAAGCGGCGCCTCCCGGGCTGTTGCGGCGGGAAGCACAACAGGCCTGGGAGCTGTTCTCCGATCCATCGCAGAGCGGCGTCTGCCTGGTCGCGCTGCCCGAGGAGCTGCCGACCAACGAGACGCTGCAGCTATACCACTCGCTCAAGGAGGAGCTGGGCTTGCCGGTCTGTAGTCTGGTCGTCAACCAGGTACTCGCACGGCTTTTCGCCCCGGAAGAGGGGGAGATTCTAGACGCGCTGAGGGAGAGGAAACCGGAGCAGGCGGGGCTCGCCTCGTTGATCGCAGCGGGGCGGGCGCGTCACGGGCGGGAACGGATCCAGCAGCAATGTCTGCAGCGGCTGGCCGAGGGCATTCGCGCTCCGCTCGTCAAGCTTCCCAGGCTGTCGACACCGTCGCTCAGGCGCGCGGAGGTGGAGAGCCTCTCGGAGGTCATAGACCGCGCGACCCGTTGAAGCGGGGGCGCCGCTGTATCACCCCGTCGGCCGCGGCTAAATGCGGGCGCCTCGAGGTGTTAGCGGCGCATCACGCCGGTGGCCGCGGTGGTGACGTAGGCACCGCGTGGCCAGTGGCGGTAATACTGCGCGCGGATGACCGGCCCGCCCTGATCGTCGAACTCGCCGTCCGGCGAGCCGTAGACCTTGAGCAGTGAGCCCCGGTAGACGCGATCTTTGCCTTCGATATCTTCGGGGTGCAGCTTGAGTACGGCGGTAAAGGGGCCGGCGGTTTTTTCGGACACGGTGACGCGGCAGGAGCTCTCGAACTGGTCCGAGCACAGGTGCCGCTGCTGGTGGAAGCGAAGCTCCATCGCCGCCCGGGTCTGGCCCGTGGCCGGGTCGGTCCTGGCCTCGGTGACCACGCCGAACCAGCCGATCAGCTTTTCCCGGTAAGCGGTCGGATCACGCCGTAGCTCCTCGTAGCTCGCGGCCTCGGCCGTCTCGTTCAGCTCCTCCTCGTCGGAGAGCGGCTGGTAGTGCCGCGCGAATCCGTACTGCGGGCCGCCGCAGGCGGCCACCGCGACCACGAAGGCCATGATGGAGATGAAAGCGGTCCAGCGCATGCTCAACCCTCCCGGCTTGGTGGTTCTGCTTGCCGCACGATGCCGTCGACTACCGTACGGGGCTATTTCTCTCATCGTCGGCCGGTGGTTGCAAGGGGGGCGACGCGGGGAGCCACCGGATCGCCGGATCAGTCCTGCTTCCACCCCAGCCGCGACAGCGCGAAATCCAGGCGCCTGGCCGGGAGGCTGACCACGGTGGGCATGCCCCCGGAGAGCTCGAGCAACCCGAGCAGATCGATGCCGCTGTCAAAGGCCGCAGCAGCGGTGACCGTGCTGCGATCGGCCACCACGGCGACCGGCGCGCGTTGCTGGCCGAGCATGAGAAGCTCGGTCTTATCATAGGCCGGGCCGCCGTCGGGCACGCGTACCAAGGCCACCCGGCCGCGCACCTCGAAGCCCTGCGCCAGCTCGCGGGCGCGCTGCTCGAGCGGCAAAAGCTCATCGGCAGCGCTGCGGATGGCGCCGAACGCTTCTCGGTCGCGCGCCCCCTCCACCAGGTAGTCGAGGACGGTGTCCCGGATCTCGCGGCCGGTAGGGCGCGCCCTTAGCGCCCGGTCGATGCTCTCGGCCGGTTCGCCCGGCGTGGCCAGGCGCGTGTCGATGAGGCGCGCGTCCCGGTCCGCACCCGGGTAGGGCTCCTCACCGCCGCGGTTCCACTTGGCCGCGCAACAAAGCCCGTCGAAGTCGGTGTGGCAGATGACCGTATCGACCGGACCGGCGGCGGAGACGCGCTCGGGCGTGACCAGCTCGGGGCAGGCCGGGTGCTCGGCCTTGGTGCGCAGCACGAACCTGCGGTCTTCGGCATACGCCGCGTGCATGACGTGGTCGTGGTGATCGATCCAGACCGCCAGGCGCGAGCCCAGCGCTTCGATGAAGGGAAGGGTGTTCTTCTCGAAGCTCGTCTTGCCAGAGCCGGCGGTGAAGGCGATATCCAGCACTACCACCCGGCCCTTCAACGAGGCCGGCCTGGGCAGCTTGCGCGGGGTCGAGTAGACCACCTTCGGGGTCGCGTGGCTCGGTCGCGGCATGTCGGCAAGAACATGCGCCGGCCGGGCGCCGGGTTCAACCGGTATCGCTCGCGGGTGGGGCGGGCAGCGGGAGATTTATCGCTTTGCTCGAAATGACAGGGGGGCTCGAAATGACCGGGACCGGTCAGTCCACCGCGAAGTCCGCGAACATGACCGTCACGAAGTGGTTGCTCGACGACCAGTTCGGCAGGTTGAGAACCTGCGGCCGGCTGGTATCGCCCCGCGGTATGTTCTTGAAGGTTATGGTGCCGTCGGGCGGTTCGGCCGCCGGCAGGTAGATATCGACGCCGCTCTGGAAAGGCTGACTCGAAAAATAGTCGATCGCCGCCAGGGTGGTCTCCCCGGGGGTGACCGTATCGTCGTGCAGGTGAAGCGCGATGTTTCCGTTGGTAACGTAGTCCTGCAGTACGTTGACCGGTTCCTGGTTACCGCTCTCGCTGGTCACGCTGACCTCCAGGACGTCCGCGTCCTGGACGGGCAGGTCCGGGTCGTCTGCCGCGTACCACTCGCGCATACGTATGGCGACCACCGTGGCGTGGTTATCGCCGAAGTTGGTGTTCTGCCGCGTGGTCGAGGTATCGGGATCGCCGGAGAGCAGGCGCACCAGGTGGGTGCTGCGCAGGTAGCGCTGCGGGTAGAGGTGGTGGGTGCCGTAGTCCGGGTGGGTCAGCGCCATCTCGTAGTGCTGGTCCGGGTCCACCGTGGCCGGCCCCCACTCGCCGGTCGGGCCGATGGGAAAGGTCGCGATCGGCGCGTCACCGGTTCTATAGCCGGTATCGGAGTCGATCTCCCAGATCTCCAGGGTGGCGCCGTCGCGGCCGATATTCTGCGGGAAGTGCACGGCCTTGCCCGAGATCTCTACCGGTGCTTTCTGGCGCACGATGTCGACCACCTGCGGCGGCTCTCCCACCAGGAACTCGTATTGCATGGCAAAGGATTCGGCCGAGGTGCAGACGTTGACGTGCTCCTGCCCGGGAAAGAGCCCCTGGTTGGGCGCGATGCAGGGCACGTTCTCGACGGTCGGGCAAGGCGCGCCGTCGATGGCGACGTACTTGGCGACCTTGGCCGCGCGCGCCGGGTCCGCCAAATACGTGCTCGACACCATGGTGCCGCGCGAGTGCCCTACCAGGTAGACCTTTTGTACGCCGAACTCGGCCAGAGCCGCGTCGATGACCTCATCGACACCGGCGACATAGCCCGCCGTGTCCATCCCCATTCCGTCATGGTCATAGGCCTTGATGCGTTCTGCCGGGTAGCCGTTGGCCACGAAGCGCATGGCCTGCGACTGGTACTGCTCGCCCGAGCCGGCAAAGCCGTGCACGAAGACGATGGGCAGCGTGACCTCCTCCGGCAGCGGTGGCAGGGGATCGGTTCCCTCCTCATCTCCCCCGCCGGAACCGGCCTCCGGCTGACCATCACTACCGGTGGAAGCGTCCGCGGTCGTGTCGTCCGAGCCGTTCTCGGTTTCTTCGGCGCAGGCAGCTGCGAAGGCTAGAGATGCGATGACTGCGGCGAGAAGTAAAAACTGCTTATGGGCCAAGGGAACCTCCTTTGGTTACGGATCGAAAGTCGGCGCCCGGCCGCGCCGTACGATGCGCCGGTCACTCTAGACTACTCCTACCCACCTTATAATACAGGTAAATGGCGTTAACTAGCCCCATTCGGTAGCGATACGAGAATAAAATTTCGTCGCTACCGCGATTAAAAAGTCATACCACGGCTCTCGATTATCCTTTTCCGCCAGCGGACTTGCTTTTCGCGTCATCAGGGTGTCTTTTTGAGCCACTTGTGGCCGATCGGGGATTGCGTGGGTTGCCCGGCGTTTCGAGGCCATATCCAGTTAGAGCCGGTCTCATAAACGCTTGCAGCCGCCTCTCGGGCGGGACGGCCCCATCTGCGTCGTTGCTCCTCCTCGAAATAGCGGTGCTATTCCTCGTCGTCGCGCCTAGCATCTGGGGCCGTCGCGCTCCGAGATCCGACTAAAAGCGTTTATGAGACCGGCTCTAGAAAACGGGACCGCGCCCCCGCGGGACGAAAGATGGATTGTGTAACGGGCGGGAGGAAGCAAGCCCCTCCCCTACGGGGCGAAGGATGCATCCAGGCAGAAAATGCGATCGCGCAACGACTCAGGGCGCGGCCGCGGCCGCTGCCGCTGCGGCGGGCGCCGCCTCCGCGGGCAGCGTCACCGGCATCCCCATCACCGGCCAGACCACGGCGGCGAAGATGCCTACCACGATCAGCAGGATCACGCTGGCCGGTATTCCGTAGAGGAAGAACTCGCCGCTGGTGAACTGCTTGGAGTCGTAGGCGATGGCGTTGGGGGCCGCGCCCACCAGCAGCAGGAAGGGCATCCCGGCCACGGTCAGAGAGGAGTAGAGGATGATCTCGGGCGCCACGCCCAGGTAGGGCGCGATGACCAGGGCCACCGGCAACGATATGGCGATGGCCGCTACGTTCATGATGAAGTTGGTCATCATCAGAACAAAAAAGGAGATGCCGATCACGAAGACGAACCAGCCGGTCTCCCGGAACATGACCAGCCAGTTGATGGCCATCCACTCGGCCGCGCCGGTCTCCCAGAGGCAGAAGCCGATGCTCATCGCTCCGCCGAATAGCAGGATGATGTTCCAGGGCACCTGCTCGAGATCGTTCACGTCCAGGATGCGCACGATGTAAAAGGCCACTGTGGTGATGAGGATGATGGCGGTCTTGTCGATGGCCTTGAGCTCCGGCACGAAGGAGCGGGCCGAGAGCACGGCGATCACGCCGAAGACCAGCACCGCAGCGGTGATCTCCTTGCGGGTGATGGAGCCGAGCTCGGCGTTCAGGCGGCGGGCCTTCTCGCGCAAACCCGGGATGCGGTCTCGCTCGGGCTTGAAGAAGAACATGAAGAAGCCCCAGAGGATGAAGGTCATCAACCAGCCCATGGGGAACATGTAGTAAGTCAGCCCGAAGAAGGTCACGTCCTGCTTCACGATTTCGGTGTAGAAGCCCAGGGCCACCGCGCCGCGGGCGGCGCCCAGCAGGGTGACGATGCTGCCCGCGCCGGCCACGTAGGCCATGCCCATGAACAGCGCCTTGCCGAACTTGGTGGGCTTGTCCTGCTCGCCGTAGAGGCTGTAGATGGCGAGCAGTAGCGGGTAGATGGTGGCGGCCACCGCGGTGTGGGCCATAATGTGGGTCAGCGCCGCGGTCACCACGAAGCAGCCCAGCATGATCATGCTGGTTCTCTCGCCCACGATGTCCAGCATCTTGTAGGCGAGCCTCTTGGTCAGGCCGGTCTTGGTGAAGACCATGCCGATGACGATGGAGGCGAAGATGAACATGACCGACGGGTCCATGAAGTCCTTGAAGGCCTTGGTCGCCGGGCGGACCAGGAAGAGCACCTGCAGGATGCCGATCACCAGGCTGGTCACGCCGATGGGCACCACCTCGAAGACCCACCAGGTGCCGGCCAGCAGGAAGATGGCCAGCGCGCCCTTGCCCTCGCGGCTGAGCTCGAAGTGCTTTCCGGCCGGATCGATGGCGTCGGGCCAGGCCGGCGAGTAATAGACTACCAGGAAGAAGAAGACGCCGGCCAGCATGGGCGCCAGGCGCTTCCAGTCGATGGGGGCGGATTCGGTTACGGGCTTTTCGCTCATCTATACGTCTCCTCGGATGCCGGGAAGGCGTTTATGGAATGGAAGGTGCCGGAAAGGTCAAGTGGCAGGGGGGTCGGTCGGGCGTGACGGGGGTCAGTTGGTTTCCTCGCGCTAGGCGTTCTCGGATTTCGCTTTCTGCTCGGCTCGCTTGATGGACTCGCAGATGGCGTCGAAGACGTCCGTCAACCGGAGCACCCCTACCACCTCGTCGCCTCGGGCGACCAGCAGCGACTGGTGGCGTTCGGTCACCAGGTGGTAGATGGCCTCGTCTATGGAGGTGTCCTCGCGCACGTACTCGCCCTCGGCTGGCGTGTACATGACATCGCGAACAATGATCCGCCCGGCCCGCAGAAAGAGATCGCGCATCGGTTGTCGCCATTTCTCGTATTCGTTGGCGATCGAGCGGATGTACTCAGCGCTGAAACCGAGCCGTTCCATGCTCTTGGATTGGGTGATCTCGCGGTAGGGCCGTTCGAGCGCGCTCAGCACGTCCAGGTGGCTGAGCTTTCCCACCACCTTGCCCTGCGCGTTCTTCGCCAGAACTGCCCGGTGCGGGTACTTGCGGTCTTCGCAGCGAGCATGGACCGCTTCCAGGGTGTGGATCGCCTCGAGCAGCGTCGAGTCTTCGGAAACGGTCGCGTATTCGTCGAGAGGAACCATCAGTTCCTTGACCAGGACCAGTCTCATCGTCTTTTTCCTTCGGACACGGTGGTTCTCGGTCGCAGCCCGATGAGGTTCCGTTACCGTTCGCGTCGGTTCGCGGCCATCGGGAGGCGTCGGCGACCCTAACCGGGCTTCTGATCGGCACGTAGCCCTCAGCGCCCGGGATAGCTTCGGCACTACCGGCCGCCAAAAACGCCGGGTTGCCTCTAGCACGAGGGGGCCGGCAAGTAAATCGCGGGCGAGGGATTAGATGGCGTAAGTCGTTTGCTTCGGCGGGTTGGTTTCTGGCGCGCGGGCCGACAGGCGACCGCGCCGTTCCGACGACGGCCCGGGTGCGCGCGCTGGCGGCGCGCGTAGGGTTGCGGGAGGCGCCGAGCAGAAGCGACTAGTGCCGCGACCAGTAGATTTTTGACCGGTTTGCGGCGGTCTTCGGCGCCGAATCCTCGCCGGTATCCGCTCAAAATCTACTGGTCGCGGCACCAGGGGGTGTATTTTTATGCTTGAGCGGGAATCCGGAGAGGAGCGTCGAGCGGTCGTTTCCTCGGGGGTGAGACTCGGTCGGGGAAGCTGCTGCGATTCGAGGGTCGTTTCAGCAGCATTCCGCCGGGCGTCTACTCACTTCGTAATGCTAGATCGGGGAAAGCGGTCTATATTGAGAGCCGATAGGATGTCCGAACCCCGTACCGGCAGGAACTCGCCGGATCGCGGAGAGTGACATCCCGAAATGCCGCGGCCGCCAGCCTTAGAGATCTACGTTGACGGTCGAAGCCATCTGGTCGGCAGTCACGAGTCGCGGTCCGGCCAAGGCATTTCGGGATGTCGCTCGGTGTGGGAGAGAAGATGACCAAGAAGATCAGACTGCTGTTCGTGGACGACGAGGAAGAGTTTACCAGCTATATGAAGAAGCGCCTGGAGAAGCGCGACATGCAGGTCGACTCCTTCACCGATCCCCTCGAGGCGTTGCAGGAGACGGAGGGCCGCAGGTACGACGTGGCGCTTCTCGATCTCAAGATGCCCGGTATCGACGGCGAGGAGCTGCTGCGACGGTTGAAGGAGCGGGATCCCAAGCTAGAGATCATTATCCTGACCGGTCACGGTACCGTGCAGTCGGCCGCCAGCGCCACGCGCTCAGGAGCCACCGAGTACCTGCTCAAGCCTTGCGAGCTCGACGACCTGGTGCAGGCGGTCACCAATGCCTATTCCAAGGGAGTGGCCGCCCGCCACCGGGACAAGCAGGCCGAGCTGGAGAAGCTGATGGCCAACGCGGTCGGGCTGAGCCCGCTCGACCTGCTGGAGCGGATCCGCAAGCTCGACGAGTGACCTCCGGGGGTCAGCCGCGCGGCCGCCGAACCGTCATGTCCAGCTCCAATTCCGCAGTCAGCCCCGACCCCTCGGCCAAGCCGCTGAACATCGCCATCGTGGGCGGCGGCAAGGACGTCGCCGACTTCCTGCGCCTGGCAGAGACGCTGGTGTTCGGCGGCTATCGCTTCAAGGTAGTCGGCATCGCCAACCTGAACCCGGACGCCGAGGGCGTGCAGCTGGCCCGCGAGCAGGGGGTCGAGATCATCACCACCGACTACCGGGAGTTCTTCTCGCTTCCCGATCTGCACATGATCGTCGAGCTTACGGGCGACGAGAAGGTCCGCGCGGACATCGAGCGCAGCAAGCCGCCCCACATCCGCCTGGTCGATCCGCTGGGCGCCTCGCTCTTCTGGGAGCTGTATCGAGCGCAGCAGGCGATCATTGGGCAGCGCACCGAGCTCAGAGAGCAGGTGGAGGCGGAGCGCGCGCGCCTGTCGCGCATCTTCAACAGCCTGCCGGACGAGATCTTGGTGCTGGACACCGACCTGGTGGTGCAGGACGCGAATACCGCGTTGCTGACGACCAACAACTTGAGGATGGAGGATATCAGCGGAAAGCAGTGCTACGAGATAGAACAGCGCTCGCGCGGCGAGTGCCGGATCGATTACGAGGGGTGCCCGGCGCTGGAAGCGCTGCGCAAGGGCTGCGTCGCCTCGCGGGTGGTCAAGTTCATGGACGACTCGGGCGGGCTGCGCTTCGCGGCCGTGCTCGCCGCGCCCATCGTGGACGCCGACGGCAAGGTAACGGGCATCGTCGAGTCGACCCGGGACATCACCAAGCGCATCGAGCTGGAGGAGGATCTCGCGTTCGCCGAGAGCCAGCTGCGGCAGATCACCGCGCTGGCCCCGGTGGCCATCTCGGTCAAGAACGTGCAAGGGCAGTACCTGGACCTCAACCAGGCGGCAGCCGATCGCTACCGGTTGACCAAGGAATCCATGTTGGGCAAGACCGATCTCGAGCTGCTCGAGCGCGAGGAAGCCGATGCTTTACGCAAGACCGACCGCGAGGTGCTGCGCTCCTGCAAGGAGATTCGGCTGGAGGAGCAGTACGTGGTGGACGGCCACACCCGCTACCTCTCCACGGTCAAGTTCCCCATCCTCGATTTGCAGGGGGTAGCGCAGGCGGTCTGCAGCATCTCCATGGACGTGTCCGAGCAGAAGGAGATCGAGCTCGATCTGAAGCAGACCTCCGAGTATCTGTGGAACGTGATGAACAACTCGCCGGTGATCATCATGACCACCGATCTGGAAGGCAGGGTCGTCTCCTTCAACCCCGGGGCCGAGGAGTCGCTCGGATACCAGAAGGAAGAGGTGATGGGGACCCTGGCCAGCCGCTTCTACCGCGACCCCGAGGAGCGGGAGATGCTGCTGAGGCGCGTGATCAACGAGGGATCGGTGCGGGACTACCAGACCAGCCTGGTGCGCAAGAACGGGGACCTGTTGCCCATCTCGCTCACGCTCTCGCAGCTCAAGGATTCGCAAGGACGGATGATCGGCACGGTGGGCATGAGCAAGGACATCTCGCGGCGCAGCCTGCTGATGGAACAGGTGCTGCAGTCCGAGCGGCTGGCCGCGGTCGGGCGCTTGGCCGCCGGGGTGGCGCACGAGATCAACAACCCGCTGGCGGTGATCGGCGAGATCGCGGGCTTTCTCTCGGAGCTGCTGGAAGACGACGAGGAGGTCCGGGAGAAGGAGACCGTGCAGGAGCTTCGCACCGGCCTGTCGAAAATCGTCCGCCAGATCAAGCGCGGCCGGGCCATCACCCACCGTCTGCTGATCTTCTCGCGCAAGAGCGCGGCCGAGACCGAGACCGCGGACGTGAACGAATCGCTGGACGAGTTGTTGACCTTTGTGGAGAAGGAAGCGCTGCTGGCCAGCGTTTCCATCCACCGGGAGTACGCCGAGGGGCTGAGCCGGGTGCGCATAGAGGAGATCCAGATGCAGGAGATCTTCATCAACCTGGTCAAGAACGCCATCCAGGCCATCGAGGGCAGGGGATCGGGCGGCGACATCTGGATCAAGACCGAGCAGCGGGAGGACCACCGGGTGGTGGTGACCGTCCGGGACAACGGTCCTGGCATACCCGAAGAGATCCGGGACCGGCTCTTCGATCCGTTCGTCACCACCAAGCAGCCGGGCAAGGGGACGGGGCTCGGGCTTTCCATCTGCTATGGGATCATCAAGCGCTACGACGGTGAGATAACCGTCGAGTCCGAGGTGGGGAAGGGGTCGACTTTCCGAGTGATCCTTCCGGCGGTGGTGTAGTAGGGCAGGGGCTTGCCCCCTCCCGTGAAAACATCGCGCCGGTGCGACCGGGCGGTCGCGAGGCCCGCGCCTACGGCCGGCCGGCGGGCTGCTCGGGCGCCTCTTCCGTGCCCAACACCATGGCGGCGTCGCGGGTGACCTGCTCGGCGAGCCGGTTGCGGGCCAGCTCGACCCAGGTGTGCGTATGCTCGGTCCGAGCGAAGTAGTAGGGCTTGTCCGCTGTAATCCGCACCAGCTCCATCTTGCCCAACGGCTTGCCGGCCTGCAGGTATTCGATGGTCAAAAGCTGCTCGACCTCGCCCGATTGCTGCTCGAGATCGCTGCCCGGCTGCTCGTCCACCTCGAGGTTGCGGTAGGCCTCCAGCCGGGCGACCTGGCGGAACCAGTTGTCGAAGAGGCGATTGCGCCGATCCGGAGCCGAGGCGTCCACCCACATGGCCGAGTCGGGTACCCGCCGGTTGCGGTGTAAAAGCGTACGTTCCGTATCCCGCGCTCGCACGCGCGCCTCGTCCACCTCGCCCAGCCCGAAGCCGTGAAGCTCCTTGCGCCTGAACTTGTATCCGGCCGAGAGCAGATCGTTGACCATCGCGCCCGGGACGAGAAAGACGCGCTTCTCGCCGGCTAGCCTGGCGTACCGGTACCGGTCGCTGTGTCCGTAGGTCCAGGCACCGAGCTGCACCGAGCGCTTCTGCCCTCCGCACGCGATCTCGAGGGTGGTCTCGATCTCGTCCAGGCCGAAGCTCTCTAGTTGCTTCGCGCTCACCGCGCCCAGCGAGCGCGCCGCCCTGAGCGGAGCGATCCACTTCATGTACTCGTCAAAGTCCCGGTTGCCGAGGAAGGAGCGGGTCGTGATCTGTTCCTCGTTCTCGGGCGCCTCGGGCTCGCCGTGCTCGGTCTTCTCGTCTTCCGCCGACGCCGGCTTCTCGCCCGCGGTGTGCTCGCCGTTCGTCTCGCCGTGCTCGGTCTTCTCGCTCGCCGTTCTCTCGCCCTCTGCTGACTCCGTCTTCTCGCCGTGCTCCGGCGCCGGCTCTTTGGGCCGCGGTTTCGGCTTCCGGCTGAAGCTTTGCACCGAGATCCAGTAGACCTTCTCGTCGTCCAGCGTCCGAGGCTCGACGATCGTGTCGCGGGACTTGCTCTTCATGGTGAAGGAAACCAGCTGCTCGGGCTGGCACGGCACCACGGTCACCTCACCGGGCGGCGCCTCCTGCTCGTCGCCGCGGGTCCAGGTCTGGTAGGCGAGCAGCAGGCCCGCGATGGCCAGTACCAGGTGTAATCCGACGCTCCTCATGTCCGCGCCTCCGAACGGCGCCGCCTGCGGCGCGCCATGGCGATGCCAAAGGCGAGGATGGGCAGCGGTACCCCGAAGCAGGTGGCGTAGAACCAGATGCGGTTCTCGTCGCGGGTGTGCTCGATGGGGATGTCCTCTTCAGAGGCGACATCGCCCGCGATCTGTTCGTCGGCGATGAGCCAGGCCAGCGAGTCGACCAGGACCAGGGTGTTGCCCAGGTTGCCGATCAGCTTGTCGGTGGCGAAGTCGCCGTCGCCGATGATGACGGCGCGGCCCTCCGTTTGGTCCTTGCTTGCCTTGTCTTTCCGAGCTTTCTGCTCCTCCGGGCCGCCCGCGGCCTCGAGCGAGACCGCGGCCATCAGGTTGACCGGCTGCGCGCTCTCTTCCGGGTCGCGGGTAAAGTCGCCGTCCAGATCCCGCCAGTAACCGCCCGTGCCGCGCAGCGGGAAGGTGACCCGCGGCGCGGGATCGCGCTTCGCACCCTGGTGCCGCCCGAGCGCCGCGCCGCCCACTAGTACGGTAGCCACCTCGTTGCGGTGTCGGTTGGCCGTGGTCACGGTGGGATGCGATGAGTAACCGTTGCTGTAGACGATGGTGCGATCGCTCTGGTTGTAGCTTCGCCGGAGATGGTTCTTCTCGCTGCTGACCACTCCCGGCAGCAGCTCCACGCCCAGCCCCTCGAGCAGCGGCTCGAGCCCGAGCGCGCGATCGGGGTCCAGCATCAGCAACAGCCTTCCCCCCTTGCGTAGGTAGGAAAGCAGCGCCTCGGCCTCCTCGGGCAAAAAGGGCTCCCGCGGTCCCAGCACCGCCACCGCGCTCGCCTCGTCCGGCACGGCCGAGGCCAAGCCCTGGGCGACTCCCAGCTTGTCGCTCTTGATGTTCAGCCGCCCGAGGATATTCTCCACGCCCCGGGTGCCGTCTCCGCGCGCCGCCCTGTCCAGCATGGCGTTGCGCTCGCCGTGGCCCACGGTCAGGTGTAACGTGCGCCGGGGCAGGGTGAGCCGGCGGAAATGCTCCTGGAAGCGACCGTCGAGCTCGCGCAGCGTTCCGCGCGAGGTTCTGAGGTCGAGCCCCACCTTGAACGAGCGCCCCTTTTGCCCGTCGCCCTCGCCCCAGAGCAGCAGCACGCTGCCGTTCTCGCCGATGCGGTTCTTGCGCGCCAGCTTCGGCACCATGGCGAAGTCCACAACCTCGACCGAAACCCGGTTCGAGGCTCGGGCCAGCCGGTCGAAGTAGGGGCGCAGCTGGCCTAGCACGTCGTCCGTGGCGCGGTAGAAGAGCAGCACGCGTAGCTTGCGGTCCAGCCGCTCGACCAGATCCAGCGTGCCCCGGCTGGGCTCGGTGGTCTTGAAATAGGTGACGTCGCGCCGGATGTCGCGCTCGGTGGCCACGTAGTTCACGCTCAGCAAAAAGACCGCCGACAGGGCCAAGGTCAGCCCCGCTTGCGCGGCCGCCCCTACGCGGCGCAGCTCCACCGACTGCGGCACGGGCATTCGCGCGTAGGATATTTCCATGAATACCAGCGCGGTGAGCGACACCGCCATCACCGCTGTCCAGAGCACACCCAGCGCGCCCGCCAGCCGTGCGGCCGGCTCTTCTGCGAGCGCCAGAAAGTCGAGCGCCCCCTGACGCGATAGGGCGTACAGGACCAACGCCGCCAGCGCGCCGCCGTAACCCGCCAGCGCGCGCAGCTGCACCTGCCGTGCATCCCCCGTGGCCGCCAGCAAGCAGCGGGTACGCAGCAGCAGAGCCGCCAGCAGGCCGAACAGCGCCAGGCCGGAGAGCAGCTGCCGCGCTCCGCCCGAGCCCAACACCCGCTCGCCGATCAACAGCGAGCCCAGACTCAAGAACAGCAAGCCGGTGGCCAGAAGCCCGGTGCCGTGCAGCGCGGAATGCCGGTCGACGCTGCTCATCGCCACCTCTCGTTCTGGATGGCGCGCACCGAGGCCATAAGCGCCAGGTAGATGACCGACAGGTAGTAGACGACGTCGCTCAGCTGCACCAGTCCGCGCATGAAGGGGAAGAAGTGCTTCTCGTACATGGAGAAGTGGGCGATGACCGTGCCCAGCGGAGGATCCACCACCCGCGACAGGTGCCAGCAGAGGAAGAGCACGAAGATGAATAGCGCCGCCAGGATTCCGGCTACCAGCTGGTTGCGCGCCAGCGACGAGCCCAACAGGCCCAGCGCCAGCGCCGCGGCTCCCACCAGCAGCAGGCCGAGATAGCCCCCGGCGATATGGCCCAGCGAGACCTTGCCGTTGACGAAGATGAGCGCCGGCAGGTATAGGCTCATCAGCACCAGAGCGCCGAGGAAGAGCAGGGCGGCCAGGAACTTGCCGATCACCATCTCGGCGTCGCGTACCGGCGAGGTGTAGAGCAGCACCAGGCTGCCGGACTGCCGCTCCTCGGCGAACAGGCGCATGGCCAGCAGCACCGCCGCCACCGTGGTGGTGCCGCTGGCGTCGCGCAGGAAGTGCTCCAGCACCTGCGAGGAGAGCTTGGCTGCTCCACCCAGCGCGCGGGTGTTGAACAGAAGCCCGTTCACCAGCAGCGTGGCTGCGGCGATGATGTAGCCCCCGGGCGACCGGAGGTAGCTGCCGAGCTCGCGACGAGCGATGAGAAGCGCGTTGCCCACGGGTTATCGTTCCTATCCGCCGCCCGCGCCCGGGTCGGCATCGGCGTCGGTACCGGCCGGGCCGCGGTCGGTACCGGTCGCCACCAGAGAGCCCGCGCTGAGCGTGAGAAAGACGTTTTCCAGGCCGGTGCTGACCGCCCGCATTCCGAGCAGTCCCAGTCCAGCTTGCACCACCGCCCGGCTGAGCTCCTCCCGGTGGTCCTCGGGCGCGCGTGCGCGCATGAGCAGCGTATGTTGGCCGACGGCCTCGACGCCGAGCACCTCGACCTCTTGCAGCGATCCCAGGGCCGCGCGCAGCTCGCTCTCGCTGCCGCGGATCTCCATCTCGACCACGCGCCGCGATCCGTAGCGCTGCTCCAGCTCCTGCTCGGTGCCCTCGGCCGCTACCCGTCCCCGGTGCATCATCAGGATGCGGTCGCAGGTCTGCTCGATCTCGGAGAGGATGTGGGTGCTGAGCAGGATGGTGTGCTTGCCGCGCAGCTGGGCGAGCATCTTGCGCATCTGTACGATCTGCACCGGGTCGAGTCCTTTAATAGGCTCGTCCAGGATCAGCAGCGCCGGGGCGTGGATCACGGCCTGGGCGATGCCCACCCGCTGCCGGAAGCCGTGCGAGAGCGTGCCGACAGTCGCGCCAGCCGCCTCTTTCAAGTGACAGAGCTCGATGACCTGCTGGCGTCGCTTCTCGACCTGACCGCCGGTCATCCCGCGTAACCGCCCGGCGAAGTCCAGGTACTCGGTCACCGTCATCTCCGGGTAGACGGGCGGGATTTCGGGCAGGTAGCCTACTCGCTTGCGTATCTCGTGCGAGTGCTCGACCACGTCCATACCGTCAACTATGATGCGTCCCGAAGTTGGGAGTAGCAGGCAGCTCAACAGCCTGAGCGCGGTGCTCTTGCCCGCGCCGTTCAGACCCAGCAAGCCCACGCACTCCCCCTTGGCGATCTCGAAGCAGAGCCCTTCCACCGCGCGGTGGGAGCCGTAGTACTTGGATACTTCCTCGACTGCGATCATGGGCGGCCGACTCGTTATCAGAAGGACGGGCGCTGTCAATACCAGCGCTTTCCGGCCGGTTCAACCGCCCGCGCTCCGGCTCTATTCCCCGAAGCGCACCTCTCCGGATCGGGCGCCGGGGCGTCCGGCCCGGTATCTCTGCAATTACGGCGCAGCGGGAATTGCAGCAGCAGTGGCAGTAAGGTCTGTCCGGATCCCCGGGAAGATGGCATAATTGAGATGCCGTTCCGGGTAGTTCCAATGTGAAAGGTCCGTGAGAGCATCCAGAAATCGATCTGTCCCGTGCTATTGGTCTAAATGCCAGGAGAACAAAAGCAGGGAACCGGAAAGGCCCTTCCGGCATCTGAGTTGATTCTCGCGGGTCGTTTTCGCGACGCTCTGGCGGCATGCGTCCGGGAGCACGGATCGGCGTTGGGCCGCTACTGCATGGCAGTGCTCGGCAGCCAGCGCGAGGCCGAGGAGGCCGTGCAGCAGACGCTGGGCATGGCCTATGACGCGATGCCCTTCTGGGAGGGGGAGGGCAAGGTGCGCACCTGGTTGTTCGGCCTGGCCAGGCGCATCTGCATCCGGCGGGTAGAGGCGCGGACCAGCCTGCCCCCGGGGCCGCTTTACGGAGAGGACGCGAACGCCGAGGGGGTGATGACCGAGGAGAGGGCGCGCAAGATCAAACGCGCGCGAACCGTGCGGTACATGCTCTCCCGACTCAAGCCGTCGGAGCGCGACGTGGTGATCCTGCGCTACCAGAGCGGCCTGTCATACACCGAGATAGCGGATATCAACGGGATGGACGAGGACGAATTGCGCAAGCAGGCCAGCCGTGCGCTGTTGCGGTTGCGGGAGTTCGTCAGGGAACTGAAATCGGAATGAGCTTCGATACCAGGAGCAAGATCGAGTTTCTGCAGGACCTGGCCGCGGTGGTGGACGCCGAGGCCGAGGCCATGGAGAAGCACGCGGATCTCCTGGCCGAGTCGGACGAGTGCCGAGGGCTGCGCCACGAGATCCGGCAGTTCGCCGAGCACCTGGCGGATGCGGGCGCGGACTACAAGCCGCCGGCCGACCTGGAAACGCGCGTGCTCGCCTTCGTGGACACGAGGGGACCGGCGCCCAAGCTGGATATCGGGACGTCGCCCAAGCCAGCGCCCACTGTCAGGCGAAGCGAGCCGACCCGGTTCGATGCGGCAGGGGTCGCGCCCAAGTCTTCATCTTCGTCTCCACCCGGGCGGACCAGCGCTCCTCCGCCCGTCGGCGTTGTGCCGCCGCCCGCCGGAGTCTCGCCCAAGCCGGCAGGAGCTGCGGCGCCTGCCGGAGCGGCAGCACCGCCAGTTGGCGTCGCGCCGCCGCCTGCCGGAGTCTCGCCCAAGCCGGCGGGGGCCGCGGCGCCTGCCGGAGCGGGCGCTACTGCAGCACCGCCAGTTGGCGTTGCGCCGCCGCCCGCCGGAGCAGCGCCCAAGCCGGCGGGGGCCGCGGCGCTCGCGGGCGTTGCACAGAAGCTGGCGGCCGGAGCTGTGGTGCGGAAAGCCGGAGTCGAGGCGAAACAGGTAGGGGCCGCGCCGCCACCTGCCGGAGTAGCACCGAAACCCGTGGGGGCCGCGCCGCCGCTTGCCGGAGTAGCA
>CAYVFC010000150.1:0-18559 GCA_964450715.1 uncultured Sandaracinaceae bacterium | reverse complement strand
ATCGGTGATCGGCATCGCCCGGAATCGGTGATCGGCATCGCCCGGAATACGCATCGTGGAGCACTACCACCAGGAAAGAAACCACCAGGGGTTGGGCAACCGGCTGATCGAGGAGCCGGCGAACGAGAACGGGGGTGACAGCGGAGAGGTCAGGTGCCGGGAGCGGCTGGGAGGTCTTTTGAAGTACTACTACCGGGAAGCGGCGTGAAGATCGAACGGATACGCGTGAAGCGGGAGCGGCGAGAAGGTGCTAAAAGAGGTCCAACAGCGGACGCATACGGGGGCCGGGGGCGGTCCTGGGAATGGGGGTGGGGGAGAGGGCACGCTGAGGCGCGGGAGGAGCCGCTGGCGGCGCTGGACTCCGAAGCGGGCGAGGAAGAAACGGACCTGTAGTTCTTCGATTAGCCCGGCGCGCTATCTCAGGCGGTAGATGTACGCATCCTCGATGTAGTGGCCGTTGATGGCGTTCCTGGAAAACCGAAGGCCAGGTTCCTTTTCAGTTCTCACCACCTTGCGAAGCAGAGTGATGACGGCGTCCTTCGGAGATACAGCGGATATATCCTGAAGAGAAAGGCTCGTCTTATCCTTAGCAGTACGTTGGAGTACGGCGTCTATCTTCTTGTAGACCGCTTTCGGACCCTGTCTATCAACTTCCCGGATGGCCAGCAGCAATCGCCAGGCTTGAGACTCAGGCTCTAGCAGCCAGAGAGCCGCCGAGACGTCAACTTTCGCGGCGTCGAGCTGTTCCAGGACCGTCTTACCTGCCTCGATCATCTGATCGGTCAGGTAGTTGGTCACCATCGCTGTTTGAGCCATGACAGCACCCCGTTCTTCCGCGCCGTACAGGCGGTATACATGTTCTGCGCTTTCTTCCGGGCTACAGTAGAATTTATAGCGCGATTCGACCTTCCAGTCCTTCACGGTCGCCCAGTTGAGGCGGAGTTGCTGATTCTTATTGAGTTCGGCCTCCATTTCCTGCTCCAGCCCTGCGGATTTCAGTAGCTCGGGAAGCTTGTGTACGTGGACCGCGTTGGCGAAGGTCTTGTCCGGGAAGTCGTGCCGTTGAGTGAGGCGCGCAATGCACGCCTTGAGCCCGCACTCGACCGCGTAGCCCGCAAGGTAGTACGCACCGGCATCGAACCCGCTGTCGAGCAGCTGCCGGGCTTCTCGGATGCGCAGTCGGGACAGGGTCTGGAAGTCGTTGCGATTCATGGTCCGTTTCGTTCAAAAGTCGTACCGAGAGAAGGTGCTGGATGACCGTCGGGTGGGGGCGAGCAGATACAGGCTCATCACGGTGGTGCGGGCGACCAGATAGATCCCACCGGGGACGGATATGCGTGGATGGCTCACGTACGGTTTATCGGCCGTTCTCCGCGCCGGTTGCGCGGTTTTTCGAAAAACCAGCGCCAGGAATCCGAGTCCAGTCAGTCAGCCGGAACCTTGGATCCGAGATCCTAGGCGGCCACGTGGAATCCGGGAACGGTTCGGGCGGCTTCCAGTCCGTGTTCTGGCTGAAGGCGCAGAATGCCAGGAACCCGTGTGAACTGGAGCGGCGCAACCGCAAGGAGCTCGGAAAGATACGGCGACTCGACGCGGCATGACCCCTTCCGATCGTGCGTACCGGCGACCGGTCGGTATCCTTTATAGAAAGCGCGTGCAACATGGGGAGGGGGCAAGCCCCTCCCCTACGGTTTTTTTATGGAGGGGGAAAGGGGAGCTGCGCGAAAGGCGAGGGTGGGCGCAGGGGGTTCTTGACAAGCAGAGGGGGGAGGGTCTAGGGCGGCTTTTGCCGACCGATTGTGCGGGGCGGCGCCACAGTCGAAAGGAGAGAATCGCGTCATGGGTCGGAAGAAGATTTCCATCGTGGGAGGCGGGCAGATCGGGCAGATCGCCATGCTGTTGGCGGCGCAGAAGGAGCTGGGGGATGTCGTGGTCATCGATATTCCGGACAAGGAGGGGGCGGCAAAGGGTAAGGCGCTGGACGTGCTGGAAAGCGCGCCGCACGACGGGTACGACGTGAAGATCGAGGCGACCAGCGACTGGAAGGGTATCGCGGGGTCGGATGTGGTGATCGTGACGGCCGGGGTGCCCCGTAAACCGGGCATGACCCGGGATGATCTGCTGGCGGTGAACATCGCCATCATCAAGCAGGTGGTGCAGGAGGTGAAGAAGAACTGCCCCGGGGCGTTCTGCATCGTTCTGACCAATCCGCTGGATGCCATGGTGTACTCGTTTTACAGGCTGTCCGGATTCCCCAAAAGCCAGGTGGTGGGCATGGCCGGGGTGCTGGACAATGGGAGGTTCAGGGCTTTTATCGCCATGGAGACCGGGTTGAGCGTGCAGGATGTGTCGGCCACGGTGCTGGGCGGGCACGGGCCTACCATGGTACCGCTGCCCAGGCTGGCGACCGTCGGCGGGGTGCCGATCGACCGTTTTCTATCAAAGGAGAGGATCGACGCCATCTGCGACCGGACGCGGGAGGCCGGCACCGAGATCGTGAAGCTGCTGGGCAACGGGAGCGCGTTTTTCAGCCCGGCGGCGAGCGCGATCGAGATGGCGGAGTCCTATCTCAAGGACAAGAAGCGGGTGCTGCCCTGCGCCGCGCTCTGCGAGGGGGAGTACGGTATCAATGGCCTGTTCATCGGCGTTCCGGTGGTGATCGGCGAGGGCGGGATCGAGAAGGTGATCGAGATCGAGCTCACCGACGAGGAAAAAACCATGCTGGCCAAGACCGCCGAAGCGGTCCGGAAGACCTCTCAGGAGACCGGGCTCTAGTCTGTAACCATTTGGATACAATGTTTTTTCAGGAAAATCCAGCAACAGTAGAAAGAGTTATTAAAAAAATAGTTGACAAATTTTTATTGCCTTAGACGCTGACGACGCACTATGATTGGGCGATTGTTGCCCGGGCAGAGTTGCCCTCGACCCGAGGCGTCGAGCCGTTTTTGGAGGAGAGAATCATGGAGCTTGTACGAAAGATACTTCTATCGATGATTGCGCTGGCTTCTTCGTTTGTGTTGCTCACCACTGCGGTGGGTTGCGGCGATGACGACGACGACGGCTCGGAACCGGTCGAGGACGCCGGAATGGACGCGCAGGCCGGTAGCGGCGGCGCCGGTGAGGGCGGCGGCGGCGCCGGCGGCGCCGGTGAAGGCGGCGGCGGAGCTGGCGGCATGGACGGCGGTCAGTGGGATTCGGGCGGCGCCGGCCTCGGCGGCGAGGGCGGATCGGATTCCGACGCTGGCGACGAAGACGACGCCGGCTGATCCGCGCCCCTTTTCGAACGCGAGAAACGACGAAAGGCCTCCGCGCGCGATGCGCGGAGCGCCTTTTTGTCTTTAAAATGCCGGATAGGTACTGTACCGGGTTATGGACGTGCCGACCGATACCGGGTTCAGGAGCCACTTAGCAATAACGATGTATCGATCGCACCTCGGCTATATCGCGCTGGTCGTGCTGGCCATCGTCACGGGCTGCGGCTTGCGCTGGCTGACGATGGTGGCCGTGGGCATGGGCTCGGACGACTACCCGCAGCACGTCATGGTAGAGGGAGCCGCCCCGGTCGAGCGCTCGCCCTTTGATCTCTACAACTGCTGGTCGGGCGACACGGCCGAGGAAACCCAGGTGCTGATGGACTTCGGGACTATCCCCTGGTGGACCCATCCCGAGCTGCGGCTGGCCATGATGCGGCCGCTGTCCAGCGCGCTCATCGCCTTCGACCACCATGTGCTCGGCAAGAACCAGGTGGCCTTCCACCTGCATTCCATGATCTGGTGGGCCTTCCTGGTCGTCTGCGCGGCCCTGCTGCTCCGGGAGGTGCTGCCCGTTCAGGTGGCGGCCCTGGCCGTGCTGCTGTTCGCGGTGGAGGAGGGACACGGGCTTCCCCTGCTCTGGCTCGCCAACCGCAACGCCCTGGTCTCGCTGAGCCTCGGGCTGCTGGGCCTGTGGAGCCACATCCGCTGGCGGCGCGGAAAGGGCCGAAGCTACCTGCTGCTGAGCGTGGTGATGTTCTCGCTCGGGCTGCTGGGCGGCGAGTGGACCATGCCCATCTTCGCCTACCTGTTCGCCTTCGAGGTGCTGGGCGCCCGCGATAGGCTCGGCGTCCGCTTTCGCGCCTTGCTGCCGGCGGCGACCCTGGGGCTCTGCTTCCTCATCGCCCAGCACCTGCTGAGCTACGCCGCCCTCAACTCCGACGTCTACGTCAACCCCACCTCCGATCCGCTCAACTACCTGGTGCGGGCTTCGAAACGCTTCCCGGTCTTCTTCGGAGACCTGATCCTCGGTATTCCCGCGGTCTGGTACCAGACCGGCAACCCGCTGCGGTACCTGCTGGTTCACGCCGTCCTCGACTGGGACCTGGCTTCGCCCGAGGTCTGGCGCAAGCTCCCCGAGTGGCAGTTCTGGCACGTGCTGCTGGGTAGCGGAGCGGGCCTGGTGGGGCTGCTGGTAGTCCGCTGGGGCTTTCGCCATCAGCCGCCGCGGTTGCTGCGCGAGCTGCGCTGGCTGCTGCTGGGCGCGTTGCTGTCCATGCTGCCCATGGTCGCCTCGTTTCCCTCCAGCCGGCTGGTGCTGCCGGCGTCGGTGGGCGCGAGCGCGATCTGGGCCGCGATACTGCTCGTGCGCCTGCGCCACCTGCGCCGGAACTGGCCCGCGCTGGGCTTGCGCTCCCGCGCGGCGACGCTGGCGCTGCTGCTCGCCATGCTGCTGGTTCAGGTCTTTCTCTCCAGCCTCAACTCCCAGCGCGAGGTGCGCGCCTATGCCTACTTCTTCCAGTCGGTGCGGCAGTGGGTGCTGCAGTCGGACATCGACGATAGCAAGAGTAAGGGGCAGCACGTGTTTCTGCTCAACAGCATCGAGCATACCACCGTGCTGTTCGCGCCCTATGTGCTGCACTTCCACGGGCGTCCCATGCCGCGCTCGGTTCGCATCCTCAGCGCCTCACCCCACGCGCACGACGTGCTGCGGACCGACCCGAGGACGTTGGAGCTGACCGTGCTGGGAGGCACGCTGATGGAGAGCGACCTGGAGAGCCTGTACCGGGCCGAACGCTTTCCCCTGAACCCGGGCGATCGGGTGGTAACGGACGAGTTCGAGGTGCGGATCCTCCGGGGATACGAGGGCAGACCCGTGTCCGTGCGCTTCGTCTTTGACAGGCCGCTCGAGGACGACTCCTATCTGTTCCTCTTCTCCACTATGAACGGTCTGCGCCGCTTTCCCCTGCCAGCGGTGGGGCAGAAGCTCCGCGTCCCCAAGGCCGTGTTCCCGGATCTGGCTCTGCTGCACCCGTATTCGGCCGCGCCGCCGCTGTTGCGGCAGGTGCCGACGGCGCTAACGGCGAACGCGAACGGGGCGGCAGCGGAGCCCGCCACCAACCGGCAGGCGGAAGAATCGAAGCCCGCGGGCGACTCCGGAACCGGTTTTGACGCCGCGGCCGAGGTAGCGGCCGATGCCGCGGCCGAAGCAAAGGTCGGCGCCGCGGTTGAATAGCCGGCGCTCCAGCGAGTACCCTGAAGCGCCAATACAACCCGGTATCTGCATGAGCCGCCCTCTTACCTATTTCGGCGTATTCGTTACTGCGCTGGCCACGCTATTGCTGGAGATCCTGCTGACGCGCATCATCAGCGTGATCGCCTGGTACCACCTCGCCTTTTTCGTGATCTCGCTGGCCATGCTAGGCATGACCGCGGGAGCGGTGCTGGTCTTCGTCTCCCCTCGCCTGTTCGCCGACCAGCTCGTGCCCCTGCGCCTGGCCCAGTCAGCCCTGGGCTTCGCGGTCACCATCCCGCTGGCCATGACGCTGGCGCTCTCCCAGCCGCTGCTGCCGGTATCGGACCTGCTGGCCTTTGTCGCCCTGCTGCAGACCGGGGCCATTTTGGCCGTCCCTTTTATCTTGGGCGGCATCACCATCACGCTGGCGCTGACCCGTACCGGGCTTCCGCCCAGCCTGGTCTATGGGGTCGACCTCTGCGGCGCGGCCTCGGGTTGCCTGCTGGTCATCCCGCTGCTCGACGCGGTGGACGCGCCCAGCGCGGCGGTGCTGTGCGGTGCGGTGGCCGCGCTGGCGGCGGTCGCCTTCTCGATCGCCGCCGGCCGCAAGGCGGCCTGGCCGCTGGTGGCGGCGATCGCGCTGGCCGCCCTCGGCGTGGGCAACGCGGCTGTCGATCCGCACCCGCTACGGCCGGCCTGGGTCAAGGGCAAACGGGAGGACCACGACCGCTTCGAGTACGTGAGGTGGAATACCTATTCTCGGGTGACGGTGGACAAGAACCAGGTCAAGCCACCCATGATCTGGAGCGTGAGCCCCAAGGCGCCCCCGGAAGCGCTGCGCCCTATCCCCTGGCGTATGATCGAGATAGACGGCGCCGCCGGCACCATGCTGGCCGAGCGGGGCGACCTGGTGGAGCGGCACGGCTACCTGGGGTGGGATCTGACCTCTTTCGCCCACCTGCTACGCCCGGCAGGTCCGGCCGCGGTGATCGGCGTGGGCGGCGGGCGCGACGTCACCGTGGCGGTGATGGCCGGCCACAAGCCGGTGGTGGGTATCGAGATCAACGACCTGATCGTGGACCTGCACCTCAACACCCTGCCCGCCTACTCGGGGCTTATCAACCTGCAAGACGTGGTGCTGGTAGCGGACGAGGCGCGCAGCTACCTGAGCCGCGACCGGCGCAACTATACCGTGATCACCATGTCGCTGATCGACACCTGGGCGTCGACCGGCGCGGGCGCCTACACCCTGTCGGAGAACGGGCTGTACACGGTCGAGGCCTGGAAGACCTTTCTTTCGCGCCTGACCCGCAATGGTATCTTCTCGGTATCCCGCTGGTACAACAGCCTCTCGCCGGGCGAGACCGCGCGCATGACGGCGCTGGCCATGGAGGCGCTCTGGATGCGCCGTGCAAAGCACCCCAGCCGCCACATCGTGTTGCTGCAGCACGGCGAGATCGCGACGCTGCTGGCCTCGCCCGCGCCCTTCAGCCCGGGCGACGTCTACCGCGTGCACAATCTGGCCAAGAAGCTCGGTTTCAACGTACTGGCCGCTCCGCTGGAGGAGTCGAGCGACCCCACCATCGCGGGCGTCATCGGGCAGCGCACCCGCCGGGGCATGTGGCGCTACGCGGCCTCGCAGACGCTGGATCTGACGCCGCCCACGGATCTGCGCCCCTTCTTCTTCAACATGCTCAAGCCCACCCGCTGGATCGCCACCGGCCGCTCGGTGGACGAGCTGGACCTGAGCTTTCTCGGCAACGTGCAGGCCACCCAGACCCTACTCTACGCCGTGGCCGTGGGCCTGCTGCTCACCCTGGCCACGGTGGCCGCGCCGCTGCTGGCCCGCCGCCGCAGGCAGGCGGACAAGGGCGCGCCCTCCCCTGTTAGCCTGCCCCGCCTGGACGTTTTGGCCGCAGCTCTGTACTTCGCCTTCATCGGCCTCGGCTTCATGTACGTGGAGATGGGGCTATTGTCCCGGCTGAACGTGCTGATCGGGCAGCCGACCGTGGCGCTGGCCGTGTTGCTGGGCGGCATCATCCTCTTCGCCGGCCTGGGCAGCTTGCTTAGCAACCGTATCCCGGTCGGCCGCCGCTGGGCGACCCGCCTCTACCCGTTGCTGCCCGCCGTGCTGGTCAGCGCGGTAATCCTCTCCATGGAACGGGTGCTGGGCTTTGCCACGGCCGGCGAGTTGGACGTGCGCGTGGCCACTTCGCTCGCGCTGCTCGCCCCGCCGGCGCTCGCGCTCGGCATCTGCTTTCCCCTGGGCCTGCGCCTGATCGAGCGGCGCGAGAGCCGGCTGGCTCCGCGCGACCGGAACCGCTACCGCTCCGACCCGCCCTCGGACGGGCGCGATTCGGGCGACGACCGCGACCCCTACCGCGATCCCAACCCGCGCCGCGACCGCGCGGCATCCGGTTCGATCGGTCCCTGGCTATGGGGGATAAACGGCGCGTTCGGGGTGTGCGCCAGCGGGCTGGCGCTCGGGTGCTCGATGGCGTGGGGGATCCAGACCACGCTCTGGATCGGGGCGGGCTGCTACTTCGCGCTGCTGCCGATTGCTTGGCGGCTGGCGCGGTGAGAGCTTCGCGCTGTCCCTGTCATTTCGAGCGCAGCGAGAAATCTCTATGCTAGTCGCGGCTTAGAGAGATCTCTCCCTTCGGTCGAGATGACAGCTCAAAGCTCTTCCGCGAAGTGGCCGATCTGACTGTAGCGGGACTGGAAGTTGGTCAGGATGGAGGTGCGCTGCGGCTTGCAGTGCAGGGTCTCCTCCAACACGGCGGTGGTGGCGTCGGCCACGATGTCGATGCCGAGCTTCCAGTCGACCTGCGCGCCGATCGGACCGCAGTCGAAGAGCATGGGGATCATGCCTAGACAACCCACGCCGCGCGCCTGCATCACCTCCATGGCGTTCTGACCGTTGTTGTTGGTCTGGCAGAGGTCGGTGACGGTCAGGTGCCCGCCGCCGGTGATGCCGATGATGCGCTTGCGGGGCGGGGACGCGCCGTAAGCGCCGCTCTGGGAGCCGTCCAGGGGGATGCCCGGATAATAGACGATGCCGATGCCGGCGCCGCCGGGGTTGAAGGGCAGCACCGCGTCGCTCAGACCGCTGATGAACAGAGACGACTTGAGCGAGGAGGAGGGCTTGACGTCCATGTTGCCGGACAGCGCGATCACCACCTCCACGCCCGGCTTGCCGGTGAACTGCGCCACGTTGTAAGCGCCCGCGCTATGACCGGCCAATGCGATGCGCGACATGTCTACGTGGCCGGCCAAAAAGGCCAGGTCGCCGCTGGGACTGGTGAGCGCGGCGATCTCGGCGTCTACCTCGGCGCCCAGGGTATCGGACACCAGGGGGATGGCGGCGCAGGCCGCTACCTGGTCGGTGAAATAGAGCGTGGGGTGATTGGCCGCTATCACGATGAATCCCCGGCTGGCCCAGTGCGCCATCGGGGTGGCCGAAGCCTCGGCGAACGAGGCCGTACCGTGAACCAGTATCACCGCCGGATAGGGGCCGTGCGCGTCGTCGATGGGCAGGCCCCGGTAGGTCTGGACCGATACGGGCTTGGCGTCCTCATCGGTGACCTTGGCGCGCTCCGCATCGGGCAGCAATACTCGTACGTCAAACCAGACTTCCTCGGCGCCTGCCTCGCTTCCGGGAACGGCCGGGTACAGGACGATGACGTGCCCGAAGGTGCCGAACGACGTTTCTAAATGCCCGACCGGCCAGGGCCCGCGGTCGCGGGTATCGGGTGATATGTCTAGCAGGGACGTGCTTCCGCAGCCCACGGTCTCGTCCTGGACTCCGCCGGTGCCGCCGGTATCGCCGCCAGTGCCGCCGACCGTGCCGCCGGTGCCGCCGACCGTGCCGCCAGTGCCGCCGACCGTACCGCCGGTACCGCCGACCGTGCCGCCGGTGCCGCCCACGACAGTACCGCCGGTTCCCCCGACGACAGCGCCGCCCGTACCGCCGATGGTGCCGCCAGTGCCGCCCACGACCCCGCCCGCGTATCCGCCGGTGCCGCCGCCCGAGTAAGGATTGAACCCGGCGCCGCCTCCGGCAGCGCCTCCGGCGCCCCAGCCGTCCGTAGTGCCGGAGTCGCAGGCCGCAGCGGCCAGCAGGAAGAACGCGGCAACGAGGTAGAACAGCGGATACATTCTCATGACAAGGCTCCCTTCCAGGGCAATAGACCGTATCCGAAGCTCGGATGCGAGTCGGTTCCGTTTACTCGGCAAACGGCGCGAGCACGGCTCGGTGTGGGCTCGTCCAGGTTTCCGCAACGGGTAACCTTTGGAGCCATATCTAATAATAGCTCCTATCTACCGGGCTATCCGCGACGTCGCTGAACCGAATCAACCACCAGGGGAATCCAATTGCGTCACACTTGCGTACAGGCATAACTCGGCTGCAATATTACGGCGCACCTCGAATTCCCCAAGCCCCGACCTTCGGAAAAGTACCCTGGGAAAGAAGCCGCGAAACCAGAAGTACTCTGGGAACAGAACCACGAAACCAGAGGTACTCTGGGAACGAAACCAGTTAACGAAACCAGTTAACGAAACCAGCTACCTCCCTGACGGAGGCGGTATTGTGTAGTACGCTCGCCAACACCCCGGATTCACAGGCGCTTACTCGTGTCTGCCCTCCATACCGTCGGCTCGTATTTACTCGTCGCCCTCCTGCTACTCGCCCTGGCCGGTGGCTGCCGGGACGGGGCAGGAGCGCGCGCTCGCGGCGAGCGGTCCGGTCCGGTACCGGTCGAGGTGGCCGAGGTGGAAAACGGCCCGTTCGAGCAGCGCCGCACCTTCAACGGTACGCTCGACGCGTTCGCCGAGCTCACCATCGCCCCCAAGATCGCCGGACTGGTGGAAAAGGTGCCGCTGGACCTGGGCGATCCGGTGCCCGAGGGGCAGCTGCTGGTGGCGCTCGACGACGACGAGCACCGGCAGGCGGTGGCGCTGGCTCAGGCCGAGGTCCAGGTGGCCGAAGCGCGCGTGCTGGAGACCGACAGTACGCTTTCCACGGCCAAGCGCGAGCTCGAACGGGTCGAGACGCTGCATGAGCGGGGGCTGACCTCGGACGCGCTGCTGGACTCGACGCGCGCGGACGCCCGCTCGGCCGAGGCGGCGCTACAGGCGGCTCGCGGAGGGCTGGCGCGCGCCAGGGCCGAGCTGGCCGCCGCCCGTATACGGCTGGGCTACACCACCATCCGCGCCGGCAAGCTGGAGGGTGACGGCACCCGGGTGGTTTCAGCGCGCCACGTGGATCCGGGCGACACGGTGGCGGCCAACACGCCGCTGCTGACGGTGATGGAGATCGATCCGCTGGTCGCGGCCATCGCCGTGACCGAGCAGGACTACCCGCGCATCGCGGTGGGGCAGAAGGCGAACCTGACCACCGACGCGCTGCCCGGCCGCCGCTTCGACGCGGTGGTGGAGCGGGTGGCGCCCGCCTTTGACGAGGCCTCGCGCCAGGCGCGCGTCGAGCTGCGGGTTCGCAACTCCGCGCTCGAGCTCAAGCCGGGCCTGTTCGCGCGCGTGCTGCTGGTGCTCGGACGCGAGGAAAACGCCACCGTCGTGCCCGAGTCGGCGCTGACGCGCAGGGGCGAGCGGGATGGTGTATTCGTGCTATCCCCGGACGGCAAGAGCGTGACCTTCCGTCCGGTGCAGATCGCCACGCGCGACGGCAAGCGGGTGCAGGTTCGCGGCCGGGGCGTGGCCGGACGGGTGGTGACGCTGGGCCAGCAGCTGCTCGACAACGGATCGGCGATCATCGTGCAGCAGAACGCCCCCGGTGACCGAGCCAGGAGCGTCGCGCCGAGCGGCGACAGAGGCGGCGAACGGGGACGCCCCGGGAAATGAGCCTACAGCGCTTCAGCGTCCGCCGACCGGTGCTCACCACCATGGTCACCCTGATGGTGGTGACCATCGGCGCGGTGTCGCTCGACCGTTTACGGATCGATCTGCTGCCGCGCATCGAGCTGCCGACCCTGAGCATCCGTACCTCCTACGAGGGGGCCAGTCCGGAGGTGATGGAGCAGCTGGTCACCCAGATCGTGGAAGAGATCATCGCCACCGCGCCTAACGTGGAGGAGATCAGCTCGCAATCGAGCGAGGGGAGTAGCAACGTCCGGCTCAGCTTCAACTGGGGCGTCGACATCGACAGCGCCGCGCTGGACGTGCGCTCCCGGCTGGAAGACGAAATTAACGAGCTTCCGGACGACATCGTGCGGCCCCGGGTCCGCACCTTCGACATCAACAGCTTCCCGGTGGTGCTGCTGGGCATCGCCAGCCGGCTCGATCCGGTGGAGCTGACCACGCTGATCGAGGAGCAGATCCGCTACCGCATGGGACGGGTGGCCGGGGTAGCGCAGGTGGATCTCTGGGGGGGCTTTCCTCGCGAGGTGCGGGTCGAGCTGCATCCCGGGCAGCTGCAGGCGCTCGGCGTTTCGCTCGACCAGGTGGTTTCCTCGCTACGAAATGCAAACCTCGACCTGCCGGCCGGGAGCATCGAGCGCGGGCGCTACGAGGTCACCCTGCGCGCGCCGGCCCAGTACCGGACCCTGGAGGAGATCCGCCAGACGGTGGTGGCGGTGCGCGAGGACGACGCCATCACCATCGGCCAGATCGCCACGGTGGTCGATACCTACGAGAAGCGCAGGCGCATCACCCGCATCAACGGCGAACCCGGCATCCTGGTGGCCATCCGCAAGCAGTCGGACGCCAACACGGTGGAGGTCTCCCGCGGGGTGCTGGCCGAGATAGCCCGCATCAACCGCGACTTTCCCCAGCTCGAGGCCATCCCGGTACTCAACCAGGGCAACTTCATCGAGCGCTCCATCGAGAACGTGACCCGCTCGGTGCTCTATGGAGGCGCGCTGGCCGTTCTGGCCCTGCTCTTCTTCCTGCGCAACCTGAAGAGCACCCTGGTCATCGCGCTGGCCATCCCCATCTCGCTGGTGGCCACCTTCGCGCTGGTCTACGCCTCGGGGCTGACCATCAACCTGATGACCCTGGGAGGGCTGGCGCTGGGCGTCGGTATGATGGTCGACAACTCCATCGTGGTGCTGGAGAACATCTTCCGGCACCGGGACGAGGAGGGAAAGGACAGCGAGAGCGCCGCGGTCGACGGAGCGGGCGAGGTGGCCTCGGCCATCACAGCCAGCACTCTGACCACCCTGGTCATCTTCCTGCCGCTGATGTTCCTGCGCGGGGTCACGGGCGTGCTGTTCAACGATCTGGCCTTCGTCATCATCTTCGCTCTCGGCTGCTCGCTGCTGGTCTCGCTGAGCCTGGTCCCCATGCTCTCGGCGCGACTGCTGCGCGGTCGACCGGGCGGCGGCGAGGCGGGCAACGCAGGGGGCGCGCTGGCGGATGCCGCCAGGCGGGCCGAACAAGCGCTGGGCCGTCTGAACGCCCTGTACGCCCGCCTGCTCGGCTGGTCGCTCCGCCGCCGCTGGGTGACGGTAGCCGCCGCGGTCGTGCTGCTGGGCCTGAGCCTGCTGTTGGTACCCCTGGTCGGGACCGAGTTCATCCCGCCCAGCGACGAGGGCGAGGTGCGCGTTAGCGGCGAGATGGAGGTCGGCACCCGGCTCGACCTGGTCGACGAGCAGACCCGCCGCATGGAGGCGATCGTAAAGAAGGCGGTGCCCGAGATCTCCGCCTCCCTGGTCTGGATACGAAACGGCGTGGGCGAGATCCGGATGGCGCTCACCCCCGCGCTACAGCGCTCGCGCTCCAACAAGGAGATCGCGGCGGACCTGCGCAAACGGCTGGCCAGCGAGGTGCCGGGCATGACCGTGCGCACCCGCGCGCCGCAGGGGCAGTTTTTGCTGCAGCGGGTGCTGGGCAGCGAGGGCGAGGAGCTGGCGGTGGAGATACGGGGATTTGATCTCGGTACTCTAGAGTCGCTGGCCCGCAAGGCGGCCAAGGCCATGGAGGGCGTGCCCGGCATCACCGACGTGGACCTGGGCCGCAACGAGGGCGTGCCCCAGCACCGGCTCGACATCGACCGGGAGAAGGCGGCGGCGCTGGGGCTGAGCGTGCGCGACGTCTCCACCGCCCTGGAAACGGCGGTGGCGGGAAGGCAGGCGGGGGAGTTCCGCCCCCAGGGGCTCTCCTACCGCATCCTGGTGCAGCTCAAGAACGCGGACAAGCTGCCGCTGGACGACGTCCTGGACATGACGCTGACCACGCCGGCCGGCGCCCGGGTGGCGCTTCGCAACCTGGTGACCGTGACCAATGACCGCGGCCCCAGGGTGATCGAGCGCAAGGACCAGCAGCGCATCGCCGTGGTCAAGGCCAACCTGGCCGGTCGCGACCTGGGATCGGTGGCGCGCGACGTGCAGAAGCGGCTCGGAGGCATCGCCCGCCCGCTCGGCTACGACATCCGGGTGGCCGGCAGCTTCGAGGAGCAGCAGAAAGCCTTTGGCGAGCTGCTGGTATCGCTGCTGCTGGCGCTGCTGCTGGTTTATATGGTGATGGCTTCGCAATACGAGTCGCTACTCGACCCGCTGGTGGTCATGCTCTCGGTGCCGGTGGCGGCGGTCGGCGTGCTGGTGACGCTCTACCTCACCGGCTCGACCCTGAACGTACAGTCCTACATCGGCTGCATCATGCTGGGGGGCATAGTCGTCAACAACGCCATCCTGCTGGTGGACCAGGCGGGCCGGCTGCGCCGCGACCGGAAGCTCGACACGGGCGCGGCCCTGCTGGAGGCCGGACGGCGCCGGCTACGCCCCATCCTGATGACCACCAGCACCACCATCCTGGGCTTGATGCCGCTGGCGCTGGGCCTGGGCGAGGGGGCGGACGCGCAGGCGCCGTTGGCGCGCGCGGTGGTGGGCGGGCTGTTCGCCTCCACCCTCATCACCCTGCTGCTCATCCCGGCCGCGTACGCGCTCTTTCATCCCGAGACGAAGAAGGGCGGGGCGCCATGAAACGGCTGCTCGGGTTTGCGGCCGCCTGCGCGCTGGCCTGCCTGCCGGGCGGGCTCGCCTCCGGCTGCGTGGCCGGCGGCCGGCCGGATCACTACGACACCACCTGGAACCAGGCGCTGGGGTCGACGCCGAGCCGAGTCGCATCGGATGCGGAGAGCAAATCCGAAACCGAGCCCACGGCCGCCGCCCCTCGCCGCGGGCTCACCCCGGAGCTCCTGCGCATGGCGCAGGGCAAGGGAAAGCTGCGCCTCTCGGTCGAGCAGGCGGTGCTGCTGGCCGTGCACAATAACCCTAGCCTGCGGGTCCAACAGCTGGAGCTACAGGTGACCGGCGCCTACGAGCAGATCGAGCGCGGGGTCTTCGATCCCGAGCTGTTCGCCAGGGGGATCTATAGCAGCGAATCGGCCAGCGAGACCACCGACGTCACCAGCGAGCGCTACTCGGTAGAACAGGATTACGACCGGGTCGAGACCGGCATCCGGCAGCGGCTCCCCACCGGCACCGATCTGGAGGTCGCGGCCCGCCACGAGCGCTCCGCTTCCTCGCGGCGCCCCGAGCAATTCGAGGCGCGCCTGGGGCTGACCGTCACCCAGTCTCTGCTACGCGGCTTCGGCCCGGCGGCCAACCTGGCCGAGGTGCGGGCGGCCGAGGCCGAAACCCTGGCCTCGGCCTGGGAGCTGCGCGGCTTCACCGAGGCGCTGCTGGCCGAAACCGAGAGCGTATACTGGAAGTACATCCTGGCGCAGAAGCGCATAGCCATCGTAGAGCGCTCGCTGGAGGTCACCGCCCAGGGGCTGGACGAGGTCGAGCAATTCGTGCAGGTGGGCAAGCTCGCGCCCATCGAGGCCGCCCCGCTCCGCGCCGAGGTGGCGCACGGCAAGCAGGATCTGATCGACGCGCGCAGCGATCTTGAGGTCCAGCGGCTCGACCTGCTGCGCTTGCTCGGTATCGATGCGCCCGCGGCACGACGGGATCCGCTGCAAGCCAGCAGCGAGCCCCGGCTGCAACCCGACCCGCTCGACGATCTTCCCGCAAGGCTCGAGCTCGGGCTTCGCCTGCGCGCCGATCTGAACGAGGCGCGGATGCGCGCCGAACAGCATCGCCTGCAGACGGCCATGACCTCCAACGGGCTGTTGCCCCGGCTCGACCTGTTCATCACCCTGGGCAAGTCGGGCTACGCCGACTCCTTTGGCGGCTCCTTCGAGGACCTGGACGGCGACAGCTATGATTTTTTGGCCGGGCTGGAGCTGTCGCAGGCGCTGGGCAACCGCGCCGCTTCCGGAACCGACCGGGTGACCACCCTGCAGCGCCGGGCGGCGGCGGCAGCGGTCGACAACCTGAAGCAGCTGGTCGAGCTCGACGTGCGCCGCGCCGCCATCGAGCTCGAGCGCGCCCGCCAGCAGATCGACGCCAGCCGGGCCACCCGCGAGCTCAGAGAGCAGAGCGCCCAGGCCGAGCTGGAACGTCTGCGGGTCGGAGCGGGCACGGCCTTGCAGCTCGCGCAGGCCCAGCGCGATTTACTGCAGAGCGAGATCGGGGAGATCGAGGCCATGATCAACTACCGCCTGGCCCTGGTCGATCTCTATCGCGCCGAGGGCAGCCTGCTGGAACGTCGCGGCATCCGCATCCCGGTCGAGGGCGGTCCGGACGGCGCGCCGGAATAGGAATCCCGTTAATAGAGCAAGTCTCAAAAAACGGGGACCACTGACGTTCTCGTCGGGTAATGTGACAACGCCCCTACCCGGACGTCGGCTACCATCGTGTTGTCATCTCGACGCGAAGCGAGAAATCTCCCGGAAGGCATTTACCGGGTTGTTTTTTGTACCACGGAAGACCTGACGCAGACGACGGCGGGTCCGGAAGGGATACCGACTGTAAGCGGGCACCCGATGCCCCTGTAACCTTTGGGGTCACCAGTGAAGCCTTTGGGGACGCCGCTTTGGACAATCGCCCATTATTCCGAACAATGTCACCGATTTGGGACCAATTCGGTTACCGAACATCAATTCTAAAAATATATCCCTGACCGGAAGATATCCCTATAAACGCGATTGATCCGTAAGGCTAGCGCAACTATTGTGCGACCGATCGCGTTTATCGGCGAGACCACCAGCGCTCGCCAGGAAGGGGTAAGGTTGCATCATGAAGGGGTACGGAAGCGAGAACGGGCGCAGGGCCTGGTTGGTATTGTTGGTATTGGGCATTGCCGTGGCCGTGGGTTGCGGTGACGACGATGACGACTCGCAGGGAAACGAGTCTTCCGCGGGTAGCGGCGGGTCCGGCAATGGTGGCTCGTCCGCCGACGGCGACGTCCCGACCGAGGGCGACGCATCCGCGGACGGAGAGCCGGCCGCTGTCGACATCCGGCCGGTGGTCTTCGTGCACGGCGGCTCCGGCTCGGCTGCCCAGTTCGAGTCGCAGGCGCAGCGCTTCATGAGCAACGGCTACCCGCTCAATTACCTGGCGGCGTACGAGCACCCCACCGGCTTTGGTGCGCCCGATCCGTCCGAGCAGATCGACCCGCTCGACGAGATCATCGACGCCGTGCTGGCGGATACCGGCGCGGACCAAGTCGAGCTGATGGGCCACTCCCGGGGCGGCGGCGTCTGCTTTCACTACCTGGAGAGCTCGGCCGAGAGGGCGGCCAAGATCGCCCACTACGTGGCGATCGACAGCGGCAGCGGGCTCGAGCGCACCAGGGGCATGGACCGCACCCCGGGCAACGTGGAGATGCTGGCCCTGTGGGGCGAGGGTGACCCGGCGCGAGAGGTGGTGGGAGCGACAAACGTGCGCATCCCCACCCAGGCCCACGTGGAGACCGCGACCGCCGCCGCGTCGTTCGTGGAGATGTACGAGTTCTTCAACGGCGAACAGCCCGAGACCGACCAGATCGTGGAAGCGACCGGCGATACGGTCGAGATCGCCGGAAGGGTCAACTACTACCCGTCCAACGAAGGGGGCGACGGAACCCTGAGGATATTCGAGGTCGACCCCGATACCGGCTATCGAATTTCCGAGGAGCCGGTGGGCGAATGGATAACCGACGGCGGAGAATGGGGCCCACAAACCATCGATAAAGGCGCGACCTATGAGTTCGCCATGGAAGCCACCAGCGGCGAAAGACACAGCATTTATCGCGAGCCGTTCTTCGCCGACAACTATTTCGTTCGCCTCATTACGGTTCCACCCGGCAGCGAGGTCGAGTCTTTGTTGCCCCGGACCGCGGACCATACGGTTATCGTGATCATGAGAGACAAGGAGATCTGGGGCGACCGGGGTGACGACAACGACATCCTGACCGTGGACGGAACCAACGTGGCTACCGAGGGTGCGGCGGCCGCCTCGAATAGAACCATCGTCCTGTTCGCCATGGACTGGGGGCCCGGCGTTCACCCGGACCTGGATACGTCGACCTGGGACTTCACCGGCTTTGAGATCGGCGAGAGCAACCTGGAGGAACCGATCTCCCTGTTCCAGATCATGGGATTCATCTCGGCGGTCGATCTGTACATACCCGCCGCCTCGCCTCCGGATAGGTCGATCGAAGTCAAGTTGACTCCTAGGGGCGGCAACGGCGCCGAACAGGTGATCCACATCCCCAACTGGGCCTCGGATGAGGCAATCACCTCGGCCGTCTTCAGGGACTTCGTCCGCTAAAGCTCTGCCGGCCGTCAGTTCATCGCGTTCTTGCCGAGCGCGATGTCGTTTTCGATCCCGTGATAGGCGAACCTGGGATGGAATCCGGCGCAAGAGTGCCGCATCAAGCGAATCGCGGTGGGCACGAGCTGTACCTGCGCGATCACGGACCAGGGGCACGTCTACTGCTGGGGCGACAACGGCGGTTTTCAGCTCGGAGTGCCGAAGGTCGGTGATGTCTACACCTACGGTGATCAGAACGGTTTCTACAGCCGCACCCCGTAGGGGTGGGGCTTGCCCCCCGTTCCGGGCGGGCGCAAGGCCTCACCATTACTCACATTTTTCGCCGATCTTCTCGACGACTTTAGAGGCGACGAGCACTTCGGTGAAGCCACGTCCGAGAACGAGCGAGTTTGTCGAAGTTGCGGCCCAACGCACTCCATCCCGGGGCCCGTTGCGTTTGAGTTCTTGCGCCAAAAGCGCAGAAACTCGCGACT
>CAYVFC010000149.1:0-19000 GCA_964450715.1 uncultured Sandaracinaceae bacterium | reverse complement strand
GCCGTCTTCCCCCTTATTGCTCTTTTCAGCCGTTGAGAAATCCGGAATTAGCCATCTCTTTCACGCCCATGTCCCTCAGGACCGAGAAGAGCTGCCCCAGCACCCTGAAATCGACCGAGTTGCCCGTTAGCGCCATCAGGTCGCGGTTCAGGTTCGCCTTGACAACCACGGCTTGGGGCGCCGAAGCCGCTTCCTGCAAGCTCTCCTCGACAAAAGAACGGATCTGCCCGACGCGGTCCGTCTTCTCGACCGAAAACCACCTCTTCTCGTCGACAGCGATACGCTTCTTCCACGCTCCATCGAACGCGCCGCTTTCATTCATCTCCCGTTTCCTCTTGCGAATATGGTACACCCTAAGGAGGCTCTAAACGACACCCTTCCCAACGGTGCAACCGTGTCGGAGATCAACCTTCTTTGCCTAGCGCACCTTCCCGTAGAAAACCAGAGCGCAAGACAGCGCCTGGTTCAGTACTTCCCCTATTTAGGAAACCGGGGGATCCGCCCGACCTTCTGGCCTTCGATCCCCTCTCGGCTTCACGATATCAAGAACACCTACGGCCCGTTCAACACGGCGCGGAAGGCGACACTTCTTTCAAAGGCTCTTCTGAGAAGACTGACCGTCGAGCTACCGCAATTCGGTAGGTTCGACGCCCTACTTGTTCACCGGGAAGTATTCCCCTTCTTCACCCCGTTTTTCGAAGAGATCGCTCACAAGCTCAACCCCCGCTTTATCCTGGACTTCGACGACGCCGTCTACGTCGAGCCCACCCACTATCGAGACTGGAGGAGCGTTCTTCGCAAACCCGAAAATTTTGCCAGGGTCGCCGAAAAGGCGGCACATATTACGGCCGGCAGCCGGGTTTTATTCGACTATGCAAAGCAATATAACGATCGCGTATCGCTCCTACCTACCGTCGTCGATACCGATATCTATCCGGTAAAGAAAGTTTTCGACCGCTACCCCGTGGTTATCGGCTGGATCGGCGCCTGGGCGACCACTCCTTCGCTGAAACGCCTGACACCGGTGCTTTCCCGTCTCGCGTCTACGGAAAACTTCAGGCTGAAAATCGTCGGAAGCAGCAACATTTTCGAGATCAAAGTACCCGGCGTCGAGGTCGAGTACCGCCTCTGGAGCATGGACACGATGATGGCCGACCTCGCCGACTTCGACATCGGTCTGATGCCGCTCCCCGACACCCCCTGGGAGCGCGGCAAGTGCGGCGGCAAGCTTATACAATATATGGCCCTGGGGATACCCGCCCTCGCCTCGCCGGTGGGCGCCAACACCGACATCGTGACCGACGGTACCGATGGTTATCTACCCGACGAGAACGAGGAGTGGGAAGCCCGTTTGCGGGAGCTGATACGCAATCCCACGACGAGAAGACGGGTGGGTAAGCTCGCCAGAAAGACCGTTGAAGACAGGTTCTCGGTGAGGGTGACCGCACCACAAATGGCTGAGATCATCGAGGCGGTTGTAAGGGGCCCTCGTGCCTGTTAGGGGGCATCCCCACCAGCAGCTCTTCCAAAGGAAAGGAAGCGACAACCAGCGCACCCAAACGGCTCCGGTAAGTTCCGCCCCCCGACCCGGTACGGCTCCAGCCGTCCGCGACCTATTACGCCGTGCTCGCGTTGTTTCAACCTACGTGTCGCTCTTCTTGGCCAAGATCCACGTCGAGATGGGAAAGAGGCTGTCGTTCTTATTCGCCATCCAATTCGCCGGATGCCAAGTTGCATCCGGGATGGGTAAGTAACGCAATCCGAGAGCGAAATAAAGATAGACGTACGGATGCCCCCAACCCCCCACATCTATCACTTCTCCATGTTTGGCGACCAGCAATCGTAGCGCTTCCGGCGTAAATCTCCAGAAATCACTCGGATAGTTGTGTCGTGGTAAAAAAAAACAAGTCGTGTGTAAGGCTATTCCGCCCGGTTTCAGCACCCTGAACGTTTCATTTATTGCAGCCTGCGGATTACCTTCGACGTGTTCAAGGACCTGATCGCTAACAACCGCATCAAACTCCCCATCGGCAAACGGTAATTCGAGCATATTATATTCCGGAAAAGCTACGTCGGTAATTTGTTCTTCTCTGTATCCCAACAGTCTGCCCAACACGCCAGAATTGCTAACGGACAGCACCCTCTCCCTTCTATCTCTCCGTCTACAATAGCTAGAAAGACGCTTATACATGTAATAACGTGTGATTTGCGGCCCTTTCGACAGCCCGGCCGTCGAAAGTCGGTACAGAGGAATGAGCATCTTCTTAATCGCTTCTCGAATCATATCCGATGCTTTCTAGATACGCAGCCGTACCGTTCTTACTCCAAGCCTGACACTCTAGCCTCTCGAAAGCCGCAGTCAATGACCCTTTCCAGCACGAGCATTCTTGTTCTGGTATGTTTTTACACCGGTTGACAGCAGCCGTAGGCTTGAATTGGCTACGAGCTTCAAGTCCCCCTTCCTGATACCTTTTATCGTTTGCGAGAGCGCCACGCTGGAGGCGTCGGTAGCGCGACTGGATAACAGCCTCATTTCTCCTGCGAAGGGATCGGAGCCATCATACCAACAAATAGCGTTCGACAGGTCCCTGATAAAATGGGCATCCGCGCCGAAAAAGGGACGCTTGCCTTTTTCGCGCGCCAACCTCTCAGCTTCGCCGTTCTCGGTAGAACTGCAGCGCGAATTGAACACCTCGATGTAGTCCAGGTGCGTGAAATCTATCCTCGAAAGGTAGTGCGATGTGAACGGATGAGGCAGAATCACCTGGCATCCGCGCTCCTTGGCTATTCGACAAAGGACTGGCTGCTGCAACGGTTTCGCAAAAGGGTCGTGATTGCCGACCACGATGATATCCCCGACTTCTGTTGCATATTCCGCCGCCATCGGGATATCGATATCGTACCGCATTTTTTTCGCGTAGGCGGCGGCGGCCAGGGAACCCGAAACATCATCGTGATCGCAGATCACAAGGTAATCCAGGCCGCGTCCACGAGCGTACTCCACGATCGCCGCCGGACGGGTCAGGCTGTCGTAAGAATACCAAGTATGAATATGTCCGATAAACCAGCTCAAGACGACCTACTCATCAAGCGCTTCAGAACATTAACGGTGAGGCTACCGGTCTTGACAGCATTGACCGCCAGGCGATTGGTCCGGATATTCGTCTGAGTACCGGAACGAAAATAGTCCGCCAAAAGCCATAACTTCCCGGTTAATAAGATGTGCTCCAGGTCTCCATCTACCGGCCATATGAACTGAATACGGCGATAACCATTTGGGTCGAGGATCTGCGCGACATCTTCGCCTTCGATGCATCGGACCAACAGGTCGCCGAAGTTGATACCGGCCGTCAGCCCCAGTTCCAGGGACCCCCAAAACTTGGGATTGACTTCCATCAACTTCGGTTGCCCCGTGCTCTTTTCGTGGCGGAACTCGACCATCGCCACGCCGTTCCAGTGCAGTCTGTCCAGAATCCTCTTGCCGTACTCGAAGACCAACGGGTCGAAATCCGTTCGCGCGCAGCAACTCGCTCCTCCGGTTGCCGGTATTTCTCGGATCCTCCGGTGGATATACCAGCGTTTCAGGGCACCTCCCTGATAGAAGGCAAAAAAACCGCTTCCGTACCCGTCCACATACTCCTGAACGATGGGAAAAGCCTTTTCCTGGCTAGCGTGCTGCCGGATTGATTCCGCGTACGTCGCCAACTGCACCTTGTTCTCCGGGTAGGCAACGATATTAGCTCCCGCTTCCCATGTCGCCTTTACCACGCAGGGAAAACCGATCTTTGTTGTCTCCAGATCCTCGAGGCGATCGACCCGGTGTGTCCGGGGAATCGGCACTCCGATGCTCGCCGCCAACTCGAGCGTCTTTCGCTTATTAAGACATAGCTCGATCACCTCTAGCTCCGGGACGACCTTCTTGCTGGTGCGGTGTGCGGCTACGATGCGAACGGCACGAGCCGATACGGGTATCACGAGGTCAAAATTATCCTCGTCAAGACAATCCTCGAGAGCGCGATACTCGACCGCCGAGAAGTGATCTTCATAGGCCCAGGCGGTAAAACGCCGACGCTCTTCCTGAACACCTACGATATCGCAATCCGGCCGAGAGGCGCGCAGGTAACGAACCAGCGCCAACGTGTGTTTGTAGGTAGGATCGGTTACGAGGATTCTCATACCCCTCCGCGATAGCCGATTCGGGGCGTTGACCGGGATTCGCCTGTCGCCAGCTCAGTAAAACAGCGCCTCCGGAACCGCCACATCGACCTATCAACCTCGAACCTTAGATAGCTTATCGAGGCGAAACTCGAGGTGCTCGCGAAACAAACCATCGTCTTCGACGATCTTAATGAATTTAGACATTTCTGAGGCGTCGAGCATATATTCTCGTTTAATCGCGAAGGATTCGGGCATATCCCTGCCCGTCCGTTGTACGTTCAGCCCCATCTGGCGTAAGAACGCCCCGATCTTCTCCAATTCGTTTTTGGGATTCAAGCAAAAATCTTCGTACCACACGGCTGCCGTTCGCCGCCTCGAATCGTCCGACAGATCTTCGTAGATAGCTCGATAGACTCCCAGGAGTTGGCCGGCCAGCTGCGTCGCTACATCTCGTCTGCAAAGGTCCGGATATTCGACGGGCTGCATTGACCACCACGGGTCGCGCGCCCCGGAGGTCCGAAGTCGCGCGCCGATGATCGACGAGGCTGTCCCGCGGGGGTCACGCTTCATGATCAGGTATACCGCGCGAGGAAACACCTTCTGGAGTGATCGCAGTCGCAGGCTCATCTCCATATTCTTCGCCAGAAAAGGCTTGCCGTATGCCGCCTCTAGAAACTCGACCGTCTGGCGGATCTCCCTTTCTTCCCCTTCCGACAAACCGTGGCGTTCGACGTAGTCGTGGGCCGTCCGGGGATAGAATCGACGCCAATAGGGATACCCCTCGTGGGGCGCGGTCTTCCCTGCCGCCATTCCGTGCCGACTTACGAAATCCGAGGCGTGACCCAGATCGGGCCTCGCTCGGTGAACGTATAGCGCCAAGTCGTATGGATGACGCATCATCTCGTTTGTGAAGTAGCAGAAATCGAAGTAATGGGTCATCCCCTGATAGAACAGCGTCGAGCCCGTCCGAGGAGGGCCGATGACAAAGATCGGCTGAAGGCGTCCCTCGCCGTCAACCCCCAGACGATTGAGAAAACGCCGATTCCGCTCGACCCCGATACGATGATAAATCCGAGCGGCTCGTTCACGGGCGTAGCGCAGTAGAAAATGCATGCTAACGTCTTGACTCTTGCTCGGTCCATCGCCCGCGAGATGGTCGCGACTTCGACGCGTTGGGGGGAGCTGCAGGCCGTCTCGCCTCGAGTCGAAGAACCGTGAAAAGATTACAGTTGCGGCCGGCTGGACGGGAGCAACCGAGTTTTCCTCCTTGTCGAACCTCTAGACCGAGCGGCGTTGCGCGCGGTTTCCTTCGCGGGCGCGCTCGCGGCTGATCTCCGACGACCCGACCGATGGTGAATCGCATCTATCCGTTCCAAAAAGCAAAGGCGGAACCTTCCTGACCGTTATCCCGACAGCCGCCGAGGACGAGTCTAGCATAGCCCGCCGTCCGCCCACACCCGGGCTCTTTTCTTATTGTTTTCCAACGCGTCCCCGAGGAGGTTCTATGGGCGCTCGCAGTAGATGCAACTTTTTTAAGGTCTAGGGTGCGCAGAAAGCGAATCGTATCGATCGCTATCCGGGCGGGGCGCGACTCTCTACGTTCTTTCGAAACGAAGACCGGCATCGTATATGGACGGCTCGAAAAGGGCGAAAGGTGGCGGTCGATACCTCTTCGTCGGTCGGAAGTCATTGCGAATTGGTTTGGCGACATCGACAGCCGGATCTATAAAGACCGAATGCCTATCTCGTCGATATCACGAGCGTTTTACGAGGACCAGGCCACCGGATTGGATCAGTACGACCCGATCACGGGATCGCGGATGTTCATGGATTCGGGACTCGTCGGTGCTCTCCGGAATACCGGCGTAGCGCAGCACCCGAGGGAAATCCCCGAGCTCCGAGCGAACCGCGCGGGGCGTTCGATGAACGGTACAGAACGCTTGGAGGTATCGTACATAGCCTTTTGCGCGGGGGTCCCCGGAGGTCAAAAAGTAAACGAGCGAGTGTTGCGATAGTGACTACGGAGCGACGAATACTTACGGACTCTGTATTTCAACTCGCGAGCCGGCTGGTCGTAGCCGTCCGTTCTCTCGTTCTGCTACCCGTTCTCGCCGAGGAAACCGGCAAAGAAGGTTACGGCGTATTTACGCAAGCGCTGATCGCCGTAACCTTCATCGCACCGATCGCGTCGTTGCGTCTGGAGACGGCCATCGTTCGTTTCGTCGCAACGGAAAACGCTCGCGACCGCCTGAAGGTGTTGTTCTATTCCGCCCTGGTATGTTCCATGGGCTCGACGCTCCTGCTTACCGGTGTTTTGACGGGATTGCCGCAGCTAGGTTCCCGGCTCTTCTTCGGCGACGGCGAATCGAGCGGAACCGTAGTCAAGGTCGGCCTCCTTATTACCACCACCGTGCTCACGTTGTTCGCCTCGAACTACCTGCGAGCGCGCCACCGGATCAAGCTTCAGGCAATCGTCGCCATCCTGCGAACCATCCTGGAAACCGTAGCCGTCTGGCTCGCGGTCGCGGGTGGCGGCGGCATAGACGGAGCCCTTCTCGCTATTGTCGCAGTCGATGGCGCTTTCGCCCTGGGTTTGTATGCGATGATCGCGGCCGAGGTCGGAGCGCCTTGCCTGCGCACAGGCGAATTGCGAACAATGCTCGCGTATAGCGTTCCGCTAGTACCCAACGGGCTTTTGCGCTGGTCGGTGGACTTCGCCGACCGGATCATACTGGTCCAACTGATAGGCGTAGCAGCTGTGGGCGTCTACGCGGCGAACTACGCACTGGGCTCGATACTTACGCTTCTGGCTATGCCCATCGGTGAGGCGCTCTTTCCCTTCCTGTCCAAGTGCTGGGACGAAGGGAAGACGGAAGAGGTTCGTCGATACCTTTCCGCGGTCATCCGCCTTTTTCTGCTTCTGGGCGTTCCGGTTTGCGCAGGGCTGTCGCTACTGGGCGGGGAAATCCTGGACCAACTCGCCGGAAGCGGATTTGACGGCAACCCCCGTTTGATCTTCTGGGTCGCCGCCGGCGCTCTCTGCAACGGCATCTTTCAGATGAACCTCTACCCTTTTCATCTGATTCGCCGAACGGTAATCATCACGGTGATTCTCGGACTGGGCGTCTGTATCAACATCGGATCGAACCTGTTCCTCATCCCTATCTGGGGGATAGAGGGAGCCGCCGCGGCCACGTTCATCTCTTTTTGTCTCATGGCCGCGAGCGCGGTAATCACGGCAAGGCGCTTTATCCCTTACGCTATAGACCTGCGCTCGACGCTCAAAATTATCGGGGCATCCGCGGTCATGGTCGCCGTCCTCTACAGGATCCCCGCCGCCGGTTGGTGGATCATCCTGCTGAAGTCCATAGCCGGCGTACTCGTCTATTTCTCCGTGCTATTCGCCTTCCGAGCCTTCTCGAAGAAAGATCTGCAAGCGCTCGAGGCCCTCTTCTCCCCTTCGACCGAAACATCCGCAAGAACGAACGGGCGAGGAGGCGGCGGTACCGGTAAGAATCACCGTTCCTGTAACAGTTGACGGAGCAGGCTCTCCAGCTTGGCTTCGTCCGGCGAGAGGCTCGAAACTCGAAACCCGAACACGTCCAGGAAGTCACGCCCTTCATACCCTCCCTCTTTTGCCATGGCCGTGGTAGGCAGGTACCCGAACACAGAATCGATGTACCCTACGGGGATGGTATAGCTCATGGGCGAAAGCCTGTCGATCATCTCCAGATGCTCGACCATGGGCTCCGCCGAGAGGCCGACCAGATCAAGCGCGTTACCCAGGGTTACGCGGTGAAAGGAGACGGAACGCTGCCCCCCGTACTCCGAGAATAAAGAAGACAACGGGACTTCCATCCGCTTAACCTCGATATCCGCACCGATCACCGCGCCCGATTCATCCATCGCCGCCAGGATCTGTCGCGCGATCTCGCCCGCCCAGCGATTCCAGCCCGGTTGATCGAAAACCCCGAAAGCCGGCCCATTCAAGAGCGTTCCCAGATGCTCGCGGACGGAACGCGGGCGCCTGAGCACCCGGGGTCGGAGGTTGCCGGCGAATCCCTGAAAGAACAGGACGGGCAGTTCTGTTCCATAGCGCTCGCGAATAGCCAACCGGACGAAGCCTGGAAACTCCGCGCTCACCTTCGTCCATGCCGGAAAGCAGACCGGGTGGCACGAATAACTCCAGATGCAAGCCCGGACCCGTTTCCGATCCTTCGGATCTCTCAAGGTCAAGACCCGCGCTCGCGCGTCGGTGCGGCCGGCCGGGTCGGGCCGCATGAGTATTCCCGGTTTCGGCACTCCTCGCGGCGGAAACATCCACCCTCTCCGGCGCCGGTTGACTGCCTGCTCGAGAACCGTTTCGCGGTATTCGATGCGGACCGGTATAGGATCGGCTTCCCTCAGCTCTCGCAAACGGTCGGCGATCCGTTGCGCGATTCCGTCGAGGTAGGTTTCGTCTACTTCCCCCAGCTTCGCCAATCTCGAATCCGTCGCCGGACCGAAATGGGTATGGCTTGCGGCAAAAAACAGCTCGTCCGGGTGTAGGTTCGTTCTAGCTAGAACACGCTCGCGGAGCTCGCCCACGTATAACAGATCCACGCTGACGAAAGCTACCCGCTTTTCGTTGCCGCGTAGAATTGCCAGATTCGCCTCAAGCGGATCCGCAACGCCCTCGAAAGAGCCTCTTCGATTTGCCCACCCAGCCAAAGGAACGGCGCCGTCGGGAGTAATGTCGACGCTAGCAACGGCAAGACCCGCGTCGCGCGTAGAATGGCCGTTGGTGACGTCGGGCTGCCGCATTCTCCTATTCATACACGACTCTTGTTCATGCAATAAACACCGAGTCGCGTCAACCCGCCTAGAGCACCGTTCGGCTTGAAAACGCCATGATTTCGCGGTCTAGAGGGGCCATCTGCGGCGCCGTCCCGCCCGAAAGATGGATGGGTTATTTTGTCACGGACCCTTAGCACCATAAACTTCTAGCGCGTAGAAGCTCAGGTTTTTACATTTCATAGATCTACGTATACCAAGCCCGGCATCGCAGAATAGACGCTCTACTCTTTTACAGGTGTATTACCTGTAATTCAATTCCCAATGATGAGCCTCTGTCACTATTCTACGAAAACCTACAGACCACTTTATATCGATTACCTTCAATCGGTTTTCGAGTCACTCTCGCCAGAGGCGATCGGACTCGGCAATCGGCCAATCGCAAACGCTGTCGCTCGAAATGAAGGCGCCATATTCGGCAATTCATCGGTCAACATCGGCGGTTTTCCCGGTCACCACACAAAGTCACTGTACATACCATAAATAAGAAGAGTACATCTCAAAAATGCTCCCGTCATCTTTCGGGCGGAACGACTCGGCCTGCGACCACTTGGCGTAACATATTGGCGAGCTCGGCTGTCAACTCGGCGCGCGAGTACCGCGCCCGCGCGCTCCTGACCTCGTCCGACGCGAGCTTGTCCCGCCAAGCGTCCCGGTCACGCAGCAGCTCGCGCAGGACCGATTCGATCGAGTCGGGCGTATCTTCGGCTACCAGACCAAAGCCGTGGTGGGAAACGATATCGGCCGCCGCGCTCCGAGCGCCCACCACCAGAATCGGCCGACCCGCACCGATGTAGTCGAACAGCTTGCTACTGGCCAGGCTGCTCTCGTTTCCCGTCAGCACGACGAGCACATCCGCCGCCTCCATATGCCTCACCGCTTCCGTACGGGGTCGCCAACCGAGCACCTCGATGTTCGGGTGCACTCCGTACCGCTTGCCCTCGCCGACAGGATCTACCCCCACTAGTGATAGGCGGCACGAGGTGTCGCGCGACAGCTTGACCACGGCGGCTAAGACGTTTTCCAGAGAGTAACTCTTTCGGGATTCGTTCGTCGTTCCCGCGTAAAGAACGGTGAACGGACCGGCCGAAACGGCATCGACGTCCGGTCCCCTACCTACTAGATCGGGGTCGAAGCCGTTCGTGAGGGTCACAATCCGGTCGGCTTGCGAGGGTACAAGCGCTCGAAAATCATCGCGCAACGGATCGGTCACGCACAAGGTAACGGCGGCGCGCTCGACTAGATACCGGTCGAATACGCGGCGTAAAGGGCGTACGAGAGAGTCGCCTTCCGGCGGTTCGAAAGAGAATCCGTCGCGAAAATCGGCGATCCAGGGCACGCGGAGGATACGAGCGATGATATGACCCGCTAGGTGCGCACCCGCGGGAGGGGACGAGGACAGCACCGCGCTCGGCCTGCGTCGATCGGCGGCCCGCAACGAAGCGCGAATCGCCCAGGGGGCCCAGGTATAGCAGGTCCGGTCGGGGAACAGGTATGGCCAGAGGACCGTCCGCCAGATTCCGACGCCCAGGTCCAATAGCCGTCCGTTCGGGAGAACCGTTTTTGATGGCTCGGCGATGGTTCCCGTCGCTATTCGAAACAGGTCGGGAGCGGTGACGATTCCCGCATCGATACGGTCCGAAGAGGTGTCTCCGTGGGTCACGACGATCGGATCGAAGCCGTGTTCGGGCAGGTAGCGCGCAAACTGCTTGATGCGTTCACCACCCACTACCATCCGTCTGCTCGTCCCCTGCGAAGGAAAGTCGTAGCTGATCAGGAAAATGGTATTGCGCCGTGACATCGAGACACCGTCGAGCCGGTACCGGTTGAGGGAAAACGCCGCCCGATTATTCGCTCCCGTTCCCGTGCAACGGCGCCAGTACCGCCGTGTTATCCATATATCCAAAGACCCAGGCTGTGCGGTCGGGAAAGCGGCGGCGCCAGAACTCTAGCATACGGATCGCTCCCTCCTTTCCGCCGAGCGGACGCACGAAGATGACGTCATCGTCCAGCGCGGGCGATGGATTGGGAGGGTAGTAGGCCCAGGAGGTCTCGACCTCGGGCGGATTGATGGCGTCGGAAAAGACCAGCGCCGTGCCGGCGCTGTGTTCTTCGAGCATCCGGTAGGGCAATTGCCAGGAGACGCCGGTGCGGTGGATGGAACTCACCTGCACCGGCAAGAACATGATCGCCATCACCAAGGTCGCGGAGACGGCGGTCGAGACCACCCAGATCCGAGCCCGCTCGAACCCGCGAGACCGAAGCCACTGCTTCAGATTGACCATACCGCTGGCGGTCGCCAGAGCTAAAAGCGGTACGATCTCCGTTACGTAAATAGGCCCGGTGGTGGCCACCACGGTCTTGGGCACGGCGTACCGGTAGGTGTACTCGGCCGCGATCAGGCTCCAGAAAAGCGCCAGGCCGGCCTTACCCCTGGCAAAAAATACGAATAGCAACGAAAACGGCCAACCGAAGAGCCAGAAGTTCTGCCGGAGCAGTGCACCCGCTATCGACAGACCCGTCGATCGTCCCCAGGAGAGGCGAAACTGGAGCCCCCCTGGCTCCGCGTGGTAACCCGAGCGCAGCGCCTCGCCGCTCTGCTGCTGGTTGACCCAGAGCAGCACAACGCCGGCTAGCAACACGGGAACGGCACCCGCGGCCACGACGGCTGCCTTGTGTTTCCATCGCGTCCGCCACTCGATCCCCGCGGTCTTGACCACGTACACGATCGCCGCCGCTAGCAGGAAAAAGGCGCCGGGCAGGGGGCGCACCAGAATTCCGAACCCGAACGCGGCTCCGGCCAGGGCAGCCTGGGCGGCGCTGTCCTTCTGTAATAACGCCTGCATGGCCAGAAGGCCGCCCAGCATGCAAAGCATCGAGGTCGGTTGCGAAAGCTGGGTGGCGCCGGTGAAGACGAAATGGGGCGATAGCAGCAACAAACAGACGGCGATGCCCGCTTCCAGGCGGCTAAAAATCGCCCGCCCGATGGCGTAGGTCAATATCAGCGCGGCGCAGGTTATCAGGGGTACGACTATAAAACGCAAACCTAGCGCCTCGCCCAAAGCCAACATCAAGGGGTGGCCGATGGGATACTTGCCGAACCAGCCGGCCTCGTTCATCACGACGAACTGATTCCGAAAGAAATCGGGGTCTTCCGGCAGGGGGTTGATCACCCTTCCCTGCAAGAGCGTCTGGGCGATAAACGCGTAGGTCGATTCGTCATCGGCGATTGGGGAATCGAGCAGCACTAGAAAGCGGAAAGCGAGAGTGGCGGCGAGCAAGAACGACGTGGCCAGCAGGAGAAACGCGCGCTCTCTCGCCAGCACCGCTCGTACCAGGGCCTCGATCCGAGAGGCGACGGCGGTACCGGCCACGGCGGCGGTCAGAAAGAAGCAGGCGATGCCGCCGAATAAAAGATACCAGATATAAAAAACGAGCTCGGTGGGTGGGATTTTGGAGATCCCCCAACCGTAGGTGAGATGGAAATCGCCGTAGCGCTGCGCGACATCATAGAATGCCCGAATACAGAGAGCCGCCGGCACCAGAAAGAGAACCGTACGTAAAAGCTGGGAGTGCTGTTTCGTCATCAAGCCGCAATCAGCGGACGAGCGCCGTCTAGCGGGCGCCCTTCCGGGTCAGGACCGCGCCGATCGTCTTCAGAAGGATAGCGAAGTCGCCCGCCAGCGACCACTCGTCGATATACTTCAGATCCAGCCTCATCCACTGCTCGAAGTCGACGTCGCTCCTTCCGCTCACCTGCCAGAGGCCGGTGATGCCCGGCTTCATCGACAGACGCCTCCGCTGCCAGCCGCGCGTCTGCTGCTGCTCCGCGATGGGAAGAGGACGGGGGCCGACCAGGCTCATGCTGCCGCCCACCACGTTGAACAGCTGGGGTAGCTCGTCGACGCTCCAGCGCCGAAGAATCCGCCCGAGCGGCGTCGTCCGCGGGTCGTGGCTGAGCTTGAAGGCCGGCCCGTCCATCTCGTTCGCCTCCAGCAGCTCCGGCTTCCGGCTCTCCGCCTCGCGCGTCATGGTCCGGAATTTGACCATGCGGAACTCCCGGCCGTTCAGTCCCGCTCGTTTCTGCACGAACAGCACCGGCCTGCCCATGCTCGCCAGGATAGCCAGCGCCACCAGCAGCAAAAAGGGCGCCAGCAGGATCAGCAAAACGGAAGCGGCGACCAGGTCGAAGGCGTGCTTGATGGCGAGCGATTCGGGGGGCTTGGGAGCCACGTCGAAGAGCACGAAGGGCTGGTCGTTGACCGATACGATCCGCGGAATCGACCGCGAGTGTCCGTTGATCTGCACGGCGAAGCAGGAGCGGATCCCCAGCGTCTCGCAGACGTCGAGGGAGCGCGCGGCCTGCCGCGGATCGTGGTAGGGCGGAAAGAACACCACCTCGTCCACCGCCTTCTCGTGCAAAACGCCCTCCAGCTCGCCCGGCTTGCCGAGAAAGGGCGGTTTGTCCACGCCGTCCGGATTGCTGCCGTCCCCGGGAGTCTGTTCGTCGTCGCCCAGCCGCCCGAGAATTCTGGGAGGCAGCTCGTCCGCCAGCGCGTTCTCGATGAAGGCCGCCATGGGCTCGGCGAAATCGCCCACCAGGAGCAGGTGCTTGCGCGTGTGTCCCTGCTGAAACTGGTAGCGAAGGCGAAGCTGGATGACCCCCCGCACCGCGTACATGAGCACGAAGGTGGAGCCGAGAAAGAGCAGCACCAGGCTGCGGTTGAACCGTATCTGGGTCAGAAAGAGGATGAAGGATAGCGCGATGAGTCCCACGGTGTGCAGCTTGAACAGCGCCAGCAACAGCTCCCAGCGTTTCCACACACGGTCGACCATGCGGTCCAGCCCGAAAACCGGCACGAAGGCCAGCCAGAGAGGGGCGGAGAGAAAAAGCAGAAGCGCGTAGGTCCCGACCGCCGGGGGATCCTTGAGGATATCGAACCAGCGGCTCAGCGTTGCGTGCACGAAGAAGGCGAGAGCAGCCGCCAGCAGGATGACCACGCCGTCCAGGATCAGTACCAGTCGGCTGATGGGCTGCTTTGGGGAGTCTTGCACGAATTGCCTACCGTACGTGCGCTGCTGGGTCCGATCCGCGCTCCCTCTTCCCCCGCCGTCAGGCGACCCGGGAGCGAAAATTCTCGAAGGTCCTGCTCAACCCCTCCATGAGCCCGGTCTTCGGCTCCCAGCCGAGCGTCTCCCTCGCCCGGCTGATGTCCGGACAGCGCTGCTTGGGATCGTCTTGCGGCAGGGGATGGCGCACGATCTTCGACTCGCTGCCCGAGACCCGGATGACGGCTTCGGCCAGCTCCAGGATGGTGCTCTCCTGCGGGTTGCCGAGGTTGAAGGGGCTGGCGCAATCCGGCCCCTCGTACTGCATGAGCGCGATCAAGCCGTTGACCAGGTCGTCCACGTAACAGAAGGAGCGGGTCTGCGAGCCGTCGCCGTATACGGAGAGGGGCTCTCCCTTGATGGCCTGGATCATGAAATTGGAGACCACCCGGCCGTCGTTGAACGCCATGCGGGGGCCGTAGGTATTGAAGATGCGAGCGATCCGGATCTGCACGTTGTTTTGCAGATGGTAGTCGGTGAGCAACGTTTCCGCGCAGCGCTTTCCCTCGTCGTAGCAGCTTCTCGGCCCCACCGGGTTGACGTTGCCCCAGTAGCTCTCCTGCTGGGGATGGACGTGCGGATCGCCGTACACCTCGGAGGTGGAAGCCTGCAGGATCCGCGCCCGCACCTGCCGGGCCAGCTCCAGCATGTTGTAAGTGCCGACCACGTTGGTCTGGATGGTCTTGACCGGGTTGTGCTGGTAGTGAACCGGGGAGGCCGGACAGGCCAGGTTGTAGATGAGGTCCACGTCGACCAGCAGCGGCTGCACGGTGTCGTGGCGGATGAACTCGAAGCGGTCGCTCTCGAGCAGGTGCTGCAGGTTGCCGCGGTGGCCGGTGAACAGGTTGTCGACGGCGGTCACCTCGTGGCCGAGCCCGAGCAGCCTCTCGCAGAGGTGAGAGCCGATGAAGCCGGCGCCGCCGGTGACCAGGATCCGTTTTCGAGATTCGCTCATGTCGCGTTGTTCCAGTTTACGGCGACTACCGGGTGGACCCGATGACTTCCGTAATGATCACCGTCTCTTACGAATCGCCCCGAGCAACGAAAAAGATAACGCCGGCCAGGAGAATTGTCACCGAAAATATCGCCGCGGTACAATTCCGGAGCCTGCCGCGGAACGCCGCCGGCGAATCGGCCGCCGGATCAATCGTGGGATAGGAAAAAGAAAGACCCGATATGTGGTCAAGCCAAGGCGGCGTAGGGGAGGGGGTTGCCCCCTTCCCCGCTTGCCGGGCGAGTATGGCCCGTCGACGCTCCGGCTAACGTTACCTGCGAGGGTATCGCCCCTACAACGGGTGAGGAGAGCACCGAGGCGGTGAGCGGAGCATGGCGTCGAGGGCATCGAGCCATGGGTCGTCTTTGGCGGCCTCGAGCGAACGCGCCCGCTGCAGGAAATCGCGAACGGCCGCCTGCTGGCCCTGCCTCAGGGCGATCTCCCGGTCGAGCAGCAGCGCCTCGCGCGAGCCCCCCTCGCGGGTGGCCTGTCCCAGGGCGCGGCGCGCCTCTGGCAAGCGGCAGAGCGCGACGGCAGCCATCGCGCGAACGATGGCGATGCTGGGAACATCGGCCACCTGTTCCGACAGCAAACCCAGCGAGCCGAGCGCCGAGGCCGCGGCGCGGCGCTCGGCCGCGGTTTCCGGTTCCCGCAGGCCGGCCCGACCGCCCGCCCGGGCCAGCGGCCTGAGCTCCAGCAACGCGTTGACCCAGGCGGTATAGGCGCCGGTATTGGGCCGGACCGAGAGCCGGGCGAGCTCGCGCCGCAACGCCGCGGTATCGGCGCCGGGATCGAGGACAAAGCCGCTCTGGTAGCCGGGCACCAGCGCGGTCAACGCCGGCGCGCCGCGCGCCGTTCCGGCTTCGCCCTCGCCCTCGCGCACGAACACCGCGTGCCGGTCCTCGATCATCACCAGCGACCAGCCCTCGAGGCCCCGCAGGGTTTGCAGCATCGCCTGCTGCCCGGCGAATGCGTGCTGCACGACCGCCGTATCGACGTCAAAGCGAGCCAGCGTTTCGCGCAGCACCGGCGGCTCACGGAAGGCGCGCACGATCAAGCGGATATGGTCCGGCCCGTAGAACGGCGTCCTGCCGTCGACCAGGAAACGGGCGCGGGGAAGCGCGAACATCAGGTACCAGCAGTCCTCCATGGCGGCCAGGATCCGCGCCCGGGGCCGGTGCTCGTTCAACCAGGAAGCCGCGCCGGCCGGCCTCATCCTTGCCGTCTCTCCCCAGCCGGGCGGCAGGCGCGGGGGCAGCTCGGCCGAGGCCACCGGGGCGATCAGGCAAGCCACCGCGCCGAGAGCGCAGAGCGCGGTCGTACGGCGCCTCGGGCTCAGGCGCGCCAGCGGCTCGGCCGCGGCCTCGGCCAGCAAGGGAGCGGTCAACAGCATGAACTCGCCCACGAAGCGGATGGAGCGAAAGGCCATCAAGGCCAAAAGCGCGGCGACGGCCAGCGACGCCCAGCCGCCCGGTCCGCGCCGGCGCAGGATGGGCAGGGCCAGGGCCAGCAGCGCGGTCTGCCCCAACGGCGCGGCCAGGTACCAGAACGGGTGATGGGCCGCTTTCCAGGAAACCCACTCGTCGACCACCTGACGGTAAGTCGGATCGGCCAGGTGGGCGATGGTATCGGCTAATATCGCCGGCCCGAACGGGGATACGCAGCAGGCGACCGCCTGCAGGCCGAGCAATCCGAGCAGTCTCTTGCGGGCGACCGGATCGCGCGCAAAGGCCGCCAGGTAGATGGTCGTGAGCACCAGGCCGAGCAGGTTGGAGCCGTGCAGGTTCACCCAGACCAGCTGGCCGAGAGCGAGCGCGACCGTCCAGCGGCGGGCGAGCCGGGCCGCGCGCTCTCCCCTATCCCCGCTGGCCACAGCCGGCAGCCCCAACAAGAACAGAGCGCCGAACACCATCCCGAAGAGGTGGGGCCTGACCGTGAGGCGAAAGCGCACCGAGGGGATGGCGAATAGCAACAGTAACCCGCAGCCGATCGCGCCCAGCTCCCCTCGCTCTCGCCAGGCGCGCCCGAGCAACAGCGCGGACAGCGCGCCGAGCAGCAGCAGCTTGAGCCCGAGCAGCCCGTTGGGACCGAAGGCGCCGTAGGCTCCCCAGAAGAGCAGGCCGGTCAGCCACTCGTAGTTGCGCCACCGCTGGGGGGTCTCCCGAAAAAATGAGAAGCTGTCGGTATCCGGAACGCGGCCCAGCTCGGCGATCTGTCGCCCGGCGGCCAGGTGGCCGTAGGTGTCCGGATTGCCGATGGGAAAGAGGCCGGCCAGCAGCAGGCCGCACACGGCCAGGCAGACCGAACACCAGAGCAGCGGGCGATGGCGCGCCACCGCCACAGCCTATCCGAAAAGCGCCTGCTCCGCGATCGCTTCTCCCGGTAAGAGCGGATCGCAAAACCTCCCCCCTTGTCTTCTGCGGCATCCTGTACGAAACTTCGCAGCGCCAGGAAAAAGGGAGGATCTCATGGCCACCTACTTCATGTTCGGCAAATATTCGTCCGAGTCGGTGAAGAAGATCAGCGCAAAAAGGACCGGTCAGGCCAAGGCGTTGGTGAAGAAACACGGCGGCAAGATCGAGGCGATGTACGCCCTGCTGGGGGACCCGGATGTGGTCCTGATCGTATCGCTGCCCAGCAACGACAAGGCGATGAAGGCCTCGGTGGCGCTGAGCAAAGCCACCGGGATCGCCTTCACCACCGCTCCCGCGCTGGCCGTGGCGCAGTTCGACGCCCTGATGAGCAGGGCCTGAGCGCGATCGTTCGCCGCGCGCGCCACCGCTCGCCAGGCTTCAGTTGTCATCTCGAGCGCGGCGAGGTGACATCTCGAACGAATGTGAACGTCATCCCGAACGAAAAATGAATGTCATCTCGAACGAATGTGAGAGATCCGAAAAAAAAGAGAAGATTTCTCCCTTCGGTCGAAATGACAGAATGACGGCTCGGTCGAAATGACAGAAAAGCCGCACCCGACTATGGCAAATAAGTGGCGGTCGATTATCCGATGAAAAAGCCAGTAATAGCGATGGTAACCGGCGCCTGTCTGCTCTTACTATCTTCTCAGGCGCGCGCCCAGCAATCGTTCGAGGACGCCGAGGTCTGCCGCGAGGACGCCTCGTCGGACGAGAGCTGCGACGCTCTTTCGGACGAGGGCGGAGTAGCGGCGAACGGCCTGCCCGCGCCGGCCCCCTACGAGCTTCCCGGCTTTCTCTTCGCGCTGCACCTGGGACCCTTCTTCTCCTTCGGCGGCCTGGGGGGAGCGGGCGTCGCCCTCGACTTTCAGTTCAAGATCCACCGCAACAGCTATCTCGGCCTGCAGGGCGGCTACCAGGGCGGCTACCAGATCGCCAAGAAACGCCAGGACTCCCTGCTCACCGGGACGCTCGCCTACCGGCACTATTTCCCGCAGGGCAAGAACGCCTTCTCGATCGCGGTCGGGCCCGAGCTCGGCTACTACCTGACCGGACCGGAAAACGATCGTCAGGGCTACGACTGGATCAGCGCCGGGTTCCGGGCCGCGGGCGCCTACCACTTCTTCCTCGGCGAGCGGACCTCGATCGGCGTCGGGGCCGGATTCGGGCTCTTCCATCAGTTCTCGGAGTTCCACCATCGCGCCGACGACTTCACCATCCTTTCGCCCGAGCTGCTCATCTCGGCGACGTTCTAAGGAGGCACCGCAAAATAAACGATACGAGACCGGGCGCGTCGGCGGAGCGCAATCGCGAGCGCGCCCGGAGGAAAAACCGCAGAGATCTCTCCCTGCGGTCGAGAGCGCTATTTCGAGGATTTTTCCGAGGACGAAAGCCGCGGTTGCGCCCGCCCACGCGACCGCAACCGGATCGTTTATTTTGCGGTGCCTCCTAAGGCCGCGATTGCGTACCCGGTGCAGAGCCGGTATTTTTCCGT
>CAYVFC010000148.1:0-19046 GCA_964450715.1 uncultured Sandaracinaceae bacterium | reverse complement strand
GCGCGGCGCAAGTTCAAATACAGGGGGCTCAAAACCTCCCGGTCACGGCACTAGTAGCTCGGATGGCCTGGCGCGCCGGCTCGAACCCGGCCGGGTCCTCCACGTTGATGGCCGTCACGGTCTTGTCGATGCGGCCGATCAACCGGGTCAGCACCTTGCCCGGGCCGATCTCGACGAAGAGCCGGGCGCCGTCCGCGATCATACGCTCCACGATCTGCTGCCAGAGCACCGGCTGCGCTACCTGGCAGGCCAGAGCCTCGCGGGCCTCGGCAGCGGTGGCGACCGGCCGGGAGCTCACGTTGGCGTAGACCGGAATGCCGGGGTCGACGAAGTCGGCCCGCTGCAGCAAGGGCCTGAGGTTCCGCGCGGCCGGATCCATCAGGCTGCAGTGAAAGGGGGCGCTCACGGGCAGCTTGCGGATCTTGGCCGCTTGCTGCTGCCGGATGGCCTCGGCCGCGCGCTCTACGGCCTCGGCCTCGCCCGCGATCACCAGCTGGCCCGGGCAGTTGTAGTTGACCGGCTGCACTACCCCTTCTGTGTCGCTGCAGGCCTTTTCCACCTGCGCGCTGTCGCCCTTGAGCACGGCGGCCATCGCACCCCGGCCCACCGGCACCGCCTCCTGCATGAACCTGCCGCGCTCGCGCACGATCTTGACCGCCTGCTCGAAGGGAAGCGTGCCCGCGGCCACGTGGGCGCTGTACTCGCCCAGGCTATGGCCCGCGGCCATGTCGCAACTCTCGCCCAACGCCCGGTACAGCGCGATGCTGGTGGTGAGAATCGCGGGCTGGGTGTTGGTGGTCATCTGCAGATCCTCTTCCGGCCCCTCGAAGCAGAGCCTGGAGAGCGGCTCGCCCAGCGCCCGATCGGCGGCCTGGAATACCTCGCGCGCGGCCCCGTAGGCATCGTGAACCGCGCGACCCATGCCTGCTTCCTGCGAGCCCTGTCCCGGAAAAACGAAGGCGACCTTTGCCATGCTCTTTCCTCGATTGCCGTTGGGGTGGTAGCTAGGTGTCACGAGAGGTTGAGATCGCCTCGGTTCTATCCGATCATCGGAACAGGGGTCCTCGGAGCCTCGCCGCGACCAGCGGACAGCACGCATAGCACGAACCCATGGACGAGCCCAAGCAACTGATACGGGTCAAGGAGGACGGCTCGCTGGAGGTCTCGGGCGAGCAGCTCAAGCAGCGGCTGGGCGCCCGCGCCGGCCGCTACGCGCTCACCGATGGTCCGCCTGGGTTGCTGGTGCTGCGCCAGGATGGCCGCGGTACGAAAATCGTACCGACGCGGGTGCTGATGGCGGGCGAGATCACCTCTCGCTCCACGGTGATGGAGATCATCAGCATGATCTCGCAAGCGGCCTGGTACGGCGAGCTGACCGTCTACGGCGCCGAGGCGCGCCGCCGGCTGCTGATCGATCAGGGCGCGCTGCGCAGCGCCACCAGCACGGTGCCGAGCGAGCGGCTGGGCGAGATACTGCTCTGCCGGAAAGCGATCACCCACAAGCAGCTCGCCGAGTGCTTGAAGCTGCAGAGCGGCCGGCGTCGGCTGGGCGAGATCCTGGTAGAGGAAGGATTCATCGATCGCGAGACGCTGTTCGAGAACCTTTATCGGCAGGTCGAGACCATCTTCACCGCCGCGCTGCTGGTCGGCGAGGGCAACTATATCTTCGCCACCGTGGCCGAGGACGCAGTACCCCCGGCCATGAAGGTGCATATGCCGCTCGCCAAGCTCTTGATGGAAGGCGTGCAGCGGATCGACGAGATGGCCGTCTATCGCAAGCACGTGCCGCGCGACTCGCTCTGCCCGGCGCTGCTACGCCGCGGTAGCGCGGAGCAGCTGGACGAGGCGCTACAGCCGGTGGCGCTGCTGGCTGACGGCGACCGCAACCTCAAGGAGATCGCCGCGGAGCTGGGCTGGGACGAGTTCAAGACCGTCAAGGCGGTCTACCAGCTGGTGCAGAGCGGCTACCTGGAGCTACGCACGCCGAGGCGCAGCCAGGTCGAGACCGTGCGCCGCCTGATCGACGAGTTTAACCAGACCATGCGCGGGATCTACGCGGTAGTGGCCAAGCACGGCGGCAAGAAGGATATGCCCGAGACCCTGAAAGCGTGGATCGGCAGCAGTGGGCTCGGCCAGTACGTGGGCGAGAACCTGGGCACGCAGTGCACGCTGGATCCCGAGGAGGTCCTGCAGGTGCTGGCGGAGCTGGACACCGCGCAGCCCTTACCTGCGCTGCTCAAGGCGCTGCACGACATGGCCTCCTTCGCCATGTTCTCGGCCACGCCCTATCTGCCCCAGGAGGTCGAGCAGAAGCTGGCTCGGGTGGTGGACAAGCGGCTGGACAACCTGCGGCTCTGAGCGTAGCGAACGGGTAACAACCATCGACCATCGGGACCGTGCAGGGGCGCGCGTTCCGCGCCCGCGATAGACCAGAGCGAGGAGAGCTATGAGCTGGATTACCGTCGACGACGACCGGTGCAACGATTGCGGGATCTGCGCCCTGCGCTGCCCGCTGGTCTTCTTCAAGCAGAACGAGCGGATGGTGGCGCGGGCTGACGCGGACAACTGCAACCTCTGCGGCCACTGCATCTCGCTCTGTCCCACCGACGCCCTATTGCACACCGAGCTCGACATGGGCAACTTCGCGCCGGTGGACGGGGGCCCGGGCTTCGACCCGGACGACTTCCTGCGCTTCGTCCGCGAGCGCAGGAGCATCAGGCATTTCAAGAACACGCCCGTAGCGCGCGAGCACCTCGGGCGCCTGGTCGAGATCTGCCGCTACTGCCCCACCGGCAGCAATCGGCAGCCGGTACAGCTGCGCATCATCGAGAATGCCGGACGGATCGAGCAGCTGTCCAACCACACCGTCGATTTCTTCATGCAGCTCATCGCCAAGACCGAGGCCGACGTCGCCGCGCTCGAGGCCGAGGGCAAGCCCGTACCCGAGCCGCTGGCGGCCATGAAAGCCACCTTCCAGCGCTACAAGCCCATGGGCCTGGCGCGCGAGGTGGGCATGGACGTCATCCTTTACCGTGCGCCTGCGGTCATGGTCTTCCACGGCGACCCGCTGCAAGCGGCCACGCCCAAGGACGACTGCGTGATCGCGGCGCAGACGGTGGCGCTGGCCGCCATGACCCTGGGGCTGGGCAGCTGTTACATCGGGCTGTTCACCATCGCCGCCAACGAGCACCCGCCGCTCGGGCAAGCGCTCGGGCTGCCCCCTGGCCACAAGGTCTACAGCACGCTGGTGCTCGGCTACCCCAAGCTCAGGTTTTTACGGACGGTCGACCGTAAGCCCGTCGAGGTGAGCTGGGAGTAGATCGATGAAGCCGGGTGCGTTCAGCAACGGGATGCAACCGCCCGGCAGGGAGACAGCCGGCGCGCCGCCGGTGGCCCCCATCGTCCTGCCGCCCGATACCGCCCTGGACCGCCTGCTCTCGCTGGGCCTGTGGGCCGCGGGGCTGCTTTGGCTGGTCCCGCTCATGTCGGCGCAGATGCTGGCCATGCGCTTTCTGGACCCACGGCGTATCGACCCGCTGGCGCGCCTGTACACGCGGGGCCAGGTGGCGCTGACCGGCTCCAGCTGGCGGGCGGTGGTCCACCCGGACATCGACCCCGACTGCGCCTACATGTTCTTCCAGAACCACACCAACCACCTGGATCACTGCACGGCCTACGCCGCCACACCGCACTTCAAGCAGGGGATCGAGCTCGAGGAGCATTTCTGCTTTCCGGTCTACGGCCGCTTCATGAAGCAGCGGGGCACCATCCCCGTGCACCGGGGCTCGCTCGGAGAGCTGCGCGAGCTGTGCAAGCGGGTACGGGCCGAGCTCGACAGTGGCAACTCGCTTCTGGTCTTTCCCGAGGGGACGCGCACGCTCGACGGCAGGCTGGGCGAGCTGCAGCCCGGCATGTTCCGGGTGGCGCGCATGCTAGGGGCGCCTATAGTGCCGGTGACGGTGACCGGCATGTACCGGGTGATGCGCAAGGGCTCGCTGCTGATCCGGCCCGGGCACCGGGTCACGGTATACTGCGATCAACCTATCGAGACGGCGGACTTGAGCGTGCGGCAGGTGCCCGAGCTGATGGAGCGGATAAGGGCGGTCATGTCCGCTCGTTTGGATTCCTACTGGGACGGTGCGGAGCCGTCCAGGTAGGTGCTGTTCGTGCGGCCGAGCCTCTACTTCATCGTCCGTGAGCATGGCCGAAACGAAGCTCACCGTCCGATCGCCTACTTCAATCGGCGTCGAGGTCGCCTGGGCGCACAGGCCGCTGAAGCGAACGCCTTGCTCCTACAATCGAATTTGTGTTTCTGCGACGCCCTCGAATCCGTGGTCGAGCCCGTGATGGTTCGCGATGAAAACGTCCGTCAGTTCTTCTACGCTCGATCCTGGAAATCCAGGTTTCTTTGTCGTACACGCTGCCTGTAAGCCAGCCCCGAGAGCCTGCCGGTCTCGCTATACCCAGCACGATTCGGAGGCGTCGTAATCAGAACAGTGAATTACACACGGGAAATCCCGCCAGAAAACGGGTGCTCAAGCTGTTCGACCTTTGACCGGAAAATCGGCTGACAGAGAAGGTTGCGACAGAGCTCGGTAACAGGAGTATTTGATTCACGGATGTTCCACAAGAAATTACGGAACATGCCCGACAAGGTGTACATCTCCTTGTATGTTTCCCAATATTCCCTTTCTAACGAGGCCTGTGACCTGCCTTTTGGTATAAATACTGCATGACAACCATCGTAAAGCGACCAATCTACCTTTCTGATTCGACCTTCTGCTGCGAGGTCCTGATATAGCTCTGTACCTGGCGACGGGGTTACGATATAGAAAGTGGCAAAACCTACCCGGTTCCGACGTAAAAACTCCATCGTAACACGGAACTGATCCGGTACATCTTCGTCCAAACCAAACATAAAGCTTAGAATAGGAACGATACCCGCCCTTTTCAACCTCGCTATAAGTTCTTCATAAGCGGCTATATCATTGAACGCCTTATTAACAGCGGTTCATAGGTGATCACTTTATACGGCCCCGTTTACTGGCAGAAGGCCGAAAGCAAGCCGTCCCTTTTTTCGTTCGCGGTTCGGGTTAGACCGAGCAGCATTATTAAAGAGGAAGAGGAACGCTTCGACAAGAGCATCGCGTAGGCCGCGAAATCTTCTCTGCATCGAGCGAAAGAAGGAACCAAGAAAAGAGTGGCCGCACATAGCGACGCGCCGAGTAGAGATATCTCGGCCCGGATGAACGTGCTGGCAAGCATGAGCGAAGTAACGCTTGAGGAAACCGACGCATAGTGATGCCCAGAAAAGACCTTCCGCGATGTTCGCCTTGCTCGTACAAAAGCGATGGAGGTTTGCGTACGACTTCAACTCCTTGAAGTACAATTCGATCTGCCAGCGAAGATGATACGCGCTCAAAACCGACTTCGCGGGAAATAGTCGCCGAGGCAGATTCGTCATCAATCTCATCCACGACTTCTCGGATCGATTGTATTTCAGTATCATCCTGAAGGAGCAGTCCGGCTCGCCATAGTAGTTCCGCCAGCAGACGTCCATGTCGAGCAGTTTGTTTTTCGGAATCCGTTTGAGAACCTCGTCCAGTCTTTTTCCCTCGAGTTTGCGATACTTGGCCGAAAGGCGATAGATCCTGACGACCGTTGGTTTCATGATCGATCTGACGCGAATCAGAAAGCTCCCTCCATTCTGCTCGATCGCTTTCATGTAGTATCTGTCGTCGAAACCTCGATCTCCCATGAAGAGCTTTCGCCGCAGGTCTTTGGGGTCCGGAGTGAAATGGCGCTCGCATTCGGAATCGGCCGTAATGGTCACGGCCGTCAAGTTGTCGCGAAAGAGCGACATCGTGGCGTGAAGTTCCACCGCTGCCGGGCTTATGGTCTTGAAGCGTCCCGGGAACTCTTCTCGGAGATCGTCATGAAGCGCAAACGAAGAACCGTCGTGAATCGCGATGTCCGCAAAAATGCGGAAAGGTCCTTCTCTCAACGGGCTCAGTATCCTGAGGGACATCTCGGTCATCATCCGCTCGAACAGAATACGCATCAACTCCGGAAAGCCCGGCGAATCGAGTTTTTCAAAATAGGGCTTATAGTTGACGAAGATGCCGTTATCACTGTTGAAGTCCCGATGCAGGTCGGCAATCGTTTCAACCTTCCGAGTCCCGAGCGAATTGAGCAAACTGCCGACGAACATCGCCGCAGTAATTGTCCTTCGCCGTTGTACGAAGCCGCTCGTTTTTCCGAGGCCTTCCAGGGCTGTTTCTCCCAAAACGGTCTTGAGTTGTTCCTCGATCCTTGTAATCTTCTGACTGAGCATGGGTTGTCTCCTTCTCTACTTGGTCGTTTTGAAGTCGATAACCCATTGCTCGCCTTTAATCTCTTCTTTTCGGCGATAAACGTTTCTCGCAGTGAAAAAGCAGCGCCGAATTATTAAAATACTTCATTTTGATCGCTCTACTGTAACGGTTCTGAATTCGCGAAGGCCGGTATCCGAAGAGTAAATCTAAAGCCTCATGTCAAACCGATCGTAATTCCTTGCCTTTTTCCTTAAGATCCTACCTATGAAGGCGCCTTCATTCTGTCCCGCCTTTACGACAGCCGCCGCGGCGCCATCGCCGAAAAGAGCAAGCGCGATCATATTCGTCTTAGTCGTCTGGTCTATACGCGCAGCGAGTGTGCAGAGCTCCACGATAACCAGTAGAACGGCCTTGTCTGGATCGGCATTGGCCAGTCGCGAGGCGATAGATAGGCCACTCACACCACCTGCACAGCCAAGCCCGAAAACGGGAACCCGCGAGACATCCCGACGTAATCCCAGCTCCTTCGCAGAGCGGGCTTCAAGGCTGGGTGCTGCGATTCCTGTTGACGATATTGTCACAATGGAGCCGATATCATCAGCGGTTAACTTCGCGTGCGCCATGGCCTTACGAGCGGCGTTTATAAAGAGCGAGGTCGCGACTTCGAGATAAACCGCGTTACGGTCCGACCAGTTGCGCGGATGGACATACCAGTCAATATCGCGGGCCGCGCGGCGCCGGGCGATCCCGCAGTTGACGAATGCCCTCTGCAATTTACTAAAATCAGAGAACCGTGCTGAAAACATGTCGGTAACAATTTTGGCAACTATCCGCTGTTCGAGAACATGGTCCGGAACAGCGGTCGAAATGGAGAGAAGTTGTGAGTTTTGTGACGGTTTCAAAGCAGCCTCCTTACGTCGTTTGGTGATTTCATCGGACTATTAGTCCGGCCGCGCTGCCACAAGTGACAAATATTTCACCCTTCCCATACGGTAACGCAGTTCCGTTCGGTCGTAGATATTAGAAAATATTTCAAAAATGCGGACCGAGCATTTCGGAGAGCGGCGGCCCCAAATGCAAGGCGCGCCGACGCAGGCGTAGCGGTGCTGTTTCCAGGAGGCGCAACGCAGCAGATGGGGCCGCCCCGCCCGAGAGACGACGGGAGTTTTTTAGATACGCTCTACTTACGGTACCGGCCGACGCGACGGTTCGAGGTGCTCGAGTGGCATAGTTGCCGCGGGATCACTACACGAATGTCGGCTCGTCGGCCGTCTCGAAATGTTACCGCCTGCGGGGTGAATGCCCACCCGACCCGACGGGACGACGGGGGATCGCGCACCTTCCGCTCGACGCTACGTCGAGCCGCGTCGCCCGTCTCTTCGGCCGCTTCGAGCCCTGCTGCAATCGCGCTTCCGAGAAGAGCAGCGTGGTATCGGGTCGGAAAGAAGATAATAGAACCCGTTTCATACTGGGACGGCTCGGAGCAAGCCGGGTAGCAGAGGCGGACGCCGAACGGTTGCCGACGGTCGGCCGGCGACGGCCCACTCCGCCAGGCGGGTTGCCAATAAACCGGTTTCGATGTCTACTGATCGGGACCGGGCGCCTGGCGCGTCCGCGGGAGAACGAGATGGGATTGGAGGCCGGGAAACGTTTGCTCTTAATAGCCGCGGTGCTCATGCCGCTGGGGCTGAAGGGTTGCTGCGAGTCGCCAGGGCTCAACCTGGGGCGCTTCAGCGGCTTCATGGATCTCTCCTTCCGGCTCTCGGCCGACATCGACCTCTCGCTGTTCAACTCGTTCAATTTGCGCGGAAGCATCGGCGGCTGGGCCGGGATCGAGCTGCTTTTCGATCTCGAGCTGGACTTCGATCTGGGCGAGGTCGAGTTCAGGACCTCCTCCGTCGAGCAGGACATCGACCGGGACGGCAAGCAGGAGAGCGTCACGCTACTGGCGGCGGTCGACCGGGACGGGGAGGTGGTCGGGGTCTTCGTGTCCTGGAAGGGGGATGAGTACACGCTGGACGATGGATATTGCTACCTGGCCTGGGTGGTAGGCGAGACCATGTACGTGGCCTCGGCGCCCTGCGGAAAGGCCCAGAGCCCTGTCGTCTGCCAGGCGCCGGTCGACGACCCGGAGCGGCTCACCTGCCAGGCGTGCGGCGCGTCGGGCGAGTGCCAGCAGTGCGACACCGGCGGCGATGCTGACCAGTGCCGTCCCGAGGAGCCGTCGGAACCGTCAGAGCCGACGGAGCCCACGCAGCCGGCCGATGCCGATGCCGGGACCGCGGGGGACGCAGCAGTGGATGGCGGGACCGGGTTCGATGCAGCGGTCGAGCCGGACGCGGCGACTGGAACCGACGCCGCGACCGGCACCGATGCCGCGACCGGCACCGACGCCGCGGCAGTGGTCGACCTCTCCAACTGCCCGAAGCAGGTGCTGGTGCTGGCCGCCGAGGCCGTGCAGTGTGGCTCGGACGTTTCGCTGGACGAAGAGGCCCTGTGCCAGGGCGGCTCGGGTTGGGTGAATACCTGTTTCACCGCGCTCGCCACCGCCGAGGCCCTGCGGCAGAGCACTTGTGCGGTTCTCGAGGACGAGTACCTCTGTGGAGCGATCATGCATCCGGGCAATACGCCGGCCGCCGAGTGCGAACGCAGGCTCGGGTTGCTGGCGCAAGAGGCGAACGGTTGCGGCATGAGCGTGACCCTGGATACCAAGCTGGTCTGTGAGTCCAGCCGTGCCGAGGTGGAGGGCTGTTACGCGTCCTATGATGTGGCCCGTCTGGCCGGAGCGGACGTCTGCGTCGTGCTCGCGCAGCCGCTGGTGTGCGGGGTGTTGCGATGAGGACGACCCGGCCGGGAAACCCGGGGCAGTGGGCGTTACCGGTTCTGGTCGCCTGCCTGCTGGCGGCGCTCGACCCCGGGGTGGCCAGTGCACAGGCCGTGCCGGAAGCCGAGCCGGCCCCGGCGCCGGCGCCAGAACCTGCCCCGGAGCCGGCGGCGGCGGAGCCGGCTCCCTACGCGGAACCGGCCCCGCCCGACGATGAGCCGCAGAGAGAGCCGGCGTTCCGGCGGCAAGAAGAGGAGGAAGAGGAAGAGGGGCACAGCGGGATGTTCACGCGCCTCTCGATCGGCCTCGGCTACGGCCTGTATGGCGGTAGCGGTCAGGCCGATCCGGTGCCCGGGGTGGAGGTGATCGAGGATCCCTCGGGTGGGGGGCTGGCGCTGAACCTACAGCTGGACTGGGGGCTGGGCATCATCGAGAACCTGGCGCTGCACGTCGGTCCGCTCTTCGAGGTCTGGCTGGTCGCTGACCACGACCCGAGCATAGATGGTTTATATCTCTTCGGTCTGGGAGGCGGCATCTCGTATTACTTCATGCCCTTCGATCTTTACCTCACCGGACAGATACGCTGGGTCGGTACGCTCTTCTACCTGCCAGACGCTCCCTGTGAGTTTCTGGGAACCGGAAAGCTCTACGGATGGGACGGGATCGGGTTTTCGCTGCAGGTGGGCAAGGAATGGTTCCCCGGCCACCGCGACGGGGGGCTCGGGATCGGGCTGCAGATCAACTACGCCTATCTCGACGAGGCCCCTGGTCTCAACTACTTCAGCATCATGCTGGTGCCCACCCTGACCCGTTTTTAGAACGGATCCCCAAAACGGACCGAGCCTCGCGCCGCGCCACCGAGCGGTAATCGTTCAGGGGGGTAGTCGGTATCTGAAACGACGGCGGCCAATGCATCCCGAAAAACCGGCTTTCGTCCTCGGGCCGGTGTACTCGGGGCCTGCGGCCCCTGTGTATTGCCGCCGGATTCGTGTGGCTCCGCGGACTGTCGTCCCCTCCGCTCCGCACGAATCCACCGACAACCGTCAGGTACGTCAGTACAATCCTCACCGGCCCGGCTGGGCGCCGAGCTTTTTCGGGCGCCTGGGCCGCCGTGCTGCCCAAGGCCTGAACGCGTACACCGAGCGCGTCTGCAGGGCGGACCGACGAGAACCGGTAGGGTCCTTTCGAGGAGGTCCGACGCCGCAGACGGCCCGGTGCCGCAAGCGCGGCCACGGGGATTTTGGGGATCCGTTCTTAAACGGCCCGCTGACGGCGGCCGGAGAGGCGGGGCAAAAAAACGGATCGTTTCGGCGATCTGTGGTAATTTGGCCCGATGAGAACCGCGACCACAATCTTCGTTTCCATCATCACCTCGGCGATCACCGCCGCGCTGGTCGTCTACGGTTTGCCGCACCTGCAAAAGGGGGGCGGTATCACGCTGGGCGGGGAAACCTCGGTCGAGATACCCTCGATAACCAACCTCGAACCGGAGCAGGCGCGGATGTTGCTGCAGAGCTCCGGCCTGCTGATGGTCATCTCCGACAGCCGCGAGAATGCCGAGGTCGAGGCCGGCCGTATCCTGGAGCAGAACCCGCTGCCGGGCTCGCGCCTCAAGCAGGGTACGGCGGTGAACGTCGTACTCTCGACCGGCAGCTCGGCCGTGCAGGTTCCCGGGTTGACCGGGCTATCGCTCAACGACGCCATGCAGAAGCTGACCGGCGAGGGGCTGCGGGTGGGGGCCATCAACCGCCAGAACAGCGACTCGGTCCCCCTCGACGCGGTGGTCACCTCCATCCCGGTGGCCGGGTCGAAGATCTCCGCGAAGACTCCGGTGAATCTGGTGGTCTCCGACGGCAAGGGGGCGGTGACCGTTCCCGACGTGATGGGCAAGTGGCACAAGAAGGCCGCCGAGATCATCGAGGAGGCGGGCCTGAAGGTGGGAAAGATCCGCTACCGCTACAACGAGGATTACAGCGGTGGCCGGGTGCTCAGCCAGAATCCGAGCGCCGATAGCGAGGTCGAGCCGGGAACGAACGTCGATCTGGTGGTCAACGAGTCGGATTGAGGATAGGTCGGCGGGGCACGCCCAGAAGCTCCAGCGCCTGGCGCGCCGCTGCCCTCAGTTCGCTCCACAGCGGCGAGCCCTGCAACGCCTCCTCACTGAACAGCTGCTCGTCGCCCCGCTCCACCATGGCGTCGAACAGCTCATCTATCCTCCGGATCCGCTCGGCGACCGGTTCGGGCAGCACCTGCTGGCGCCTCAGCTGCTCGTCGAGAAGCGCCACGACCTGCCCGGCCCGGATCTCGAAAGCGATGCGGCGAAAGGCCTCGAGCGCCTCCGCTTGCTGCTCGGCGTCGGCCGCCGCCACCTGTAGCGCGTCGATGAGATCGGCCAGGCGGCTGTCCTCTGCCCGGGTACGCTTCGACACCGGTTCATCCTCCCCGCCGGTTGTCCGGCCGCCGCGTCCCTTCACGGCCCGCGCCTCTTCCATACGCTCCAGCGCCCGCTTCTGTAGATAGGCCGATAAAAACGGCGCTGCCGGTCGATCATCCCCGGCCGGCCGCGTACCAGCACGTAGCGGTACCAACCCAGATCGCGCGCAGGATTCACCCTCTCCGGCGTCCACTCCCAGCGGGGCCGTACCCGGGGCGGGCGGTTGCCCTCCCGGAAGCGAAAGGGCGACTGGGGGAAGTCGGCGAAGGTGAACATCACCGCGCCCCCTTTCCGCGCCTGATAGTAGGCCGCGTAGTGGATGAAGGGCGAGAAGCGGACCTGGTGGCTGCCGCGTTCGAAGATGAGCCCGGCCACCCGCTGTCCGGGCGGTATGGTCTCGAGCGCGGCGTCGAAGGCTCCCACCTCCTCGCGGTCGAAGCGGTAGAAGGCGCGGCCGGCCATGAACAGGCCGGTAGCCGATAGCAGCAGCACCGCCGCCGTCAACAGGCCCGCGGCCGTCCGCTTGGGGTAGGGCAGTACCGGCAGCAGAAACAGCGCCGCCAGCAGGGGAAAGCGCTGGGCGATGGGCCAGATCCAGTCATACGAGACCGGCAGGAAGAAGTAGCCGACCGCGGCCACGAGCGGCAGCAGCCAGAGCCGCCGGCCGAGCGAGAGCTGTAGCCGGGCCGGCCGGGGCGGGTCGCCGGGCGCGGGCCGGCGCTGCAGCGCACCGAATACGAACATCAAAACTACCAGCCCCGCCCAGATCTGCAGCAGCCGCTCGTCCAGCCGGATGTGCAGGACATCGGTAAGCCAGAGCGGGAGCTGGCGCAGGCCCTCGTTCCACTGCTGGTACCGCGCCCGCGGCCCGCCTCCGGCCGCCTCGCCCGCCGCCGCCTCGACGGTCGCCCGGCCGGCGGGGCTGTTCAGCGCCCAGAACACGGCGCCGACCGCGGCCGGCACCAGGGGCAGCAGCCGCCGCAGCGTCTGTTGCGGCCCCGGTCCCAACGCGATCAAAAACAGGCCCAGGGCGAGAAAGGCAAAGGGAACCACGTGGGTGAAGAAGGTCAGCAGCGCCAGCAGCGAAAAGAAAATCTCGCGGCGCATCCGCGGTTGCCTGCGCTGCTCCACGGCCAGCCCGAGTCCGACGAAAACCAGGGGAATGGCCGCGATGAAGTTGAAGAAGCCCAGCACCAGATGGGCGTTGTAGATCAGGGGAAAGGCGAGATAGGCCAGCCTGCGGTCCCTGCCCAGAACGCCCAGCAGGTAGCGTATGGCCCAGGGCGTGCCCAGCAGCACCGCGCCCAACAACACCTTGTTGGCTAGCGTCACGCCCAGCAGATAGGCCAGCAGGTGCGCGGCCAGATAATACGTCAGATACTGGGTGCGGAGCAGATCGAGCTCGAAGTACTGCGCGAAGCCGAAGCCGGGGTCGCCGTAGCCGTGCAGCACCTGCACCGCGGCCAAGTGCTGGGGCAGGTCCTGTAGCGGCGGGTAACGGACCAGAAAGAGCGGCAGCGCCGAGCAGAGCCCGAGCAGGGCGAAGGCGGAGCGCTCGACTCGCCCGCCGGGCGGCAACAGAGCCTTTCCGGGACGGCGGCTAGAGCAGCGAACGGGTTGAAAACTCTTTGAGTTCGTGTGTTTAGAGGGTGTCAGATTCGGTGCTTGGCCCGACGAAGCAGTGGTAGAGCCACTTCGAGGAGGGACAACGCCGAACATGGCCCCTATAAGCCGCGAAATCATGGGCTTTTCAACCCGATCGGTGCTCTAGCGTCCACCGGCCGACCCGAAAGCGTAGGTCGCCTCGCGCGTCTGCCGCGCCATCCTGCGGTCCAGCATCCCGACGCAGGCCACGTGCAGCCCCTCGGGCCGGATGATCTGCGCGGCTGTCTCGCGCAGCTCGGCGGCGGTCACGCGGGTGGCGCTCTCGGCTAGCTGCTGCAAATGGCCGTCCAGGTCGAACAGGGCCATGGTCCCGTAATGCGAACACATGCTCTCGGCGTTGTCCAGAGAGGCCCGCAAATTCCAGCGGTAGCGCTGTCGGGCCTTGTCGAGCTCGAGCCCGGATATCTCCTCTTGCGTCATCTCCCAGAGCAGCTTGAGCGTCTCCTTGACCAGTCGGGGCACCTTGCCGTGCTCGGCCGTGGCCCCTATCCCGAACACCCCGCACTCCTGGTACAGCTCCAGCACCGCGAACACGTCGTAGGCCAACCCCAGCTCATCGACGATCCGCCGCTGCAGCCGCGTGCTCATGCCGTCGTCGATCACGCGGGTCAGCAGCTGAAGCGCCATGCGTCTGTCATCGCTCTCGCCCCAGGTAGGAAAGAAGATGCGCAGGTCGCTCTGGCTTCCGGGGCTGTCCACGAAGCGGAAGCGCGGCCCGGTCTCGAAAGCACCCGGCGCGCCCGGGTCGATCCGCCGGCCGCGGGGCAGCGCGCCGAAGCAGCGGCTCGCCTCCGCGAGCAGCCGATCGGGGTCGACCGCGCCCGCCGCGCACAGCACCATGTTCTCCGCCACGTAATAGCGCTGCCGGTGCTCCTGCAGATCCGCCGCGCTGAAGCGCTCCACGTTGGTCGCGTTGCCGCCGATGGTGAAGCCCAGCGGGTGCGAGCCGAACAACAGCTTGCGCCCCAGATCGTCTACGTCCACGTTGCGCCCGTTCTCGTCCAGGCTCTGCAGGATCTCCTCGCGCACGATCCGTTTCTCGACCTGCAGGTCCTCCAACCGGGGGCAGAGAAACAGCTCGCTGAAGATCCGCATTCCCAGCTCCGCGTTTTCGGGCGGAAGGGTCAGGCCGAACAGCGTATGATCGGAATAGGTCACGCCCCAGCCGCTGCCCCCCAGCTGCTCGACGGCCAGGTTGAGGTCGTGCGCCGAGCGGTAGCTACAGGTGCCCCGGAACAGCATATGTTCCAGCAGGTGGCTGAGCCCGCTGCTGGCGGCGTCCTCGTGGCGCGAGCCCACGTGCACCGCCGCGGTCAGCGCCGCGCTGTGCAGGTGGGGCTGGGGGATGACGATGAACCTGAGCCCGTTTTGCAGCCGGAAGCGGAGCACCTGGTGCTCGCCGTCCGGCAGCACCGGCGCGGCGGTTTGCGGAGCCTTCTTCTCGGCCGTTCTCATCCCCCCTCTACTCGAGCACATCTCATAGATGCTCCCGTCGTCTTTCGGGCGAGGCGACCCCATCTGCGGCGTCGCTCCTCCTCAAAATAGCACCACTATTCCTCGTCGTCGCTCCTTGCATCTGGGGTCGCCGCTCTCCGAAATACTCGGTCCGCATTTCCGAGTTGCGCTCTACTGCTCAAGCCCGGTCGGTTGCTGTCTGGCCACCTGGCGCACGCTCAGCGCATTGCGGGCCTGCGCCTTCTTCTTCAGCCCGGCGACATAGTCCGCCAGCACGTCCCTGCGCTTGACGTAGAGCAACACCCTGGAGATCTCGCTCTTGACCTGTTCGGTGAAGGCGGCCCGATCGGCCTGCATTCGCGAGTGCAGCCGGTAGACGAACCAATCCTCGCCCAGTCGCATGGGCTCGGCGGGAAGCGGCTGCTCGTCGCTCAGCTCGAAGGCCGACGTGACCAGCGGCGCCGAGTCGAAGGGCCCGGCGATGGGCACCTCCACCCGGCCGAAGGGGCGGGTCTGTTGCACCCGCGGCGCGAGCGGATCGCGCATGTCGGCGGGCGCCTTTTCCGCTTCGTTCTCGCCCTTCTCGTCCTTGCCCTTCTCGCCGTTCTCGCCCTTCTCGTCCCGGGTCTCGTCCGCGGCCGCTTGTGCGGGATCGGGCCCTCCGAGCTCCAGGTCGAGCTCCTCCATGCTCATGCCCTGTTTCAGCCTTTCGAGCGCCTGCTCAGCCGCCTGTCGGGCGAGCCGCTGGCCGTACTCGGCGTGCATGAGCTTCTCGCCGATCTCCCGCTTGGCCTCCTCTACGGGTACGTCGCCCTCGCGCACGCCCTCGACCCGGATCACGTGGAAGCCGTAGCGCGTGCGCACCGGATCGGAGACCTCTCCCGGCTCGAGCGAGAACTGCGTATCGTCGAACTCCGGGACCATCCTGCCCTTGGGGTTGTAGCCCAGATCTCCGCCTTGCCGCGCGCTTCCCGTGTCCCCGCTGTGCTCGCGGGCCAGAGCCGCGAAGTCCTCGCCCTGGCGGGCCCGATTCGCCAGCTGCTCGGCCTGCTTGCGCGCGGCCTCGACACTCGGATCGTCGGCGTCTTGCGAGACTTTGATGAGGATATGCCGCGCCCGTACCTGCTTGGGCAGGCCGGTGTAGCGCTGCTTCTGCTCCTGGTAGGCCTTGTCGATGGCTTCCGCGTTCTCGGCCATCCAGGCCTCGATCTGCTCCTCGGATGGCGGCGAGGAGGAGCGGTAGTACTGGGGGGAGAAGCGCACGTACCCGAGCACCGTCTTCTCCTGCTCCCGCACGTACTCGTCCCAGAGCTCGCCCTCGCTCACCACCACCCCGGCGGTCACCGTGTCGCGCATCAGCTGCGCCAGCCGCTCGTCGATCTGACCCTCGGTGAACTCCTTGATGCTGCGGCGCAGCTCGTACTGCACGAAGCCCCGCAGGTGCTTGGGATCGAAGACGCCGTCCTTGTCGGTGAAATCGATCTGCCGGGGCCCCGACTCCAGCGGGCCCATCTCCCGGGAGAGCATCAGCGGCGGCGCCTCCACCGAGAGCGAGACGTACAGAGTCCCGTCTGCCGCGATCTCGCGCATTACCTCGTCCTCGCTGATGCGAAAGCCCAGCTCGCGCGCCTCGCGGGCCAACAGCGCCCGCTCCACCAGGCCGTCCAGCACCCGCCTCTCGAAGCCGGTCTGCGCGATCATCTCGGGGGTGAGGCCCCTGCCGCCGGCCAGGATGAAGGCGGCGCGGAAATCGCCCTGGGAGATGTTCTCGCCGTAGACGCGGGCGGCGTAGGCGACGCCTCCGCCCGTCCCCAGGCAGCCCTCGGCCTGCGGCCCGCCGAACTGAAGCGCGAAGACCGCGGCCAGAAAGACGACGACGAAGGTTACGCCCCAGGTGCGCAACCGCTGCATGGCTGTGGGTCCTGTTCTCGAAGCTGGCACTTTGGTTCTCTCTGGTGGGATCGACCGTCTGCGGGAATCGATCGGAAAGAAAACGGCCGTACCTCCTCTGCCGTACGGTCCGCCTACCCCCGGCCACTACCGCCGGGCGCCAGCCCTTCCGGACGGCCCGGAACGGCTGGCAAAACGGGCACATCCTAGATTGGCGGACCCTGGCTGGCAACCCGATCGAAGCGAGTGGGCGCGCGGCCGGGGTCTGGCGGTAATGTACCGAATTCGCGAGGAAATCGGACCAGGCGGTGACACGGTATGGCATTGGTCACCCTTATCGGGTGATGCGCGCTTCGCGAACCTCGAATAGGGTTGAGCGTCGGGTTTGTTCGAGACGTAGGGTAGGCAAGCGAATTTCTACTCGCCATGAGATACATCTCCCTGCCGATGAAAGATAGAGGGGGCGTTCCGGCGATCGGTGCCGGCGAGGCAGGTCGATCTGCGCGGTCCGGGACAGTGGCCGGTCGTTTTGCGATTCCCTTCTCCGCGGTGAGCGGCGTTGCGCGCGGGGATACGCTCACAACTTCGTTGGCGTTGTATCGTATAGTCGTTGGTCTATTGCTAGCGGCTTGGTTTGGCCTGCATGAAGTCGGTTCCCTTTCCGGAACCATCCCCGCTGACCTCGCGGCCCGCGGCCCGTATACCGGCGGCGGGATCGCGGTCGTGGCGCTCGCCTGGCTTCAGGCGCTACCGCCCTCCGTACCCTGGATGGCCGCCGCCTGCGCGTGCGTTTTCATCGCAGCGGGCGTCATGGCGCGCGGTATTGCTGCCGGCACCCTGCTTTTCTTCACCGTATTGGTCCGCGGTCGCCAAAGCGCGAACGCGTTCGAAGACTACGTGGTGGCTTTTCTGTTACTTTGGCTTGTCCTGTTACCGGCCGACCTGGCATTGCGAGCGGGAAACCGCTCTCGTATCTCTCAACCACGAGCGAGCGACGAGCCGCTTACCACCAGGCTCTTCCTCGTCAACCTAGGGCTTCTATACTTGAATGTCGGCTTCTGGAGGGCTTTCTGGAACGGGTTTCCCTCCTCCGCCTGGCTCCCTATAGCGTTACTGTTGGTGCCTGCTCTACAGCTTATGCCGCGCGGAAGCTGGCCGAGACGGCTGAGCATCGCCGTACAACTGGCCACACACGCTTGGCTCGCCTGGCAGACGGGTGCGATCCTGGTCAACGCGATGTTGGCATCGACCGGCCTGCCGATATTCGGCCAAGGCGGTCAAGTAGTCTCGCGCGATCGCCGCGGGTCGAATCCGATTGGATTCGCGCCGGCCATGGCGGCGTGTTACACGGCGGTGGCCTTGGTCTTTCTGGTTTCCCATCCCCTCGGCCTGACCCAGCCGTCGAGAGCGTCCTCGGCATTGATCGAACGGTTGGGTGTCGGCGTCGACCACCTCGTCTTCGGCCAGAGGCCCGCCGGAACCGGAATACACGGCACAAACGACACTCGTTAGACGGATCTCACCGCCGTTTTTCTGCTCGCGGCTTCCGTCTAGCGGTGGATCCTTCCGGTCAAGGGAGAAGAAAGCGAGCCAAGAAGCTCGGAATGCCGAGGCCGGCCAGAGCGGGCAATGTGATCCAGCCGAAAAGAATGGCTATATGCAGCTGTAAGAGCATAGAAACGCCGTACCCGGCATAACGGACCGTTAGCGGGTATTGAGCTATGCCTACACCCATCCACGCCCGGTTCGCTCGTTTTACCGCTTCGGTCCATATCACCGCCGCCAGGCCGAAAAACGAGAATCCCAGAAAGGCGTTCAAGGCAACGAATCGGTGGTTGACCAGACCCGCATGCTCGTGCAGAAGCCCGCAGACGGCAAAGGTCGCGACCAGCGCCGCAGCTTTGGCCGGACCGGAAGCGCTTTTTCCTCGAGCGCGAGACCAGCGCAACGCGAGCGGAAGAAAGACGTATCGCTGAAGCCAGAGCCCCAGGTAGGTGTTCCAACGTCTCCAGAGATCAAGCGGGCTGGTTGCCAGAAAGGAGTAGTGATAGCGCTCCGGCGGGTCGAAACCCAGCATTCGCAAGGCGCCGATCTGGAAGCTGGCGAGGCCGGAATGCCCCAAATAAAAAGCGAACATGCAGAGCAACACGCCGGCCGCACTCGCCAGAAAGCCATTCTGGCCCACGTAGGTGATCGGAAACTCGAGCCGATACAGCGCCGACATCACTTGCATCTGGACGGTGAGGCCGAGCACCCCCAAGCAGCAGCGCCCCAGCGCGCGAAAGCTGAAAGAGGTTTTCGCTAGATCTCCTCCTCGAGCGGGGTAAACCAGAGTGGGATTGACCAGTAAAAAGAATAGACCGTCCGGTATGCTGGGACGCTCCCGCGTACGCCCGTTTTCAACGCAGTAACACGCGTGATCGCTTAACAGCCGGCCCAAACGGTTTCTGACGGCGATTTACGC
>CAYVFC010000147.1:0-19243 GCA_964450715.1 uncultured Sandaracinaceae bacterium | reverse complement strand
GGCGGCCCCGTCTGCGGCGTCGCACCTCCTCGAAATAGCACCACTATTGCTCGTCCTCGCTCCTTGCATCCGGGGCCGCCGCACTCCGAAATACTCGGTCCACATTTTTGAGATGGGCTCTATCAAGCTCGGTCGCTCCGAGCCGCGGGCAACAAAGCGGAGGCTACTGCCCGTCCCAGCCCGCGATACGTGCAAGTATCCACCAGATCGCCTTGCCCAGACGAAGCGCACCGCGCTCCCCGATGTGATCGCCATCCTCGTTCTTGTTCCCGTCGAAATCCAGGGCGTTGTCGGGATGGATCATCTGATACGAATGCGTACCGCCGTCGCCGTCGGTCCACTGCTCCGCGTATTCGGTCCCGTCGTCGCCCCAGGCCAGGATATCCGCGTAATCGAAGAGGATCCGGGAAGCATCCGCCTTGACGTACTCGCGGATGTAGTCTTGCTTGATCTGACGCTGATACCCCCTCTCGCCCGGATCGCCATCGACCGGGCCGGTGGTGAAGAGCACCCTCGCCGAATACCCTTCTGCCGCGCACAGGTCCATGTACTGCTGGGTAGCGTCGAGATAGGTATCCATGCATATGCTGTTACCGGTCAGCGCGGTATCTTCCGCGTCCAGTCCCCAGATCAGGTCGCCGTCCGGTCCTCCCTCGGACGCCCCGGCCCAGTGTACCTTGTAGACCGGATCGAGACCGCCGCCCGGGGGGTTGTGCCAGGTCATGTCCCAGCACCAGCCGAATCCGATGGCTGCGATGTGCAGGTCGTTTTCCTCGCAGTATTTGAGGTGGTTCTTGATCCTGGTTAGCGCATCCGGATTCGTGTACCAGTTCTCCTCACCCGTGCTCTCGCTCCAGTTGCTGTGCTCTGCTCTGACGAAACGACTGATTCGCAGAGCGTCCTCGCGATAAGGCTCGGGCGGAGGCTCTTCGGTAATGCTGGCGCTGAAACGGCTGTCGGCCTCGGCTAGAAACCGCAGACCGTTTCGATAGCCCGAAGAATGCGATTCGCCCGGAATGTTGATCCACATTTTCTTGATGGCGTCGATGTACTCGGCCGGAATGTCATCGTAGCGATCCACCACCGTGTGGTCGGCGATGATCTGATCGCCGGAACCGCCCGATCCCGACCGACCATCTCCGGCACCGGAGTCGTCGGGATCGCCGGCCTGTCCGGCGCTCGCGTCGCCACCGCCGTCCGCGCCGCTGGAGCCGTCCGGACCGCCGCCGGCTTCCCCGCCGCCGGTCCCGGAACCGCTCTCGGCGCCCCCTTCCCCGCCCGGATCGGTAGAGCCGCCGTCGACACCGGCCGTCGCTTGCCCGCCTTCCCCGCCTCCGCTGTTTCCACCTGTCCCGCTGCCGGCGTTGGCGGTTGAGGAATCGGCTTCATCCTTATCCGATTCATCCTTACCCGATTCATCCGCGCTCTGGCAACCGAAGCTGGCAGCGACGAAATAGACCGCGGAAAGCAATCCCAGGACCCGCAAGCGCTCGATCGTCATGTTCTTCCCCTTCTGGATCGACCCGTATCGTTTTCGGTGAAGTATCTAGCCCTATAGCTCGCCCATCGTCGGCGTTCAAATGGAACCTCGCGGCCTCGGCAAGCCTTCGGAACCCGATGGTTACCGAAAGAGGGTACGCGTGATCCGCGTCCACTCGTATGCCCCCCGAATCTTGAGTCGAAACTCCACATCCCACTCCGCGGACAGTACCTTCACCCGGCCTCTGAGAAAGGGGCGGGCAAACCGCCTGGAAAAGTCGGGAACGGTCGAGTAGGCCTTCGCGTACCCCAGCGCTTTCGCCACCTCGAGCACCCTTTCGTCAAAGTCTCCGTGCGGAAAGGCTAGCGAATCCACGGACACGCCCATGATCCCCTCGAGAATCGCCTTTGAATCCCTCAGTTCTGCCTCCATCTCGCCGTTTTCCAGCCCGGACAGTCTCACGTGCGAATGGGTATGCGATCCTATGGAAACCAGCTCCCGGGGCAGCGAGCGTATCTCTTCTCCCGTCATGACCCTCTGATTATACGCGCTATCGCTTCTATCAATTTCCCAGCCCGGCAGGGTACCGACGTACTTGGACGGTACGAAAATGGTACACGGTATTTCCTCCTCGATCAGAATCGGCAAGGCATTCCGCGACACGCTTTCGAGCGCATCGTCGAAGGTCAGCGCTACGTACCTCTTGCCTGGTTCGACGGCCTCGGAAAAATCTGCCGGCACCGGCCGCGCGACCTTGCGCAGCTCGACCATCTGTTTCCGGAACTCCTGCCGGGACGGAATATCGTGATAATACAGTACCGTGAACGTACCCGGGAGCTCGACGCCCAGGTAACCGAGGCCTCTTTCGATCGCGTTTCTCAGACCGAGGCTGAAGAGGCTGACGGCGACCTTCAGCAATCTCTTGGTAGTGTCCCTGTTCATCGCGGGGTTCCGGTATTCGAGCATGGCGGCGCGCGCGGATACTACCGCGACCCGGCGGCCTTTACGATAACGCCGCGGGTCGCTCGAACGTCATCGATTCCGAGAACAATGTAACGTTTTCGTAACCGGAAGAGGAAGATAGCACCGTGACGATGTCTGTCCCGTACGGACCGTATAATACCCGTATAGTATCGTGCGCCAGATTGCGTTTGCCCCTCCCCCGAGAAGCGAGCCATATTGAGCGCGACTCGCGCCGGGAAGGCCCTGGCCGGGAATGGCAAGTCTGCCGGAAAGGCGATCATGACCGCCCCACGCCGTGACCAGGCGGAAAAAGACCGGATCCTCCGGGAAGTCGTCTACCGACCGCTCGGGGATGAGGATCTCGACCAGCTCGCCGCCATGATCTCGGCGATGAGCTCCTACTCGCCCGACACGAGCCAGGTGCGCGCCCTTACCGGGGACTACTATCGCTGGATGTATTGGCGTAATCCCGCCGGCAAAGCCCACACCTGCTGCGCGATTTACCGCGACACCCTGATCTGCTCCTTTGCCATTTCGCCGAAGCGGGTCCGGATCGGTTCCCGCGAGCTGGTGATCGGCAAGACCATGGACATGTTCACCCATCCGGATTTTCAGGGGCTGCGCCTCATGTCCAGGGTCTCGAGAGAGGTATTCGAAGCCGCCCGCGCCAACGGTATCGCGCTGCTGTACGTCACGCCTTCGGTCAATTCCTACCCCATCTTCACCAAGAAGTGGGGGTACGTCGAGGCGTTCGACAACCACTTCCTGGTCCGACCGTTGAAGCCATCCGCCATGCTGAGCACCATCGTTCGACCCGGCATCATCGGGCGGCTGGCCGGGTTGCCCATCGATCTTGCCCTCGAAACGGCGGGGCACTTGCTCCCCCCTCCCTCTGGATACGAGTTGCAGACGGTCGAGTCATTCGGTCCCGAGACCGATGCGCTCTGGGAAAGGTGCAGGGGCAACGGTATCGCTCTGGTGCGCGACTCCGCCTACATGAACTGGCGCTACCGCGACAATCCGGACCAGTATTTCCAGTTTCACGTTCACAGAAGGGGCTCCGGCCTCGCCGGCATTTTGGTGTTGAAGCACACGTTGCGCCGCGGCTGCAGGGTCGGCGAGATCGTGGATTTCCTCGCTCCCGAAGGCGAGGTGGAAACGCGGCAGGCAATACTCCGGCTCGGGATCGAAAGGCTGCGCGAGGACGGTTGCGTATTCGTCCAGACCTGGTCCATAAAGGACTCCGCGCTGGAAGGCGATTTCAAGAGATCGGGATTCGTCATCCGGCGAAAGAAGGTTCCCGTTCTTCTCAGTCCGGGGGCGGAAATCGGGGAATTCTATGACAAGGAGCGATGGTTCCTGACCCAGGGAGACGGAAACGACCTCTAGAATGCGGGCGTGCGGTCCCCGGGAGATTAAAAAACAGACGGAAGCACTGCCATGACTACCAACGAGAAGATCCGATTCAACGAGAAGTTCGACCGAGGACTGCCGGCCAGAGTCCTGATACGGCTATACGGAGTCAAACGAAGGTCCGTACGCGCGCTGGTGAAGAAATCGATGCACTACCTGATGGGCAGGCACCACGAGTTCTTCTCCCAGACGCTTCGCGATATCTTTAGGACCTACCACGGCGTGGAGATCGGGCTCTATTCGCACGGGGGCTGTTTCGTTCCCGGCCAGATATCGCGATACACCAAGATCGGGCGCTACTGTTCGTTCGCCCATACGGTAACGACCCACGAGGCCAATCATCCCACCAACACCAAATCGACCAGCGGATTGTTCTTCAACCCGGCTCTCGGTTTCGTGGACCGGGAGATCATCCCCATGACTCACCTGGAGATCGGCAACGACGTCTGGGTCGGCCACAACGCCGTCATTCTGCCGGGGTGCAAATCCATCGGTGACGGCGCGGTCATCGGAGCCGGAGCCGTCGTCAACCGGGACATACCGCCGTACGCCGTCGCCATCGGCAACCCCGCCCGGGTAGTGATGTACCGGTTTTCCAAGGAAAGAATCGAGGAGCTGCTGAAGGAAAAGTGGTGGGAGCGTTCCATCGCTGATCTCGCCGAAGACGTCGCCGCCTTCCAGGTCCCGCTCGAAGCGGAAGAAGTCAAGTGAGCTCTCTTCGGAGCGGTCACGCCCCTACTTCCCCGTAGCTACGATGACACCGATCAACCTGTTATACAGCTATCCGTTGCGCATGGGGGTCCCGGGCGTGGGAATGACCTCCTGGAACCAGGTCCGCCAACTGGTCGGACAAAAGGTAAAAGTACACCTGAGCGCGGCGTCGCTGGACAAGACCATCGCCGGGATCGCATCTCTGAAAGAGACCTTTCGGCCGCTCGGTATCCGGCTGCCGATGGGTCCCCTGGTCCCGGTATGGTCGTCGCGGATTCACGATCTGATCACCTCCCGACTGCTGCTCTCTCGCTCGTTCCCGGTCGATGCGGTTCATTGCTGGCCGTTGGGCTCGGAGCACACGCTGCGAGCAGCGAAAACACTGGGCATCCCGACCGTTCTCGAGCGACCGAATGCGCATACCGGATTCGCCTTCGAGGTCGTCCGCCAGGAGTACGCGCGACTGGGGCTTCCGCAACCCGAGAAACACACCCATACCTACGACTGGAAGCACCTCGAGATCGAGAATCGGGAGTACGCGCTCGCCGACCGGATCCTCTGTCCATCGGAATTCGTCGAGAAGACCTTCCGCTTTTTCGGATATGACGAGGGGAAATTGGCGCGCCACCACTACGGATACGATCCGGAAAAGTACTTTCCCGCCGAAAGGGGCAACGGGGAGGCTCTCACCATCATCTTCATCGGTAGGTGCGAGCCGAGAAAGGGATTGCACTACGCGCTCGATGCCTGGCTGGCTTCCCGCGCCAGCCAGCGGGGGAAGTTCTTTATCTGCGGGGATTTCGTCGAGGGATACCGGGAGCTTCTCGCGGACAGGCTTCGCCACCCGAGCATCGAAATCGCCGGTTACGTTCGAGACGTCACCTCCTTCTTGCATAAAAGCGACGCTCTCATCCTCCCTTCCATCGAGGAGGGAAGCGCCCTGGTCACCTACGAGGCGAAAGCGTGTGGCAATACCCTGCTCATTTCAGATGCCACGGGCGCCCACGCCACCCACATGCGCGACAGCCTGATCCACCAGGCTCGCGACACCGAAGAGCTCACGCGTCATCTCGATCTTCTGGACTCGGACAGCGGTTTGCTGGAAAACCTCAAGCAGAACAGCCTGTCCAGTGCGGCCGACCTTACCTGGGAGGACGAGGCGGCAAAGCTGGTCGAGGTCTATCTAAGCGCAATCCGGGAAGGCCGTAGCGGCTAGAAGGCAGGGTCGGAATGTGATCTTCTTGACGGTAGGAACGCTTTTTGGTTTCGATCGCCTGGTCCGTGCGGTAGACGAAGCGATAAAGGACGGGGCGATAACGGATACCGTATTCGCTCAAATTGGACCGGGTAGCTATTTGCCGGAGCGAATGGATCATGTCGTCTACCTCGAAAAGAAAGAGTTCGACAAAACGTACCATCGCTGTGAAGGAATGATCAGCCACGCGGGAATGGGCAACATCAGTCTGGCCCTGAAGGAGGGGAAGCCGTTACTGGTCGTACCGCGTTTGAAGAGGTACGGGGAACACGTCAATGACCATCAGCATGAAACGGCCTGCAAGTTCGAAAAGCTCGGGCATATAGTCGTTGCGTACGACGAGAGAGAAATTCCGGAAAAGTTGCGAGTGCTCAAAGCGTTCGTACCCAGACCGAGGGTTCCGAACAAGCCGGGAGTCGTGGAACGGGTCAAGAGGTTTCTATCAGCGGAGTAGGATCATGGGCATGAAAAACGAATGCCGGATATGCGTGGGAAGTATGGTGCTAATCTGCGCCGTAGCCATGTCGTTGTTCTGTTGCGGCGGTGCGAGCGGCTCCGGCGCCGGTTCGGGCGGGGCCGCGGGTGACTCGGGTGCGAATATCGATGCCGGTGGTACCGGTGGAGCATCGGGCGATGCCGAGTCTCCCTCGGCCGGCAATGGCTCGACCGATAGCGGTTCTTCCGGCACAGGTGGCGAAACCGGCGGCGACGGGGCGAGCGGAGACGGTGCGGACGGCTCGACCGTCGACGACAGCGGCAGCGGCGGCGACGCGGGGCATCCCGATCCCGTCCCCTACGAGCCGGAATGCGCTGACCTGCCTTCGACGCAGGTCATCGGTAACTGGGACGTCGTACCCTATCAGACCTTCGACGAACGATTCCAGCTCGGCGTGGTGGCCTTCCACGAGCAGGGAGTCGATGTGGTTTTTTCGGTCGGGGGAAACGAGGTGGATAGGGTCGAGAATCCCACCTGGAACGGGCGTACCTCGGTATACGAGTACTGGACCGCTCTCGAAGCCAGCGATTACCCCGACGGCCCGATCACCGTCTCCGCCGTTATCGAGCCCGATTGTCCGGGGCACGAGTCGCGAGCTCTCGAGGATCTGACGCTATTCGCCAATTCCGGCGGAACGCTGACCAACGACACAATCGCCTGGGTCGACTGCGCTGCCGGAAACGACAACTCGAGCGACGGCAGCGAATCGTCTCCCTACGCCACCATCGAGAAGGCCCTGGTCGAGGTGGGCAGCGGCGGAACCGTATATCTCAAGGCCGGCCTCTGCTACGAGCTGACCTCGCTATACCCGGAAGCTGCCTTCGATCGCTGGACGACCGTGCAGCCCGCTCCGGGGGTGACCAGGCAGCAGGTGCAGATCCTGGCCGACTCCGACTTCAGCAGCACCGCCACCGGACGATTCGCCCAGAACATGGTCCGCTGGAAAAACGTGGGGATCTTCTCCCAGTCCGATGCCAACTACTCCACGGTGCTTTATTTGGAGAGCGGACACCACGGCTGGCTGGACGGAGCCGAGCTATACGAGAAGGAGGGCGCATTTGCCGAGACGAACCCGTGGTCGGGCGGCGACGGTCATCGGGTCTATCTGACGGACGCCCATCTGCACAATTTGACGAACGCCGGATTCACGTTCGGCCGCGATGTCCTGATCAGCGATATCGCCTCGGACGTCTTTCGAGCCCGATCCGATATCTTTTCGGTCAACCTGACGGTTCGCGACATCGATCCCGGCGAATCGGAGGCGCATCCCGATTTCTTCCAGTTCTATGACCCCGACGGCGTGCTGGAAAACGTCGTCATTTACAACACCGTCGTCACCAACATGGACGCCCAGGGGATCTTCGGCGGTCCGGGCAGCCTGAGCGATGTCGCCTTCGTCAATCTTCTGATGGAAAAAGACCCCGCCGATTCGGCCTCGACCTCCCAGCTGACCGGCAACTGGAACCACGTATTGCTGTGGCACGTGACCACCGTCGACTCCGGCTTTCTGCTCCGCGAGGTCGACAATCTGAACAATTTCTTCATTCAAAACGGTTCGTTTCATAGCCTGCACCACGGCTCGGAAACCACGCTTCCCGGTTTCACCATCGACCACAATCGCTTCGCCACCCTGATCTGGAGCCAGCAGAACGGGCCGATGGGTAGCAACGCCAGCGAGGGAGACCCCGGTTACGCCGACGTCGGTAACGACAACTACCGACCCGCCCCGGACTCGCCTCTCTGTGGAGCGGGGGTGCCCTTGCCAGGCGTTCCCGCCGACGTTGAGGGCAATCTCTACCATCCGGCGACACCAGCGCTCGGCGCGTTCGCCTGCAGGTGACCGCCGAGCCGGCATCCCTTTCCCGAAACGGACGCCGCCTTCCTCGAGCAGGGCGAACGGACGCCGCGTTCCCGAAGCACCCGAGATGACCTCCTCCATCAAACAAAAACTGCTCAAGGGCAGTATCTGGAACTCCATCGCGCAGTTCGGGGCTCAGGGGATCAACTTCGTACTGATGATCGTGCTGGCGAGCCTGCTCGATCCGACCGACTTCGGTCTACTGGGCATGGTGGCGGTGATCACCGGCTTTATCGGGTACTTCTCGGAGTTCGGATTCATCGCCAGCATGGTACAGAAGAAAGACGTCGACGAGCTGGACTGCAACACCGTCTATTGGACCAGCATCGCCTTCGCCTTCGTTCTTTACGGACTGGTCTACCTGGCGGCTCCTGCGGTCTCCCTATTCTACGGTGACGACCGCCTGACGCCGATAACCCGGGTAGTATTCCTGGGCTTCATCTTCAAGCCCTGGGGATACATCCACTTCATCCTGGAAACGAAGGAGCTCAACTACTCGAAGATCGCCATCGCCGAGCTGATCGCCGTTCTGGTCAGCGGCGCCGCCGCCCTGGTCATGGCCTTGCTCGGCTACGGCGTCTGGAGCCTGGTCGCGCAAAACGTGATCAAGGACCTGGCGCGCGCGATCGCTCTGAACCTGATAATTTCCTGGCGGCCCCGGTTTCTCTTCTCCTTCGAGCGCTTCCGACTCCACTTCGTCACAGGGATGCATTTCACCGCCAACAACCTCATCAAGTTCTCGATCGAGAACTTCGACTACCTTCTGGTCGGGAAGCTACTCGGACCCGCCGCCCTCGGCATCTATACCCTGGCCTTCCGGCTGGCCAGGTACTTCCTGGAAAAGGTCTGGCACATCTTCGGCAACATGCTCTTCCCGGCCTTTTCCAAGCTGCAGACGGAACCCGAAAAGCTGAAAAAGGGTCTGGTTCAGGTCGCCGTCCTGGGCGGATTCCTCGTGGTACCGTACCTGCTCTTCATCGCCTTCGGCATCGATTACCTGATACCGCTTCTGGGCGAAAAATGGATTCCCACCGCGCCGGTCATCCGCATCTTCGTCGTGTATCTGCTTCTATTCAGTATATCGATGGCCGATGAGCCGATGCTGTTCGCCACCGGGCGCGTGAAAGTCGTCAATGCTTTCAAGTCCGTCAACGTCGCCGTTCTTTTGGTAGCCGGGATCGCCGCCATCGAGTTCTATGGGCTTACCGGGATGGCCTGGGCGTATACCTGCGTGACCTTCATCTACATGTGCAGCATCAAGCTCTATCTGCTCCGATCTCTGCGCTTCGATCTCCTCGGTTTTCTCATCGGGCTTCGCTCGGTATTCATCCTCGCCGGAACGCTGCTGGTGGCGTTGAGCCTGCATTCTCTGCTGATGGCTCGATATCCGCTCAATGCCTGGCTGACCGTCGGCAGCCAGTGCCTGATCATCGTGGCGGTAGCAGCGCTGGTGGTGCTGGGCTACGGAGTGTTCGACTTCCGCAACCGGCAGCTGGTGCCCGCGGCCATCGACAGGATGAGCAGCTATCCGGGCGTTTCGGGTTGACCAGCGGCGAAAGTTATCACGCGTGCAGCTGATTTCGCAGAACGGCCACTTCCATCTCGAAAGGGTCTTTTCTGCTGAAATAGACCAGATCGAATGCCGACCGATTCCTCTTCAGATCCGCCATCAGGTTTTCCACGCGATAGGGATCGTGGCATTCGATACAGATGGTCTTGATTCTGTTGATCCAGCCTTCGCAATTGCGGAAGAGCTCGGCCTCCGCGCCCTCGATATCGCATTTCAGCAGATCGACATCTTCGCGCGGTCCACATCGCTCGATGATGTCGTCGAACCGTACAACCTCCACGTCCCCCTCTTCGCATCCGTCCGCGCTCACCATTCGGTAACCCCATTCCCCGCTATTCGTTTCCATCCGGACCCGCCCCCCCTTTTCGCCGACGCAGGCCTGGATGATCGTCGCTCGGGCCTCGTATCCCTCGAGGTTGCAACCGAGCATCCGAGCGTTACCGCTTTCGGGTTCGACGGCGATCACCCTGGAATTCGCATACCTCTTCAGGAAGAGACGGGCCGCCAGTCCGATATTCGCTCCCAGGTCGACTATCCACACCGGATCGATCTGAACGTTGTCGAATAGCTCGGAGTAGCCTCCGGAAACCATCAATTCGTTGAGCACTCCGATATCCGAAGTCATTCTTCGCAAATAGACATCTCCTGCAAAAAACCTCAAGCCCACCTTTGCCACCTCGCGTTCGGAGGAAAACAGGAAACCCAGCTTGCTGGGCGCGAGGCGCACCTTCATCAGCCGGTAGAAGTCGCCGGGCGATTCCGAGTTGACGACATATTGATAAACCGTCTTCAGGTAGTACCTGAATCTGGCTATCTTGCCACTTCCTCGCGACTGCGCCGCCTTTCCCCCTCGACCGGGAAGCGAATCGCGTGCGGCCTCTGCCGCGGTCGCTGTGGGGAATCCGCCCATGGATATCCTCGGCCGCAACCGCGCAGCGATCCCCGTTCAGTCGTTCTCGGCCTTGGGCCGGCGAATCGCCTCATGGAGCGCACGGATGAGTCCGCGTGCGGCCCGGTCTTGCCCGCGGCTATTCAGATGGCCCCGGTCGTTCGTATAGAGGGGAACCAGACTGGGATAACCCTTGCCATCTCGTTCGAAGCTCTCGCGACGGCCGTCCGGCCAGACCGACTCCAGCTCCGCCAGGTCGAAAAGGCCGGCGCCGCCATAGGCGTTCCGAATGAGCCGGTTGTAGTGTTCGCGCTTGATATTGGCGCCCGCCGTCTCGTCCTTGAAACCGGTGAGCTTCTTGATCGTCGCCTTCCATCCCCGATCGGCGACGGTGAGCGGAACCGTGACATGGACCAGAGCGACCTCCGGACGTTTGCTCTGCAATCGGTCGACCATCGCGCGATAGCTGTGGAAAAGCGCTTCGACGTCCGTACCGCTGGTGATGTCGACGTAGCAGAGCTTCATCAAGGCGACCTGCGGCAGCGGGCGCAACGTTTCGTCGACGAAGCGCTCGAAGGCTTCCATCTTGCTCTCGGGCCTGCCGTTCTCCCCCAAGGTGGAATGTACGAAGTAAGCGCCGGAAAGCTCGCCCGAGCCATCTTCGACCTTGCGTACGTCCAGGGAAGCATCGCCGGTCGCGGCCCGCTCGAGACCGGCGAGAATGTTGTCTCCGACCGACTTGTGATTGAAGTAGACCCGCGCCTTGCCGATCTCGTTCAATGCGTCTTTGACATCGTCTTTCATGTTCTTTTCCGGCGACACCGCCGGCCGGGGCTGCTCTGCCATCGAGCTGTTACAACCGAGCAACGCCAGCGCCGCGATTGCGTAAATAGATGTCCTGGTTGCGCTTTTCGGTACCATCGCTTCTCTTCCGTCGTCGAAACCCTGGCAGGAGATGGGTTGGTTAATAGACCGAGGGAATTCTCGATGTCAATCCGGCTTCGGATTCGGGTTGAAAACCATTGGCAGCGACTTATGCTGTCTCGAGATCGAAGGGATGGGATAATGGCGATCGCTAGGCATTCATCCTACGTTTTACTAGAGCCCATCTTAAAAATGCGGACCGAGTATTTCGGAGCGCGGGGGCCCCGGATGCAAGGAGCGACGACGAGCAATAGTGGTGCTATTTCGAGGAGGAGCGACGCCGCAGATGGGGCCGCCCCCGCCCGAAAGACGACGGGAGCATTTTTGAGATGGGCTCTAGCATTGATATGCTTCGTCGCCTCCTGCAAGGGCGACAACGTCAGGGTAAACTCCTCGGCCTCCTGTACCGATGCCGGGAGCGGAAGCGCCGCCTGCGGCTCGGAGGGCGTCGGCGGCGACGCTGAAGCGCTCTCGGTCGATGGCGGTCAGGACAGTGACGGCGCGGACATCGGGCCCCTCCCGCGCGACTCGGGAGAACAGACCGACCCCTACGATGGCAGCCGTTCCGATTCCTGTACCGGCTGCACGACGCCCGACACCGGCGCCGATGGGGAAACCGGCCCGACCGATGCCGGTGACGTCGCGCTGGTTCCCGGTCCGAGCCCGACCTACGGCGACGGCAGCGGACGGCAGTGGCCGGGACAGTACGGGCAGCCCCACCTCTGCCTGTGGAAGGGCGATGCCGTATCCGCGCTTTCCATTTCCATCGACGACAACACCGCTCCTGACCACGACTGGTGGGAGCAGCAGGGCGAAGCGTACGGATATCGCTTCACCTGGTTCGTGGTCGCCGGAAACGTCGATTCACCGTCCAGCTCCTTTCAGGGTACCTGGGAGGGGTTCAACCATCTTTTTTCTCTCGGTCACGACGTCCAGTCCCATACCCTCTCCCATCTGACGGGCGACTACGATATCGAAACCGAATACCGCGATTCCAAGGAGTTGATCGAGGAGAAGGTACCCGGCGCTCGCTGTCTTACCCTGGCCTATCCGGGAGGAGGCGCGATCGAAAATGACGTCGAGGTTGCGAAGAAGTACTACATCGGTGCCCGCGGCGTGACCGGGGTTCTCAACCAGGTCGACGACATCGACTACATGCAAACCGGTTCGATCAGCCGATTCAACTACCCCACCGATCACTGGGCCAGCATCACCAATACGGTCGTGTACAATCCGGACCAGGCGAATCAGTACCGCGCCTGGTACGTCATGCATTTTCACAGCATAGCCGATAGGACCGACGAGGTGATCGAGGGATTCGATTTCATCAAGGACCACGCATCCGATATCTGGCTCGGCCTGTTCCGCGAAGTCAGCCTCTACGGTCAGCAGAGAGAGACGGCTACCGTGCATACGCCGCTGATTTCGGAGCAGCGGATACGTCTCGAGATCATCGACGAGATGGACGACGCTCTCTTCGACTATCCTCTGACGCTGAAGGTGCGCCTGAACGATTCCTGGACCGGCATCGAGGCCACCCAGGCCGGCCGCGCGACCGAAGCCGAGATCGTCACCCACGAGGGCAACACCTACGCGTTGGTCTCGGTCGTCCCCGACCGCGGTCCTGCGACGCTCGTCCGGGTTCCCTAGAGTACCCGACCCACCGCTTCGTTCAGAATCCGGTATCCGGATCGATTTAAGTGTAGCGCGTCCAGAGCGTACACGCTCTTGATACGTCCGTCGGCATCAACCAACTCCGCGGGACACTCCATAACGGTGATCCCCGGTCCCTGCAGCGTGCGCAGAAATCGATTGACCTCTTCTATCGCTCGATTGATTTCTTTCGACCAGACTAAATGCCGATAAGGCTCGAGCCTTCCGACCGGAAGGATCTGCACGAGGACCACGCGTACTCCGTGAGATCTCAGCTCACGCACGATTCGGGCCAGGTTTCTTTGGGTGGCCGATACGATCTCTTCATACCGGCTCTCCAGAACCCCGATCGCTTTTAGATCGTTCACCCCGGTTTGAATGACTACCAGATCGGGATGAAGGTCGAAGACGTCCTGTTCCAATCGGTGAATGGCCTGTGCCGTCGTCTCCCCCGGCACACCGCGATTGAAGACGCGATAGGTCGAGATGATCTTGCCCGTCGGCCACATTCGAACGCGAGAATCGCCGAAAAACACCACCCGCCTCTCCTTCGTCTCGCTCTTCGAATCCGGCTCGAGGTGCTGGCGGGCGGATTCTTCCGCACCCACCGGGTCGAGCCTCAGCAACTGGTTCCTTCTGTACTCCGCCATCACCCGCTGGAACAGGTAGACGTTCAGCGATACCGAAGCCGTGCAAAGAACCGCGAGCACGGATATCGCTACGGCGTAGGCCCTGACGCTTCCGGGCCGCCCCTGCTCCTTGCTGGATCGGTCCATGTTCTCACCTCGACCCCACGACCCACCCGGCGGGTCGCCGTTTCCATGGTTCAGAGCCCTTCGGTCCCGATCGGCCGCTCCCCTCCGCTCAACAACCGCCGGGCAGCGATGTGGTCGGCCAGCACCTCGCCTACCATGTCGCTTCCCAGCGGCGTCCAGTGCCCGTGCCCCTTTTCCCAGTAGACCTTCTCGCCTTCCGCCTGTTGAAAACGCTCGATGGGCGAAACGACATCCAAGCCTTTGCCCGCGGCCGCGGCCCCGGGAAACCTCGAGATGAACTCGGTTCGGCTGACGCTTTTCGGTACGGCCAGGACGGCGAATCGCGCCCCGTTCTCCCGCGAGACGCTGCGAATCTCCTCGAGCAAGGCCACGGAAAGCTGCGCCGGATAGGGGACCTCGTCGGGATCCGGTTCTTCCTCGGATTCCGTCTGGCGGGCGGTTAAGGCGCGAAACGCGACCAGCCATTGCTTGACCGAGTAAGCCGTCCAGTCACGCATCATGTTGTATAGCTGCGAGTTGTCGGCGATCAGCGGATAGAGAGGGATGCTATAGAGCTTGCGATTGATCTCTACACCGGGCAAATAAACGTCGCTTCTTCTGACCAGCTTACCTTCTTTCCACACGTACAGATTGGACCGTACGTTGTCGGCGAGATCGGTCGAGTGCCAGACGAGCAGCACCAGGTCGGGGTCGTACTTCAGCCCCTCGCTCTGTAGCACGATCAGCTGCTCGGCGTTTCCGTGCCCCGACGTCGACAGGTTGACCACCTCCACGTTTTCGATTCCGTGCTTCACCTTCAGGTGGTGGGTCATTCTCGTGGTGAACATGTCCTCGAGATCCACCTCGTAGCCCATGCCAAAGGAATCTCCCAACACCAGGACGCGTCGGGTACCTTTCGGTTTTTCGTACGGTATCTCGTAATCGGCCCGAATACCCTGCGAGTTCGTCCGTATCTGTACCTCGTACTCCGCAGCACGATGCCAGTAGGTCTTATTGGGTTGGTTGCCCCGTATGCCATACTCGGTCGCACAGACGTAGCGCGGGAGCATGGGAACCGGGTCGAGCACCCGCACCATCAGCTCCGCGGCAAGCGGACAGTAGATCAGGGCGAGCAGGATCCGAAAAGCGGTTTTTCTTCCCATCTTCATCTCAGAACGCGAAGTAGATGAACTGCTGACTCCCCCTCGGCGCAAACCGGAACAGAGATAGGATCAAGAACGTCCAGAGGTTGAGCCGCACGAACCAATTCCATTTATCCAAGGGTTCCAGCCTGCCCGTCCAGGCCTGAATACATTGAAAGGCGAACAAGAACCAGCAATAGAAGAGCACCTCGCGGAACAGCTCGAAGGTCTCCGGTGAAGGGCTGCCGAACGCGACCATCGCGGTGGCGAACGCCCCGACCGTGTCCAGATTGTGCGCCCGGAAGAGCAGCCAGCCGAAACAGACCAGGTGAAACATCAAGACACCCTTGGCTACGTTCTTCAGCGTCAAGCTCGCCTGGCCAACCTTCGCGTCACCGAGAACGCGATAGATAACGAGTATCAATCCATGAAAAGCACCCCACAAAACGAAGGTCCACGCCGCGCCATGCCAGAGGCCTCCCAGGAGCATGGTGATCGCCAGGTTGCGGTAGGTGGCCCACTTGTCGCCGCGATTGCCGCCCAGCGGTATGTACAGATAGTCCCGCAGCCAGGTGGACAAACTGATATGCCATCGCTGCCAGAAAGCCGAGGGATTCACGGCAAAATACGGCAGGTTGAAGTTCAACATGACCTTGAATCCGAGCAGCCTGGCCACCCCTCTCGCCATATCGGTGTAACCCGAAAAATCGCAATAGATCTGGATCGCGAACGCGTATATGGCCACCAGGCAGCGCAGTCCGTCGTCCGGCGCCTCGGTCAAGTTCCCCAAATCGTATGGCCCGAAGACCAGATCGACGACGCGCGAAAGATTGTCCGCGATGACCAGCTTCTTGTAGAGTCCCCAGAAGATCAGCCATAGCGAGGTATGGATCTCCTCGCGGCTCAGCGGTTGCCGCGCTCGCTGAAACTGCGGCAGCATTCGCGCGCCGCGCTCGATGGGTCCCGAGAGCAAAAGGGGGAAGAAGCCCACGAAAGAAGCCAGGTCCAGCAGCGAATCGGTCGCGGGGGCCTGCTTTCGATAGACATCGATGGTGTGGCTCATGGTCTGGAACGTGTAAAAAGATATCCCTACCGGTAATGCGATGCGTACCGTCACTTCCGACGGAGCGTTGCCGAAGAGCCACTGCCACAGCAGAACGAAGTTATCCGCGAAGAAATTAAAGTATTTGAACAGCCCGAGGATCGCCAGATTGGTAAGAACGCTCCAGAAGAGGAAAAGCCTGTCCGGCCGACTGATCTTCAGTCTTTGGGATAGAAACCGTACCGCGCTGAAAACGGCCACGAAGCCCACGGCGAAAAACGTTATCCACCAGTCGGAAAGGGAAGCGGGCAGAACGGCGAGCAGCCCTGCCGCACCTCCCTGCCAAGCGCCCCACTGACAAGAACCGCAAAGGAAGCCGGCTCCGACCAGAAACGCCCCCGATCGGGCCTGTTGGCGCGCCGTGATCCGACCTCTGGCGATCATCAGGGTCGTGGCGTAGTCGATGTAAGTGGAGAGCGTCAGCAGGAACAGGAAACGAACGTCCCACCAACCGTAGAATATGTAGCTCGCCAGAAGCAGCAGGGCATTTTGTTTCCGATAGTCGCCCCGCAAGCGCCAGTAGAGGGCCAACAGTACAGAGAAAAAAATCAGAAAGGAATAACTGGTAAAGAGCATGACCGGTCCGAAAAGTAAGCGAGCGACTCTCTGGAACCCCTGACGGCGCTACTCGGGCGGAGCTCAATGGTCGACGCGCCTTGACGCCGAAGCGTCGGGCGGTCCGAGCCTATAGCGCGACAGGAAGAACGCAAGGGGCCACCAACCGACTCTCGACCTCAATGTTGCAAAAAACGTCGAGCAGAAACGCCCGAGAATGCGTGAGATGCGCGCGCGCGGAGGTTATTCTGGGCCGCAGCATAGTCCACCCTATGTGAGGTCCAGAAGAACCGAGCACGCGCGCAAATCGCGTGTTCTCGGGCGAGCGCAAGCGGTTTTATGCCGACGTTTGTTGGCAACATTGAGGTCGACTCAGGCGCGCGCGGGAACGCGAATGAGGCGTGGCTCTACTGCGCAGCCGGCTCTACGACCTCTCTGCTTTCGACGCTCTACCGGCCTTCCAGAACTGCTCCACCGGGCCCACCCGATCCGGCAGGCCGTTCAGGTCGGGGTCGAGGTTGAGCAGCAAAATGCCGACCCCCTGCTCGCGGCCAAGCCGCGTGGACAGGCGCGCGAGCTCCAGAGCCGAGCGAGCTCCCGATGTGACGGTCACCAGCACCCGATCGACCAGCCGGCCGGCACGCCTCAGGGCCGGCCCCTCGAGCGGGCCGGTCCAGTCCTCGATTGCCGAATAGGCTTGCGGCGAGCTGGAAGAAGTATGGCGGGGCGCGGGAAGATTCTCGATGGCAGCGGACGATTGCGATGCGGGAAGCTCCGGTTTCAACGCCGGCAGTAACCGGGGGATGGGGAATCGTTCGCGTGCGGTTGCCGCCGACTGCTCGATCGCCCCGGCGATTTCCCGCGCCAGAGGGCGCTCCTCCTCGGCCATGGGGACGACCAGGGTTGCGCCCGCGGCCAGGGGAGCGAAATCGTCCAGATCGCCGACCAGCAGGTAAAGATTCTTCGGATCGCGCGGCCAGCTGGAGCTGCCGACGACCGGCGCATTAGCCCAGTAGGCCGCCTCGCGGGCCGTATACACGCGAAGCCCCCAGGTCCGCCGTAGCAAGAAGACCAGAACCGTCAAGAAAAACACGCCGAACGAAATGACCGAGAATACGACTTTACGCTTCGACTGCACTATGGCCATCTGCGCCTCGGCTCGAGCCACCAGATTGAAGAACGGCGTCGGATCTCGCGCCTCGGCCTGGGCGCGGGTGAGCTCCGATTTGAGGCGTTCTACCTGCTGCTCCGCCACCCGGATATCCATCATCACGTCGGTCACCTCACCCTTCTCCTGGGCGAGCTGCCTGAGCCGCGCCTCGGCCCGCCTGGCCGAGGTGTCGAGCTTCTGGTATTCGCGCGTCGCGCTATCAAGGCTCGAACGATATCCGGTAGAGCCGCGGTAGCGTCGAGCCGGCAGCTTGTCCTCCAGCTCCGCTACCTCGAGCTCGACGACCTTGACCGTCGGGTGGTCGGGCGGCAAGCGCTCCCGTACCGCCTCCAGTCTAGCGCGGGCGATGGAGAGCTGCTCTCGGATCATCTCCCGGTCCCGTTCGTTCGCCTCCTCGGCCTCTTCCTCCAGGGCCAAACGACCACGCCGTCCCGAGGCCGAGCGGTTTTCTCGCGCCTGCTGCAATCGCGAGACCTCGGCCTCGGCCTGATCGGCCTCGAAGCGCAGCCGCGCGGCTTCCTCCACCGCCAGCTGCATCTCGACGGAGACGTCCGCCACCCCTTTTTCGTTTCGAAAGGCGTCGTAGATCTGGCGAAAGTTCTCCAGTCGGACAGATACGATCTGTAACTCGGATTTCAGTTTTCGGACCAGCGCTTCGCTCGAGGTTTTCCGCCGTTCCTCCGTATATTCTAGAAAAGATCGAACCAGCGCGTTGGCGAGCGCGGCTGCCCCCTCGGCATCCGACCAGGTCGCGGAAACCGTGACTAGGGAGCTACGCCGCGCATCGAAGCTGACCTCGATCAGTCTCGCCAGGCTCCCGGACGGCGCCTGGAGCTTGAGCAACTCTTTCACCCTGTCGAGCGTCTTGGGCAACGGAAGGCTACCGACCAACGACTGCGCTTCCAGCCGAGCCGTCGGGTCCACGGCAGCGCGGGCGGTGAACTCCAGCGTCGACCTGGCGACGAACCGCCTCGAAACCATGGTCTTGATCAGGAATGCGCCGGAAAATACCCCGATAAGTATCGCCGCAAACATCCAGCGCCAATCGCGGGTAAAAGCTATCCAGAGACGGTGCGGATCGACCGGATACCCGGGCTTCCGAGGTCTCGCTTCAAGTTCGTCGTCGATCTCGCTCACAGACGGACTCCAGAGTCACACGGCCTCCGGGACGGATAGGCGTCCCAAACAGGGCGAACGCGATAAGCGAAATGCAGGCGCTCTTCTGTTGCCTCGTATTCCGTACCGCCTTCCGGCTTAGGAGGCACCGCAAAATAAACGATCCGGTTGCGGCCGCGTGGGCGGGCGC
>CAYVFC010000146.1:0-19253 GCA_964450715.1 uncultured Sandaracinaceae bacterium | reverse complement strand
TTTGAGGAGGAGCAACGCAGCAGCCGGGGCCGTCGCGCCCGAAAGATGGATGAGTTATTTTGTCACGGACCCTTACCTCTTTTTGTAGGGCCGCCGTCCGGCCCCGGCCTATCCGCGCCCCCCGAGAGGCAGGCAGCCGTTAAACGATCAAGTCGCAGTCGTACTAGCGTTAGGGAACCAGCCCCATCTGCGAAAGGGCGTGCCGGGCGATGGCCCGGGTTTCGGGGTCGGGGTGGGACTCGGCGAAGCGGTGTAGCGTTTCGGTGACGTTCGGGCAGGTGGCCGAGGCAGGACCCACGCGGCCGAGCGCCCAGATCACCCCCCTTTCGATAGCGCCGGTCTGGTTCATGGAGGCTTCGGTGAGGTTCGACCCCAGTATGTGTAGGTACTCGGACTGCAAGTCCGGGCAGCGGTGCAGGATCTCTCCCATGGCCTCGGGGATGCCGAAAGGGACGGCCCCCGACTCGTCGTTCAGCGCCCACACGAAACGGCTCAGAAGCTCGACGATCTGGCGCCTGGGGACCAGGTCGCTTCCTTGGCTCAGCTCTCCCAGGGTCTCGACGGCTCGCCACTTTTCCTGCTCGTCGGAGCTGTACAACCGGCCGGCGACATAGCGCAACACGTTGGAGGGGCGGTCGCGCGCGCAGGCGAGAAGCGCGGACGGGTCCGCGGCAGCCCAGTAGGCCGCGATATCGCTCTTGCCGCAGGCAAAGCCCTCGGACCGATCGGCGTTCTCGCCGGCCGGTCCGCCAGGCTGTCTCTTCTTCTTGGCCCCGGGAGTCGGTTTGAATGCTGGGGGGGACAACGCTTTAGTCGAATTCGGCGCGCAGGCTGCCGGCCGCGGGGTGCTCCTCCCGCAACAGCAGATCGCGCGCTTCCTTGACGCCCTCGTCGCGCGAGGACAGCAGCAGGCCCCGCTCGTTCATGGCGTATAAGGTGTCGGCCGCCAGCTGGCGCCGTTCGGCGTCCGGACCCTTGAGCTGCTCGTACAGGTGCCTGCGGATGAAGTTCGGAAGCGCGCCGCCCGGGCCTTCCCAGCCCGAGTTGAGTCGCGTGGTGATGTGGCTCCAGACGTAGCCGTGCGAGACCTTCTCGTCGCCGGCGTCCCTGAGGGCGCGCGCGGCTGCCAGGCGGCGGTAGATCTGCCCCGACTCGAACATGGATAGGTTGATGATATTGAAGTTGTCGTCGGTATTGCTGAGCACGTTCATGCGCAGGACCTCGCGCAGGTCCATGCTGTCCGCGAGCTTTTCCGCCAGCTTGCGAGCCGCCTCCTCGCTACCGCCCAGCGCGATGGCGAAGGCCGCGTACCTCACGTTTTCCTCGGACTCGAGCATGGAGATGAGCTGGGCGTCGTTCTCCGGATCCGCCGCGTAGCCGATGGCCAGCGCGGCCGCGTACTTGACCGGCGTCAGCGTCTTCGGATCGGTGAAGAGCGGGAACAGCTGCTTGGCGAAGGCGCGGTTGGGCGCGAGCCAGAGTCCCTGCGCGTAAGCCACCCGGATGCGTTCCTCGAGGTCCGGGTTCTGGATCCGCCCCAACATGGTGGTCAGGGTCGCCTCGTCCGCGATCTGCCCCAGGCAGACGCCGGCGGCCTCCACCAGGCGGAAGTCGTCGTCCGGGTCTTCGATGATGGTCACCAACGCCTTGACCGCACCGGGGTCGGTCTTGCCGAAGTAGCGCAGCCCCCGCATGACCTCGATGCGGTTGCGGTAGTTCTCCTCGATGGAGAGGCTAGGCACTGTAAAGTCGAGCTCTGGCGGCCGTTTCAACATCTTGACGAAGGTGGGGTAGACCTCGGGGCAGGGCAGCTCGCCGATGGCCTTGATGGCTGCGCCGATGTCGTCTCCGTCCATCTCCTTGCGCAAGGTCGGGCAGGCGGGCTCGTAGTGGCTGGCGCCGATAGCGCGCAGGATGGCCGCCTTGCGGTAGGGGTACTCCTCGTACAGCTGCATGAGCGCGGGCCCGGCAGAGGGGTCGCGCAGGCTGGCCAGCGCCTCGATGGCCTCGTTGGCGATGGTCTGGTTTTCGCTGTTGGCCAGGGTCAGCAGCGGCGGTACCGCGCGGGTATCGCCCAGCTCGGCCAGGCCGTGCGCGGACTCGACCAGGATGCGTTCGTTCTGGGCCTTGGCAAACTTGGTCAGCGCGTCGCCGCTACGCGGATCGTGCGTCTTGCGCAGCATCTGGATCAGCGCCAGCTGATCCATTTCCTCCTTGGCCTCCCCGAGCAGCACGGCCAGCCCGGGACCGGCCACGGTCTTGCGCAGCACCTCGATGGCGCTGTTGCGGATGTCGCGCCTCCGCTGCATCAGCTCGAAGATGGCCTTGGCGCCGCGCGGGTCGCCCGTGCGCCCCAGGCCGGCCACGGCCGTGCGCACGACCTCCGCGTCCTCGTCCGTCCGCTGGATCATCTGGATCAATGGTTCGACCACCTCGGGCGTCGCGGTCTCGGAAAGCGCGATGGCCACCAGCACGCGGACCGGCTTGTCCTTGTGCGCGATGAGTTCCTTGGATTGCAGCTTTTTGATCCCCACGGCCTCGGCCACGATCTTGGGATCGAACCCGGGCTGGCTCTGCAGCAATCCTTTGACGAACTCCTCCAGAATGGCGTCCGAGGCGCCGGTCTCCCTGAGAACCGCCAGCGCCCAGACCACCTGCGGGCGGTCCTTGGCATCGGTCTTGGGGAGAACCTCGAGCAGCTTTTGTCTGGCCGGGTCCGCTTCCGGCGAGCCGATGCCCGCCAGAGCGAGCGCCGCCGCCCGGCGCACGATTCCGCCGTTGTCCAACTCCTTGATGAGCAGGGGGACGGCTTCCTTGTCCCCGAAATAGCCGAGATTGCGAATGGCGCGCTCCTTGACGTCGTCGTACTCGGTCTTCTGCAGCTCCGCTCGCAGGGTGGCCAGCATCTCGGGGCTACCAGCCCCGAACTTGCCGGCCTCGTTTATTCGATCCATGCGATGGTCGTAGGCCTCGCTCGTTTTGATGTACATCCAGGTCAGCGCTATCGCTCCCAGGATGAGGGCTATGGTCACGAACCTCCCCATCGTAGATGTACCCTGACCGATCTTCTTCAGGGCTTGTTCGTCGGTCAATCCAGCCCCCGCTTCGTCCATTTCCGGATACACGGATGGCCTGCTGCGCAGGTCCGGGCTGAAATTCGGCAGAAACGGATCGTTCTTGTCTTTTTGCACAGGATCGCCTCCAGCGAGCAGTTGCGGCTAGACGATACCGAATGTTTGGGGCAATCGGCAACGCACAAATGGTACTTATGGGCAACATTTGCGCATTTTTTTAACACCGACGGGTAAAAGCCGGGCCTGAGTAGGGGACTTGAGAGAGACGTCGCTCCCCTTTCCACCACCGAATCGGGACGAGGCCGGGGGGGTATCTGTGCAACTATGCGGAATCGTTATTGACCTCGGCTACGCGAGAGATATATTTAGAAGTCTGGGGTTGCGGCGATGACCAAATCCGAGCTCATAGAATCACTTTCCGAGAGCGAAAAGATCACGAAAAGCCGAGCGGAGTCGGTCGTCAACTGCATCTTCGATTCGATGGTTGCGGCGCTGGAACGTAACGAGGGAATCGAGATCCGCGGCTTCGGTTCCTTTTCGGTTCGCGAGTACAAGCCGTATAACGGGCGCAATCCTCGCACCGGGATGGCGGTTTCGGTACCCGCTAAGCGCCTACCGTTTTTCAAGGTAGGTAAGGGGCTGAGAGCCCTTATCAACGGCGAGCGCGTGGAAGAAGAGGAGTAGGCCTCCGCTTCTGGAGTACAATACGGGCATCCCTGCTCTAGGACGTCCACGCCTCTTCTCCCGCAGATCTGGTTTTTACCGTGTCGGTCGGAGGAGCAAACGCGTATATCGGCTCTGGCTGGTCATTTCGAGGGAACCTCTCGGGGCGAGGAAGCGTACGGATCGAGGGACAGCTCGAGGGAGAGATCGCGATCGACGGCGTATTGACCGTGGGGCCTACCGGTCGGGTGCGGGCCACGGTTGAAGCCGAGACGGTTTCCGTGGCCGGCGAGATCGTGGGCGACGTTCGCGCAGGGCGTCTGGTCGAGGTACACGCGGGAGGGCGCGTGCGGGGTGATATCACGGCGCCCGAGGTCAACGTGGACCAGGGCGGCGAGGTCGCCGGGAGCGTGCAGCGCACTGGTGGGCAACCCGCTTCTGCCGCGGCTCCGCCACCGATTCGAGCCGCGAAGCTGGGACGGCACGCGAGGGCCACGGTACGCCACCGGCGGAAACGGGCGTAAGGTAGAGAGCAACCAGCAGCGCCCGTCGTTGACAGTTCTACAGCGATGCGGTTATAGTGCCGGCGTTTTCGCTAAGTATACGGATCTTTGGGGAATTTGGGTTCCGGTCGACGCCGGCAGCCGCTCTTCGACGAGGAGGTTTCGGATGCGCAAGTCTGTCCACGCTATCGTGCTCGGTATGATTTTGGCGGTGGGAGCTCTCTCGCTGACGGGGTGTCACGCGGACCCGGATGATCCCGAGGGACAGGCCAAGGAGCTGGCGGACAAGGTGCGCCGCAGCAATGCGCTGGTGAACTTGCAGCGCATCCTCGAGGCCAAGCTGGTCGAGGTAAAGGGCGACCGTTCGGCGGAGCCGTTCCAAAAATTCGTGGACGTGTCCGTCGAGCATCTGATCAAGACCTTCATGGACAATCCGGCGGACACGGATGGCCGTATGCGGATCGTCCGGCTGCTGTCGGAGATGCGCGACCCGCGCGCCGTTCCGGTCTTCGTCGAGGCGCTGAAGTGGCGCGAGGAGGTGACCGAGGACCAGGCGACAGCGGCCGCGCTGGCCACCAAGTATGTCGACGTCCCGGCGGACCAGCGCGGACAGCTGGTAGCGGGGCTCTGCGAGGCGCTGGAGCGCGTCGAGCGGTCGCGCGGCGTAGACAACCAGATGCGCAAGCTATTCATCGAGGCGCTGGGCAGGCTGAAGGACAAGGGGGCTACCGATACATTGATCAAGGTCTCTCTCTCGCAGTCCGAGTCGCAGAACTTCCTCTTCAACATCCTGGCCGCCCAGCAGCTGGTGAAGATCGCCGATGCGAAGTCGGTCCCGGCCATGATCAAGGCGCTCTACCTCTTCGATCCTACCAAGCCCCAGATGCGCATGAACGACGTGGCCACCGCGACCCTGGTCGCCGTGGGCAAGCCCTCGCTGCAGCCCCTGATCGATACCCTGCAGGGCAAGAACGAGGATGCCAACCAGCTGGTGCGCAACTACATCCAGGCCATCCGCCAGCGCGACCCCGACTTCGCCGCCAAGATGAACGAGCGGGCGCTGGTCTCCACCGAGGCGACCTATGCCCTGGGCAAGCTCGGATATCGCGAGGCCATCGAGCCCCTGCTGGAGGAGACCAAGGTAGACAACGAGGACCGCCAGTACGGCGCGGCCATCGCCCTGGTGAGCATCAACCGCGATGAGGCCGACACCGAGCAGATCCTGGACGCCGTCAAGAAGGTTTACGACGAAGTCGAGGCCATCAAGCGACCCCAGCTGCTGGTCGCCGTGCGGCACCTGTACGCGCCCGAGGTCATGCCCTTCTTCCAGCACATCCTCAAGACCTACGAGTTCGAGCTCTCGCCCATCCGCCTCTTCTCCTTCATCGGCTATGCCATGCTGGCCAACAAGACCGAGATGCCCGAGCTCAACGTGTTCCTGGAAAAGGGACCGCAGTTCAAGCAGCGGCTGGGCATGAACTTCAAGGGGTACGACATGGTGATGAAGGCGGCCGAGGAGTGCGACGAGAATATCGAATGCTGGGTCGGCAAGCTCGAGCACAAGGAGAACATCGTGGTGCGCAAGGCGGCCAATACCATCGCCCGATTCGGCAGGGGTAACGAGGCGGCCATCGCCGGGCTCACCAAGCACCTAACCCACCGCGACTTGGAGGTACGCAACGAGGTGCTGGGTGCGCTGGACTACATCGCGGTCAGCGGCAGCAAGGTGGCCGTGGACAAGATCGACGAGATGGAGGATAAGGAAGCCGGCCGCTCCATCTGGAACAATTTCAAGCGGGAGGCGCTGCCCACCCGCTCCCGGCTGATCATCCGTGCCGGCGGGTGACGGATCGTGAAGCTCTACCGCCGTACCCCGGCGGCCTCCGGTGCCATCGTGCTGTTGCTGTGTGTAGCACTCGGCGGATGCGGCAAGGCCTCGTCACCGGTCCGCGACACAGAACCCGCGGCAGGCGGCGCGTGGTCCGAAGCGGACGAAACCCCGGTAGCCGTGGTGGACGGTAGTCGTATTGCGCTTCGCGAGGTGCGGGAACTGGTGCGGCGCTCTGCTCTCTCTTCGCGCGAGGCGCTCGACCGGCTGGTGGCCGAGCGACTGTTGATGCAGGAGGCCCGGCGGCGTGGGTTCGCCGATGTAGCGGAGGTGCGCCACGTAGGCGAGCAAGCGGCCGTACAGGCGGTACTGATCGAGGAAGCTGACAGTTTGGCGGTAGCGGAAGAAGAGCTTCGGAAGGCGTACGAAGCCGCCCACGATCGCTTCCACGTTCCGGAGAAACGCGAGACGATCCACCTGCTGGTCCGTATGCCCGCCGACGCGGCGCCGGAGCTCTCGCGAGCCGGCGAGGCGGTGGCAGGTGAGGCCGTCGACGCCCTGGCCTACGCCGGGGTCGAGGAGGCGGCACGGATTTTAGAGCAATTGCGGGGGCAACATGGCGCGGATTTTAAAATACGCGTGGAGAAACTCCCCCCCTTCGGCCGGACGGGCAGGCTGGTCAAGGAATACGAGGACGCGATGTTCGAGCTGTCCGAGGCGGGCGTGGTGCCCCGGCCGGTGCGGACTAGGTTCGGATGGCACGCCATTTATCTCACGGCCATCCATCCGGAGCAGCACTGGAGCTTCGAGGAGGCGGCCGGACAGCTGCGAGCCGAGATCTTGCTGGAAAAGCGCAAGAAGCGGATGGAAGTATTCTTCGACCGATTGCGGACAAATGCCGACATCCAAACGGACGAAAGTGCGGTAGAATGGCTGTTGCAGGCACGGTTATCCGTGCTCGACAGGCGATGAACAAGCCGCGCGTAATGAAAGCGAAGCGGGACACGAGCCCGAGCGAATTCGCGCTCATCCTGCGCCGCGTCTGCGATTCGGTATCCTCGGTGGAGATGGCGGCCTTCGTCGACATGGAAGGCGAGTGCATCGACTACTACTCGTCACTCGATCCCTACGACGCCAAGGTGGTCGCGGCGCAGACCGTATCGCTGCTCGGGCAGGTGCTGGAGGTCAACCGCAAGCTGCAGTACGGTGAGAGCTTCATCCTGGAGATTTCCACCGGGGACAAGGAGCTTCTGGCGCGGCGGATCAACGACGACTACCTGTTGGTGGTGCTGGCCGGAGCGGGGGAGGATGAAGAGGCCGACCGGATCGGCCGGGTGCTGGTACACGCCGCGCGGGAGTTCCGCGCGGATGCAGGGGTGGCAGCGGCTGCCTGGGAGCCCGCGGACGACATCTTGACGGTGGAGACGCGTAGCGCCAAGGGGTGGAGCTACGCGCCGTCCGCCTTCACCGACGGGGGCGAACGGGTGACGATATCGGACGTGCTCGGGCGCTGGATCGAGAGCGGGGAGTTGCGCCCCAGGGGCAAGGTGTGCTTCCGGGTCCGCACCGAGAAGGGTACGGAGCTGACCCTAGTCCACGACCCGGACCTGGATCAGTGGACCTCCCGGCTCTGAGGTAATAAGCGTTGAGCGCGCCTCGGGGGCAGTTGCATTTTGTGGCGGGAACGAAGTACATGATTGCGGCATCCGTCATCGTTGGATAGCATCGAGCATCGTGGCGCGTACCTGTCCAGAATGTGGAACCACCTATCAGGATAATATCCTGTTTTGTGGGGAGGACGGCACGCCTACAGTGGCGGAGCAGCCGCTGGAGCCGGGCGTCGCGGGCGGACCGCCGCCCGGGCGGGCGCGCGTCTGTCCCCAGTGCAACCGCAGGTACCCGGACACTATCTTCTTTTGCGGGCACGACGGGACCATCACCGTTCAGGAACAGGACAAGAGCGAGCCAGACCCGCTGCTGGGCGAGCAGCTCGGCGGCTACTTGGTGGTGGCGCGGGTGGCCGACGGGGCAATGGGCCGGGTGTACGAAGGGCGGCACCCCGAGACCAAGTCGCGGGTCGCCATCAAGGTGCTGCACCAGCACGTGCTCAAGGACCAGGTAGCGGTAGAGCGGTTCAAGCGGGAGTACGAATCGGCGAGCGAGCTGGTACACCCCAACGTGATCAAGGTGCTGGAGTTCGGTTCCACCGACCAGGGCTCCAACTTCATGACCATGGAGTACCTGGTGGGCGAGGAGCTGGGCAAGCTGCTCGCGCGAGAGGGCTCGCTGTCGAGGGAACGCATGATACGGGTGGTGGCGCAGACCGCGCTCGCCCTGCGTTACGCCCACTCCTTCGGATTCATCCACCGCGACCTGAAGCCGGACAACATCTTTCTCTGCCGCAGCGCGGACGGCGACGTGGTCCGGGTGCTGGATTTCGGCTCGGTGAAGCTGCAGGTGGAGACCGGCGCCAAGCTGACCGCGCTGGGTACGACCCTGGGCTCTCCCTATTACATGTCGCCCGAGCAGGCCCGGGGTGCGGCCGACGTGGATCAGCGCACGGATGTATTCGCTCTATCCGCTATCATATACGAGATGATCACCGGCAATGTGGCGTTCGGTGCCCCCAACGTGGCTCAGATCCTGGTCAAGATCATGAACGAGACGCCGCCGCCGGCCAGCACCATCAAGGCGGACTCCCCCCAGTCGGTCGACGACGTCATCGAGAAGGGGCTGCGCAAGGAAAAGGAGCGCCGCTACGAGAGCACGGTACAGCTGGTCGAGGCGCTGATCGCGGCCTACGGGCTGAGCGGAACGGCGGAGCAGTGGGCGACCATTCCCGAGACCGAGATCGCCGAGGCGCTCGGGCAGGCGGTCGCACCGTCGCCCAAGCCCTTTGGCGCGCTCAGTATGCCCCCGCGCACCCCGTCGGTGCCGCCCCCGCGGCCGGGCGGCCAGCCCTCGGTTACCGGGGGCTGGTCGAGCTCGCTGTCGGTGACCGGTTCCGTGCTCGGTCTGGTGGGCGGCTCGAACGGAAAGCGTCTGGCGATAATTGGCGGTGCCGTACTGGCCGTGATCGCCATCGGCGCCGCCCTCGTCCTGTTGTTGTAGCCTCTCTACTTCGATCCCGCCTCGACGAAGCGATCGCCCTGTAACTGCAGCAGGCGAGCGGGTCGTAGCGGCTCGCGGGTGGCGGTGAATCCGGCGCTCGGTCCGGCCGCGTCCTGGTACCGCACCCCGGGAAGCAATTTGGCGACCTGTTCGCGGGTAGTGGCGCCTTTTTCGATCGCCTGGCGGACGAGCTTGTAGGCATCGTACGCGAACGCCGCGAACATGTCCGGGGAGGAACCGAACTGTTTCTTATACTGCTCGGCAAACCGCTGCGCCGGTCCCTCGACCGCCGTGGCATCGAAGGGCGCGGAAAAGACCGCCCCCTGCAGGTAGCGACCGGCGCTGACGGCCAGGGAGGGATGGAAGCCCACGCTGGGGGCGAGCACGGTAATGGCACGCCCCTTCTTGCCGGGAGCTTCCTCTCCCGGGGGCGTGCTCCAGAGATCCTCGGCGGCCAGCGCCGGAGCGACGAGAGCTATCCTGGAAGAGGCATCAGCGATGAACAGCGCGTCGAAGCGAGCCGCGGCCAGCCGGGAGATCTGCTCGCCGAAGGAGGTGGCGTCCGGAGCATAGCTCTCGACCACAACCGTCTGCCCCCCTTTACGCTCCACTTCTCGCGAGAAGGTGTCTCGCATTACCTTGCCGAAGGGGGCGTCGGGATGCAAGACGGCGAAGCGCTTGGCCCCGGCGCCCGCCGCGTACGCGACCAGGCTTTGTAACTCGTATTCCGGCGCGGTGAAGAGGCGAAAGACCATCGGCCCGGTACGGGCGATGTCGGCGGCGGGCGTGAGCGCGATGAGGGGAACGCCCAGCTCCTGCGCCCGCTGAGCGGCGGCCGCGGCCGCCCGCGCTTCGATGGGCCCGACGATGGCCACCACCCGGTGGGCCGAAACCAGCTCGTTGACGGCCTGCACCGCCCGCTCCGGATCGCCCCCGTCGTCCCTGAAAACGAGCTGCGCCGCCTTGGGGTCGGGCGGTCCCTGGGGAGGGAGCCCGGCGGCCAGCATCAATCCACGTAGCGACTGCTCGCCCACCTTCCTCGCGCGCCCGCTCAGGGAGAGAATGGCGCCGATCGTCCGGGGGTCGGCCTCGGTGGGACGCGCCGCGCGCAGCGCCAACGCCTGCAGCTCCTCGTCCAGCTCCACGTCCTCGTCCTGAATGTCCTCGAGGATCTCGTTCATGCGCTCGACGTCGCCGGCCCCGTCCGCGTCGCGCAGGGCGCGCCTGGCTACGTGAGGCCAGGCCGTTCCCTCGCGGTCCAGCTCCTTGTACGCCGCGGTGATCTGTTCCGCGGTAGCCTTGCCGGCGGCTATCGCTATGATCTCCGCGACGGCCTCCTTGCGGTCGCTCTCCGGTACGGCTCCTGTCGCCAGCGCGTCCAGCGTCTCCAGCGCTCCCAGGTAGTCGCCGATCGCTTCGGAGGCGGCCGCCAGCGTGCGCAGCAGCAGGGCGGTGTCGGCCGGATCGATGGTGCGACCCTGCATGGGCTTGAGCGTGGCTATGGCCAGCCGGTTGTCTCCCTGCAAATGGGCCGCCACTGCGTCGTAGAAGCGTCCCTGCTCCGATATCGAGGGATCGGGATGGGCGGCGACCTTGGCGAAGAGGGTGCGCGCCTCGTCCACCCGTCCCTTGGCCAGCTCGATGCGCCCCAGCGCCAGGTTTGCCACCGGAACCAGCGGATCTTCGGGGCGCTGCTCTAAAAACCGTCGGTACAGCTTCTCGGCTTCCGCGATATCGCCCCGATCGAGCAGCTCGCGCGCTTCTCGTATCTCGACCTCGGCCTGCGGATCCTCGCTGGTGATGACAGGCAATCGGCCTATGGTGGGCCCGCTCGGCTTGCCCGGGCAACCCCAGCCAGCCCAGAGCGCGAGCAGGATGGCTGCCAGCGAAAGGACGCGCCGTGCCCGTATCGCCTGCGAATCGTCGCTCAGGTCAGGTGAGCCCGTCAGCACTTCCAGAAACCAGTCCAGCAATGTTCCGTCCTCGTCGTCTTCTTTGAGTAGCTCTCCGCCGTACAATCGCGCAACCGCGACCCGGTCGAGAATCGACTCAGCCCGGTAGGGCGATTGTCCGCTCCAGGACAGGGATAACACAGACTGCATCCGCAATAAGAGCCACCATCGGGGGCGCACGGGCAACTTTCGGGCAAATCCGGTCCGCGTTCACTACCGACCGGTCGGAGACGATCGGGCTCCGGATTCCACCGGTACGTCGGGTCGAGTGAATAAACCACCGTATTTATTACTGTTTCTGTCAAGGGGGAGGGGGTAGAGGAGGCGCCGTTCCCGGTCAGCGCCTGCGCTTCTTTTTCGCGTGGGGCGCTGGTCGGCCGCACATGCCGATGCCTTCCAGGGGGACGCACACCTCGTTGCATCCCACGCCCTCGTGACCGTCGACCGGGCAGCGGACGGATGAGGAGGTCTGTTGCTCTTCCGACCTCTCGTCCGGTTCGGTTCCCGGTTTTTCTGCCGGATGTTCTTCCGGACCACCTTCCGGGAGCTTCTCCCGATTGCCCTGCTCTGACGTTTCGAGCCGCGTCATCGTCGCTCCGTTTCGCTCGCGTTCGGGGCGCGTTGGCGATAGACGCCTGGCCGCTTTTCCGCGCTCAAGCCACGGGAGCGCAGATATACGTGGACTCCACGTAGACGCACTCGAATCCCGGGTCGCACTCGCCGCTGCCCGGCGAGGTGCAGGTGGCGTAGCAGTTACGGAATCCGTCCCCGAAGTCAACGCAATAGGTGAGGCCGAAGTGCCAGCCGCAGCAATCGCCGTTGCTGGCGCAATCGCAGCCGATGGCCGAGCAAGGGGGCGGATCGCCGTACCGAGGACCGCAGTCGCTGCAGTCCGTACCCCAGGCGCAGGTGCTGTACAGCGAGCCCTCGCCCCCGTCGTCGCACTCCATGTCGTAGGGGGTGTTGCAGGTATCGCGGCAGGTTCCACCCATGTCACAGGTCGCGTCGCCGTTCAGGCAGTACTGCGCGTAGTCCGCGCAGCTGAAGGTCTTTTCGAACTCGCAGACCGCGCGCGTGCAGCTCACGTCTCCGTCGTTGCAGCTGGACAGGCAGGTCTGGGTGATGGTTCCGTCCGCGGCGCAGAAAATATCTCGGGCCGGACAGCGGGAGCTGTCGCAGAAGCGCTCCAGGTTGTCGCAGAACATGTTGCAGTACTGCATGCACAACTCGACCGCCGTATCTCCGATGCAGTCTGCCTCGCATATGATCCCGTCACCGGGGCTTCCGCCGACCGGGCCGACGCCGCCGTCGCCTCCTTCACCGCCTATACCGCCTATACCGCCAACGCCGCTGCGCCCGCCGATTCCCGCCTGGCCGTCGCCGCCGGTTCCGCCCGCACTCGGCTCGCATTGACAGGGCCCATAGGAACCGTCGGGCTGGCAATGCTGCTCCGCCTCGGCGCCTTCCGGGCAGAGGCAGGGCTGCGAGCTGCCGGGCTCGCAACTGATATCGCCTCCGCCTCCGCTCTCTCCTCCCGTACCGCTTTCATCGGGCGAACCGCCCGTACCGCTTTCGCCGCCGGAGCCGCTCTGCCCGCCCGAGCCCGAGCCGCCTCCGTCCCGCTCATCCCCAGCCGGGGCGATTTTGCTCAGGTCGTGCTCGCAGCCGGCGGCGATCAAGCCGGCGCCCGCCAGCAGTAGAATAGCGATAAGTAAGGTCCGCATGGCTCTTTCCCCGCGATCGGTAAGAGAAGCCGTATTGTACGACAGAAAGCAAAAACGGGCGAGAGCGGCGGATCTGTCGTAAGCGTTCAGGCCTTGGACAGTGCGGCGGCCAAGGCGCCCGAAATACCGAGCGCGCCCGCAGGGCCGGCGAGGATGGTACTCCCTGTACCTGACGAGCTGGCCCGAGGACGAAAGCCGGTTTTTCGGGATGGATTGGCCGCCGTCGTCTCAGACAGCACTGCCCCCCCTGAACGGTTACGATCTGTCGGCGGTATCGAGGCGTTTCGGATCTTGCGAGCGGACGGACGCCCACGCCAGGCCGGTCGACCTCCGGCGACGGGGTCGGTCGAGGTCAGCCGCTGTCTCGTAGCGATCGCCGCTCGTTCCTCTGCCAGGTCAGCGCCCTGCACAGGCCGAGAATAACCACCATGGCCAGGCAGTAGACGATGAGGAAGAAACCGGGGCCCCGCGATACCATGGCCGGCATGAGCGCTACTGTGAGCGGAAATACCACCGGCGTGAAGAGGAATATCTTCAGGGCGAATGCCTCGGCGGCGTCGGTCTCGAGTCTCGGATCGACCATTCGCAGCAACAGCATTGCCTGCGGAGTCGAGCCCGTGCTCTGACCCCATTCGCTGAGCGCCTTTTCCAGCCAGGCTCCGGGCAGGATGCGGGGGGCGAGCCAAGCGAACTGCCAGAGGTTGAACGCGAGCCCGAGCGCCATCATGACCGCCAGCGGCAGGGCATACGCGGCCACCGCTCTGAGCTCGATCGACATCAGCGAGGCCACGATCAGGATATCGAGGGCGAAGGTCGACAATGCCTCTATCGTTTTTCTGTCGGTGAGCGAATCGAGCTTGGCCTTTTGCAGGAGTGTCTGTACGAGCAGGCCGGCCACCAGAACGAAGGGAAACGTGGGGAGGATCTTCAGCGGGGGGACGGCGAAGGCGATCCCCGACCAGAGCAGCTTCCCACCGAGAACGGCGAGCGCCATGAAGCAGAAGTTGAATGCCAGGCTGCTCGCCGCCTCGGGGGTGGTTACCTCGCGACCGATCTCTCTGCGTTCGTCCAGGGCGACAAAAGTGGCCGCGCGGGTCGTCCGGCTCGCGTCCCCGGATCCCCTGGTGGACAACCCGCGTGCGACAGCCAAATTGACCAGGATCACGCCGATCAGGATGGAAAACAGCAGTCCGGAAACCGCGCACGCCTCTCCCACGGCAGCTGACTCGGCGGCCGACCAGCCCAGTTTCTCTATCATGGGCGCCAGGGCTGTGGCGGTGCCCGGCCCCCCCTGAAAGCCGGCGGCCAGCTGAACGGCGAACATCGGGTGCAGGGCGATGCCCGCCGCGCCGAAGCCGACGACCACCAGCAGGCCGATGGCGATCTGTCCGGCGATATTGAAATACGCATAGGCGGCTTGCGCCCCCGCCCGCTTCGCCATCGTGCGAAACGCCGGCACGGTTCTACCGATAAAGAGACCGGCGAAGACTAGATCGATTAGGCCTGCCGCATAGTCGGACATCGAGTCCGAAATGGGTATCCATCCGAGCCCGTTGCCGCCCAGCAGTAGACCGAGAGCGCCTCCGATCACCGAAGCCGGCAGTACCAACTGTTCCAAAATGGGAATTTTGCTGCGGACCGCAGTTCCAAGCAGAAGGAAGACGGCTATGAACGAGATATCCGTAATTATATTCGAGGCGCTCATTTGTCCGGTTCCTCAGGTTTTCCATTTTACCAGATCCTGTCTCATAAAGCCTTTCAGCCGCCTCTCGGAGCGCGACGTGGAAGACTTTGTGAGACAGGATCTACTCACTTTTCTCCGAGAAAACCCCGGCAACCACCCGACAACAAGTGGTTTTCGCCGTCCGGATAAGTCGCGGCCTACACCGTGGTGTGTTGTGGTCGCTCAGGCGCTTTCCTGCCTCATCCGCTCACAGATCGGTCATGAATGGAAAGGTAATTTTTCGACCGATGGTATCTTTCTGACCACTGTATATGTAGAATAAGATCGATCGAGGTTCCTTTCATGCGGAAGCGGAAGATCTCCCCGAATGCGTTGTGCGCCGAGTGCCGAGAGCAGGCCACGACGGTCGAGGAATGGGTGGACCCGAAGACGGGCTTGCTGCGCCGTATCGCCTATCTGTGCGAACAGTGCCGGAAGAAAGTGATGGGCAAGCCGGGACACGAGCTGGACGACGGCCGCGAGCATTCGTCGCACTGAGCTTTTTCCTCCTCCGGACCGACGGGTGACCGATCAGGGTTGATCCGCAGCGTTCGGCGCTCGGGCCGCGACTACGGCGGTGGCGGTGGAGTCGGACCAGACGTTGACCGCGGTGCGGCACATGTCGAGCACGCGGTCGACGGCGAGGATGAGGCCCACGGCCGAGGCAGGAAGGCCGACTGCGTTGAGGACGACGACCATCATCACCAGGCCGGCGTGGGGGATGCCGGCCGCGCCTATGCTGGCCAGCAGCGCGGTGAAGGCGACCAGCACCTGCTGGCCGAGGGTGAGGTCGATGCCGTAGGTCTGGGCGATGAAGAGCACGGCCACCGCCTCGTAGAGCGCTGTCCCGTCCATGTTCACGGTCGCGCCCAGCGGCAGCACGAAAGAGCCGATCCGTTGGTCCAGGCCGGCCCGTTTCTCGGCCGAGGCCATGGTCAGCGGCAGCGTGGCGTTGCTACTGGCGGTGCTGAAGGCGGTCAGCAGAGCGGGGGACATGGCCCTGGCGAAGTCGAGGGGGGAGCGGCCGGTGAATATCAAGAGTAAAACGGGAAGGGTGAGCACGGCGTGGAAACAGAGGGCGCCGAAGACGGTGAGCATGTAGAGGGCCAGATCGGCGAAGACCGAAAGCCCCTTGCCCGCCGCCGCGTGCAGCATGAAGCCGAAGACGCCGAAGGGGGCCAGCCGGATGACGAAGAGAGTGATGCGCATCATCACTTCGAATCCGGCTCGGAAGAAACGGGCCAGGATGCGGCTCGACTCGCCGCCGGTGATGCTGATGAAGATGCCGAGCAGCAGAGAGAAGAAGATGATCGGCAACATGTCCCCTGCGGCCGCTGCCGCGACGGGATTGGAGGGGATCATGCGCAGTACCTGGTTCCAGACCACCTCGCCGATCGACTGCTCGGCCTGTAGCGCCTCGGGCAGCGCGGCCGTCGGTTCGGCGCCGGAGGAGAGGTCCGAAAGCAGAGCGCCGGCTCCCGGCCGGATGAGGTTTACCAAGACGATGCCGGTGGTGATCGCCAACAGGCTGGTGCATATATAATAAGCGAAGGTGATCACTCCCAGCTTGCCCAGCCGCCCCAGGTCGCCCAGTCCGGTCACCCCGGTGATCAGCGAGCAGCCGATGAGCGGCACCACCACCATCTGCAGCAGCCGCAGGAAGAGCGTGCCCAGTTGCTGGCCGAAGAAGGCGACCGTTCGAGGCCAGGACGGGTCCAGGCTTCCCCTTTCGGCCAGGATGTTCAGCGGCAACCCCACCAGGGCGCCGAGCGCCATGCCGATCAGGATCCAGTGATGCAGCTCCAGGCCGCGCGTGCCGGAGCGGATCTCGTTCTTCATGTCATTTCGACCAACCGGAGAAATCTCCTCGACCGAGGATGTCGCATAGGAGAAGGAGGAGGTTTCTCGCTACGCTCTCAATGACAGTGCACTTTCAATGACAGTCAGGGACGGGGATCAGCGGGCGTCGAGGGCGAATCTGACGCGCTCCTTGGCCGTCTTGGTGATGGGGAACTTCTGGGAGCGGACCAGCGGCTCGATGCAGCTCTGCAGCGAGGCGGGCTGCACGTGGATCGAGATCAAATCGCCCCGGTGGATCACCATGAGCAAGAGGGCGGAGCGCAGCTTCTTCGCGTCCTTCGCCAGGCAGGCCTGCAACTGGTCGCTCACGGGCTCCAGCGTCTTCTCGATAGCCGCCTTGGAGAGGAATTGTGCCAGCGGGGCCGCGGGCTCCGCCGCTTCTTCCTGTTGGGCCGCGGCCTGTTTCTCCATTTCGGTCTGCCGTTCGGCGTCGCTCTTCTCGGCTTCTTGCTTTGCTTTTTCTATCGCGTCGAGCGCTTGGCGAGCGCGCTGGCGTACGGTCGGATTGCCGAGCTGGTCGGAGGCGATTTCCGTCAGCACTTCGACCGCCGCCGGGCCGCTCAGAGCGATCAGCGCGTCGACCGTTTCCCCCAGTGCCGCGGTCACCTGATCGTCCGGGGTATCCGCGTGGTACATGCGCAGGAAGTCGATCAGCGGCTGTACCGCCGCGCGATCTTTCAGCTCCTTGAGGGCTATTACCAAGGGGGAGAGGTCGGCCGACGGGGTGTTGGGATCGCGCAGGTGGGCGATGAGCAGACCCACCGCTCGCGACTCCTTGAGCCGCGCGGCCGCCTTGGCCAGCGAGCCCACCGGCGGGGTGGTCGTGCCCTCCAGGAAAGCGGCGTGCTGCTTCAGGGCTTCCAGCACGTGCTCGGCTCCGACCTCGCGTTTACCGAGCGCCTTGCAGGCGGCCTCACGCACCGGCGGCGTGTTGCGCCGGTTCTCGCATAGATCGATTAGACCGGCGGTGGACGCGGAATCGTCCAGGACCGCCAGCAGATCGACCAGCATCAACCGGATGGGTACCAGCCTGGCGTCGGGGTGCTGCGCCGCGGTCAGCAACTGCTCGGCGAGCGGGCCGGTCGCCTGCTCGCTACCGCCGCCGGCCGACACCGCGCTGGCCCCGGCGGCGAACTTGATCACCTGGCTGCGCAGCCCGGTGCTCCCCTTCCAGTGCAGGGTGCCGCTCTTGGCGGACAGCAGTCCCATCTCTCCGGCCTCGTCGGCGAAGAGCACGCCGCCGGGCTGCACTCTCATCCCCACCAGATCCTCGGGATTGGTATAGATCCAGCGCAGCTCGAAGGTGTCCGGTTCAAAGGCCAGGACGAAGCGATAGAACACCAGGTAGATGGTGTCGTCCTCCAGCCCCAGCCCGGTCTGGCCGCCTGCTACCGGCAGCCAGCCGAACTGAATGTGGTGCCGGGCGCTGTCCGGCGAGGGAACCGGATCGGGCGCGTAGGCATCGGCCAGCAGCAGCGGCTGGCCGGGGACCTTCTTCTCGGGCAGCAGGTAATGGGGACCGCTGTTGACGGTGCCGGCCGCCAGCGCCTGGCTGACGGGAAAAACCTGATCGGTGCTGCCGCCGTAGAGTGTGCCGCGGTCGATGAAGGCGTGTCCCACCACCGTATCCAGAACGCGGATCCGGGCCACCTCCTCGCCCGTCACACCGTCCAGGGCCGAGAGGTACTGGTGGTTCCAGGGTACGACCACGACGTTTCCGGCTACCGCCGGGACTCCGGCCACCGAGGAGAGATCGCGGCGCCAGATGATCGAGCCGTTGCGGGCGGCCACTACCTCGTAGCCGCTGCCGTCTCCGGAGTCCTTGCCCAGCACCACTGCGATCAGGCCGCCCGAGGCGTCGGCGCCCTTGAGGGAGCGCGAGGGGTCGGTCAGGTTGAGCACGACCTTGCCGTCCATCAGACCGCGTACGACCACCCCCCGCCTCTCCTGGGCGACCACGTAGTCGCCGGCCACCACGGGGGTGAACCAGGTATCGGTGGCGTCCTGCCACAGGATCTTTTCGGCCTGCATGTCGAAGGCGTAGATCCGTGCCGGATCGGTAGCGACACCCACGGCGACGGCTCGGGAGGGTCTGGCCGGCGCGGCCTGCACCCGGGCCAATAGGTTGCGGATCGATCTCTCTTCGTTATCCGGGAAGCTGGCAGAAAAGGCGGACGGGGCGGATCCGCAACCCATCATCACGACGGTCGCTACCGCTGGTAGAAGTGGTCTTAAAACCACTTCTAGGGCAGCGAGCCAGAACCGTCGTCCGCCCGGAAACGCGAACGAGCGGACCTGCGCCTGCTGCTGTTGCCGGGAGCTCGACGATGAATCTGTCATGACGCGATATCCTTTCAGTCGGCGATGAGTTGTATGGTGGAGCGCACGGCGCGAATGACGGCGGGCGGGGCGTTTTCGCCCACGCTGCTCAGGTAGTCCACCAGGTAGCCTTTGATCTCGGAGGTGGCCATGTCTCCCAGTCCGGCGATGACCTTGAGCTTGGCCTTTTCGGAAACGTCCTCCCTGGCCAGCACCTGGTCGAAAGCCGGGCTGAGCGAACCGAACGGTACGCGATCGAGGTATCCCAGCAGGCGGTCGAGCTGGTCGGCCGGGATGATCTTGCCGATGGCCGTCGCGCACTCCATCACGCCCCGGTCCAGCGCGTGGAAGAGCGTATCGAGCGACCCCCTGGTCCCCACCTCGCCCAGGCCGGTGGCGGCGGCGGCGCGTACCTGGGCGTCGCTGTCCGACAGCGCCGCCACTAGTGCCGTGACCGGGAGGTTTTGAGCCCCCTGTATTTGAACTTGCGCCGCGC
>CAYVFC010000145.1:708-19645 GCA_964450715.1 uncultured Sandaracinaceae bacterium | reverse complement strand
TTTGCCGCAAGATGGATACGGATGGAAACGAGTCCTGGACTGCGGTATGGGGGACCGGCGAGCGGGATGTGGGCGCCGGAATAGCGTTGCTAGAGAGCGGAGAGATCATCGTCGTAGGCGTGACGGGCGGCGACATGGGCGGCACGGGAACAGGTTCGGCTTTCATAAGCAAGCTGAACGGCGAGGGTACGGTTCTGTGGACCGAGCAGCTCGGCGAGAACTCCGTCGCCTATGCACGCGCGGTAGCGGCGGCTGAGGACGGGGGTTTTTACGTGGTCGGGGAGGTCAACGTGGACCTCGAGCCGGGCGCGCACCTCGGGTTCACCGACGGGTTCGTACAGAAACGAGACGCGGATGGTACGGTCGTCTGGACCAAACACCTAGGAACCGTCGAAAATACCGATCAGGCATACGATGTGGATGTCGCGGACGACGGTACGGTGTATGTCGTCGGGGTCACCTACGGGACTTTTCCCGGATTCGCCTTTACCGACTCGGGTGACGCCTTTCTCGCCGTCATCTCCCCTTGAACGCCGAGGCGAGAGACACGAAATGCCCCGAAGGTTTTCCGATAGCGAGCGATAAGAATGCGATCCGGCCGAAAGTCCTTAGCGTACTTGATGCTCTATGTCTGCGCGGCTTGCGGCTCTGATGGCGGAGAATCGGCACCAGGAGGGACAGGGGGTAGCGTCGCGGGTAGCTATGCCGGAGGCGGCGGTATAGTTGGAGGCGGCGGCGATGGTGCCGGAGGAGGCGCCGCTGGCAGCTCAGCGCGGGGCGGTAGCGCGGGTGAAGACGCTGGAAGCGTCGGGGGAGGCGGCGGCGAGCTTCAGGATGCCGGTCTCGACGCGGCGATAGATGGCGGTTGCCTGCTGGACTGCGCACCGCATGGCCAGTGCCTCGATGGACAATGCGAATGCGAGACCGGCTATTCGGGTGAGGACTGTCAAGCCTGCGCGACGGGCTTCTCGCCCGACGCCGATGGGCAATGTATTGCCGATGCCTGCGCGGGTGATCCCTGCGAGGCGGGTCTGGTCTGTGTACCAACCATCGGGCAATGCTGTCCGAGTGACTGCCAGCCGGGCATTTGGGAGTGTGAGGGGGGGGCAACAACGAGAGTGCAGAGCTACGGGCGACGAGGACTGTGGGCAGTGGTCCGATTGGGTGGGTTGCGGGCCGGCGGGCTGCGTTGACACAGAACGCTGCGCCACTTCGGACCCGGGGGCGATTGTCTGGCAGTGGGGGTCATCGGCTCAGGACGATGGCAGTGCGGTGGCCGCGGGCGATGGATCTCAAGTACTGATAGTAGGTGTTGCGGACGGTCTGCTCGATCGTCCCAGCCCGGTACAGACGCGTCTCTTCGTGCTTTCCAAGGGGCTCGGGGCGCAAGAGAATTGGATACGCTACTGGGAAGCGGGCGCCACGCCCGTGATGAACGTCATCGCGCGGGCACCCAACGGTGACTTCGTGGTGGCTGCTTACGCCACAACCTCCACTGGGCCCGATGACACGGAACCGGGCGACGTGCTGGTGATGCGGCTCGACGCAGGCGGCGAGCGGCTCTGGGCCAAGCGCTGGGGTGTGCTCGCCGGTCAGGATGATATCGGCGCCATCGCAATCGATGCTGCCGGCGCCATCTACGTGGGGGGACGCACCTTTGGCGACCTTGCGGCTCCCAATGCGGGCAGAGCAGACCTCGCTCTTTCGAAGCTCGATGCGACGGGGAACGTCATTTGGTCGACCCAATGGGGAACAGACGGTCGCGACCGGGTACAGGCGCTTGCGCTTGATGCCGCAGGCAACATTTACACCGCTGGCTACGTGACCGGAGAACTGCCAGACGCCGGCGGGCACAATGGCAATGAAGATGCGTTCGTGACCAAGCATTCGCCGAGCGGCGATGTCTTATGGAGCCGGCAGTGGGATGCGTCCATGGCCTTGTCCATCGTGATCGCTTCCGATGATGAAATATACGTCGGTGGGGGTTCCGGGTCCTTCGTTTATAAGTGGAACAGCGACGGAGACCTCATATGGTCCGAGACTATCGGCGGGGGAGCGATTTGTTGTCTGGCGTTGGATGCGCAGGGACAACTGCTATCCGCGTCCACCCTGGGAGGCACGGTGGATGGACAGACAGGGTTTGGAGATTTCGACGTCTTCGTGGCGCGTTGGCTGGAGAGCGACGACACGGCAACACGACAGTGGTCGCAATTCTACGGAACGCCGGAAGAAGATAGTGTCCATGGTCTAGCGCTCGATGCACAGGGCCGCATCCTGCTGACGGGCCTGACATGGGGAGCGTGGCCCGGCTTCGAGAACGCCGGCGAATCCGACGTCTTTCTGTTACAGATTACGCCACCCTAAACACCCCAAAAACAGGGGACGGTACCGATAACGGAACGAGGGGGACCGAACGAGGGGGGGCGAACAAGCAACATGTACGAAAGTACGAAAGGGGACGGGGCTAAGATTTAAGTTGTTTGCCGTCTGCACATGAGGAAGAAGGATTTCGATATACCGAGAGGGCGGCGAAGGCGGGCCGGAGGCGAGCCACGAACGGGCATGGCGTGAAGCGCCGAGAAACGGGACCTGTCTGGGTCCGAAGCCGGTCGCGAGTTTGGGAAGAACGGTAGTGCGTTGCCTTTTGATCGGGTAGAAAGTGGTCGGTCAGATCGTAGATAGAGAGCGATGGGAGAGAGGCATGATGGGTCCCGTACGAGGCGTTTGGCTGGCGGTCGCGCTGCTGGCCAGCGCGTGCGGTTCAGCGACGAGCCCGGAGCGCGGGGTCGGTTCCGACGCAGGAGGAGCGGGCGAGGGGTGCGAGTGCGAGGGCACGGGGGAGAGCGATGCGGGTGTTGCTATAGGGGAAGAGGCGGTCGATGCCGGAGACGGCGCGGACGCGGGCGTGGGGCAGGAAGAATGCGAGACGGGCGACTCCTTCTGTGAGGGTCAGGTCCTGCACGCCTGCGTAGACGGGCGCTGGGTCACGGAGGATTGCAGGGACAACGGGGATTGGGGGCAGACGTGTTACGACCCGGGCAGCGGGGCGACGTGTAGCGGCCAGTGCGCCGAGGGCCGCGCGCGCTGCTCGGGGGACGACCGCGAGGTATGCGACGAGAGCGGGAACTTCGACTTCGTCGAAACGTGTACCGTGTGCATCGACGACGGCGAGTGCGTGGATTGCGTAAATGACGCGACCAAGTGCGACGGCCTGACCGCGCAGTTCACCTGTAGCGGCGATCGCTGGGGCTCCTCCGTTTTGTGCGTGGATTCGACGTGTTTTGGCGGCGTAAACGGCGTGGGTGGGTACTGTCAGGGCGATTGCGTCGCGGGCGAGTATCGGTGTGCGGGTACGGCGCAGTCGCAGCGTTGCGACAGCGAGGGCGCCTGGTACAACTACGAGATCTGCAGTGTTAGTCCTCCCGAGATCTGCGACGAAGAAGAAATCAGCCCGACCTATGGGCAATGCATCGATAACTCGCCGGCCGAAATCGGCGAGTCGGGAACGAGCCCCTACGAATTAGAACTGTACGATGATGATATCGTCGCTCAGCCTATCGAAATCACGGAGGATGTGGTCCTGGTCACTTTCGGAATGCGGACCACACCGAACTCGGTATTCGGGAATGCCTATTTGTCACTGCACGAGGATAGCGACGGTCAACCGAGCGCGATCATCAACCGTACGACCGAGTTTCCCATCGGTACCGACAGCTTCAATATAGAACCTCGTATGTACGGCGATCCCGCTAACGTCAACTTGGTAGCGGGGACGCGCTACTGGATCGTAGCGAAAATATCTGCGGGCCCTTCCGCCGACGTACGTATTTACGTCGACGAAGCGTCTCCGGCCGGCGATTTTCGTATAGGAATACAACCCTACGGAGTCCCAGCGGATTTGTCTCCGGGTGCGACCGGGCCCTCTACGGGCGAGGTCACGCTATTTATCAAGGTTCAAAAATAGGAGCAGCGGTAGGAGAGAGGCATGAGAGGTCTTGCTCGAGGCGTCTGGTTGGCAATCGCGCTGCTGGTCAATGCCTGCGGTTCGCAGACGAGCCCCGAGCGGGGGGTCGGTTTCGGGGGAGGGGGAGAGTGCGAGGAATGCGAGTGCGAGGGCGCGGGGGAAAGCGACGCGGGTGTTGCCGCGGGCGGAGGCGCGGGGGGCGGTGCCGGGGAGGGAGCGGACGCGGACGCGGACGATGGCGTGGGATCGGGCGAGTGCGAGACGGGCGACTCCTTCTGTGAGGGGCAGGTTCTGTACTCCTGCATGGACGAGCGCTGGGTCACGGACGATTGCCGGGACAACGGGGCCTGGGGTCAGACCTGCTTCGACCCGGGAAACGGGGCGGCTTGCGGTGGCGAGTGCGCCGAGGGGCGCGCGCGCTGCTCGGGCGACAATCGCGAGCTGTGCGATGCGACGGGCGGCTTTGACCTCGACCGGGTCTGCTCGGTATGCGTCGGTGAGGGCCGCTGCGCGGACTGCGTTCCCGACGGTCCCGATATGTGCGATCCCGACCGCCGGTATCTCAGAAGCTGTACCGTTTCGGGCAGGTGGTCGACGTTGGCAACCGATTGTCACGCCCTCAATGCGCCGGACGGTTACACCTGTCTGGACGACCGCTGCGGCGGCGAGTGCGCAGAAGGGCGGGGTATGTGCAACGACCAGACGCCCATGATCTGCGACAGCACGGGCACATACGTCCAGAACGGGGACAGCTGCGAGACGCCAGACTTCTACTGTAGTGACGGCGCCTGCGTTCCCAATCCCCCAGACGATATCGGTAATAATTCCGGCACCGGGGAAGCCACTCTTGGTCTTTCGAATAACTACATCTATGCACAACCGGTGTTGACCCCCGATTATGCGGTCGAGTTGCTCGGACTCGGAATCTTTATGACATCGGATTCCGTCGGAGGTGATGTCTATCTCGGGCTACATGAAAACGTTGGCGGAGAACCTGCGGCGCTGGTCAATTCGACGGTCCGCTTTGGCCCCATCGCAAATGATGAAAACTACAACCCTCGGACGAGCTCCCTGCCGGCCGACATACAACTCACCGCAAACACGCTGTACTGGATCGTCGCGTACGTCGCGAAATATGCCGGTCAGAACCCAAAGGTCTATCTGAACCAATCCACCGCCGCGGGTAGCTATCGAGAGGGCGGGCTGGAGTTCCAATCACCGTTCAGTCTCACAACGGGCATTGGTATGACAGCCGAGCAATACGGCGAGATTTCTCTTTGGATGAAGGTCCAGAGGTTACTGTAGCTCATAGCGGAAAGGAATAGCGAAATGGCTAGGCTCAATGGGATGAGGATGAGGGGACCGGGCGAACATTTCGGTTATTTGTCCTCCGTATGCGGGGAGAAACTCTCGGTATACCGAGAGGGCTGCGAACGGAGGCCGGAGGCGTTCTGCAAACCGTGACCGCCCGCAATATCGAGCGGCAGGACGGCTATCGGCTATCGGCCCGCGGTCGATGACCAGCGATGGCTTTTAGCGGCCGGAAGGGTTAGGAGAGAGGTATGAGAGGTCTTGCTCGAGGCGTTTGGTTGGCAATTGCGCTGCTGGTCAGTGTCTGCGGTTCGCAGACGAGCCCCGAGCGGGGGGTCGGTTCCGGGGGAGGGGGAGAGTGCGAGGAATGCGAGTGCGAGGGCGAGGGCGCGGGGGAAAGCGACGCGGGTGTTGCCGCGGGCGGAGGCGCGGGGGGCGGTGCCGGGGAGGGAGCGGACGCGGACGCGGACGATGGCGTGGGATCGGGCGAGTGCGAGACGGGCGACTCCTTCTGTGAGGGGCAGGTTCTGTACTCCTGCATGGACGAGCGCTGGGTCACGGACGATTGCCGGGACAACGGGGCCTGGGGTCAGACCTGCTTCGACCCGGGAAACGGGGCGGCTTGCGGTGGCGAGTGCGCCGAGGGGCGCGCGCGCTGCTCGGGCGACAATCGCGAGCTGTGCGATGCGACGGGCGGCTTTGACCTCGACCGGGTCTGCTCGGTATGCGTCGGTGAGGGCCGCTGCGCGGACTGCGTTCCGAATACCGAGACCCGGTGCGAGGACCCGGCCACGATGAACACCTGTACCAGCTTGGGTGCCTGGGGAACCGATACGACCGACTGCGCGGCGGATGGCCTTACCTGCTACCCGGACAGCTGTGCCGGTAGATGTGCTTACGGTACCGCTCATTGCGTCGAAGGCCAGAATGCCTTCGAGGAGTGCGAGTACAACGGAGAGTACGGGGACACCACGGAATGCGAGGCTACGAGCGGTACGGAATGGGAAGTGTGTAGGGACGGCGAGTGCGTCGATAGCGCGATCGAGTTTTTGGGTAACAAAGACGTTAGCGGCGACGAGTGGGGGTCCACCTCGCTCAGTGCGGACTTCTGGAGAATCGTGCCGATATACGTCCCTCAGGATCTCCTGCTCTTTTCTCTACATACGCTTCTCACATCCTGCGATGAGAGCTCCACTCAAATACGTATGACCATCTGGGACGAGCGGCAAAGACCGGGGCCCGGAAATACGACGATCGCCCAGCCGGGCTATTACGTGGCCGGGACGTCGATCGAGATGACCGGGCTAGGCAATCACCTGGATATACCGGGCGCGCTGCCCGTGCTCGAAGGAGGCGAAACCTACTGGGTCGGCGTGACCGTCAGCAAGAACTGTAACATCTATCGCCGCCAAAATGACGCCGCCTACGCCGTCGGCTACCCCGAAGACTTCCTCTCTACCCTGGAGGATCCCTTTCCCAACTACCTTCCGGGTACCGGTTCCGATCTAGGAATATACCTAGAGGGTAAGTATTTATTCTAGAGCGAGGAGGTGCTCGACGAGGGCGTGTGCGTAGAGATCGTAGAGTTCTTCGAGTCTGATATGGCTTTTGTCCCGGGGTTCGCTATAACCCCTGGTAGGAGGGGAGCTCGCTTTTTCGCGTCACGAGAGCCGAATTCCCATGAACGGGCCGATCGATCCATTTGCCGTTCTCGCTACCCTGCATCCCCGGCTCGCCGTCTGGTCGGTGGGGCTCTTCTTCGACTACTACCTGGTCGAGCGGGCGCCGCTTCGAACCATCGCGGGAGGCGACAGGCTCGAGCGGGTCTCCGGCTTCGAGGCCCGGCAGGCGCTGGAGGATTTTGTTAAGACCGGCAGCGTGGGCGGCGCCGCGCTCAGGAACTTCCTGTCGTGGTACCCGGGGGTAGCCGCGCGCCTGCCGCTGCTGCGAGACCCGGAGCTGGTCGCCGAGGTGGTTCGCGAGATGGACGAGCTCGGGGGCAGGCTGACCATGGTGCGCATCGACCGGCCCATGCCATCCGGCGAGAGCGACCCGGAGCTGTTTTCCCGGCCTCCCGACCCCGCCCTTTTCTACCAACCGGAGCCCGTCAAGCCCGAAGAGCCCCACTTCGTCGAGCTGGAGGTGGTGGATCAGCGCCAGCAACCCGTCGGCGGGATCGCGTACGCGCTGACCGATCCGAAGGAGCAGACGCAGCAGGGCAAGCTCGGCGCCGACGCCTACTATTACTCCGACCCGGTTCCCGGGGGGCAGTACAACTTCCGGGTCGCCGAGGAGCGAGGCGAGGAGCAACCGCCAACGGCCGACGTCGATCTCGATGCGCTCCAGGAAGGCTGGATCGAGCTAGAGATCCTCGACGAGGCGGAACGCCCGCTCCCTCAAGGTCTTTTGTTCGAGGTGCGCTTGCCCGACGGTACCTCTCGCAGCGGCGCAGTGGACCCCAATGGCCTGGTCCGGCTCTCGGATATCGCCGAGGGGAAGTGCCAGTTCACCTTCTCCGAGCCGAATGCGCAGCCCGACCCGTAGAACCTTCGGTTTTGAACGCTGTGAGCGCCATTACTTCGCGTCGATGCCGTTGTCGGCGAGCACCTCGCGCATCAGGTCGTGGAATTTGGCGCTGTAGTGCCGAAAAGTATTTCCACAATGGGTGCATTCCCATTCCATGGTCCAGAACCTGACGTGATCACCTGGGTCGATCGAGCAGATCATCGTACCGGTACTGTGCGAAGGAGCGGCGTAGCGGTCGGTGCTATGGTCAATCGTGTACCCCTTGAGCTTTTCAGATGATATTTTTTTACCTTTCACGGATCTATCCCCATGCAAAACGCTATTAGTGCAGCAAGGATTCAACGAACTCGATCCCTTTAGGATCCCCGCCCGACCGTTCAACCACGTCTTTTAGAATGGCGGATGCTTCCTTGTGTAGTTGTTTGATGGTAGCCTCTAGTTCGCCCGTCGGAATGTCCTCCTCTAGTGTACGGGCGGAGACCTCGGCGACTTTTCTCCGGTATTCCGGAATACCGGTATCCACCGCGAGCTGCTTGCGGCGTGCCACCTCTTTGGCACCGAGTTTCTCCGGCGGTTCATGGAGAGCCTTGAAGACGTCATACTCGACATCGTGAATGTTGCGGTTTTCCGGCTTGATATTGACCTTTCCGACGTCGATACCGGTAGTTTCGTATAGGCGCGTCGTTGCCTTGGTTCCGATCTGCCACTCGTGCGCGATTCCAGTATTCGGATCGACCACGTCTATGTGATACCTGGGGTAACCGTTTTCTACGCCAACTCGAACGTCGGGTTCTGCCTGGTCGACTACACTGGCCCTTTTTTGCTTTACTAACGCTTCGAATACGATTTCGACCTGCTCCGGCTTCTCCACGTCGATGCGTCCGCGGATCATGTCGTGCATATCGCTGACCGTTTCGTAGTTCTTTCGTTTCGTTGTCTTGTCGATTACGCCGTCGCGGAACTCGTCAAAGCTCTCTCGCTTGACCTGGGAGCGCGCTTCGGCACCTTCGAGCTTGAGCTCGGCCAGAAGCGCGTCGATGAAGGCCTGCTGGCGGGGAACGGCCTCTTTGCAGGCCTCGTATAGCTCGCGCTGGGCGGCCTCGTTGCTTTTTACGGCGAACTCTTCCGGGGTTTGGTCCAGCGCGCGCGGGCGCTGGGCCTCGAAAGGAGCCTGTTCGGGCACGGCCGCGCGGCGTCCCTCGGTGATGTGCGCCGTGCTTTCTTCCACCGGGTGTGCTTCCGGGGGCTTGCCCCGGCTGGCCTTGCGGGCCGGAGTCTCGAGCCCCGCCTCTGCTTCGAGAGGGTTTTCGATGCGGGCGGGAATCGTGGTCTCGGCCTTGAGGGGCTCTATCTCGACCACGCGGTTGTCTTCGATGGTCAGTTTCGAACGCGCCTTTTTTGCCTGTTGAATCCCGCGAAGGAGCGCGATTCCCTTCTTGACGCCGATAGATCCGAGAATCAACACGCCCATGGCTATGAAATCGGCCATGGCGTCGAGTAGGGCAGCTGCTCCCATTCTCAGGTGGCGTTCGCTAAGCCGGGTTAGCTTGGGCTCGCCTTCAGTCGAGCGGTTGAGCTCCTCGATGCGGGCGAAATGATGGCCGGCGTCGGCCAGCCGTTTCATGTTGATAAGTACGAAATCGATGCCGAAGAGTAAACCGGCACCCTTCAACAGAACCATCAGGGCGGCGGCCGCCGGGTGGCCCCGTCGAATCAGGTGCGCGACAACGGCATGGGCGACGAAAAAGCCGATCACGATAGGCGCAAACTCGATGATACGCTCTCGGATCTCACCGTTGTATCTACGAGCGATCTCGTTGGCGATGAATACGATATGCTTGTACAGACTAGAGGCTAGCGCCTCGAGTTCATGCACCGGGTCGGCAAATTGCTGTTCTAGCGATCTTAAGAACCGATAGAGCGATTCGTCCTGCACCTGAATAGAGAAGCGAGGAATGGACGACTCGCGCTCGACTTTGGTCATGTCGATGGAGCGGTACTCGGTGTCGAGAGGGCCCATGTAACCGAGAACCGCGGCGCCGAATCGATCGTACAAGAGTCGGTGGTCGCTGCTAGCGCCCCGTCGCAACACTCCGATATCATCTATGAGCTCGGTCGTGCCATCGGATGAGCGGAGTAGCAGCTTGCCGATGCCGATGGCAAGCATGTTGCGACGCGCCAGATCGTTTTGTGCGTAGCGCTGATAGAAGATGGCTTCCGTCATGGCGTCGAAGCTGTCGAGGCCGGGCGGCGGATCGGCGGCGGTGCCTTTTGCCGACTGGAACTCGGTAAAGGCCTGCACGAACAAGTCGGTGATCTCGATGATCTGCGGACGGTCCTGTTCGACCTGGGCGATCTCCTTTTCGGTCAAGCCGCCCCGAGCCAGACTGGTATCGATCGGGACGCGACCGAAGTGCTCCACGAAGAGCAGGTACAGCATCGCCACTTCCGGATCGGCGAGCACGCTGTTGTCGCCCGCGGTAACCGGTAGCTTTTCGGGCAAGCTCTTCGGGTTTCCCTCGACCGCCCGCTCGTAGCTGACGACGATGCGGATGGTCAGACCAAGGGAGGCGCGCAGCAGTCGTTCGATCTGCCGCAGCGCGCCCGCGCGCTGGGCCCAGGTGATCAGTAGCTCGGTCTTCGCGCGTTCGTGGAGGGTATCGATCACCTTCTGGTCTTGGTCCGGCGGGTAAGCGCAGGTCAGCTCGTCGAGCACTTGTTCGTCGCTCAGCTTCGCGTACCAAGTCCCTGCGGGAAAATAGGCCTTGATCAGCAGCGCCGTCAGCTTGTTACCGTTCGCGCCGACGAAGGTGACTGTGCCGCCTTGCTTTTTCTCGAAGTCGTCCTTCGCCTTCGACTCCGCTTCGTTGACGTAGATATAGATGGAGCGCAGCTTATCGGCTGCGGCGTGGACGGTCGAGCCCTTGATGTCTCCCGCCGGTCGCTGCTTCACGTACCGTCGCTTTTCGGTCGCCTGTTGTTGCCCGTTTCCCATTGACCCTTTCCTTCCGGCGTCTAGTCGGGCTCGGGCTCGAGCGGGTCAGGGTCTTCGAAATCCGAATCGGGGTCGGTCAGGCCGTCGAGCTCGGCGAACGGGGTGCTCTCGAACAGCAGGTAGGGATCGGTGCCAGGCGTGGTGATTTCCAGGGAATAGGAAAGCGCGGTTCTGACCCGCGTGAAAACCACGTCCACGTATTCGTTCTCCAGCTCGGCCTCGGTCGAGAGCAGCTTGACCATCTCGTAGCTTCCATCGGTGCTGAAAAGGCGCAACGAGTCCTGGTACTCGTTAAGCTGGGTGGGATCGATGTGGAAGCGTAAAAACAGGTCGTCCTCCCCCTCGGCGATCACCGTCTCGAAATCGAGCCGGGATATCTTGCGCCACTCGGGATACTCGGGGCTATCGGCCTTGGAGTTGGGGCCCGGGGGAGGTGGTTGAATACCGAGCTTGCGGGAGAAGAAGAAGAACTCGACCCGCCGATCGAGCGAGTCCTCGCGCTCGTCCTCAGCCTCGACTTCTACTTTGCGGCCGCCCTCGTCCAAAGGGAAATGCTCGCCGCAACCGTGCGCCGTCAAGTCCACCTGAACCCCCAGCGACTCGAACGACGGGCCGTCCAGCGCCATGTACTCCTCGATCAGCTTCCCGCGGGTTTCCGGCCCGGCGTCTCCATCGACCTTGAGTCCGCGGGTCCTCTGAAACCACCTCACCGCGTCCTCGTCCGCGGGCTTGCTTCCGTAGTCAGGCAACGCCTGTAGCATCATCCCATCCTCGTCCGCACCCCACCGACGCTTCGACGGTATCGCGGATTTGTACATCTTGAGCCATGGCTCGGGGTCGTCGACGATATAGGCGAGGGCGTTCTCCGCGCGTTCGAGCGAGAGCGGATCGTTGACCGAGTGCTTGCCGGTAGTGTCACAGTGGCCGACTACCAGCAGATGAGCCGGGGAGCGCTTTTTCAGCAGAGCGCGGATCCGACGCATACCGGTCGTCGCTCCAGGAAGAAGGAAGCTTTTGTTGGTTTGAAAGGCCTTGCCCAGCACCCGAGCGGTCGCCGGAGGCCGAACGACGATGATCCGGTGGCGCGATCCCGTCGACAGCTCGATCCCCGTTTTCAACTCCTCGATGGTGTGAACGCGTTCGTCCATACCTGTCGCGTCAATAGCATGGGCAGGCATGATCTCCAATTCGCTCGGTTGCAGGAGCGGTGCCGGCAGCGGCCAACGGCGATGCAATGGAGCATCGGGCGGCAGGCGCGGCCGAGAGCGGGGAGGGTTCCAGAGAAGTGTTTCAGAGGCTTCACGGACGGTTAGCGTACGAATTGCTGCTTTGGGTGCAGTCCGGCACGGCCGCGGTCGATCCCCTTGCCGCGGCGAGGTCGATGAGGGTAAGACATTGCTCGCACCGCCATTTCCCCGGGGGAGTCGACTCGCGGGCGGTGGCTCGTGATCGGTAGCCCGTGAACCGAGGCCCGTGACCCGTGTGCGCGACCCCCATGACGACGTGACCGGTGACCCGTGACCGTAACGCCCGGTAAGAACCCCATCGCCGACCGTCTGGAGACGCTCTCCGAGCAGTGGGGCGAGTTCGCCGGGGACGAGCGGGCGCGGGTGTTGTGCTGGCTGCTCCGGCCGGATGAGGCGCGCATGGCCGAGGCCTTTCTGGCCGCGGAGCAGGACGAGCAGGCCGGGGAGCACCCGGACGTGTTCCTGAGCTTCGAGACGCCCTTCCTGGACGCGGTCGGGCACGGCTTTGCGCTGCGGCAGGCGTTGGTGACGGCTTTTCGGGAGGGTCAGCAGGAGCTGGAAGCGGACGGGGTCGATACGAGCTGGCAGCCGCCCCGGGTCAAGGAAAAGGAGGGCGACATCGCCTTCTGGGTACGTACCTGCGCCTCTTTCCGGGAGCACCTGGGGCCCGATGTGCGCCATCTGGTGCTGGTGCTCCGGCCCGAGGCGGTGGCCGATCCGGACGCCTATCAGCTCTGGCTTCACCGCTGGGCTATCGAGGCGCCGGCCGGGCAGCGGGCGCTCGTGCTCGACGACGCGACCCGACCCGGCTACCGGGCGCTTTGCGAGAGCGACCCCAAACGGGTACGGGCGACCGAGGCCGTACTCGATATGCCGTCGGCGCTGCAGGAGCTGAGCCAGGCGGCGGGCAATCTGGATACGCCGGGGGGCCAGTACCGAGACCTGTTCGTCAAGATGGGCAATGCGCTGGGCAAGCAGGATCTGGCGCAGGCGCTATCCCTGGGAGAGCGGATGCTGCCCATCGCAGCGGCGCAGGGGTGGTTTCACCTGGCGGTGCCGGTACAACTGGCGCTGGGCGGGGCGCTGGCGGGAGCGGGGCGCTTCGAGGAGGCCATCGCGCGCTACGTGGCGGCGGAGGCGAACGCGGCCGAGGGCGAGGATGAGGGCGCCGAAGAGGCGAAAAAGAGCTGCAAGGTACTTCGCATGCAGTCGCGCCTGGGGCGCGGCTCGGCGCTGATCGCGGGCAAGGCCTGGATCATGGCGGCCGAGCTGTACGAGCAGACCGCGCCCATGGCCGCGGAGCTGGGTGACCAGCGCGCCGTGCTCGATTGCCACCGGCTGGCGTCGTTCAGTTACGAGCAGGGCGGCCAGCCGGACAAGGCCTGGGAGGCGGGGCTGCCGGGGCTTCAGGTGGCGCGCGAGATGGACGAGGAGACGCGGCAGACCTCGAGCTTCCCCTATCTCGGCCTGGGGCTGATGCGGCTCTGCCAGAGCGGCCCCCGCAAGGCGCTCGCACCGCGGATGGAGCAGGAGATAGCGCTCGTCGCCCATACCAAGGAGTGGCGTCCCCCTGACCCCTCGAGCGCGGCTGCGGGCGGGTCCGGGTCGGGTGCTGGTTCGGGCGCGTCCGGGGACGGCGGCGCGAAAGGCGGCGCGAAAGGCGGCGCGTCGTGACCATCGCCGCCAAGCACATGGACCCGGTGGTCGGGGTCGACATCCACATCATCATGATCCCCAGCCCGGCCGGGCCCATCCCCACACCGCTGCCCAACCCCTTCGTGGGCATGGTGATGGACCCCTTTGACTACGCGCCCGTGATCGGGGCCACGGTCTACATCAACGGCATGCCGCGCGGCTTGGGCGGCACGGCCTGCGTTCCCCTGCCCCCGCACCTGCCCCTGGGCGGGCCATTCGGCCCGCCGCCTCCGGGCAACGAGGGGGAGATCTTCATGGGAAGCGCCACCGTGGTGGTGGACGGCGACGCGCAGAGCTTCCTGGGGCTACAGGTGCTGACCTGCCAGAGCGTGGGCATGCCCTCGCCGCCCCGGCCCAAGGGCCAGCCCGGCAAGTCGCTGTTTCTGCCGGTGAGCACCGTGCTCTGCATCCCCATGGGCCCACCGGTGATGATCGGCGGCCCCCCCACCATCACCGCCTTTGCCGCCGCGGCCACCGCCGGGGCGATGAAGCTGTTGGGTGGGCTCGGCAAGATGGTGCGCAAGGCGCAGCGCGGTGCGGGCAAGTTCGGCAAGGCGATGCGCAAGATCTCCAAAAAGGCGCACGACGCGGGGGATAAGGTCGCCGACAAGCTCAAGCTCGGCGACAGGGGCCGGCAGCGCGTGCACAACGCCGTCTGCACGGTGACCGGCCACCCGGTGGACGTGGCTACCGGCCGGGTCTTCACCGACAAGACCGATCTGGAGCTGCCAGGGCCCCTTCCCTTTGTCTGGAAGAGGTCCTGGTCGAGCACCTCGACCTATGCGGGGGACCTCGGCTTTGGCTGGCACCACGAATACCAGCGCTCTCTATATATAGAGGACCACGTGGTCCTGTACCGAAACGAGGAGGGCCGTACCGTCTTCTTTCCGCCGCTCGCTCCCGGGCAGGAGCACTTCGATCGCACCGAGCGGCTGACGCTCCTGCGCGACCCGAGCGAGCTCGGCGGCAGCTACTGCCTGCGCACCATGGACTGGCTCACCTACCGCTTTGGCGAGGTCGGCCGCGAGAACAACGAGCAGGCGCTGGTCGAGATCACCAACCCGGTCCGCGACCGCATCGGATTCGGCTACGATGCCCGCGGGCGGTTGACCGAGATCACCGATACAGCGGGCCGGAGCATCCAACTCACCTACGATCACGCCGGCCGCATCACCGCTCTCAGCGCCCCACACCCCGACGAGCAGAACAAGCGCTTCGTGGTCGTGCAGTACGGCTATGATGAGCGAGGCGACCTGGTGCAGGTGCTGGATGCCCTGGGTCAGCCCGCGCGCTACGCCTACGACCACCACCTGCTCATCAAGGAGACCGACCGCAACGGGCTTTCCTTTTACTTCGAGTACGACGGCTCCGACGAGAAAGCCCGCTGTATCCACACCTGGGGCGACGGCGGCATCTACGACCACCGGCTCCGCTACGACGTCGCCTCGGGCCAGACCTGGGTCACCAACTCGCTCGGCCATACCACCCGCTACCGCCACGAGAACGGGCTGGTGGTCGAGACCGAGGACCCGCTGGGAGCGGTCACGCTCACCGAGTACGACGAGTACAACCAGAAGCTCAAGGAGACCGACGAGATAGGTAACCTGACCGTTTTCGCCTATGACGAGCGAGGTAACCTGACCGAGGCGACGTCTCCCGATGGCGCGCGGCTGTTATTGACCTACGGTGAGCCCGGGAAGCCGGGTGCGGACCGGCCACTCGAAGCGACCGACGCCCTGGGAGGCGTGTGGAAGTGGCACTACGACGAGCAGAGCCGGCTGCTGGAGCGCACCGATCCGCTGGGAGCCACCACCCGGTTCCTCTACCAGGGAGCCCGGTTGAGCGCGGTCGTGGACGCGCAGGGCCAGGCCACTGGGGTGCGTTACGACAGCAGCGGTCTATTGACAGGTCTATTCTCTCCCGACGGCGGCACCAGCGCCTGGCACTACGACCACCTGGGCCGCCCGGTTGCGGCGACCGATCCGAACGGCAACGAGCAGCGCCGCGGCTTCGATCTACTCGGCCGGGTCACCCGCGTGCGGGAGCCGGACGGCAACCTGCGCGAGCTCGAATACGACGGCGAGGACAACATCATCCACGCCCGCGACCAGCACCACGACGTACGCTTCGGCTATCGGGGCATGGGCCGGCTCAGCTCGCGCACCGAAGCCGACACGACCGTCCGCTTCGAGTATGACAGCGAGGAACAGCTCACCGGCATCGTCAACGAGCACGGATACGTCTACCGCTTCGCGCTCGGCCCCACCGGCGAGGTCGATACCGAGTCGGGCTTCGACGGCATACGCCGGGTATACCGGCGCGATCCCGCCGGCCAGGTGCTCGAGGTCGAGCGCGCCAGTGGACTGGTGAGCAAGTACGGCTACGACAAATCCGGCCGCGTCATCGGCGTTGAGCACTCGGACGGCACCAAGGAGAGCTACGCCTACCGCCCGGACGGCGAGCTGATCGAGGCCACCAACAGCGCGACCGGGGTCGGTTTCGAGCGCGACGCCCTGGGCCGCATCATCAAGGAGACCCAGGGCGAACACTGGGTCGCGACCGAGTACGACGCGGTCGGCCTGCGCCGCGCCATGCAGAGCTCGCTCGGCGCCGCCATCCAGATCGAGCGCAACCCGATGGGCGACGTACTCTCCGTATCCTGCTCCCATCTCCCCTCTTCCACCGGCAGCGGGCCCGACGCCCATCTCCCCTCTCCCTCTGTGAGCGGGTCCGGGGGTGAGGGCGCTGTTCTCCCCTCTCCCTCTGTGAGCGGGTCCGGGGGTGAGGGCGCTGTTCTCCCCTCTCCCTCTGTGAGCGGGTCCGGGGGTGAGGGCTCTCTCCCAGAGGGAAGCGGAACGGCCGGCGACGGCTCCGAGCCCCAACCCCTCTGGAAAGCCACCTTCGAGCGAGATCTGCTGGGCCTAGAAGTCTCCCGCGGCCTGCCCGGAGGCGTACAAAGCCGCTGGCAGCGCGACAAGCTCGGCCGCCCGGTCTCCCACGAGATCTGGAGCGGTGCAAAGCAGGTGCGGGCGGTAGGTTACCAGTGGGAGCCCAACGACCGCCTGCGTAGAGTGGTCGACGCCCTCAAGGGCCCCACCACCTACACCCACGACGCCCTGGGCAACCTGGCCTCCGCCGCCTACCCGGACGGCACGGTGGAATGGCGTATGCCCGACGCGGTGGGCAATCTGTTCAAGCGCGAGGACCGTGGAGATCGCAAGTACGGCCGTGCGGGCGAGCTACTGGAGTCGACCGACCCCAGAGGCCGGGTGACGAGCTACGCCTATGACGCCGAGGGCAACCTCAAGGAAAAGCGCACGGCCGACGGTGAGCTGTGGCAATACGAGTGGGACGCCGCGGGCATGCTCTCCAGGGTCACCCGCCCGGACGGAACCGAGGTTACTTTCCAGTACGACGCCCTGGGCCGCCGCATTTCCAAGAGCTACCGCGGTCAGACCACCCGCTGGGTCTGGGACGGCAATGTACCGTTGCACGAGTGGGTGGAGGGTGAGCTACAGCCCCGGGCCGAACCGGAAACCGCTCCCCTCTGGCAAGCCGACCCGCTGATCAAGAAGCGCGAAGCCGAGCTGAGCCGGCACCTTGAGCGCGGTCCGCCCGAGAGGGGAACGCCCGACGCACCCATCACCTGGCTCTTCGAACCCGAGAGCTTCGCCCCCATAGCCAAGCTCGGCCCGTCCGGCAACCAGAGCATCGTCACCGACTACCTGGGCACCCCGGTCTCGATGCTGGACGACTCGGGCGAGCCGGTCTGGTCTGCCAACATCAACACCTTCGGAAAGCTGCGCGACCTAGAGGGCGACGCCGGAGCCTGCCCCTTCCGCTGGCCCGGCCAGTACGAGGACGCGGAGACGGGCCTGTACTACAACCGCTTCCGCTACTACGACTCCGACGCGGGGCAGTATGCGAGTCAGGATCCGATTGGGCTAAGGGGCGGACGCGCATTTCGCGTATACGTCGGAGATCCGTTGGTCGAAACAGACCCTCTAGCACTCGCCAAAGCCGGCAAATGCGGAAACATGTCCGGCGACGATCTCGAAAAGGCCGTTCAAAAGAAACTTGACGACGCCGGCATTAAATACCGACCAAACCGCGAAGTGGGTGCGAAGGGCGAAATCGATATCGAAACCGATCAAGCGATTATCGAGATTACTCGACAGAAGAAGGGAAAACGTAGTCAGGTAAAAAATAAGTACATCAATGATCCGGATTTCAATCCGGGGAAGAAACCCGTGATACTATTCGCTCCGGACTATAATAGAAGTGCAGCAAAGGAAGTTGAGGACGTCGGCGCGCTCGTGGTGAATGACGGAAAGACGCTCGATGATGATCTAGAAACATTGGTTGCATTGTTGAAGTGATGGAATATGGGAACTGATATCCATTGGTTCGTCGAACAATTCGACGAAGATGAAGGCAAATGGTACGTAATCGACGGCGATTTTCCGCGAATGGAAGCGTACTACTCGCCCCTCATATACGATGCGCGTAACTACAAGGTATTTGCCGTTCTCGCGGGAATACGTTCAGACGTCCCTGCGAAGCACCCTCCGCGCGGGCTCCCGGAAGACTGCAATCCGATTACGCGAGCTTGTGCTGACGACGATTTCGAGGATTATACTGCCCATACTTGGTTTACGCTTTCAGAGCTTCTGGCCCTATCGATAGAAGATGAGATTTTTCGAAAGACCCTAGACGCGCTACAGAAAACGGCTCATGGCGATGCGCACCATGTGCGGGTGGTCATGTGGTTCGATAGGTGACGAAGGGGAAGGGATAAGAAACGGGGATGGGGCTAGGTACTAAGATTTTTGGTTTGGATTTTTGGGGGTGGTTAGCATCATCATACTGAGAGCGCCGCGACCGGACGCCGAGGGCGTTTCGTTGCAGGTGATGGCTCTGGGGATCGAGAAGCGAGAGGTCTTTCGGTCGGACGCGGATCGCGAAGATTTCGTCGGTCAATCGGTCAGCGGGTCGGCGGGGTTACCAGGAAAACGGAAAAGGAAAAGGGGACGGGGCTAAGAATTAAGTTATTGACAGTCTGTATATGGGCAAATAGGTTGCCGAAATGCCTAGAGGACCGCGACTGGACGCTGAAGGCGTTCTGCAACACGTGATGGCGCGTGAGGAAAAGGGGACGGGGCTAAGAATTAAGTTATTGACAGTCTGTATATGGGCAAA
>CAYVFC010000145.1:0-608 GCA_964450715.1 uncultured Sandaracinaceae bacterium | reverse complement strand
CCTAGAGGACCGCGACTGGACGCTGAAGGCGTTCTGCAACACGTGATGGCGCGTGGGATCGAGAAGCGGGATATCTTTCGGTCCGACGCGGATCTCGAGGACTTCGTCGATCGACTGGCAAAGCTGGCGCCGGAAACCGGGACGGCGATATACGCCTGGAGCTTGATGCCGAACCATTTTCACCTGCTGGTACGCTCGGGGCCGGAGGGGCTGTCGAGGTTCATGCGGCGGCTGCAGACCGGGTACGCGGGAGCATTCAATCGGCGCTACCAGCGGAGTGGCCATTTGTACCAGGATCGCTTCAAGTCCATCATGGTAGATAAAGACAAGTACCTGCTGGAGCTGTTGCGGTACGTACACCTGAACCCGTTACGGGCGGGGCTGGTACGCACGGCGCGGTCTCTGGACAGCTATCCCTGGTAAGGGCATGCGGTCCCAGTGGGAAAGCGAGAGGCGCCCTGGCAGGATACGGAACAGGTCCTGCTGCAGTTTGGCCGGGTGCGGGGGAGAGCGGTAAGGGCTTACCGGCAGTTCATGTCGGACGGCGTGTCGTTGTGCGTATTCCGCTGAAGCCGATCACTTCTTCCGGGCCAAGCCGATCACCTTTT
>CAYVFC010000144.1:0-20081 GCA_964450715.1 uncultured Sandaracinaceae bacterium | reverse complement strand
GACCTCCCAGTCCCACGCGCAGATCAGCCGTTCAACAACCCCCGTGAACGGTTACGCCGAACTTACCCACGTACATTTCGACAGCGAGGGCTTTTGCCCCCACGCGACCCGCAACAGTTGGACGGGTGCGCTGCACCGGACGGCCACCAGCCGAGACCTAAAGAGCTTGTCTCCGTCGGACCACTTCGTCCCTACTCCTCGCGGAGCAGATCTGGTTCTCTCCCTATGGCCCGTTACCTGCCACAGAGCAGACGGAGACTTCCGCACGGCCAGTGGGACCGCGCGGGTGGGCCTTTCACCTCTTATCAAGGGTTTGGACATCGATTGGAGCGTCCTTCTCCTTTCACTGAGCAGCCACGATTTCGCGGCACACAACCGTTCAGGGGGGTAGTCGGTATCTGAAACGACGGCGGCCAATGCATCCCGAAAAACCGGCTTTCGTCCTCGGGCCGGTGTACTCGGGGCCTGCGGCCCCTGTGTATTGCCGCTGGATTCGTGCAGCTCCGCGGACTGTCGTCCCCTCCGCTTCGCACGAATCCACCGACAAACGTCAGGTACGTGAGTACAATCCTCACCGGCCCGGCTGGGCGCCGCGCTTTTTCGGGCGCCTGGGCCGCCGCGCCGCCCAAGGCCTGAACGCTTACCATAAGAAGGCTTCTATTCGAGCGCGCCTTCGGCCGCCTGCTCCCCTCTCGCTTTGCCCAGAGCGATCTCGCCCGGCAGCGTCAGCAGGCGCGGCCCATGGCAGAGCCGGCCGAGCGGCCGTACGGCGCCTACCCGGTATCGGTCGGGGACAAACCCTTGGAAAAGCAGCTCGCCGCCAGCGCCTACCCAGCCCAGAGTCGCGCCGTTCACGATGACCATGACACTGGTGTTCAGATTATTGGCGAATCGCAATTGGGCACCCGGCCGTTGCACCGAGCGCGCGCGGGACCTGCGCCCGGGTAAAAAGGCGGCGATCTCGGCCGGATCCATGAGTTGACGGTTACGCGGACCCGCTACTGCGAATCCGCGCGGGCGTTGCTTCCAGGCTGCTTCGGGCTCGGGGGCCTTTAGCGGAACCACCGCGGTCAGCTCCGAACGCCAGGGACCCAGGCGAAATCCGGGCGGAAGCACGTTACCGCTGCAGCGGCGCATGATATCGTCGCGCTCCCCGGCCGACCACTCGGCCAGGAAGGTGCAGACGAGCTCGCCCGGACCGCTGGTGGTCCGGTTATGCCCGTACTCGCGGCGCACGCTGAGAAAGGTCTTCGAGCTGCCGGTCGAGCGTCCCTCGAACCAGGAAGCGAGCCGGCCGGGTCCCAGCTCTTGCTTGCCGGTTCCGTCGTACACGATCGCGCCCGGGCGATCGCGATAGACCAGCGCGATCGCGCCCTCGGGCACCGGCCAGGCCGGGCCGCTGAAACGGCCCTCGACCCAACGGTCTGATACGTCCAGTACCAGCTCGCCGGCAACGGGCGCGAGCACGGCGCGGCGGTCGCGGAAGGGTTGGGGCACGACAAAGGCGACGCGGTAGACCAGACGCCGGATCTGGACTTGACCCGCGGGCAGAGGCTCGGCCGGGACGTCGCCGCTCTCGGATACGCGCTTTGCGCCGGGCTCGCTTCGGGTTGCGGTCACAGTCGCAGCCGGGGTTGCGGGCGGGTTTGGCTCGTCTGACGAGATCGGTTTGTTCGCGTTGTCGGTCAGCTCCAGCGGCGGCGGTGCTGCCATCGCTTCGCGGCCATCCGCGTCGGATGCCGGGGTCTCGCCACACCGGGTCAGCAACAGCGCCGCGCTCGCCAATAACGGACCGAGCCTCGCGCCGCGCCACCAGGTCGCGTGCAAGGCGGACCGACTAGAACGGGTAGGGGCCTTTCGAGGAGGTCCAACGCCGCAGATGGCCCCTCTAGACCGCGAAATCATGGCGTCTTCAACCCGATCGGTGCTCTAGATCCTTGACGATCGCCGCCAGTGTGGGGTCGTCCAGCAACGCCGCACGCAAGAGCCCCTCGACCTGTTGGCGCCCCTGCTCGTCGAGCGCGGCTAGCGGTGCCGAGTCGAGCGCGCGCTCGACCAGCATCTGTACCGCCCTGTCCGGGTTGATCTCGCCCGACCTGAGCGCTTCGGCGATGACCCGTACCGGGTCGGCACTGTCGGCGGCGCCTGCCACTTGTTGCACGGAATCGGGCTGCGCCTCAAGCGCCTCTGGAACGGCGGCAGACGGCTTTTCCACGCCAGCGCCGCTTGAGAGCTCGTCGATCTGCTGCAGGGGAAGGTCGGAAGAGGGCGGTTTTATCGGGTTGCTCATCTCGTTCTCGTCAGTAGCTCAGCCATCCGGGTAAGGCAACCTATGCAGCCCGGAGCAGTACTACCCGGGCCTCTCCCATTATCATCGGCCGCTTTTGCTACCGGTTGCTAAATTTTTCGGAAATGCCTTATTTTTGCGGCTGCTGCGGCTGCTCCCCCTCCTCGGTTTCGCCTTGCTTTTGAAGCAACGAAGCCTGGTGGTCGTTGCGCAGCGCGACCACCACTTCGTCCAGATCCCCATCCATGATCGCGTCGAGCTTGTACAGGGTCAGCCCCAGCCTGTGGTCGGTGACCCGGTTCTGGGGCACGTTGTAGGTGCGAATTTTTTCGGCTCGCTCGCCTGTTCCCACCATGCCGCGACGCTCCTCGGCTACTTGCTCGTGCTGCGCGCGCTGCTCCATTTCCAGCAGACGCGATTTCAGCACCTTCATGGCCCTGGCCTTGTTCTTGATCTGGGAGCGCTCGTCCTGGCACTTAACGATGATGCCGGTCGGTTTATGCAATAGTTGTACAGCCGAGTTGGTCGTGTTCACACCCTGACCGCCATGCCCGCTGGCCGCGGCTACCGAGATCTGCAGGTCGGCGTCGTTGATCTGCACCTCCACGTCTTCGGCCTCCGGAAGCACGGCCACCGTGGCCGTGGAGGTGTGTACCCGGCCCTGAGCTTCGGTTACCGGAACGCGCTGCACGCGGTGAACCCCGCCCTCGAATCGCAACTGCGAGTAGACCCTCTCGCCCGTGACCAGGGCGATTACCTCTTTCAAGCCCCCGGCCTCGGCCCGGCTGGAGGAGAGCGCTTCGATCTTCCAGCCCTTGCGTTCGGCGTAGCGCGTATACATGCGGAACAGGTCGGCCACGAACAGGGCCGCCTCCTCGCCGCCCGTTCCGCCCCGGATCTCCAGTAGGGTGTTTCGCGCGTCGTTCGGGTCGGTGGGAACCAGCAGCAGGTTGATCTCGGCCTCCAGGGCTTCGAGCTGCTCTTCCAGCTCAGGAAGCTCGGCCGTGACCAGCTCCCTGAGCTCCGGGTCCTGCATGGCCTGCTTGTCGTCCTCGATCTGCTTCTGGATCTTCACGTACTTGAGATAGGCGCTCACCACGGGCGCGATCTCGGCGCGCTCCTTGGAGACCGCTGTGTACCGCTGCGCGTCCTTGAGCACCTCGGGCTCGCACAGCTGGCTGTCGAGCTCTTGCTGGCGTGCGCGCAAGGCCTCTAGCTTCTGTAAGGGTAACAACCCCTACTTCGCCTTGGCCTTGCCGTACTTGCGGTTGAAGCGCTCGATACGGCCGGCCGTGTCCACGAGCTTCTGCTTACCGGTGAAAAAGGGGTGGCACTCGGAGCACACGTCCACGGTGTACGAGCCAGCCGTGGAACGGGTATTGACAACGGCTCCGCAGGCGCAGCTGATGGTGGCTTGCTTGCTTTCTGGATGAATGCCTTTCTTCATGGCTTCTTCCTTTGCGCGATGCGATGCTGTAGCGAAATTCCTCGATGGCTGCAAGCCGGCGAGCGGGGAAAACAACTAGGGGAGGGACCGAAAAACGCAACTAGTTCCCGGCTCAAAATGCCGGACCGAGCATCGCGCAGCGCGGCGGGCGCAGCTGCAAGGAGTGACGACGAGCGAATAGTGGGGCTATTTCGAGGAGGAACGACGCAGCAGATGCGCCCGCCCCGCAAGCGAGGCGACGGGAGTTGCATTTTGAGCCGGGAACCAACTAGGGGAGGGACCGAAAAACCGCCATGCCGCGGCAAACGTCAAAAATCGAAACGCCGGCGTTTTTTCGGTTTTTTTGTCCGTCCCCATTATCATGAGGGGTATGGGACAGAAGCGCGTACAGATGATGGTCAGCGGGCGGGTGCAGGGGGTCTTTTTTCGCGCGTCCACGCAGCGCGAGGCCAGGCAGCTGGGCCTTACCGGTTATGTCCGGAACCGTGTCGATGGCGCGGTTGAGATCGTAGCCGAGGGCGAGGAGGAGCTGGTCAAGTCACTTCTGGCCTGGGCCCAGCACGGACCGTCCGCCGCCCGGGTAGACAAGGTGGAGACGCGATGGCGAAGCTATACCGGAGAGTTTCCGGAGTTCCGTATCGTCGGGTGACCAGGCGCCGGATCGCGGCGCTCGGGGTTTTTTTCTTGGCCTGCGTTGCTCGTTCCCCGGATGCGGAGGCGCAGGGCTATGCCGCGACCGAGGCGAGCGAGGCCCTGATCGCGAAGCAGGTCGCGAGGCTCACCTCGGGCAAGGCCGAGCAGCAGAGGCAAGCGCGGCGTTCGCTGGCCGGGTTGGATATCGGGGCCCTTCCAATGCTGCTCGAGCTACGCGGACACGCGTCGCCCGCGGTTCGCCGCTGGGCCAAGCAGGGTGTCGAGATGCTGGAAATGCAGGATCCAGCCGTAGCCACAGCGCTCGCAGATCCCCATCTTGTAGCGAAAGTGATACGGGCATACGCGGATCCGTTGGACTTCGAGGCGCGGCCGGTGATCACCCCTTTTCTGAGCGATAGCCGTATGGAGGTCCGAGAGGCCGCGCGCTGGGCCATCGGTCGGTTCGGGGAAAACGCGATCTGGCAGCTCCGGAAGGCCTATCTGGAGGCTACCGGAAAGCACGCCGTATCTTCGTGGAAAGCCGACAGGGTCGCGCGCGAGCTCTACGCTGTTGTCGACCGGCCATCGGTCGAGCAAGCCGAAGCGCTTCTAGCGCAGGGGCTTTCCGCTATTGTTTCCGGAAATCTCGAGACCATGAAGCGATGCTTCGACCGGGCGTTGACCATACATCCGGTCTTGGAGCGTCGGCCCGAGATGGCTCCCGGCTACGCGGCGTATGGCGAAGCGCAGTTGGAGAAAGGCCATCTGCGCGCGGCTGCTTCAGCCTTCAGCCGCGCGATCCGCCTGGGGCCGGAAGACGCCCGAGTCAGAGCTTGGCAGAGCCGGCTGGCCCTGATCCGGTCAGATCAGCGGTTACAGGGTGGGGTGGTGGATCTGGAAGGATACCGGGAGGCGCTGGCGCTGGATCCCGATAATGCACGGGCGGCCTCGGCCCTGGATCGGCTGGGTGGGGCCTGGCTCCAGCGTCATCTCGCCAAGAAACAGTGGGCCCGAATCGGGTCTGTGGTGTTGCTCGGGGTGTTTGCTCTACTGCTCTTGTTAGGGACGCGTTTCAAGAAACCGCTGCGTCGCACGGCGTAAGCCCCGGGTAGCCCCGGGGCCCCCCGGGGACGTTGTTGAGTAATTAAGTTATTCGCCATCGGAGCCTTCAGACGCTCACGGGCGGCGGAAACGCAACGTTGGGGGACGACGTTGGGCGTTGACGTTGGGGGACGTTGTTGAGTAATTAAGTTATTCGAACGCCGTGGCGGTAGGCGAAAGGCGTAGGGTCAGCCAACGACGGTCTGACGGCGTTTGTGGCGAATAACTTAATTACTCAACAACGTCCCCGCCGCGTAGGGTCAGCCAACGACGGTCTGACGGCGTTTGTGGCGAATAACTTAATTACTCAACAACGTCCCCACCCGGACGTCCCCACCCGGACCACCCGAACAGGCGCATCCCTACGCGGAAGCGAGGGGGCGTTTGTCCCCGTTGCCGTTCCCGTTGCTACACCGCAATTGCTTCCTAGTCCGCGGGGAGGAACTCGATCAACGACATGGGCGCGTTGTCGCCGCGGCGCTCGAGCTTCTTGATGATACGGGTGTATCCGCCGCCACGGCCCTCTTTGACCCGAGGAAGATAACGAACCGCGAGCTCGTCAAAGACCTTGCGGACCAGGTCTACCTCTTCACTGGTGCCGTCGGGTAGCGTGCGGACCATGCGACGCGGGAGGTAGCTCGCGACTAGACGTTCGGCATGTAGCCTTCTTGATACTAGCCGCTGCTTGTCGTCTTGCTCCAGCTGGCTCACGTCCATGGTGAGCTCCTCGCCGAGCCTGAGCGCGCGGGTCAGAAGCCGCTCGGCAATGCGCCTGAGCTCTTTTGCCTTGGCGTCGGTCGTCTCGATGCGCTCGTGCAGCACCAGGTTGGCGGCTAGATTTCTGAACATGGCCTTGCGGTGGGCGGTGTTGCGCCCGAACTTGCGGCCGGCTTTGTTGTGTCGCATGGAACTCTCCCAAGTGACCCGCGTCCGGGATCCGTTAGCCCGACGCGCGTTTTTGCTGATTCCAGCGCTCGAGCATCTGGGGCCACTTCTCGATGCGCATACCCAGCGAAAGGCCCATGTCCGCCAGGATCTCCCGGATTTCCTTTAGGGACTTGCGGCCGAAGTTCTTGGTCTTGAGCATCTCGGCCTCGGTGCGCTGCACCAGCTCGCCGATCAGGTTGATGTTGGCGTTCTGCAGGCAGTTGGCCGAGCGTACGCTCAGCTCCAGCTCCTCGACCGTGCGGAACAGGTTCTCGTTGAGCGGCTCCTCCTCGGGCTCCTCGCGGCCAACCGCCTCCGGCTCCTCCTCGAAGTTGATGAAGATGGAGAGCTGGTGCTTGAGGATCTTGGCCGCGTAAGCCACCGCATCCGCCGGCGTGATTACGCCGTTGGTCCATACCTCGATGGTCAGCTTGTCGTAGTCCGTGGCCTGACCCACGCGCGCGTTGGAGACGTTGTAGTTGACCTTGCGGATGGGCGAGAACATGGCGTCGAGCGGGACGGTGCCGAGCGGCATGCCCGGGGTCTTGTTGCGGTCGGCAGGGACATATCCGTGGCCCACGTTGATGGTGAGCTCGGCCGAGAAGCGGCCGCCCTTAGACACCGAGCAGATGACGTGGTCCTTGTTCAGGATCTCCACGCCTTCGGGCGCCTGGATGTCGCCGGCGGTGACCTGCGAGGGTCCCTCCTTTTCGATGTGCAGGGTCCGCGCCGCGGCGGACTCGGTCTTGACCACCACCTGCTTGAGGTTGAGCACGATGTCCGTGACGTCCTCGGTGATGTCGGGCACCGAGGTGAACTCGTGCAACGCACCGTCGATGCGGACCGCGGTGAGCGCCGCCCCCTGCAGCGACGAGAGCAACACCCTTCTCAGCGCGTTGCCCAGCGTCAGCCCGAAGCCGGGCTCCAGCGGCTCGCAGACGAACTTGGAGTACAGGCCGTCCGGCGATTCGTCGTCCACCATGATCGACTTGGGCCTGATCAGGTCCTGCCAGTTGCGCGACACCGATGTCGATAGCGCCATCATTTATCTCTCCTCTCGCCCGCCGGGACCCGCCCGGGAGCGCTTCGGTGCTCTAGCTCTAGATCAGCGCGAGTAAAACTCCACCACCATTCGTTCCTGGATGGGAAGACCGATGGCCTCCCGGCTGGGCAGCGATTTCACGATGCCCGTCAGGTTATCCTTGTCGAGACCGAGCCACTCGGGGATCTCCCGGCGGGAGACCAGCTCCTGCGCCCCCTCGACACGCTTCAGGCTGCGGCTGCGCTCCCTCAGGGTGATCTTGTCGCCCGGGCGCACTAGGAACGAGGGGATGTCCACGGTGCGGCCGTTGACCTTCACGTGCCGGTGACGCACCAGCTGCCGAGCGTCGTTGCGGGTCGCGCCAAAGCCGATATGGTAGCAGACGTTATCCAGCCTGCGCTCCAAGAGGCGCAGCAGGTTCTCACCCGTCGCTCCTTTGGCCGAGTCAGCCATCTCGAAGTAGCGGCCGAATTGCCTCTCCAGCACGCCGTATACCCTTCTAACTTTCTGCTTCTCGCGCAGCCTCACCCCGTATTCGGTAAACTTGGCGCGGCGCTGGCCGTGCACGCCCGAGGGGAAGGGGCGCCGGTCAAAGGCGCACTTGTCCGTGTAGCAGCGATCGCCCTTGAGGAAGAGCTTGAGGTTTTCTCGCCTGCAGTGCTTGCAGACCGGACCGATGTAACGTGCCATGAGTGCCTTCTCTCCCTGAAGTCCTGCTCAGACCCGGCGCCGCTTGGGGGGACGGCAGCCGTTGTGCGGAATGGGGGTGACGTCGCGGATCAGCGTGACCCTGATGCCCACGGACTGGAAGGCCCTGAGCGCCGACTCGCGGCCCGATCCGGGTCCCTTGATGAAAATTGCCACCATCTTCATGCCGTGGTCCTGCGCCTTGCGCGCCGCGTCCTCGGCCGCCAGCTGGGCGGCGAACGGGGTGCTCTTGCGCGACCCCTTGAAGCCGCGCACGCCGGCGCTCGACCAGGCCACGGTGTTTCCCTTCACGTCGGTGAGGGTGACGATGGTGTTGTTGAAGGTCGACTGGATGTGGGCGATGCCGGTCGGGATGTTCTTCCTGACCCGCTTCTTGCCGCGGTCCGACCCCTTGCGCTCTCCGGGCTTGGCCATTTACTTTCTCCTTACCCTCTCTTCTTGGCGAAGATGCCGCGACGCGGCCCTTTGCGGGTCCGGCCGTTGGTATGGGTGCGCTGGCCGCGAACCGGCAGCCCCTTTCTGTGGCGCAGCCCGCGGTAGCAACCCAGATCCATCAGGCGCTTGATGTCCATGCCGAGCTCGCGGCGCAACTCACCCTCGACCTTGAAGTTGGCGTCGATGACCTCGCGGATGCGCTTGATCTCGGCGTCGTCTAGCTTGTCGGTGATCTTGTTCTCGGGAATGCCGGCCTTTTCGCAGATCTGGCTGGCGATGTGGGGACCCACCCCGTAGATGTAGCGTAGCGAGATGAAGATCTGCTTGCGCCCGGGAATGTCCACTCCTGCAATACGTGCCATTTTCCTACCTCAACCTTGCCTTTGCTTGTGGCGCGGGTTGGAGCACAGCACGCGCACCACGCCCTTGCGCTTGACGATCTTGCACTTGTCGCAGATTTTCCTGACGCTCGCTCTTACCTTCATGGTGGGTCCCCTGCTGGTTCAGATACCGACTGCCTTCTTGATCCGGTCGGTGATCTCTTCAAGTGAGCCTACGCCGTCGACCGGCTTTACCAGCCCCTTGTCCCCGTAGTACTTCAGTATAGGCGCCGTCTTTTCCTCGTATTCCTGATTGCGCTTGCGGACCACCTCTTCGGTGTCGTCCTTGCGCTGTATCAGCTCGCCGCCGCACTGACACTTGTCCGGCGAGGGCGGCGGATTGTAGCGCAGATGATAGATTTGTCCACACTTCTGGCACATGCGCCGCTCGACGATGCGGTCGATCATCTCCTGCAGCGACACCTCGATGGAGGGCACCACGTCGATCTTGCGGCTCTTGTTTTCCAGTACCTTGTCCAGGGCCTGGGCCTGGGCCACCGTCCGGGGGTAGCCGTCGAAGATGGCGCCGCCCGCGGCGTCCGGCTCGCTCAGGCGCTTGTCGATGAGCTCCAGCACCAGCTCGTCCGGCACCAGAAGCCCCTTGGACATGTATTCGTCGAACTTCTTGCCGAGCTCGGAGCCGCTCGACCTCTCCGCCCGCATCATGTCTCCGGTCGAGATCTGGGGGACCTTCAGCAAATCCACCAGCTTCTTCGCCTGCGTTCCCTTGCCCGCTCCGGGCGGTCCAAACAGTACCATGTCCATATTAACCTCGCCTCCCTCGTATGCGGGGGCCTCGCGGCCCGGTCAAACCCTCGTAGTGGCGCGAGATCAGGTGCGATTCGATCTGCTGAACCGTGTCCAGGGCCACGCCTACCACGATCATTATGGAGGTTCCGCCGAAGTAGAACGGAACCCGGAAAAATATCCGTAGAAAGTCGGGAACGGTGCACACCGCGGCCACGTACAGCGCGCCGCCGGCGGTAATGCGGTTTACCACCTGTTCGATGTAGTCGGCCGTGGCCTTGCCCGGCCGGATGCCCGGGATGAAGGCGTTCTGCTTCTTGAGATTGTCGGCCACCTGCACCGGCTGAAAGGTGACCGAGGTGTAGAAGAAACAGAAGAAGATGATCATGGCCACGTAGACCAGGGTGTAGCGCCAGTCGCCCGGCACCAGCATGTTGTTTAAAGCCTGAGCGCCCGGGATGCCCAGGTTGGCCAGAGTGTTGGGGAACATCATCAGCGAGGAGGCGAAGATGGGGGGTATCACACCCGACATGTTGACCCGCAGCGGCAGGTGCGAGGTCTGGCCACCGTACATTTTCCTTCCGACCATGCGCTTGGCGTACTGCACCGGGATGCGGCGCTGCGCTCGCTCGAACAGCACGATGATCGCCACCACCATGAAAACGAATCCGGCCACGATGACCAGCGAGATGGGTTCGATCTGACCTATCCGGACCTGCGAGGCGGTCATAAAAAGCGCGTCCGGCAGATCGGAGACGATACCCGCGAAGATGATGAGCGAGATGCCGTTGCCGATGCCGCGCTCCTGGATCTGCTCGCCCAGCCACATGATAAAGGCCGTGCCCGTGGTGAGCGAGACCACGGTCACGAAGCGGAAGATCCACCCCGGGTTGGCCACCACGTCGCCGAACTGGTTCTGCGAAGTGTTCAGGTTCTCCAGGAACAGCGAGATGCCAAAGGCCTGGAAACAGCTCAGGATCACGGTGCCGTAGCGGGTGTACTGGTTTATCTTGCGGTTGCCGCTCTCGCCCTCCTTCTTGAGCTCCTCCAGGTGCGGGATGACCACGGTCATCAGCGAGAGGATGATGCTGCTGGTCACGTAGGGCATGATGCCCAGGGCGAAGATGGAGAGCTGCTCCAGCGCGCCGCCGGAGAACAGGTTGAACATACCCAGGAAGGTACCCGACTGCGAGGCCATGATCTGGCGCATGGCCCTGCGGTCCACGCCCGGCGTGGTGATGAAGATGCCAACGCGGTAAACGGCCAGCATGCCCAGCGTGAACAGAAGTCGCCGGCGGAGCTCCGGGATGCGGAAGATGTTGAGGAAGGCATTCATGGGCGCGTACCGTTGTTCGGGCCGCGAGCGGCCTGGCGTGTCTACTGCTCGGACTTCTCGCTTTCCGCCGCAGCCGGCCCGGCGGCCTGGCCGGCGCTTTCCGGCTCGGCCTTGGCCGTTTCCGCCACCGCGGCTTTTCGTTCCTTGGCGCGCTGCTTGGCCGGTTTGGTTACCGGCTCGCGCACGCACTGCGGATCCGCGACCAGCTCGACCGTGCCGCCGGCCCCTTCGATCTTCTTGCGGGCGCTGTCGCTAAAGGCGTGGGCGCGGACGGTCAGCGCCCGATCCAGCTCCCCGTTGCCCAGGATCTTGATGGCATCAAAGGCGCGGTTGACCAGCCGATGCGCCACCAGCAGCTCGGCGTCGACCACCGTGCCCGGCTCGAACCGGTTGAGAAGCCCCGCGTTGACCTCGGCGATCTTCCTGGAAAAGAGGTTGCGAAATCCCCGCTTGGGCAGCCGGCGCTGCAGTGGCATCTGCCCGCCCTCGAAGCCGATGAACGACTTGGTACCGGAGCGCGACTTCTGGCCCTTCTGGCCCTTTCCCGCCGTCTTGCCCAGGCCCGAGCCCGGACCGCGTCCCTTGCGCAGCCTGTTCTTCACCGCGCCCTGGGGGGGGCGCAATCTGGAGAGCAGGGGGACCTCACTCTGGTCGCTGCTAGCCATCGATCTCCTCCACGGTCACCAGGTGGATGACCTTCTTGATCATTCCGCGGAACGAAGGGGTGTTGTCCACGACCACGCTGCTGCGCGGACCGCGCAGGCCCAGCCCCTTGAGCGTCGCCCGCTGGCCCGGCTGCCTTCCCAGGCCGCTGCGCACCTGGACCACTTTCAGCTTGGGCTTCATCTACCGCCTCCCGCTCTGGCGAATCGCCGGGGCTCCTCCGGCGCCTTGCCCCGGCGGATTTCGACCTCTTCCCTCGAGGTCAATTGCTGAAGCGCGTCCACGGTGGCGTGGACCACGTTCTGCTTGTTGGTGGTGCCGAGCACCTTGCTGAGCACATCCTTTATACCCGTGGCCTCCACCACGGCTCGCACCGCATCGCCCGCGATAACCCCGGTGCCCGGGCTGGCCGGCCTGAGCACTACCTTGGCCGCGCCGTGATGCCCGTCGGCCGAGTGGGGGATGGTGCCGCCTACCAGCGGTACCTTGAACAGGCTCTTGCGGGCTCGCTCGGTTCCCTTGCGTATCGCTTCGGGAACCTCGTTGGCCTTTCCCAGGCCCACGCCCACGTGACCCTGGCCGTCTCCAACCACGATCAACGCGCTGAAGCTGAAACGGCGGCCGCCTTTGACCACCTTGGCCACGCGATTGATGTGAACCACGCGGTCGGAGAGCTCTTCCAAGCTTTCGGGATCGATCGAGACCATCTTCGCTCCTTGTAAACCCCTTCGCCGTCCTAGAACTTCAGGCCCGCCTTACGAGCCGCGTCAGCCAGCGCCTTGACGCGTCCGTGATACCGGTATCCACCGCGGTCAAAGACCACGGCCGCTATTTCCTTTTCCTTACAAGCCTCGGCGACGGCCGCGCCCACCACCTTGGCCATGCCGATCTTGCCGGTGAATTTCTCCGGCTCGTCCTGCTTGCCGCCCTTCTTGCCGCCGCCCTTCTTGCCGCCCTTGGTCTCCTTGCCCTCTTCCTCGGCCGGCTCTGGCTCGGCGGGCGGCGCCGGTTCGGGAAGCTCCCTGCCCTGCGAGGTGACGTGGGCCAGGGTCGTCCCGCTCTCGTCGTCGATTATCTGCGCGTAGATGTGCTTGTTGCTGCGAAAGACCGCCAGCCGCGGCCGCTCGGGCGAACCCGATACCTTCTTGCGAATCCGCAGCTTTCTCTTCGCTCTTCCTGTGACCTTCATCGCCATCTGATTCACCTTGTGTCGCCTTCCCCGACCTGTCGTGAAATCCAGGCCGGCGAGGCGAAATAGCTTCTCAACTCAGGTCTTGGCCACCGACTTGCCGGCTTTCTCGCGGACCTTCTGGCCCATGAACCGGATGCCCTTGCCCTGGTAGGGAGAGACCGGCCTGAAGGAACGGATACGGGCCGCCGTCAGCCCCAACAGCTCCTTGTCGTGGGAGCTGATGTGGATGCGCGGCCGCTTGACGCCGCCGATCTCGACCGTCTCTACCCGCGCGTCCACCTGGTCCGGCAGCCGGAACAGGACCGGATGGGAGTAGCCGATCGCCAGGTTCAGCTCCCGCTCCTTGAGCTCGGCGCGGTAGCCCAGGCCGTACAGATCGAGCGCCATGGCGTATCCCTCGGAAACGCCCTTGACCATGCTGGCCAGAAGCGCTCGCACCAGTCCCTGGATCCGCTTGCCGTCGCGACCCTCCCGGACCGTGGGCGTGACGGTCGCCACACCCTGCTTGACGTCTATCAGTACTCCGTCCGGGACCTCGCGCTCGAGAGCGCCCTTGGGGCCCTTGACCGAGAGCTGCCGCTGCTTGAGCTCGACCTGCACGCCCTTTGGCAGCTGCACCGGCTTCTTGCCGATGCGCGACTGGGGAACCGACGCCGTCTGTTGCTCGGAAGCCATCACCACACCTCGCAGAGCACCTCGCCTCCCACGTGCTGCTCGCGCGCCTGGTGGCTGGTCAACAGCCCGCGCGAGGTGGAGACGATGGCGATGCCCATGCCGTTCTTGACCTTGGGCAGATCCTTGTGACCGACGTACAGGCGCCGGCCGGGGCGGCTCTTGCGCCGCATACCCACGATGGCGCTCCGGTTGTCGCGTCCGTACTTGATGAATACGGTGAGCTCCGCGGTATCGGTCTCCACCGTGTAGTCCGAGATGTACCCCTCGGACTTGAGTATCTCCGCGATCCTCAGCTTGAGCTTGGACAGCGGCACCCTGGCGCTCTCGTGCTTGGCCAGGATGGCGTTGCGGATACGGGCCAGCATATCGGCGATGGGATCGGTCATCATGGCGATTCTTCTCCCTTACCAGCTCGCCTTGGTCATGCCGGGTATGTCTCCCTGCAGTGCCAGCAGACGCAGGCATATCCGGCAGAGCTGGAACTTGCGGTAGTAGCCCCGGGGCCGGCCGCACACCTGGCAGCGGTTGCGGTACCGCACCGAGAACTTCGGCGTTTTCTTCATCTTCACGAATGCTTGGGCACGCGCCATCTCTTTGACTCCGCCTGCGGCCGGACCGGGCTAGCTCGCTCCGCCGCGCTGTTTCCTGAAGGGCATTCCGAGCGCCTCGAGCAGGGCATGTCCCTGCTCGTCATTTTTCGCGCTGGTGGTGAAGGTGATGCTCATCCCCTTGATCTTGTCGACCTTGTCATAGTTGATCTCGGGGAAGATGATCTGCTCTCTGAGGCCCAGCGTGTAGTTGCCCCGCCCGTCAAAGGCCTTGGGATTGACCCCGCGGAAGTCGCGAACGCGGGGCAACGCCACCGAGAAGAGCCGGTCGACGAACTCGTACATATAGTCGCGTCGCAAGGTCACCATCACGCCGATGGCCGCGTTCTCGCGCAGCTTGAAGGCCGATATCGACTTGCGGGCCCGGGTGATGACCGGCTTCTGGCCGGTGATGGCCCCGAGCTCAGCTACCGCCGACTCGATCAGCTTGGGGTTCTGGATGGCCTCGCCCAGACCCATGTTGATCACCACCTTGCAGAGCGCCGGGGCCTGTTGCTTGTTGGTGAAAGAGAACCGCTTCATCAGGTCGGGCAGGACCTTTTCTTGGTATCGCTGTTGAAGCCGGGGGATGTTTTCAGCCATGACTCAAACCTCTAGTCCAGAACCGTTCCACTCCTGACGGAGACGCGAACCTTGCGGTCGTCCTTGTCCCTGCTCGCGCGCAGTCGGGTCGGCTTGTCGCTCTTGCTGTCCAGCAACATGACGTTGGACAGGTGGATGGCCGCTTCTTTCTCCACGATGCCGCCCTGCTGCTGGTTGACCTTGCGATGGCGCTTGACCATGTTGACGCCTTCCACGATCAGCCTGTCCTGGTCCGGCAACACTTTGAGCACGCGTCCCTTGCGGCCCTTGTCCTTGCCCGCGATCACCACCACCTGGTCGTCTTTCTTGATGCCCAGACCCATCACACCACCTCCGGCGCCAGCGAGATGATCTTCATGAACTTCTTGGCCCTGAGCTCGCGCGCCACCGGGCCGAAGATCCGGGTGCCCACCGGCTCCTTCTTGTCGTCGATCAGCACCGCGCTGTTGGTATCAAACTTGATATAGGTGCCGTCGGGTCGGGAGTACTCCTTGCGGGTGCGCACCACCACCGCGCGCGTGACCTGCCCCTTCTTGACCTTGCTGTTGGGCAGCGCTTCCTTGATAGACACCACGATGATGTCGCCCAGCCTGGCGTAGCGCCGGCGGCTGCCGCCCAGTACCTTGATGCACTGTACGCGCTTGGCGCCGCTGTTGTCGGCCACGTCCAAAACCGTTTCCACCTGAATCATGGCTGCACCTGCCCTCAAACCCCTTCCGGCCGCTCGATCAGGCGCACGACCATCCAGCGCTTGGTCGCCGACAACGGTCGGCTCTCGCGGATCTCGACCAGATCGTTGGTCTTGTACTCGTTTTTTTCGTCGTGAGCGTGGTAGCGCTTGCGGCGCTTGATGAACTTGCCGTACTCCGCGTGGCGGAACCGCCGCTCGACCTCGACCACCACGGTCTTGAGGGGACGGCCCGGCTTGGAGGTGTCGCTGACCACGCGCCCTCGCAGGGTGCGACGGCTACCCCGCTCGGCAAACCCACCGCTGGTGGACTGCTTTTCTTCGGTCATCTGTTACGACTCCTTTGTCTCTGCTGCCGAGCCGCCCTTCTGGCGTTCGGTGAGTATGGTCTTGACGCAGGCGATGTTGCGCCTCAGGCGCCTGATCTTGCTGGTGTCGTCGAGCTGGTGGGTGTAGTTGTCGAAGCGCGCTTTCCACAGCTCGCGCCTGAGCTCGTTTTCCAGCTGCTCTAGCTCGCTGGTGCTACGTTCTCTGAAACCTGCAGCTTTCATAATTGATCCGCCCTGCTCATGAACCTGGTGGCAATACCGAGCTTGTTGCCGGCCAGGCGGAAGGCCTCCTTGGCCAGCGGCTCTGCCACGCCCTCGATCTCGTACAGCACCCGTCCGGGCTTGACCACGGCCACCCACTCCTCGGGATTGCCCTTGCCCTTACCCATGCGGGTTTCCAGGGGCTTCTTGCTCAACGGCTTGTCCGGGAAGATGCGGATGTACAGCCGCCCGGCGCGCTTGACCTTGCGCTGGATGGCCATGCGCGCGGCCTCGATCTGCTTGGCCGAGATGAAGCCGCGGTCAATGGCCTGAAGCGCGTACTCCCCGAAGTCGACGTTGCTGCCCCTCTGGGCGAAGCCGGGCATCCGGCCCTTCTGCTTCTTTCGGTACTTGGTTCTCTTGGGCGAGAGCATGTTGCCGACTCCTTTTAATAGTTAGCGGGCTACCGCCGCCTGGGGCGGCGGGTTGCGGCGCGCGCGCTGCGGGAGCACCTCTCCCTTGAAGATCCAGCACTTTATGCCAACCGTGCCCTGCGGGGTGTGCGCGGTGGCCGAGCCGTACTCGATGTCGGCCCTGAGCGTGTGAAGCGGCACGCGCCCCTCGCGGTAGACCTCGCGCCGCGCGATCTCGGCGCCGCCCAGCCGGCCCCCGGCGTGGATGCGAATGCCCTTGGCCCCGAACTTCATGGCGGTGGACACCGCTTTCTTCATCGCCCGGCGGAAGGCCACCCGGCGCTCGAGCTGGGTGGCGATGTTCTCGGCCACCAGCTGCGCGTTGGTCTCGGCCTTGCGCACCTCCTGGATGTCGATGAACAGCTCGTTGCTGGTGAGCTTCTGCAGCTCCGCCCTGAGCTGGTCGATGCCAGCCCCGCGCCGGCCGATGATGATGCCCGGCCGAGAGGTGTAGATGACCACCTTGGCCTTGTTGGCTGCGCGCTCGATGATGACGTCGGCGATGCCGGCGCCCACGAACTGCTTCTTGATGGTCCGGCGCAGCTGCAGGTCCTCGTGCAACCAGGTGCTGTACTGCTTGTCCTGGTACCACTTGCTGGTCCAGCTGCGGATGGTGGTCAGCCTGAAGCCGTAGGGATGTGTTTTCTGGCCCACGAGCTACTCCTCCGTTCCCAGCACTACGGTTACGTGACTCATGCCCTTGGCGATGCGGGTGGCCCTGCCCTGGGCGCGGGGGCGCCAGCGGCGCATGAAGCGGTCGGACGCCTTGTCGGCAAAGGCCAGCTTCACGAACAGCGCGTCCAGGTCGACCTTGTCGTCCTTCTGCTGCGCGCTGGCGATGGCGCTGGTGATCAGATTGCTGACCACGGGAGCGCCCGATTTTTTGGTGAACTTGAGTATGTCGAGCGCCTCGGCCACCTGACGGCCGCGCACCAGGTCCACGATCACCCGCGCCTTGCGCACCGAGATCCTCGCGTACTTCTTGCTTGCTCTTGCTTCCATCTTCTTTCTCGTAAAAAAGCGGGCTTGTTTAGCACACGGTGGCTATCGCCTCAACGATCGTCCCGCGTCGCCTCCTGCTCATGCATTGCCCGGCGACTTGCCCTTGCGGTCGGCGGCGTGGCCGTGGAAGGTCCGGGTGGGGGCGAACTCGCCGAGCTTGTGGCCCACCATGTTCTCGCTGACGAACACGGTGACGAACTTGTGGCCGTTGTGCACCGCGAAGGTCAGGCCGACGAACTCCGGCGTGATGGTCGAGCGTCGCGACCAGGTCTTGATCAGCCGCCGGTCGCTGGTGTTGACCGCCGCGGTGACCTTTTTCTGCAGGTGAGCGTCTACAAAGGGTCCTTTTCTTACCGAACGCGACATGATTCTCCCCGGTTACTTCTTTCCCCGTTTGGTTACGATGAACTTGTCCGAGCGCTTGTTGGTGCGGGTCTTCAGACCCTTGGCCAGCTTGCCCCAGGGCGAGCAGGGGTGCCGGCCGCCCGAGCTGCGGCCCTCGCCGCCGCCCATGGGATGGTCGACCGGGTTCATGGTGACCCCGCGGTTGTGAGGACGCCGTCCCTGCCAGCGAACCCTTCCCGCCTTGCCCAGCGAGATGTGGGTGTGCTGGGGGTTGGAGACCTGTCCCACCGTGGCCCGGCAGTCCAGGTGTATCAGCCGTATCTCGGAGGAGGGCAGGCGGATGTGGGCGTAGTTGCCCTCCTTGGCCATCAACTGCGCCGCGGTTCCGGCCGAGCGCACCAGCTGCGCGCCCTTGCCGATCTTCATCTCGATGTTGTGGATGGTGGTGCCCGAGGGGATGAAGCGCAGCGGCAGGTTGTTGCCCGGCTGGATGTCGGCGTGTCGCGAGGAGACGACCTGGTCTTTTTCCTTCAGGCCGTCGGGCGCCAGGATGTAGGCCTTGTCGCCGTCGGCGTAGTGTAAAAGGGCGACGCGCGCGCTGCGGTTCGGATCGTACTCGATGGAGGCCACGCGGGCCGGCACGCCCACCTTGGTCCGCTTGAAGTCGATGACCCTCAGCCGCCGCTTGTGTCCGCCGCCGCGGAAACGGGTGGTGATGCGTCCCGAGTTGTTGCGCCCGCCGGTGCTGCTCTTGCTCACGGTCAGCTTGCGCTCGGGACCCTTATTGCTGAGGTTGGAGAAGTCCGCCACCTCGTAGTAGCGCCGGCCGGGCGACCGGGGTTTGAATTTCTTGATCGCCATGCTCAGGTCCCTTCGAAGAAGTTAATCGTCTCGCCTTTCTTCAGGGTGACGATGGCCTTTTTCCAGTTGCGCGTCTTGGAGTAGCCCCGCCCCATGCGGCGCAGCCTGCCGCGTACGATCATGGTGTTGACCCGGTCCACGTGGACGTTGAAGAGGGCCTCTACCGCGTTCTTGATGGTGATGCTGTTGGCCCGGCGATCGACCTCGAACAAGTACTTGTTCTGGGTTTCGCGCATCTGGTTGCCCTTCTCGGTGAGAATCAGCGGGCGTTTGATGATCTGTTCAGGGGTCATGGGATCCTCCAGGCAGCCTCTAGGCGCTGATCGGCGCTTGCGCGGCCTCGCCTTCCGGGGCCCGGGCCTTGCCGAACGCGCCGCGCTCGCTCAAAAGGCGAGCTTCCAGCGCTGGAATGACCTGCTTGGTCAGCACCAGGTGCTTGTGCCTGAGCAGGTCGTACAGGTTGATTCCCTGCGGGGGCAGCACCTGGTGCGCGGGTAGGTTGCGGGCGCTCAGCTTGAGCTTTTCGTTGTCGTCGCTGTCGATGATGAGCGAGCCCGACTCGACCTGTAGTTGCCCTAGGATCTCGTTGAGCTGCCGGGTCTTGATCTGTTCGAGCTCGAAGGTCTCGACCACGGTCAGCTCTCCTTGTTGCAGCTTGAGCGAGAGCGCGCATCTGAGCGCCCCCAGGCGCATCTTGCGCGGCGGCCGGTAGGCGTAGCTGCGCGGTTGCGGCCCGTGCGCCTTGCCGCCGCCCCGCAGCACCGAGGCCCGGATGGAGCCGTGACGCGCCCGGCCCGTGCCCTTCTGCCGGTATAGCTTGCGGGCGCTACCGGCCACCTCGCTGCGCACCTTGGTCTTGGCAGAGCCCGAGCGACGCGAGGCCAGCTGGGCCTTGAGCACCTCGTAGATGAGGCCCTCGTTGACCTCGGCCCCGAATACGGCGTCGGACAGTTCGATCTCACCGACGTTTTCGCGTTTCAAGTTGTATAGTTCCACCTTCGGCATGCTCTTCTCCGGTTCGAGCCGTGCGGTGTGCCCTCGTTGCGGTTACGACTTGATCTCCACATCCACGCCCGCGGACAGGTCGAGCCGCATCAGGGCGTCCAGGGTCTGCTGGGTGGGCTCCAGGATGTCCAGCAGGCGCTTGTGCGTTCGGATCTCGAACTGCTCGCGCGACTTCTTGTCCACGTGCGGTCCCCGCAGCACCGTGTAGCGGTTGATGCGGGTCGGCAGTGGGATGGGACCGGCCACGTTGGCGCCGGTGCGCTTGGCGGTGTCCACGATCTCGCCGGCGGACTGGTCCAGCAGCCGGTGATCGTAGGCCTTGAGACGGATGCGGATTTTGGTGGTGGTGGCCATGGGTCTACTCGATGATCTTGCTGATGACGCCGGCGCCCACGGTGCGGCCGCCCTCGCGGA
>CAYVFC010000143.1:0-20542 GCA_964450715.1 uncultured Sandaracinaceae bacterium | reverse complement strand
GCCGTGAGCCGCCCCAGTCACGAGTTTCTGCGCCTTTCGCGCAGGAACTTTGCCGCGAGCCGCCCCAGTCGCGAGTTTCTGCGCTTTTCGCGCGGCGCCACGGCCTTTTTAGGAGTCCCGAGCAATCGCGTTGGAGGCCGATAGGGGGCCTTTCGCGTTGATGGAAAACGGCGAACACAAGGTTGACCAGGCGGCCGCGCAGCCGGGCGGTTTTTCGGAAAATCCGCCGAACCCACCGATCAGATGTGTAGAATCATGAGCGCAAGCCCCTCCCCTACGGCTGCTCGCTGCAAACGCCGTAGGGTCGGGCCTTGCGCCTGCCCGCAATCGATCCACGTTGATCGCAAACGCCGTAGGGTCGGGCCTTGCGCCTGCCCGGATACGACGGACCGGTGCAGGGGGGGCAAGCCCGGAAGGGCTGATGAAACGAAGAAGATCGTCGCGGTTGTATGACTATTATCGTTTTTACCGAAGAGCGAAGTCCCTTTGTTTATGGTAGAGATCTCTCACTTCGTTCGAGATGACGCCGCACTTCGTTCGAGATGACGCCGCACTTCGTTCGAGATGACAACCGTAGCTGAACGCGTGAATGTACCGGACGAGGAGTAGTGATAGAAAATATAAAAATCCGCCCCTTAGATCTAGAGCGCGAGATGGACGGGGCGCTCGCTTGCTTCAACCAGGGCTTCGAGCACACCCTCTGGCCCACCATCCGGCACGCCTCGGCCGAAGCGCACCGGGATCTGATCCGTTTGCTGGCCGCGCTCAGTACCGATCTGTATGCGGCCGAGGTCGAGGGGCAGGTCCACGCCATCCTCTTCGGCGCCGCCCCGATACGGGCGCGCAACCTGGCCCGGTGCGGGCGCTTCATCGCTCTACAACTGTTGCCCCGGGCCGCGTCCAATCGCTACCGGATGAGCCCGCTCGGCCGTCGCCACTTCTTGCAGGTTCTGTACGGGTTCTCCCCCTTCATGTTTGCTCACCCGATGGGCCCCCGTACCTGCGAGATCATGCTCTTCGCCTCCACCCGCAAGCACCGGAGCCAGGGACTGGGGCGAAAGCTCATGGACGCCTTCGTGCAAACCGTGCGCGACCGAGGGTTTAAGGGCGCTTTCGTCGGCACCGACACCGCGCTCTCCTATCGCTTCTACGAGAACTACGGCTTCGAGCTACGGAGCGCCTTCAAGCAGAGGGCCTACCGTTACTCCATCCCGGAGAAGTCCTTCGAGGCGCGAATCTACTACCTGGACCAGGCCGGCCGCCGGTAGAGAAAGCTCAGACGCCGGCTTTTCCCTCGCCCTCGCCTTCGTTCGGCCCGGAGCGTTTGAAGATGCGCGTCCAGTCGAAGTTCTTGAGGGCATGGGAAGCATCGTACAGGTGGTCGGTCTGCCTGATGTCCTCGGCGCTGATCATGCCGGCCGACATCACCAGCTTGATGGCGGTCTCGATGCTCATCTCCAGGTCGATGACCTGGTCGCGGGGAACGAAGAGCAGGAATCCGCTGGTAGGGTTGGGGGTGGTGGGCACGAAGAGGCTGACCAGCTCGCGCTCGGTCTTGCGCGGGATCTCGCCGGTGGTATCGGCGGTGACGAAGGCGATGCACCAGGAGTTCTCCTTGGGGTATTCCACCAGCACTGCGCGTTCGAAGGCCTTCTTCTTCTGCGCCACCATGGCGTCCAGGATCTGCTGCACGCCCAGGTAGAGCTTGTTCAGCAAGGGGATGCGCGCGATGAGCGCGTTTCCCGTCTCGATGACGATCTTGCCGACATAGTTCTTGGCGGCCACGCCCACGAAGTAGGCGAGCAGTAAGAGCAGGACCAGCCCGATGCCGGGTATCCATTTCTCGGGCGCGGCCGGGATCAGCGCGTGGAAGAAGCTAGGCAGGGCCGAGTCCACCATCACGAAGAACTTGAAGAATACGTACCCGGTGGTGACCACGGGCAGCAGCACCAGGATACCCGTGACCACGTTGGTGCGGATTTGCTTGGGCGTTATCCTGAGCTTCATGGCAGCCGCTACACCCGGACGAAGGAGAGCAGGATGGGCGTGGCCAGGGCCAGAGCGGCCGCGGCTATCAGCACGAGGTCGAAGGTGGTCATGCTTTGCCCCGGGGCGGTGTTGTTTCCGGCTTGCGGGCCATACGTTTTCCTCCCGATTATCGTATCGTACATTTACCTACACGGACAAGAAAGGCGAGAAGGCCCCCCACAGGCCCGAGCCGCCCGGCCGCGGGACTAGGCGGGATTCGATTTCATCACGGCCGGACGGGATGTCATCACGACCGGAGGGAATGTCATCACGGCCGGACGGGATGTCATCACGGCCGGAGGGAATGTCATCACGGCCGGAGGGGATTTCATCACGGCCCGAGGGGATGTCATCTCGACCGGAGGGAGAGATCTCGGTACCGTTGTCCTCCCGGTAGGAGATTTCTCCCTTCGGTCGAAATGACAAGAAGGGCCTGGTACCGGGCGAGGGATCATGACTCAGGTCATCGTCATCATCGCGGTAGCACTGCTCATGCTGGCCGGCCTGGTGGGCTCCATCATTCCGGCGCTTCCCAGTACCCCGCTGATTCTGGTCGGGGCGCTCATCTGGGGCATCTTCACCGATTTCCGGGAGATTACGGTCTGGGTGCTTGGAGTGCTGGCCGGATTGACCGCGGCCAGCCAGCTTCTGGATTACGTGGCAGGTATCTACGGGGCCAAGCGGATGAACGCCTCCCGGTGGGGGCTGACCGGCGCCTTCGTGGGTACCGTGGCCGGGCTGTTCGTCGGAGGGTTGGTCGGCGTGATCGCTGGCCCCTTCGTAGGCGCGCTGCTCTTCGAGCTGCTATTCGCCCGCAAGCAGCTCAAGGAAGCGGTACGGGTCGGCTTCGGCGCCCTGCTCGGCTTTCTGGGCGGAGCGCTGGGCAAGCTGCTGATCGGCCTGGTGATGTGCGGGATCTTCCTCTGGAAGGCCCTCGGGTAGTCTTACCCTCGAGAAAGCGAACGGCCCGAGCGGCGCGCAAGGCGTGCGTCGGGCCGTTCGATCCGTTCCGAGAGGGTCGAGAGGCCGAGGCTCCGGCCCCCGGATTCACCTCGACGTATCCTTTCTATCCGCGACGCCTGCGGCGCAGGACCGTCAGCCCCAGCAGACCCGCTATCAAACCGAGCGCGCTGCCGCCGTTGCCGGCGCCCGCTTCACCCACGCTACAGCCGCCCTGGTCGCCGCCGCCGCTCGACTCGGCGCTCTCTTCCCCGGTTGCCGTTACGCCGGCCGGCGCCTCTCCCGGTACGTCGTCGTACGCGTTCTGTTCTTCGCCCCCGAGAACGCCGTCCGAGGCCGCCTCGCTCCTGCCCGTGTCCGCGCCCAGAAGCGTCGTACCGCCGCCCCACGTCTCCCACATGCCGCCGTAACCCCCCAGGTCGCTGAACGGAGGCATACAGGCCTTGGCGAGCACGGTCGGCTCCTGGTTACAGAGCGGATCGGTCTCACCCTCGGCCGGCGCGGCGCAGGTGGCTGTCCCGTAGGCAGTCGGCTCGCAGGTCCAGCCCTCAGGGCACTCGGCCTCGGTCTCGCAGGAGATCTCGTGCATCTTGCAGTAGAAGTCACCAGAAGGCGCGCACTCGCACGGCACCTCTTCCGAGGAAGAGGGCAGCTCAGGGTCCGGAACCGGAGAGGGGTCTGTCCCGAAGTCGCCGCTCGCGGGCTCGGCCGCCCCGCCGTCCGCCTCGTCCGAATCGACCGGCACCTCGCCGCCGCCGCTGGCGCCGCCGGTTCCACCTCCGGAGCACCGGCAATCCATCCGCTCCACGCAGTCGAAGCCCTCTCCGCAGTCGGCACTCTGCTCGCAGGGCGCCTGGTAGCTCGGCACACACCGGCTCTCGGTCACGGTCTCGCACTGCACTGGTTCGGGCTCCAGGCACTGCTCTTCCGGCAGGCAATCCACCCCGCTGCCGCCGCTGCATTCGTCATAGGTATACGAATGGCAGACCATGCCCTCCTCGCACTGCGAGTCGTCGGTGCAAGGCTGCGCGACGCATCCCTTGATCTCCTCGGCGACGCAATCGTCTGGCAAGGTACACGGGTTGCCGTCCGGGCACGCGTACGCGCAGTCGCTCCCGCCCACGACCTCGCAGGCGTAGTTCTTCGGACAATCCTCGTCGCTCGCGCAATCCTGCGCGGCGAGCGGGCTGGCCGCTAACGACAGGGTAGCGGCGCAGATGAACGATACGATGGCCAAAACGCGAGTTTTCATAAAGCTCTCCTTTGTTGTTGCACGCTTTCGCGTCGGATGCCGCCACGGCTTCTGCCGGTTCTCCGGCCGGGGTTTACGGCCGGTCGGCCCGGGTCGCTTTCTCGCGGCGGTTCTTACTAACGAATACTTCATGCAAAAGCGGGGCCATCTTTATGCAACCGGCCGACACCGCTTTCTTCTATGAAGTCAAGCACTTGGAAGTCAGGACCGCAGGCATCCCTGTGTGCCAGAATGTGCCAGGCCCGGCGGCCCGCCCGTCCGCCCCAACGGCGTTTGCAGCGAGCAGCCGTAGGGGAGGGGCTTGCCCCCTCCCGGACAGCCCCGATTGTGTTTATCGGGCGGGCGCGATTCCCGTTCCAACGGCGTTTGCAGCGAGCAGCCGTAGCGGGCGGGCGCGATTCCCGTTCCAACGGCGTTTGCAGCGAGCAGCCGTAGCGAGCGGGCGCGATTCCCGCCCATACGGCGTTTGCAGCGAGCAGTCGTAGCGGGCGGGCGCGATTCCCGCCCATACGGCATTTGCAGCGAGCAGCCGTAGCGGCGGCCGACGACGAGGTCCGGAAGGGAGACGAGCGCCTCGCCCGCCCGGGCCCTCACCACGCGCAGTCGGGATGGTCGTCCGTCCGTACCGTCGATGACTGGTCGGTGCCGAGAGCGGCCTGCCAGCCGGCCAGATCCATGAAATCGCCGTACCAGAAACGGGCCTCGCTCCCAGACGCTACGCAGTAGAAGTTGCCAGCGGCGCTGAAGCCCTCGGCCTCGCTCGGGTAAAGCCAGTAGAAGGCGTTGGGGATGGCTTCTGCGCTCTCGCCGCCGTGCAGGTTGCGGAACCGGTTGCCCTCGACGCGCGCGCCGCTGCTGGGCAGGCAGCCGTCCGGGCAGCCGGAGAGGCCGGCGGTGGCCGCGTCCTCGAAGTACAGCCCGCCGTCGCTGTCCACTACCGTGTTGTTGACGAAGGCGCAGTCGATACAGGAGTAAAACTTGGCCACCGGCCCGATCACATCGCGAAAGAGGTTGTTGTCGGCGGTGATGCGCCAGGCCTCGGCCGAGTACTGGTGCGCCGAGCTGGTGCCGCCCAGACTCAGCCCCCGGCTGTGGTGGATGGTGTTGTCGATGATGAGCACGTCGCTGCAGCCGTACTTGTTCCCCGTGGCGTTGCCCTTTTCCAGGCGCGGGTGGTGAAAGACGTTGCCCTCGACGCGCCACGCCATCACCTCGGTCATGTCGATGCCCTGCGAGCTGTAGTCGGTGAACTCGTTGTGCTCGATCACGCAGTCTATACTCCCGGCGTCGCCCTTGAGCGAGTCGCTGGCGGTCCAGCCGATCCGGTTGCATCGCACCCGGTGGTTGGAGCCGCCGTTGAGCTCGATGTTGTAGCCCCCGCCGTTGACCACGGTCAGCCCCTCGACCAGCGTGTGGGAGCCGCTCAGCCGGATCACCTCGCGGATGTGCCCCTCGCCGTCCACGATGACCTCCTCGCCCTGGTAATTGGTGAGGACCACGCTCTCGTCCTCCGAGCTGCCCGTGCCCTGTACCCGCAACCCCACGGCCACGAAGGGCGCCTCGACCGTGGGATTGCGCAGGTTTTCCTCGCTGATCAACCGGTACAGGCCCTCGCGCACCTCGAAGCGCACGCTTTTGGTCTCCCGCAACAGCGCCCGTACCCGCGGGCTGTTGAAGTGCCGGAAGGGGCAGTGGCCGCCGCCCTGGTCGACCGGCGACAGCCCGTCGCACGCCTCGTTGTCTGCACCGGGTTGGTTGATGGCCACGTAGTAGATGTTCTGTCCGGCAACCGGCTGGGTTGGCTGCTCGCAGGCCGTAATGGCCTCGGTAAATTTGGCCAGCTCCTGCTCTATGGAGACGATGGGCACATACCCTTCCGCTCGCAGGATCTCCGCGTCGCTCGCGCCTCCGAAGCCGCCGTTTCCCGCGCCTCCTGCTCCGCCCGCGCCGCCCGCGCCCGCGTCCTCGCCCGCATCCGCGCCGCCGCTACCGGTAGCGGAGCCATCCACGTCCCCCGGCTCGCCGCCATCGGGCACGCCCCCGTCGCCCGCGCCTCCCGCGCCCGCGCCGCCCGATATGTCGCCCGCAGCCGCGGCCGACCCCCCCGAACCGGCGGTACCGCTGCTGTCGTCTTCGCCGCAACCGAGCGCCGCGCCAGCCAGGATCGCGATCGCGACGAGGCGACGGTTGGTTTTCATATCCGCCTTAACCGCCGTGCATACGCGCCAGGGCCGTCCAGGCGGCTTCCTTCTTGTACTCCTGCTTCGCGAAGAAGGCTTCCAGGCTCCCGAGCTCGTTGCGGTCCAGCCACATGCCGCACCCCTTGGGGCAGATGTCGACCACCACCCGGGCCAGCTTGTCGTACTCGCGGCTCTCCATGCTCGCGCCGCACCTCGGGCAATCGATGGGCTTGAAGTCGGCCTGCATCCTGCGGGAAAAGGAGAAATCGAGCTCCGGAAGTTTGAGCTTTTCGTCCTCGACCACGACCTCGCCGGCCACCTTCTTCTCGATGGCTTCGAGCTCGCCCTTGTCCAGCCAGATCCCCTGGCACTTGCCGCATACATCGATCTCGACTCCGGCGATGTGTTTTTGCACCTTCATCTCGGCACTGTCGCGTGGACATTTCATGGCCGCTTCCTCCCTGAAGAAGTGTTTCGGACCGCGAATCGACGGTCATCGACCAGGTTAGGGCATTGTCCGGCCGCGGGGAAGTGGCACGGCTATTCCCACCATTTTCGGCGCGGAACCGCCTCGCCGACCGCGAATCGCTGACCGATCATCGGCGTGGCCACCGTGGCGTTGAGCTTCTCGGCTTCCGCCAGTAGCCTGACCACCGGCTCGGTCCAGCTGTGCAGGCTCAGGTTGTACTTGCCCCAGTGGATGGGTATCAGCACCTGTCCCCGCAGGTCCTGATGGGCGCGAGCCGTCTGCTCGGGCATCATGTGGACCGTGGGCCAGTACTGGCTGTAGGCGCCGCACTCCAGCAGGGTCAGATCAAAGGGCCCGTACTTCTCTCCGATCCGCTCGAATCCTTCGAAGTAGCCCGAGTCACCGCCGAAGAAGACCCGCTGTTCGCCGCCGCTGATCACCCAGGAGGCGAACAGGGTCTTGTTGCGGTCGAGCAGGGCGCGTCCGGAGAAGTGCCGAGCGGGGGTGGCGACGATGGTCAGCTCTGCCAGCTTCGCCTCTTCCCACCAATCGAGCTCTACAATCGTTTCGCCCGCCACGCCGAAGCGCTCCAGGTGCGCGCCCACGCCTAGCGCGGTGAAGATCACCGGAACGCGATCGGCGAGCGCGCGCACCGTGTCGTAGTCGAGGTGATCGAAGTGATCGTGGGAGATGATCATGGCGTCGATGCGCGGAAGATCGGCCAAGTCGACCGGGTGGCTGTAGGAAAACGGCCTGGGCCCGGCAAAGGGCACCGGCGACGGCCGCCCGGCCAGCGTCGGGTCGGTCAGGATGATCTTGCCCCCGATCTCGATCAGCGCGGCCGAGTGCCCGAGCCAGGTCACCGCCACTTCGCCCCCTGCTCCTCTGCGACCGCTCTGGTAGTCGTTCCCGCTCAGCGGCAGGGTGGGAAGGGTACTTTCCGGCTCCCTTACCCCCTCGACTCGATAATACGCCACGGCCATGGAGAGTAGCTCTGCCGGCGACTTTAGCAGTGGCGTCGGAACCGTATTGTGGAACTTCCCGTCCCGGTAGTTGGGTGACCGCTGCATCCGCGCCAGATGCTCTCCACCCGGCCGCGCGCCGAACCGCGGATTGAGCCAGAGGAAGAGCAAGGTCACCACCTCCAGCGCCACCAGGACCGAAACGGCCGCGATCAGCATTTTCTTCCACCTCTTCATGTGCTTCGGCGGGTCCGTCCTAGTTTTCCGTACGCCTGCGACGGGCGCGATTCGGTCAACAGCATACCGATGGCGCCCGGGAAAACGAGGCGAAACCGATCCGATTCGAGCAACAGCAGGCGAGAGCGACCGATAAACGAAGACGAAGCGAAACCATACCCTTGAAGGATTCCCTTCTCTGCGCGACGGCCCCGGATGCAAGGCGCGACGACGAGGAATACCGGGGGTATTTTGAGGAGGAGCAACGCAGCAGACGGGGCCGTCCCGCCCGTAAGGTGGACGACTAATTTCGACCGGCCTAGTCAAGGAATGAGGCAAATGTCGGTTCCGGCTACGGTCTCCTTACCATCACCCTTTTCCCGCTCGGAGATACGCGCGAGCGATGTCGGCGAGATCCCCGGGGCGCTCCTGGGCGATCCAGTGGCTGCAGTTTTCGATCAGGCGGATCTCGGGAGCGGTGGTGCAGTAGCGGTCGAGCCCCGTGGTCTGGACCAGATCGAGGTACAGGTCGCGGTCGGCCCAGACCACGCAGACCGGGCAGGAGACCGGACGGGCGCGAAGGTGGCGGACCGCGGCCAGCGGCGAGCGGGCCAGGGTGCGGTAGTAGCTCAGTCCGGCGCGCAAGCGGTCCCGGGTCCAGGTCTCGCGGTAGACAGAGAGATCCGCCCGGGTGATGGCGTCCGGACAACGGGTTCCACGGGCCAGCAGGCGCGCGGTCAGCGCGGCGTCGCTCAGGGACAGGAGCGTTTCCGGGAGCCAGGGGATCTGGAAAAAGAGGGCGTAGAGGCTCTTGACCGCCTGCACCGGGCTGGCGAGCAATAGCTCCAGGTAGCGCGCGGGGTGGGGGCCGGCCACGGTGATGTACCTGTCGATTTTATCGGGGTAATCGGCGGCGACCTGCCAGCCGATCACGCCGCCCCAGTCGTGACCCATGAGCGCGGCGCGGCCGCCGGCGACCCGATCGATGAGCTCCGCGATATCGCGCGCCAGGTTGGCGAGATCATAGCCGCCGTCGGGGACCTCGCTGCCTCCGTAGCCGCGCAGGTCCGGGGCGATCAGGCGGAAGTCACGGGCGAGCTCGGGGATGAGGTGGCGCCACGAGTACCAGGTCTCGGGAAAGCCGTGCAGCAGCACCAGCGGCGCGCCGGAGCCAGCCGAGGCGACGTGCATGCGAAAGCCGTTGACCTGAAGATGCTCGTGCGCGATCGGGACCTGTTCCGGCATCTGCTGCCCTGTTAGACCGACCCGTCCAGTATCTCCGCCACCGGGCGCTTGCAGCAGCGGCAGCGCTGCGCGCCTCGGAACAGGGGCTGGCCGCAGTCAGGGCAATGGTATCGCTCGCACTCGGCGCGCGCCCAGGCGACGCTTCCCTCCTCGTCACCCAGCTCGGCGACCTTGGCCCGCCAGACGGGTATGGTGCGCATCATTACCTGCCGACCGGTGGCGAAGCCGAAGTCGTTGATCATGTCGCAGGGCCACTCGTCACACTGGTGGCAGGAGTACAAACCGCGAGAACGCACGCAGTCGCGAATGGTGCAGTGACGACAGTAACCGTAAAGACACGGCGCGTCGTCGCCCTGCATGCAACCCTTGCAGGCGGTCTCCTCGGGCTTGCTTCCGTACAGCCGGGCCATGATATCGCGGAACTTCTGGTTGCCGTCGCGGTGGGCGATGTAGACACCGCAGGTTCCGCAGTACAGCCCGCAGGGCGCCATCAGCTCTCGATTCCGCAGCTCGTCCTCTGTCCAACCTTTCATCTCGTTTTCCTCCTTTTAGGGATTTGACGCCGAGAACGTTCGAAGCGTGACCGTTTCTTTCGCCGTTGTTGCGGCTTGCTACGGAGAAGTGGGCGATGTTGATGGTTAATCGGATCCTTTCGGGCCCGGGCCGGGAGTACCGGCTTGCAGGGCGGCCAGTAGCTCGGGGTCGATGCGGCTCTTTACCGTGCGGCGGTCCAGGCCGAGACGGCGCGAGGCCTCCTGAAAGCTTCGCAGCCGGGCGTAGGCGATGGTGCAGTAGGCGTTGAGCAGCTGCTCGGCAGACAGGGTGCAGGAGCCGATGTCGCGGAATAGATCCTGCAGAGCGGGGTCGCCGCCCGCGGCGTCGGCGGAGGTGGGGGAAGAGGGCGACGGAAAAGGCGCAGGGGCGGCGGGCCGGTAGGAGCCGCGGACGATGACGCTGCGCACGCACTGCTCCAGCTCTCGCACGTTGCCCGGCCAGGGGTAGTCGGGGCCCATGTTCGCCTCGATCCATTCCACCACGTCGCGGCAGGCATCGGGCACCTCGTCCCCATCGACCATACGTTCCAGGGCGTGCGAGACCAGCACCGCGAGATCCGAGGGCGCGTCGGCGAGCTGAGCCCGGAGCGAGGGGGTGACGATCACATCGGCGCAGAGGCGGTAGTAGAAGTCCTCCCGAAAACGGCCCTGGCGCATCTCCTCGCCCAGGTCGCGGCTGGTGGCGGTGACCAGCTTGCCGGCGAAGGAGTGGGTGCGGGTATCGCCCACCCGCTGAAACTGCCGGGTCTGCAGCACACGCAGCAGCTTGACCTGGATGGAGGGATCCAGCTCGCCGATCTCGTCCAGGAAGACGGTGCCCGAGGTGGCGGTGATCTCCAGCCAGCCCACCCGATCCTGGATAGCTCCTGTAAATGCCCCGCGCTTGTGACCGAACAGCTCGGACTCCACCACGGTGGGCGCCAGCGCCGAGACGTTCAGCGCGAAGAAGGCGCCCCCGCTCTCCCCGCCGAAGCGGCCGGACTTCGCGTCGAAGGGAAGATAGCGCGACAGGCCGATGGCGCGCGCCACCAGCTCCTTGCCCGTGCCCGAGGGCCCGGTGATCAGGGTGGGGATCTCGTGCATGCGGTCGAAGAGCGCCCGATGGTAGCGCCGCATGTCGTGGGTGAAGATGGATTGCCAGACCGCACCGCGCAGCCCGGCGCTGGGCGCGGACGCGCCCAGAATGTTTTCGTAGACCAGCAGGAACGCGCGCCGGACCTGGAACTGGCAGGCGAACAGATGGGCGGCGCCTCCGGGCCAGGCAAAGTCGTCTCCCAACGGCCCCAGCAGCCGCTCGGCCTCGGCGGCGTAGCGGCCGTACATGTCGACCTTGCGATCGGCCAGCCCGGCCTCGAGCGAGGCGCGCGCCAGCTCTAGGAAATCGTCCTCGAAGAGATAGAACAGGTAATAGCTGACCAGATCGCGGTAGAGAGCCTCGTCCGTATGGGAGGGTTTGAACCCGGAGGCTAGCCGCTCGCGTGCGGCGTTGACCACCTTGCGCGTCCGCCTGCCCAGCGCGTCCACGTTGGAATTGGTCTGGCCGGGCTTGAGGCTCCAGACCGGTCCCAGGTCCCGGTGCTCGCTGCCCAGCGCCCGGCGCTCGAGCGCCACGCGCTCGGGCAGAAAGGGATTGGTGAAGCAGAGACAGCTCACGGTCTCCACAAAGGAACGGTCGCTCCGCGAGAATAGCTCCATGTTCATGGATTGTATGTGCGTGTGCATCCGGTGTACAGAGCCGCTCGGGCGTCAGACCGGCCCATTTTCGCAATATACCGATTTAACAGTGATTTCCCGGGGAGGGGTGCGTTCCGGCGGGTTGGTCCGGGGCTTGCTCCAAGGGAGGGCAGGGCAACAGAGCCCACCGCGACCGGAGAAGGAAACCGTGAGCCAGTCAAAACTGTTGAGGCAAAGGCGATTCGCACCGCTGTTCTGGACCCAGTTTCTGGGAGCGCTGAACGACAACCTGTTCAGGAACGCCATGGTCATGCTGCTCGGCTTCCGGGCGGCGAGCGGCAGCGATCTCTCGCCCGCCGTTCTGGTCAACCTGAGCGCCGGCGTTTTCATCCTGCCCTACCTGCTCTTCTCTCCCACCGCCGGCCAGATCGCGGACCGCTACGAGAAGTCCGCCCTGGTGCGAGCGGTCAAGCTGTTCGAGATCGCGGTGATGCTGCTGGGCGCGCTGGGGCTCGTCTTCAACAGCTTGTGGCTGCTCTTCTGCGTGCTGTTCCTGATGGGTACGCAGTCGTCGCTCTTCGGCCCGGTCAAGTACAGCATCCTGCCCCAGCACCTGCGCGAGCACGAGCTGGTGGGCGGAAACGGCCTGGTGGAGATGGGCACCTTCCTCGCCATCCTGCTCGGCACCATCCTGGGTGGGCTTTTGATCGCGGTAGACGGAAGCGGCCCCTACCTGGTCTCCACGACGGTGGTCGCGGTGGCGGTGGTCGGCTACCTGGCCAGCCGGGCGATTCCTCGCGCCGAGAGCAACGACCCCGGGCTGCGTATCGACTGCAATCCCATGCGGCAGGGCCGGCAGCTGGTCGCTATGGTGCGGCAGAACCGCGCCGTGTTTCTCTCCATCCTCGGCATCTCCTGGTTCTGGGCCTACGGCTCGCTCTTCCTGGCGCAGATGCCCGATCTGACCCGCCAGGTGCTGGGCGGCGACGAGGGGGTCGTGGTGATGCTGCTCGCCTGCTTCTCGCTCGGCATCGGCCTGGGCTCGGTGCTCTGCGAGCGTCTGAGCGGAAAGCGGATCGAGCTGGGCCTGGTGCCGCTGGGCTCGCTGGGGCTGACCGTTTTCGGCCTGGACCTGTTTTTCGCCCTGCCCGAGCCGGTCGCCGGCGCCGAGCTGGTGGGCGCGGCCGGCTTCCTGGCCCGACCCGGCAGCCCGCGGGTGATCTGCGACCTCGCTCTGATCGGCGTATTCGGCGGTATCGCCATGGTGCCTCTCTACGCCGTGCTGCAGCAGCGCAGCCTGCCCGCGCAGCGCTCCCGCGTCATCGCCGCCAACAACGTGGTCAACCACACCGCGTTGATCTGCGCGGCCGGTTTCTTCTGCGGGCTCAAGTTCAGCGAGAGCCGGGGCGCGCGCACCTTCCTGGGACTGGTCGCCGCTCCCGTACCGGTGCACTTCACCGTGCTGGGCGGGCTCATCTACTCGGCCTTCCGGTGGGACGCGGTCGACTTCCGATCGCCGGGGACTGGACCTCGCGGTCGCTCCGGCGCTTTCACGGAACGCATTGCCATCTCCTTTCTAGGACAGGAGGCGGTCCCTTTACGTTCGGGAGCTTCTTTTCTCGACAGGCCGGAAATCTTCGACTATTCGGGCACTTTGGCGGGCGCAACGCTTTTGTGACCAGCGCGCGGTGCTATACTCCGCACCTCTCGCCGGACAGCCCGGCGGTAACCGACCGGACGACCCGGCGGCCAGCGGGGAGCGTGAGAGGTTGCGGCGGATATTTTCCCCGTCCGAGACGACCGTATAGATGCACAGCGATCGCAGGGAGGAGTCTGAAATCATGAGTCAATTTTGCATGGGTGCTTGGGCGAGGCTTCAGGTATTGCTGGTATCGATGGTCGTGGGCCTGATGTCGATATCGATATCGGGATGCGGAGGCGACGAGGAATGTTCCGCCGGCGAGGCGCGCTGCGACGGCGAGTGCGTTGATTTACAGCACGACGCCAACCATTGCGGCGAGTGCGGCAACGAGTGCCGTTCCGGTAACAGCTACACGGGTGTGTGCGAGCAGGGCGAGTGCGGCTTTGAATGCGATCCCGGCTACCGGGACTGCAACGGCGACCCGGACGACCGCTGCGAGACGCTGGGCGACTGCCCGGAGCGGGAGTGCGACGACGGCGAGGACAACGACGACGACGGCAAGGCCGACTGCCGGGATCCGGACTGCGAGGAGACCGACGCCTGCGTGGAGAGCGACTGCGACGACGGCGAGGACAACGATAACGACGGCGAGGCGGACTGCGACGACGCGGATTGCTCGGGCAAGAGCGTTTGCGCGGCCGAGATCTGCGGCGACGGTCGGGACAACGACGGCGACGGCGAGGCGGACTGCGACGACAGCGACTGCGCCGACCAGGAGCAGTGCCAGCCCGAGAGCGACTGCGACGACGGCCGGGACAACGACGACGACGGCGATGTGGACTGCCGCGACAGCGACTGCAGCGACGAAAGTTATTGCCAGGAGACCGACTGCGACGACGGCGAGGACGAGGACGACGACGGCGACACCGACTGCGCGGACCCGGACTGCGACGGCCAGGGCTCTTGCGAGTACGACCAGGAGCTGAGTTGCGGCGACGGCGAGGACAACGACGGCGACGGCGAGGCGGACTGCGCCGACCCGGACTGCGACGGCCGATCGGGCTGCGAATCCGGCAGCGAGAACAGTTGCGGCGACGGCTTGGACAACGACGGCGACGGCAACACCGACTGCCAGGATACGGACTGTAATGGCAAGCTGGGCTGCGCCGCCGGGCCGGAGTCGATCTGCGGCGACGGCATCGACAACGACGGCGACGGGGAGACCGACTGCGCGGACGGAGATTGCAGCGCCGAGGATAACTGCGAGTACGGCGGGGAGGTGACCTGCGACGACGGTCAGGACAATGACGGCGACGGCGAGGCGGACTGCGCGGACCCGGACTGCGACGGCGAGGGTCTCTGCGAGGGCGGGCAGGAGGTGAGCTGCGCCGACGAGGTGGACAACGACGGCGACGGCGACGCCGACTGCGCGGACGAGGACTGCGACGGCCGCAACGATTGCGAGTACGGAAGAGAAGAGACCTGCGACGACGGCGTGGACAACGACGGTAACGGGCTGGACGATTGTCTGGATCCGGACTGCGACGGGGTGGACGGGTGCGAGCACCTGGTGGAGCTGAGCTGCGCCGACGGCCAGGACAACGACGGCAACGGGTTGACCGACTGCCAGGATCCGGACTGCGACGGCGAGTCGGGCTGCCAGCTGGGAGCCGAGTCGAGCTGCGCCGACGAGGTGGACAACGACGGCGACGGCGGGACCGATTGCGCGGACGACGACTGCCGCTTCGAGACCAGCTGCGGCGGCATCGGTCACGACTGCTGCGCGGCGCGGGACACCGCTGGCTGCAGCAACCTGGCCATCGAGACCTGCGTCTGCAACCTTGACGCCGGTTGCTGCAGCGGCGCGTGGGACGCGGACTGCGTGAGCGCGGTGGAGGCAAACGCCTGCGGCAGCTGCCCCAGCGAGGCCGAGTGCAGCGACGGGATCGACAATGACAGCGACCTTAGCGAAGACTGCGACGACGAGGACTGCAGCAGCGATCCGGCCTGCGTCCCGGAGCAGGACTGCAACGATGGGCTGGACGACGAGGGCGACGGCCAGACCGACTGCGACGATCCGGACTGCATGTGGGATCCGGCCTGCGTGGAGCTGGACTGCATGGACCGGCTGGACAACGACAACGACGGCGATACCGACTGCAACGACGACGACTGCGACGGCCGCGAGGGCTGCGAGCTGGGCGCCGAGTACAGCTGTGGCGACGGTATCGACAACGACGGCGACAACCAGACCGACTGCGCCGACTTCGACTGCAAGTTCACCGAAGTATGCTACGAGCTAGACTGTACGGACGGCGCGGACGGCGACGGCGACGGGGAGACGGATTGCGCGGACGCGGACTGCGGCGGTCGCGACGAGTGCGAGTACGGCGGCGAGCTCACCTGCGACGATCTGGTGGACAACGACGGCGATGGGGACGAGGACTGCGCGGACGAGGATTGCGCCTCGGACGAGGACTGTTACGAGTACAACTGCGAGGACGGCGAGGACAACGACGGGGATCTGCTGGCCGACTGTCTGGACGTGGACTGCGACGGGCGTTCGGGGTGCGAGTACGACGAGGAGCTCAGCTGCGACGGCGGGGTCGACAACGATGGCGACATGCTCACCGACTGCATCGATCCCGACTGCTTCTACGATGTGAGCTGCTTCGAGTACGGCTGCGAAGACGGGGTGGACAGCGAGGGCGACGGTTTGACCGACTGCCGGGACCCGGATTGCGCCGGGCTGGACGGCTGCGAGTACGGCGCGGAGGTCACCTGCACTGACGCGAAGGACAACGACGCGGACGGGATGACCGATTGCGACGACATCAACTGCTCGCTCGACGGCGCCTGCTTCGAGCTCATCTGCGATGACCTCGGGGACGACGAGGCCGATGGGCTGACCGACTGCGACGATCCGGACTGCTTCGCCGACACGGCCTGCGGCGGCATCGGCCACAACTGCTGCGCGGTCTGGGGCGGCGCCGGCTGCACGCATCCGGACATCGAGAGCAGCGTCTGCACGGTGAATCCGACCTGCTGCCTGGTGGCCTGGGACGAGACCTGCGTGGAAGCCGTGGGCGTGGTGGGCGGTTTCGAGTGCCCGGTCGAGGCCGAATGCGGAGACGGGATCGACAACGACAGCGACCTGCGCGTCGATTGCGACGACCCGGAATGTACGCTGGCCGGCAACTGCTTCGAGCATCAGTGCGACGGCGGTACCGACGAGGACGGCGACGGCCAGACCGACTGCGACGATTCCGACTGCGACTCGTCGACCGACTGCGGCGGCATCGGCCACAACTGCTGCACGAGCTGGGACGGCGCCGGGTGCACCGATCCCGAGATCGCGTCCGCGGTTTGCGGCTCGCAGCTGTACAGCTCCTGCTGCAGCGAACAGTGGACCCAGATCTGCATAGGACGGGTGAACGTTTCCTACGCGGAGGACACCTGCCCGGAGGAGGCGAACTGCGGCGACGGGCTGGACAACGACGCGGACACCAACACGGACTGCGCCGACATGGACTGCTTCCTCGATCCACTCTGTATGGAATCGAGCTGCGACAACGCGCTGGACGACGACGACGACGGGCAGACGGACTGCGGCGATACGGACTGCGCCTTCGCCACTAACTGCGGCGGCATCGGCCACAACTGCTGCCAGGTCTGGGGCGGCAAGGGGTGCAGCGACCCGGTGATCGAGGAGTGCATCTGCTCGGCGCTCTTCGGATTGCTCTCCTCCTGCTGCGACGCGTTCTGGGGGCCGTTCTGCCTGCCGGCCTCGGACCTGTTTTGCGGCACCTGTCCGACCGAAGCCGAGTGCGGTGACGGTATCGACAATGACAGCGACGGTTCCCCGGACTGCGCGGACGCGGATTGCGTCGGAACGCCGGCGTGTACGTGACCGGGGTACTGGTAGGCTTTAACCGAGAGCGGGATGGTACGGCGATGACGGGAGACGAAATGACCAGGGGTAACAAGGGATCGCTTGGGATGCGGGCCAGGGGCGCTGCCCGCTGTTTGATCTGGGTATGCGCACTGGCGACCGGCGGCTGCGGCGACCGGGACGATACCGAACCGCGGGACGGCGGCGAGCGGGTCGATGCCGGCGAGGATGCCGGCGGCGCCGGATCGGGCGCTGACCAGGACGCGGGCATCGACGCCGGTGGCGGGCCGTCCGATCCCGACGCCGGGGAGGGCCTCATCGACTGCGACTATTCCGGCCCGCCGCTGATCGACGTGACCGCGTTCGCCGAGTGCTCGCTCTGCGAAAACGCGCGCTGCGTGCCGCCCACGCTGATCGACAGCGAGTACACGGCGGACCTGGCCGAGTGCGAGGACGGAGCTGACCTGTGCGTGCCGGAGACCTATCTGCAGAACGCGGGGATCTTTACCCTGAAGAGCTGCCGTTCGCTCGAGGACGCCGAAGGGCGCTGTTTGTCGCTCTGCGTCCCGGAGGTCTCCTCGCAGAAGGACTTCTTGCCGAGGGACGTCTGCGAGGCCGACGAGCGCTGCGCTCCCTGCTACGACCCCTTCACCGGCGAGGAGACCGGGGCCTGCACGGCCTCCTGCGACGAGGGCCCGCAAGAGGACGCGCTGCTATTCGACACCTGCTGCGACGGCGCCGGCAGCTGTATACCGGAGTCGCTGGTCGACGACGAGTTCCTCGACCAGCTGGACGGCGAGGGATGCGCCGAGGGCGAGCTCTGCTCGCCCGACGCCTTCAACGACGCCGAGGGCTTCGTTTTACAGAGCTGCGTCCCGGCCGGCGGCGGCGAGGGTCGCTGCGTGGCCGGATGCGTACCCCTGGTGGTCGACAACGCCGACCGGCTGATCCAGGGCGGCTGTCCCGACGATCAGCTCTGCGCGCCCTGCTACGACCCGCTGAGCGGCGAGGCGACCGGCGCCTGCGATCTGTCCAACGATCCCGGGCCCAGCGATCCGCCCTATACCTTCCCCGAGTGCTGCGGCGGGTTGGCCGTGTGCGCGCCGGAAGAGATCGTGCCCGAGGACCAGCGCGATCTGCTGGGCCGCGACAGCTGCACCGGAGCGCAAGATCTCTGTGTGCCCAAGGTGATGGCCGACCCGGAGGCCGGGGCGCCCCGGAGCTGCCAGGGCTGGGACGGCGCCGAGGGGCGCTGCCTGCCCGCCTGTTTACCCGATGTAGCCGAGCAGGGGGACCGCCTGCTCCAGGCCGGTTGCGACGACGGTTACCTCTGCGTGCCCTGCTACGACCCGGTGGACGGCGAGGAGACCGGCGCCTGTTCCACGCCCAACGACAGCGGCCCGGCCGATGACCCCTATGGCTTTCCCGAGTGCTGCGGCGGGCTGTCGGTCTGTATCCCGGCGGAGCTCATCTCGGCCAAGGATCGGGAGCTGCTGGACCGCGGCGGCTGCCCCGAGCCGGGCACCCTTTGCGTGCCCAAGGAGATGACCGAGAACGACTACGTTCCCGAGACCTGCTCGAGCTGGAACGACTCGGAGGGCCGCTGCCTGCCTGCCTGCCTGCCGCTGGTAGCCCAGGAGGCCGAGTATCTCAACCAGGACATCTGCCCGGACGACTACCTGTGCTCGCCCTGCTACGACGGGGTGACCGGCGAGCTGACCCCGGCCTGCACGGTGGGCGCGGACCCGGGGCCGGTGGATCCGCCCTTCCTGTTCCCCGAGTGCTGCGGCGGGCTTTCGGTCTGCGTGCCCGAGGAATCAGTCCCGGAAGAGGACCGGTCGCTGGTGGGCCGGGACAGCTGCGCCGGGGAGACCGACCTGTGCGTGCCCAAGGTGGTGGCCGAGGACCCGGAGGGCTACGTGCCGCCCTTCTGCCGCAGCTGGAACAACGCCGAGGGGCGCTGCCTTCCCGCCTGTCTGCCCGACGTGGCCGACGACGCCGACCGGCTCTCGCGCGTGCTCTGCGACGAGGACCATCTCTGCTCGCCCTGCTACGACCAGATCACCGGCGAGGAGACCGGTGCCTGCGCGGTGGGCGGCGATCCCGGGCCGAGCGAGCCGCCCGTGATCTTCGAGCGTTGCTGCGATGAGCTGGCGGTCTGCGTGCCGGGCGTGTCGGTGCCGGCCGCGGATCGACCCGGCGTGGATCGCAACAGCTGCACCGAGGAGACCGACCTGTGCGTGCCCACCGGCGCGGCCATGGACCCGAGCGGTTTCGTGGCCGAGAGCTGCCGCAGCTGGAACAATGCCGAGGGCCGCTGTCTGCCGGCCTGCCTGCCCGACATCGCCGAGAACGCCGATCGGCTCGCCCGCAACGTGTGCGAGCAGGGCGAGCTGTGCGCGCCCTGCTACGACCAGATAACGGGTGAGTTGCAGGATACCTGCTTCGCGGCCGGCGATCCCGGGCCCAAGGAGCCGGCGGTGATCTTCCAGAGGTGCTGCGACAACCGTTCGGTCTGCGTGGAGCAGGCGGCGGTGCAGGAACAGGACCGGGTTAACCTGGGGCCCGACACCTGCTCGAACCAGGAGTACCTCTGCGTTCCCATCCCCATGGCCGAGGAGCCCACGAGTTACGTGGCCCAGACCTGCAAGAGCTGGGGCGGCGCCGAGGGCCGCTGTGTGTTCGACTGCCTGCCCGCGGCACAGGAGATGCAGGAGTATCTCACCGTGGGCACCATCTCCTGCCCGGCCAATCCGGATATTCCGTGTACGACCTGCGAGGAGGGCGATCTGTGCGCGCCCTGCTATGACCCGTTCACCGGCGAGCTCACGCCTGCCTGCACCGCGGCCGGCGATCCGGGACCGGCCACTCCGCCCGAGCAGGCCTTTACCTTCCAGAAGTGCTGCGACGTGGACGGCGTAATGATCGGTACCTGCGTTCCCAGGGTCACCGCCGGCATCCAGGGTCCCTCCCTTCCCAATCGGGAGTGCCCGGCCGATCCCGCCGAAGACCATCCGGACGAGATCGACGACTTCGTCTGCGTACCCGATATCAAGATCCAGGACCCGAGCCACCAGTTTGATCCGTGTACCACATCATCGGTGCTGCTACCCGAGTACGACGGTCTTCCCGGCGTTTGCATTCGCAACTGCTTTTTACAGACGCTGATGATGCTGGCGCTGGGGCAGGGCGACTGCGAAACCGGTTACCGCTGCGCACCCTGTACCGATCCGGGTACCGGGCTACCGACCGGGGCCTGCTTGTAGAGCCACGGTTCTCGCGTCCTGCGCCGGTAGGGGCGGCCCACTTGCGGCCGCCCGGGGGGAGTCCGTAGGGGCGTCCCTTGCGGCTCACCATTGATCACATTTTTAATGAGATTCGTTTTTCGGGGAATTTTACTATTTTCAGCGGTATTTTGCCTGCATGATGAACGTCGCGTGCAAACGGTGGGCAGAAGCTGAATTCGGG
>CAYVFC010000142.1:0-20905 GCA_964450715.1 uncultured Sandaracinaceae bacterium | reverse complement strand
GAAAAGGTGATCGGCTTGGCCCGGAAGAAGTGATCGGCTTCAGCGGAATACGCAAGCTGTCCGGCGAACGATCCGGCGGGGCTCAGGTCATCCCCCTGCGACGCCGTTGAGGGGCTTGCCTCCGGCTTCCCCTCCGGCGGATACGTCCAACAATACGTCCAACAAACCAAAAACCCCGCTCTCGCGGGGTCCGGGTGAACGGGCCTAACTGTCTGGAATCACTTCTGGTGCGAAAGAGAGGACTTGAACCTCCACGGGGTTGCCCCCACAGGAACCTGAATCCTGCGCGTCTGCCAGTTCCGCCACTTTCGCGTTGTCAGAGAGAGCTTAGCACCGAGAAGGCGTGACAGATAGGCAAGCGGGCGCCCCGTGTCAAGTCGGCGGCCGAATCGAGTGCAGCCCGATGCCCTTTTCGGATATGCCCCGGATGCTTACTACTGGGGTACGCGGTCTGGGCTCTGGGCTCTGGGCGGACGCACGTAGCATCGGCTCCGTACCGCCGGGCGGAACAGGCGGAACGCTCGGAGAAGCCGTGGGGAGGTCGCAGCACCGGAAGGCGTGGGGCGGGGTTATCAGGGGGGGCATAACGGGGGTGTGACAATGGGCGGGGGGTGACGATGGGCAAGGGTATGACGATGGGCGTCGAGCGGGATCGCCGCGCGGTGTTGGCATCGGCGTATCGGCCGAGGCGCATCCGCCGCGCGGTGCCGGCATCGACGTGTCTGCAGGGTTCGTCGAGGGCGATCACATCGTTGTTAATAGTGGGATTTTTTGTTTCTTACAGTATAATAAATAAATTCCATATATAATGAAAAATTCGTACAGTGGGACCGTAGTTCATCTCGACTGGAAAAGATTGCGTAGGTCTTGCAGCAAATGCGGGATTCAGGATGTAGGTAATTCGCCATTTATCTTGTGATTTCAGATAATTGTCTGGAGTGGCCAGGGTCGGTATGGCGATTGCAGATACAAGGAGCAGTCGAAATATGCGGGCTCTATCCAACGAGGGCTTCACGATCATCGAGCTGATGGTGGTGATAGCAATAATCGGCATCATGTTCGCCATGGTCGCGCCGGCCGTCACCTCGGCCATGGCGGACGGGCGCGCCGCGGACGCGGCGGTCGACATCGCGCGACTGGCCAACTCAGCCAGGAGCGGGGCCAACGCGACCGGCCGGGCTCACGTGCTCGTCTATGACGCATTTCAACCGCAAGGCGGGATTGGGGGGAACCAAGAGGTCGGGAGGATGCGGTTGTTTCGCGACGAAGCGAATAGCCTGACCAGCTGTAATCCGGCTAGCCGCTGGGATTTCCCTAACCTGAATCCGATCGATGAAGTCGACATGAGGCATTATAACATCGCCAACTCCTCGCACTGGATCACGCTCGAGCCCGTGACCGTCAACAACGTAGAGGTCACCGGCACCAACGTGATCGACCAGATCTGCATTCAGCCCGACGGACGCATGATGATCCGGAACAGCAGCGACACGAATTTCGGCGATTCGGTCAACAGCGTCAGCAGCCCGATCTACGCGGTCTTCCACAAGCTGAGCGGAACCTTATCGGGCGTTCCCAGACAGGTGGTGTTCGTCTTCGGCGGCAACGCGAGGGTCAGGCGATGATGAGGATTCGGCGATGAGGCGAGCGCGCATGGAGACGGGCGGTCGCAGAACTGTCGGGGCGAGACGGCACCGTCGCCGGGGATTCACCATGATCGAGCTGATGATGTCCCTGGCGGTGATGACGGTGGGAGCCGCCGCGCTCTTCTCGCTGCAGGGCTTCATCGCTCGCGCCAACCTCTACTCCCGCCGCGTTGCCCAGGCCACCGAGATCGCCGACCGCTGGATCGAGCGGCTCAGGACCGACGCGTTGATCTGGAACCAGCCGGGCCCGACCGGCGTGGCGACCACCGCCTACCTGACCCAAGCCATCATAGAAGTTGACGCGACTGATGCATGGCTGCAGGCCGCCGGAAACCAGATAAACCAGGTGAACGCGACCCTGGGCCATTCGGCCGGGGCCGACCTGTATGGCAATGACGTCGCCCCGCTCATCTCGGGCAACCAGCAGCGGATCGCTTTTTGTACTCACTATCGCCTGCGCTGGATGGCCGACGACCCCGCCGCCGAAACCTCCCTGCGGGCCGAGGTGCGCGTCTTCTGGCCCAAGGCGGGCTCCGGCGCCACCCTGGCGGTCGCGTCGCCGCTCTGCGCGATGACGGGCAACGGTACGCTCGATGTCTCCAGCCCCGCAGATGGAGTCGATGATTTCCACGCGGTATACGCCGCCACTGTCATTCGCTACAACCCGCCGCAGAATTGATGATGAACAGAGACCGAAACCAGGGACGAACGGGAAGGGTAGCGGCCGCGCGACGGCCGCGACGGGCCAGCGGCTTCACCCTGCTGGAGCTGATGGTCGCGCTGGCGGTGGGTACCATCGCCGTGACCACGGCCTACGCCCTGGGCGCGGCTTCTACCGAGCAGTTCCGCTCGCAGCAGCGGGTCTCCAATGTGCAGACCGCCCTGCGCAACGCCATGAACCAGATCAAGCGGGACGTAGAGCGCGCGGGCTATCACAGCACGCCGAACTCGAGCCTGGCCGGCGAGACTTGTTTTCTGACGACAACGGTCAGCAATATGGCCCAGAACCGGGTGGTGCCGATCGCTCTGCTCGATACCAGCAACAATGCCGGCGACCTGGCCCTGATCAACCTGGTCGCCGGCGATTTTCCGGCGGACACGCTGCAGGCCGATCACCTGACCATGATCGGCAACTATTCCAGCCGCGACGAGTACACCATCGCCGGGCTCTCCTCCAATGTCAGGGCGGTGCTGGAAGCGGGCAACCAGCCCTTTCGACGCAGCTTCACCAGTTGGTGGGAGGCTACCCCCACGCTGCAAGAGGACGCGGTCACGGATACGTTCCGGGTGGGCAGGCTGCTGCGCCTGCAGAACCAGGCCGGATTCAAGTTCTTCGTCGAGATCAACAGCTCGGGCGTCACCGGGGGGCTGGCCACGGTCGACTTCACGGATATCCTCCCGTTGGGAAGCTCTTGCGTGGGTGGGATGATGACCGGGGCCAAGGCCGCTCCTCTCTCGGTAGTCCGCTATCGGCTGTTGACGGCTGCCGGTAACGACGCGTCGGCCGCCTCGGACCTGATCGCTGGTCCCAATATCCAGCTGGTCCGCGAGGAGCTCGATCCCACCACCAATCCGATGACGGTAGTGGGAACGGCCAGCGCGGTGCTCGACTACGTGGTCAGCTTCGACGTCGACTTCGTGGTCGACAATCGGGACCGGGGCAACCCGGCGGCGCCCCCGCTGCTGGCGTTGCTGGACGACGCGGCCGCGGCCGCGACCGTGGGCGCCAATCCCGAGTGGGTCCGGGCGGTGGTGGTGACGCTCTCGGCGCGCACGCCGGAGATGGACCCGCGTTTCCCCTGGCCGGCCGGCCCGAGCGGCGGCGTCAACAACACGGGGGAGATCGTTCGCTACCGGCACACCAATACGGGCGGGCGGGTGGGTTCCGCCCGCGTGCGCACGCTGCGCGCCGAGATACCGGTCTCCTCGGTAGCCTGTGAGGGGTTTTGATGAGGGTAGATCGAACCAGACGAGGGACGAACAGCGGCGCGCGCCGTAACCAGGGAGCGGCCATGCTGGCCGTGATGCTCGTCTTGCTGCTGGCCACGGCCACCGCGGCCATCTCGGTGCAGGCCACCGGGTTCGAGATGCGCGCCTCGGGGCACGGCCGCCGCGCCATGCAGAGCAAGCTGATGAGCGAGGGCGGGCTGGCGTTGACCATCAGCCGTATCGACGCGCTGGGCGGGGCCAGCCTGGACGCGTCGTTCAAGGCGCTCGAGAAGAATAACATCGTTCCCCCCGGCGCGGACTTCAACGAGCCGAACTGCGTGTATCCGCAGGACAACGGCTGCAATCGATTCGATCACAACTTCGCTACCCCGGACCAGAGCGACTTCGTAGCCGGTAACTTCACCCACGACCCCATGCCGGACGACACGCTCGGCCCGGCCCAGGGATACCAGCCCTGGTTCGCGGTCGATGTCCGCTACACCGAGGACGACCCAAAGCCCGTCGCCGGCTTTCGCGCCGAGGGAGGGGGAACCATGAAGTTCCTGAACGTCAACCTGGTCGCGAGAGGCGGCACCGTCTACAACACGGCGGGCGACCGCCATAACCGTAGCATTCACACCTCCTGCGCCTCGCTGAAGCTCGGGCCCCTCATGTCTTTTTGAGTTGGAGGAGAGATGAGAGTCAACCGCGCCCTCGAGATCCTGCTCCTCGCATTGATGGGGATATCCGTGGCCGGGGTAGCCCGCGCACAGGGGCCGGATGTCCGCGGGACCAAGCCCCTGTTGATGTTGGTGGTGGACAGCTCCGGCTCCATGGAGTGGCTCCCCGGTTGCACGTGCACCACCGACGCCTGCAACGATTGCCTGCCGGATTGCGAAGACGATTCAGGTACCGACGAAATGAGCCGCTGGTCGACCGCGCTGGAGGCGTTGACCGGGACCTTTCCCTCGCCCTTCCAGTGCGAGGCGTACGAGAGAGACGACAGCAGCGAGTTCGTCTTCGATTACGGATACTTGTATCCCTACCACCAGCCCTGGGAGTGCAACCCGGCCATGTCCGGGCCCTGCAACAGCACCGCGGTACAGAACGAAGACGGGCTGCTGGACACCTACAAGACCGAGGTGCGTTTCGGGCTGATGACCTTTGACAGCCAGCCCACCTATGTCGGCGCCGATGAGCAGATCAGCAAGGACGTTTTCAACCGCGACAAGAGCGACTCCGAGGATGGGCTCTGGTCCTACGGCCTGGGCGAGTCGACTCCCGCCAACCCCCGGCTGCGAGACGACAATACCCGGGTCGGGCTGCTGCACTTTCCCAACTGTACCGAGAGCTTCCTCATCGACACGGGCGCGCGCAACGACACCGCCACCCAGGGCGGGCTCATCTCCGCGATAAGCACCCAGAGCATGGAGAGCACCAATGAGCAGATCCAGAACGCGCTGCTGGCCACGCGGCCCTATGGCGGCACCCCGATGGCGGCGGCCATGGACGACCTGCACTTCTACTTCGAGGAGCTGGACGACAGCTATTCGAGCTGTCGGGATACCTATGCCATCCTGATCACGGACGGCCTGCCGGACGACGACTACCGCGCCCAGTCCGGCTGCGACTGCAAGGACCGGGAGGAGTGCTGTCAAGCCTATCTCGGCCTCGACTCCTGTGACGGCATCGCCGATCTGGCGACCAACCCGGACTATACCCCCTCCCTGTACCAGTGCCCCTACCCGACCCCGGAGGAGGTGGCCGACGCGCTCGTCAACGGTTACGACGACGGCGGCGGGGTGGTCAAGCGGTGCTGGGTGGTGGGATTTGCCACGCCCTGCAACGATTCCGATCCCGATGACCTGGAAACGCCCTACGATCCGTCCCACGAGACCGAGGGCTGCAAGGTGCGCGATCGCCTCGACGCCATTGCCGCGGCTTGCTCCCGGGACGGGCTGGGGACGGCGGTCTTCGCCGATAGCCTGAGCGTGCTGCGAGATACCATCGACAACATTCTCACCGAGGTTTCCTCGGGGGCCGTGTCGCGCACCGTGCCCGCCTTCCTCAACACCTCCAACACCAGCGGCCTGGCCCAATACCAGTTCAACACCGGTTTCAATGTGGGAAGCGAGAGCGAGGCCTGGTCCGGGGTGCTGGAGCGCACGGTCTACCAATGCAACAGCGGTACCATCGACGAGATCGATCCGAGTGAAGCGGCGGAGAATCGCTTTCACGAAACGCTCAATGCCAATGACGACCGCAAGCTCTGGACCGCGCTTCCCGATTCCGACGGGCCTCTGTGTAATTCCCTGGACTGCACGCCCCGGGACCACCTCTACCGCTTCTCGCCCAGCGGCAATTGCGGTAGCACCTTTGACGGGTACTGCGATCGGGTCGTCTTCGAGAACCCGACCAACGTCTTTCAGGAGAACGGCGTGCTGCGCGAGCACCTGGAGCTCGAGATCAACTCCGCGGGGCTTCAACGGCGCTACGAGATCATGAAATGGGTTCATGCCGACGACTCGGTCACGGACCGCGCCAACAACAAGCTGGGAGACATCTACCACTCCTCGCCCGCGGTGGTGGGCAAGCCGAGCTTCCGGCTCTCGGACGACGAGTACAACCAGTTCCGCTACAAGAAGGCGGTAGCTACCCGTCCCCCGACCCTCTACGTGGGGACCAACGACGGAATTCTGCACGCGTTTTCGGTCGACCAGTACCCGGCGCAGGGCGATGCCCAGACCGACATGGCGCATCAGACGGTGAGCTACGCGGCGGGCGAGGAGATGTGGGGATTCGTGCCGCCGTTCCTGCTGCACAAGCTGGACGCCGCCTCGACCATGCATACCTTCATGGTGGACGGAACCCCGGTGGTGAAAGACGTACCGCTCTCGCGCGTGCCCGACCGCGTTTCCTGCCAGAACTCCGCCGGCGATACCGATCCCTTCTGCAACTACCGTACGGTGCTGATTGCCGGCCTGCGGGGGGGCGGCAGCGCTTACTTTGCGCTGGACATCACCGATCCGGTCTACGACCCGAACGATACCCTGGGCACGGATGGGGAGGGTAATTCCATCCCCGGACCCAGGTTCCTCTGGCAGTTCACCCACGAAGACCTGGGCGAAACCTACGGCCGACCCGCCCTGGGTCAGGCGGTGATCAGGTGGAACCCGACCACCAGTCAGCCCGATTCATCGGCCGCCGGGGTGCTGATGGAGCGCGCAATAGCCATTCTGCCGGGCGGCAAGGGGGTGGAGATTCCGGGCAGCTCGTGTCTCCAGATGACGAACGCGAACGATGCCAACGGCCCCTACAAGACGCAGACCTCCACCATCGACAGCCAGGTTCACGAGCACCGTCCCCAGGTTCGCTGCTGGGAGGCCAAGGGGCGTTCGGTATTCATCGTGGACGTGGAGACGGGCGTTCTCATCAAGCAGATCGACGAGAGCGTCTTTCGCTCGCCGATCGTGGGCACGCCGGCCCTGTTTCAGGGCGACGTGGGTACGCTGGCCACACGCGCTTTTGTCGCGGACGCCGACGGCGTTCTCTGGCGCATCGATCTCTCGAGGATCGATCCGGTGCCGGGCGATCCCCTGGATGGATGGACCGCGCGCCCCTTCCATGACGCATACTGGCAGTACAAGGGCGCCGCCTATACCGAGGGCTACAAGATCGGCCAAGCGTCCTACGAGTCCCCGGTGCTCTCGGTCGACACCCAGGGTCGGGTGGTGGTCCTCTTCGCCACCGGGGATACCGAGGACTTCGAGGATACGGAGGCGCTGAACTACGTGGTCTCGCTCACCGAGCTCAATGTGCCGGGAGAGGTCATGACCCAGGATGCGCTGGACGACGTCAAGGCGGCCTTCAACTGGGAGATCAAGCTACAGCCGAGCGAGCTGGTGACCGGATCGCTGGAGCTGTTCAACCGCAGGGTCTACTTCGCCTCCTTCGTGGTCAGCCCCTCTTACGATCCCTGCGACTACGGCTACAGCCGGCTCTTTGCCGTGGATTACATCAATCGCGACCTGACCCGGGACTGGCCGGGTACCAGCCCCTTGACCTATTATCCCGAGCTGGTCGCTTCCTCCTATCTGGGTAGCGCAGCGGCGCTGTTCAACAACGAGCCCGGGGCGATCGATACCTCCATGGAGAACAAGCTATACATGGGCGTGGGCATTACCCGGCGACCGCAGTGCTTTTCTTCCGGAACCGATACCTTCGATGATATCTACGGTCAGCTCGGGGGGCTGGCCGGCGCCTCTTCGACCGCCAACGCTACCTACGAGCTGGTGGGCATGGTCAGCGGCGAGCAGGTCGCGGGCTCGGAGCTGGGCTCGGTTCGCATCGAACAGTCCGGGCCCGAGCAGATGAATTCCATCGAAGCGTTCGCCGGAACATGCGAGTAGAGCACATCTCTAAAATGCTTCCATTGTCCGCGTTCCGAAATACTCGGTCCGCGGTTCTCAGAAGTGCTCTAGCCATCGGCCTGCTGGTGGTTCTGTTGCCGCTCGCCTGCTCTCGCGGCGACAGGGCCGAGCGCAAACGAGAGATCCTGCGCGCGCCAAAACCGGCGCCTGTCGCTCAGCCGGCGTCCAAGAGCTCCCTGTACGACGACAAGGGTTTTCTCTTGCCGTCGGACGAGGCGGTCGCGGGGCTGAGGCTGCCGCGCGGCCTGAAGCTCAGGCGCACTTTCTTTCGACGCTGGGTCTACGAGACCCGGGTCCCGATCGCTAAGCTGAATATCTACTTCGCACCGCTGCTCTACGGAGGGGAGCTCACCAGCCGGAACAAGCGCATCGCATACGAGTCAGCCAGGCTGCGCGCCGACCGCACTGGACTGATGAGGCTCGATTTGACCCTGCGGCCGCTGCCCACGGACGAGCGGTTCAACCTGGTCGATATACGGGAGATTCCCCACCAGGTGCGTAGCAAAGAGCCGACGCTGGAAGCGGTGCGCAAGCAGGCCGCTCACCAGAGGCGGTTCGCCCACTAAACCCACGGTTTTCCCCTACATCGCCTTTGATCGTCCAGATCCCGCCGGCCTGCCGATTTTGTGTCCAAGCGCGGCGGATCGCTCGGTGAGCCTCAACCCCGCAGGATCTCTTTCAGCGCCTGCAACAGCACCTGGTTCTGCTCTTCGGTGCCCACACTGATGCGCACGCAGTCGCGCAGCCGAGGATCCGGGAAGTAGCGCACGAGGATGCCGCGCTCCTCGAGTGCCCGCTGGATCGCGCTCGCGTCGAGGTCGCGCGGCTGCTCTATGCGCGCCAGCAGGAAGTTGGAGTGGCTCTCGGGCACCTGGCAACCGAGCTCGATGAGCGCTTCGCGCAGCCGGGCGCGCGCCTGCCGAACGCTCTGCCAGGTACGGGCGGCCTGCTCCCGGTTCTCCAGCGACGCGGTGGCCACCGCCTGCGCCACCGCATCCAGGTTGTAGCTGTCGCGGGTCTTGTAGAGCATGGGGGCGATGAGCTCCGGGGCGCCCATGCCATATCCGAAGCGCAGGCCCGCCAGGCTATATCCCTTGCTCAGGCTGCGCAGCAGCAACAGGTTGTCGTACCGGTTGACCAGCGGCGGTAGATCGTGGCCGAGCTCCGGATCGACGAAGTCCACATAGGCCTCGTCCACCAGTAGTACGCCTCGAAACTCCGCGGCCAGCTCCGCTACCCGGGAGGCGGGTACGAGGCGGCCCGACGGCGCGTGCGGGTTGACCAGGAACAGCAGGCGGACGCCCTGCTCGTTCATGCGCCGGGCCAGCTCCGCCGGCGGTGACCAGTCCTCGTCAGCGGGGATGCGTACAACGGGAGAGCCGTGTAGGGCGGCGAGCACCGGATACAAGGAGTAACTAGGATCTACCATACCGATGGGAGAACCGGGCTCGACGAAGGTGGTCACCGCCAGGCGCAGCAACTCATCGCCGCCGTTGACCGCCAACAGGTTCTCCGCTTTCAGGCCGTGGATACGCGCCGCCGTCTCCCGGAAGCGGTCGGCGAGCGGCGGGGGATAGCGGCGCAGCGCTTCCGGATCGAGGCCCCGCAGCGCGGACATCACCGCCTCGCAGGGCGGGTAGGGGTTCTCGTTGGTGTTCAACTTCACCACCTGCCGGCTCTTCGGCTGCTTGCCCGGCTCGTACCCCCGCACCCTGGCGATTGTCTCTCTTTCGAATCCCACTTTTCTTGTCCTCTCGGTACCGTCTCGAAAAGCCGCGGCGCCCCCCTTCGTGTCCTCTCGGTACCCGATCGAAAAGCCGTGGCCGTTCTCCGGGGGACGCCACGCGGTGTGGCTACCACGACTCTGATTCAGAATCCGCCGTTTCGCCACGGCTTTTCGCTCGGGTCCCCCGTACGACCGCCGAATTTCCCGGCTCTTCGGGAAGGTACCCCGTACGGCGTTCCGCCCAGCACGACGTTCCTGTCCGGTCCCCCGTATGACCGCCTTATCCCCCCGGCTTTTCGCTCGGGTACCCGTACGCCCGCCGCGCCACGGTTTTTCGGGAAGGTCCCCCGTACTGCGCTCCGCCCACCCCGACGTTCCTGTCCGGTCCCCCCTCGTACGCCCGCCGCAGCTTTTCAGGGCGTTACCCCTACGGCCGATCGACTTCTCATGTCCGGTCGACGCGGCGCGATACTGGTATTTTGAACAGTAGTTAGCTCACCTACATTTCGAGACCAGAACCCCTCTTTCAAAGGTGGCGTGAAGTGGGTTCAGGGGCTACACTGCCGCCCGCGGTTCGCCCGGGTCGGCCGCCTTGATGGTATACCGTCGTTTTGATATAAACGCTCTTTTCTAGTACACGGTGCGCGCGACAAATTCTGCTTATTTCGAAAACCCGATCCCAAGGGCAGAAAATGCGGCCACTCAACAACACCGGTTCATTTTTATAAGACTACATGGCGCTCGACTGGTTCTACGGCTTTTTCTCAAGCGACCTGGCCATCGACCTGGGCACGGCCACGACCCTCGTATACGTGAAGGGCCGGGGAATCGTCTCCTGCGAGCCTTCGGTGGTGGCGGTACAGCGTGATACCCGCGGGGGCAAGAAGGTGCTGGCGGTCGGGATCGAGGGCAAGGAGATGCTGGGGCGTACTCCCGGCAACATCGAGGCCATTCGACCGCTACGGGACGGGGTGATCGCGGACTTCGAGATCACCGAAGCCATGCTTCGCTACTTCATCACCAAGGCGACCAACAAGAAGTGGGGCAGGCCGCGGATCATCATCTGCGTCCCCTTTGGCATCACCGAGGTGGAGAAGCGGGCGGTGAGGGAGAGCGCCGAGGCGGCCAGCGCGCGCGAGGTGTTCCTGATCGAAGAGCCCATGGCCGCGGCCATCGGCGCGGGGCTGCCCATTACCGAGCCCAGCGGGAACATGGTGGTAGACATCGGGGGCGGCACCACCGAGGTGGCGGTGATCTCGCTGGCCGGCATCGTCTACTCGCAGTCGGTACGCACCGGCGGAGACGAGATGGACGAGGCCATCGTGGCCTACATGAAGCGCAAATACAATCTGCTGATCGGCGAGCAGACGGCAGAGCGGGTCAAGTGTACGGTGGGCAACGCCTATCCCAACGGGCAGAGCAAGAGCATGGAGGTCAAGGGGCGCGACCTGGTCTCCGGCGTTCCCAAGACCGTGATCGCCAACGGCGACGAAATCCGCGAGGCGCTGGCGGAACCCATCAACTCCATAGTGGAGGCCGTGCTGCTGGCGCTGGAGCGTACGCCCCCGGAGCTGTCGGCGGATATCGTGGATAAAGGCATCGTTCTGACGGGCGGGGGCGCCCTGCTGGAGAACATCGATGTGCTGCTGCGCGAAGAGACCGGGCTGCCGGTGATGGTGGCCGACGACCCCATCTCGGCGGTGGTGCTGGGGTCCGGCAAGGCGCTGGATCACATCGAGTTGTTGCGGGAAGTCACCATCGCCTGACCCTCCCGCTTCCCGCTTCCTGCTACCCGCCCTTGCATATGGGGCCAGGGCGCACCAATATCTGCACGGGTCCTTATCTGCACGGGGTCTGATCACCGGTGAATTTCTACAAGCGATTCAGAGATGCAGCGGTCTGCGTCGTGCTGCTGGCGTTACCCTTCTTCTTTCTCAACGCGAATCTGAAGGATCCGACCCGCATCAACACCGTGGACCGGGTGGTGCTGCAGGTCAGCGCACCCTTGCAGTACGTGGCCACCCAGGCGGCGCTGGCCGTCTCCAGCATCTGGCAGGAGTACATCTACCTGGTGGAGGTGCGCCGCGAGAACGACCGCCTGCGTGCCGAGCTCAAGCGGTTGCGCGAGGCCAACGGCAAGCTGGCCGGCGCCGCGCAGGAGAACAGCCGTCTGCACCGGGTGCTGCAGCTGCGCGATACCACCGAGGGCATTTTTCTCAGCGCCCAGGTCATCGGCAAGGAGGTTTCCAGCTTCTTCCGCGTGGTGCGAATCCGGCTGGACCGCGGAGAGCGCGACCGGGTGCGCCCGGGTATGCCGGTGCTGTCGGCGGACGGCCTGGTAGGGCAGATCCGGCGTACCTGGGGGCGCTACAGCGACGTGCTGCTGATCGCCGACAAGACCAGCGCCATCGACGTGATCGTGCAGCGTAGCGGCGCACGGGGAATGCTCAAGGGCACGGGCGACGATCGCAACTACGTCTGCCGCCTGGAGTACCTGGCCCGCGGGGACGAGGTGCAGCCGGGCGACCAACTGGTCACCTCGGGCCTGGGGCAGCGCTTTCCCCCGGCGCTGGTGGTGGGCAAGATCAGCAAGACCACCAAGCGCGAGTACGGTCTGTACCAGGACGCGGAGGTCACGCCCGCGGTGAACTTCTCCAGGCTCGAGGAGGTACTGGTGATGACCGCGGGGAGCCGGGGCAAGAGCCCGCACTGACGAAGGCCGGGGATGAAGAACGCCGGAACCATACTGTTCGGTTTCCTGGTGCTGGTCCTGCAGACCGCCCTGGCGACCTTGGTCCCCCTGCACTCGTTCGCGCCCAACCTGGTATTGCCTATCGCCGTCTTTCTGGGGCTACGCCAGGAGGTGGGCCTGGCGCGGGGAGCATTCGCCGCCTTCGTGCTCGGATACCTGCTGGACGCCTTCTGCGGCAGCCCGGTGGGACTGCAGACGCTGGTACTGGTCGCCGCCTTTCTTTTCGCGCGGGAGGTGGGCCTGCGGATCTTTTTCCGGGGGCCGCTCTTCCAGCTGGTGTTAACCTTCGCCACCGCTCTGCTCGCCGGGGGCACCATCCTGGCGCTGAGGGCCATCTTCGAGAGAGACGTCTTCGAGACCGTGCAGGATTTTCAGTCCGGTGAGCTTCGCATCACCATGGTCTCGACCGTCAAGTCGGCCATTGCCACCACCGCGGTGGCTCCCTTGGTCTTCCTGGTCGTCGGACGCATCGAGGGGGTGGTCGTGCAGCGTAGCGACGAGGGGCCGGCCGCGCGATGACCATGCTGTCCGTACGCCGCGAGGTCGGCGAGTTCAAGAAGCGCTACAAATGGATGGCCCTGGTGGTGGTGGCCGCCTTCAGCCTGATCTTTTTTCGCCTCATTTATCTGCAGATGATCACGCACGAAAAGTGGGCGGCCGAGGCGCGCAACAACATCACCAAGCAAGTGAGGCTGCCGGCCACCCGCGGGATCATCCGGGACGTGGATGGCCGCGAGGTGGCCGGCAATCGTCCCTCCTACAATGTCTATTTGACGCCTCAGTTCCTCGGATCCGGTGATCTCGAACGCATCGCGCGCCTGATGCGGATCGACGACGAGGCGCTGGCGGAGCTCGGGGCGCGGATCGACCGTATACCGGAGCACCGTCGCTCCCACATGATTGAGGTCTACACCGACATCACCAGAGATCAGCTGGCCGCGTTGGAGACTCACAAGCGCGAGTTCGCCGGCCTGGACGTGGTGGCCGCCCCGGTCCGGTACTATCCCTACAAGTCGCTCGGCGCCCATACCATCGGTTTTCTAAACGAAGTAGACGCCGACGATCTCAAGCGGCTGGACGGGCAGGGCTACCGGGCGGGCCACAAGATCGGGCGCAGCGGCGTCGAGCAGGCCTGGGAGAGCTATCTGCGGGGGCGCGACGGCGAGCTGGTAACCATGGTCGACGTTCGCGGCCGCGAGGTCGGACCGCTGGGGGCGCATCCGCGACACGAGCCGAAGCGACGGGAACCGGTTCCGGGCCGCGATCTGCGCCTGGCTCTGGACATGGATCTGATGCGTATAGCGGAGCGCGCTTTTCGCGGCCACCCCTCGGGGGGAGCAGCGGTGGTCGAGGTGCGTAGCGGCCGGGTCCGGGCCCTGTACTCCAAGCCGAACTATGATCTGAACGAGATGTCGACCGGTCCCTCCAGCGCCAGGCTGCAGGCTATCGAGAAGAACCCCTTCCGACCCTTGATCGACAAGACGGTATACGAGAGCTACTTCCCCGGATCGGTCTTCAAACCCATCGCCGCGCTGGCCGCCTTGCAGGAAGGGATGGTCGATCCGGCCACCCGCATCGAGTGTCCGGGTTTCTACGAGCTGGGCGGCCGGCGCTACCGCTGCGGCGACGCGCACGGCGACGTCGACATGCGTAAGGCCCTGGTGGTCTCCTGCAACGTCTACTTCTACCATCTGGCGGAGATAGTGGGGCTGGACCGGATGGCGCGGTTGGCCAAGGAATTCGGCCTGGGATCGAAAACCGGCCTGGGCATAAACACCGAGGCGGCGGGATTCATCCCCACGCGCAGCTGGTACGAGAAGCGCTACGGCAAGTACCGCGTGGGGTTCACCCTCAACGAGGCGCTGGGTCAGGGCAATACCCGGGTCACCATGATCCAGCTGGCGCTGGCCTACTCGGCCATCGCCAACGGCGGGACGCTGTACGTGCCCCAACTGGTCGAGGCGGTGGAGGCGCCCGAGGGCGGCGCCATCGAAGCGTTCTCGCCGCGCGTGCGCCGTCGCGTACAGGTGGAACGCGACTACCTGACCTTCATGGTCGACGCGCTGTTCGGCGTGGTCAACGATCCCGGCGGCACGGCCTTCGAGGCCCGGCTGGACAGCGGCGTGCTGATCGCGGGCAAAACCGGCACCGCGCAGGTCGCCCAGCGCCGTCCGGCGCCGGGCGAAAACCCGCGCGCCTGGTACTATCGCCGCAGCCACGCCTGGTTCGTCGGATTCGCGCCCGCGCCGGATCCTCAGTTGGCGGTCTCGGTACTGGTCGAGCACGGCGGGCCCGGCGGCAAGTATGCGGCACCCATCGCCATCCAGATCCTGCAGGAGGCGCTGGCGCGCGAGGGGGAAAAGTAGGATACCAACCCCATGCCGTTGGGCAGGCGATTCAGGGATCAGTTCGACTGGCCGCTTTTCGTGACCGTGGTGGCGATCGGCGTGATCGGCGTCGTCAACCTCTACAGCGCGGTGAGCATCGCGGGTCCCCGCTACGAGGATAGCTATATCCAGCAGATCTACTGGCTGACCCTGGGGGCGGGGGCGGCCGTGCTGGCCGCAGCCGTAGACTACCGCCACTTTGAGCGTCACGGCTGGGTCGCCTACGGGGTGGGCGTTGTGCTGCTGGTGCTGGTCTTCCTGCTGGGCCGGGAGGTACGGGGCTCGCAGCGCTGGATCCCCATCGGGGCCTTCTCTCTGCAACCAAGCGAGCTGATGAAGCTCTGCTTCATCATCGCGCTGGCCAAGTACCTGCACGACGACCCGCGCACCGAGGGCCGAACGCTCAAGGATCTGATCATCCCCGGGCTGATCCTGGCGCTGCCGCTGGTGCTGATCCTCAACCAGCCAGACTTGGGCACGGCGCTGGTGATGGTCTTCGTATTCGGTTCCATCATGTTCTTGACCCACCTGAAGACGCGCTCCTTCATCACCCTGCTGCTGGCCTTCGTGGCCAGCGCCCCGCTGACCTGGGAGTACCTGCTGAAGGGCTACCAGCGCGAGCGGCTGCTCTCTTTCGTCCGGCCTGCCAAGGATCTGCTCGATACCGGATGGCACGCGCACCAGGCCAAGGTGGCCATCGGCAGCGGCGGCCTCTGGGGAAAGGGGTACCTGCAGGGTACGCAGAACCAGCTACGCTTTCTGCCCGACCCGCACACCGACTTCCCCTTTCCGGTCTGGGCGGAGGAGCAGGGGTTCGCGGGGGCGGTGATCCTGCTCTTCCTCTACATGTTTCTGGTGCTCTGGGGGCTGCAGATCGCCTCCAAGGCCAAGGACCGCTTCGGGGCGGTGGTGGCCGTGGGCATCTCCGCGCTCATCTTCGCCCACAGCGTGATCAACCTGGGCATGGTCTGCGGGCTGCTACCGGTGGTCGGGATCACCCTGCCGCTCTTCTCCTACGGCGGCTCCAGCGTATTGACGATCCTGATCGGGATCGGGTTGTTGATGAACATATCCATGCGACGGTTTCACTTCTGACGGCTTCCGACGGCGTAAAAAGATTTCTCGCTTCTCTCGAAATGACACCGGTTGGGCGAAACCGCACTGTTGTCATCTCGACCGCAGGGAGAGATCTTACAGACACGACCGGCGGCGCGGACTCAGGGCGCCGAAACGAAAACGGTCCTGCGCACCTGTTCGAGCCGGAAGCGGCTGTCCGGATCGAAGTTCGCGTCCGCCTGACCGTTGCGCCTGCGGATCAGGCGCAAGGTGACGTCGCACTCGCCCGGATCGTCGTCGTCGGTGGAGCTGATCTCGCCGGCGGGCACGGTGTGCTCACCCGGATCCCCGCCGATGTCGAAGTCGTCGTCGAAGATGCAGGAGGGCACGCCGTCCTCGAGCTCGAGCTGCATGTCGTCGCCGGAATCGGCGGGCGCCCACTGTACGACCAGCGCGTCGCTCCCCCGCGACAGGGGGGTGGAGCCGAAGTCCGTGGTGATGTCGAAGGGGGTCGGGAGCCGGCCGCTGCTGTTGTCGGCAGATACGTCCCATTCCCGCTCGAACCTGATGGCGAATTCCGTATCCTCCGCGCCGGTGTCGAAATCGGCCTCGTACCTGCCCGCGTTTTCCGCCACCATCTCCTTTTCCTCGCCGTCGGCCGAGGCGAAGAGCCTGTCGCCGCCCTCCAGGTCCACGTAGGTATTGCTCGCCGGTCCGCCCACCTTGAGCGTGGCCACCACCGTGGAGCTGTTCTCGTTGGTCGCGGTCACCTCCATCAGCGCCACGATGCCCCGGGTCTTTATGTTTTGCGAGGAGGTGGTCTCCCGGCACCCGGCCGCCGCCAGCAAGGTGGCGGCGACGGCAACGAAAAGAAAGGTCGGATTGCGCATGAACGCCCCCTGACAAGCGTGAAACCTAACTTATCGAAATATACAATGTTTTCTGGGACGTAGGCAAATCCGGGGGTATTTACCGGACGGTGCTCGGGATGTCGAGCGGTCGTACGCGGGGTCCCCGGAATCGCGCGACGGGGGCGTCCGGAATGCCTGTGTCAAGCGTAAGCCGTAGGCGAGGGGCTTGCCCCCTCCCGCTGGCGAAGAGACATACCGGCCCGGTTCTACGGGCCGTATATACCGGATAGCAGCGCGACGCCCGCCGGGCGCGGGCGGTCCGGGGCCGGCCGGCGGGGGCGTCCCCATACCTATCCCTACACGCTGAGGAACAGCTGCGTGAGAATGGCATCCGCCACCAGCAGGGTGATGGAGACCACTACTACCGAGGTCGTGGTAGCGCGACCGACGCCCTCGGTGCCGCCGTGGGTGATCATCCCGAAGTAGCAGCCGAGTATGCCGATGAGAAATCCGAAAAACGGCGTTTTGCCCCACCCGCTCGCGAAGTCCTGCATGCTCACGGCATCCAGCGCGGTGCTGAGGAAGAAGGGCATGGAGATGCCGAAAGAAACGCGCGACACGATCATGGCGCTGGTCACCCCCAGCACCAGCGCGAAGAAGCAGATGAGCGGGATGACCGTGATGCAGGCGAGCACCCTGGGCAGCACCAGCTTCTTGACCGGGTCGGCGCCCAGCGCGCGGATGGCGTCGATCTGCTCGGTCACCGCCATGGATCCGATCTCCGCGGTGATCCCGGCGGCGATGCGGCTTCCCACCACCAGCGCGGTCAGCGCCGGCGCCAGCTCCCGCGCCTCGGAGAGACCCACGATGCGGCCGACGCTGTCGCGCGCCCCGAACTTCTCCAAGGAAAAGGCGAACTGGATGGCCATGACGATGCCCACGAAGATGGAGGTGGCCGCGCCGATGCCCAGCGATTTCACCCCCAGTTGCTCGACCTGGTAGATGAAGACCGCCGGCTCGAAGCGGGAGGCGAAGAGCGACCGGATGACGCGCAGCGTCAGCAGGGTGACCGCGCCGAAGGTGCGGACGAAGCCGACCAGGCGGCGTACCGGTCCCTCGAACATACCCCCCAGGCTGTTCGACCCGAGCCCCACGTTAGCGGCTCCTGAATCCCGCCAGCACGGCGTCGTAGTCGCCGATAGCGCGAACGGCGCTCTCGGGGTCGGAAGCGATCAGCGAGAAATCGTAGACGCAGCCGTCCTTCTTGAGCACGGTCAGCACCAGCTCCCGCCGTACGCCGTCGAGCTTCGCGGTAAGCCGCGTCCGCAGCGCCTCCCGGCCGTCCATGGGTAGCAGCTGCTGCGACTGCAGGCTCCGCTCGGTGAACCCGATCAACAGGTGATTGGTGAGCGACCGCAACGGGACGTCCATGGATGGGTCGCAGGAGGCGTTTACCTGGATGATGGCGTTCAGCCGCCGGTTCTGCCAGGCCAGGTCGTTCTCCCCCTCGACGCGTACCCGCGTCCAGGAGCCGTCCAACTGGCCGACGCGGTACCCCGCCTCCTCGTCGCGAAAGCGGCCGGAGGAATAGGCAGCTGCTCCGCCGCAACCGGCCAGCAGGGCGACGATCAGAAGGACGACGGGGGGTTTCGCCGCGGGGCTCCTCAAGGCAGCACGAAATCTAGCAGGAACGGGGTGATTAGCGAACCGCATCAGATCCCACTGCATTTTCGCCCCGCTGTGGGATACTATCAACGGAATATGGCTCAGCAAGAGGATCGCGCCCCCCGGGTCAACAACGACTTCCTCAACGCGCTGGTCAAGCAGGGCGCGATCACCGATAACGAGCTGCACGCCGCCGTGCAGATCTCCAAGCGCCGGAGCCTCTTCGTCGAGGAGGTCTTGCTGCAAATGGAGTGCCTGAGCGAGACCGACATGCTCAAGTACCAGTCGGCCTGGTACAAGACCCAGTTCGTCTCCACCCAGAAGCTCTCCACGGCGCCCATCGACAAGACCCTGCTGAAGATCCTTCCCCATAAGGTGGCGGAGAAGCTCTTCGTCTTTCCGGTGATGTTCAACGCCAAGAACCAGCTGCTGACCGTGCTGGTTCCGCAACCCGACGACCTGGATCTGGTCGAGCAGGTGCGCTTCGCCACCCGCGTCCACCAGGTCAAGACGCTGGTTGCGCGGCCCGGGGCCATCAGGGCGGCCATCCAGAAGCACTACCAGGGCGTGACCGGGGCCTTTGACCAGGTCACCCAGCCGGCCCACGGCCGGGGCTCGCTCAAGGAGCAGGAGCAGCTGATGGAGCAGTACGACCAGCAGGTCGTACGCGCCAGCGCGCTCTCCGTGCCTCCGGTCCCCGGGATGGGAAAGAACGAACCGTCGATGGAAGACGTGATCGTTCGCTCGGCCGGCCCCAGCAAGTTCGGCTCGATCCCGGCTCCCCAGCCCCCCGCACCCGAGGTGCGCGCCCGGGCGGTGCCCCGTCCGCCCACGCGGCCGCCGCCCCGGGCTTCGGAGCCCGAGGAGCTGGAGCCCGAGGAGCTGGAGCCCGAGCTCGAGCCCGAACCGGAACCGGGGGCAGAGCTCCGCGCGAAAGTGCAGACCACGAAGACGTCGAGACCCCCGCCCGCCTCGGTCACCTTCCACGACTACCTGGAGACGTTGAACGTGCTGGTGGCCCTGCACGAGAACAGCCGGGGCGAGCTGCGCGGCCACTCGGTGCAGGTGGCGCGCGTCAGCCGGCGCATGTGCGAGCGGCTGGGGCTGTCCCCGGAGGAGATGGACGGCATCATCATCGCCGCCTATCTGCACGACATCGGCAAGGCCTCCACCCACCACCTGACCGCGCTCAACGTGGCTGAGTACGAGGCGCACCAGCTACAGGCCCAGAAATCCTATCTCACCCCGCTCCGGATGTTCGAGTCGGTGCGATTGCCCGCCACCTCGGTCGGGTCCCTTACCCACCTGTACGAGCGCTTCGACGGATCGGGCTTTCCCGATCGGCTGAAGGGTACCGAGATCGACCTGGGTTCGCGCATCATCGCCATCGCCGAGACCTATTCCGACCTCATCAGCCACGAGATCAACCCCTTCCGCAAGAAGCTTTCCTCGCAGGAGGCCTGCGAAGTGCTGGCCAATTACCGTGAGAAGATCTTCGATCCGAGCCTGGTCGACATCTTCAAGCTGGTGGTGCTGGGCGAGGACCTGCGGGCCAAGCTGCTGGCCGGGAGCCGGCGGGCGCTGCTCTGCGACCCGGACACGGTGGAGACCACGGTGCTGGAGCTCAGGATGATCGAGCAGGGATTCGACGTGACCATCGCCCGCAACTCGGCCGACGCGCTCGAGCACCTGGAGACCAGCGAGTTCGACGTGGTCATCAGCGAGGTCGACCTGAAGCCCCTGGACGGCTTCAAGCTGCTGCAGAAGATGCAGTCGGGAAAGGCGGCCGGTATCCCCTTCATCTTCCTCAGCAAGCAGACGAGCGGCGATATGGTGCAAAAAGGGTTCGAGCTGGGCGCTTCCGACTACATCATCAAGCCGGCCTCGGCCGACGTGGTGGCCCTGAAGATCCGGCAGGTTTTGGACAGCGCCAAGCCCAGGGGGACGACCGCGGCCAAGGTGCGCGGGGTGAGCGGCTCCCTGGAGGAGATGGGGCTGCCGGACGTGGTGCAGATCCTGTTCCACAGCCGCAAGACCGGGAAACTATCGGTGGTTTCCGGGGAAAAGAAGGGGGAGGTCCAGTTCTCCGAGGGCTGGATCTTCAACGCCGTGTACGCTGAGCAGCAGGGCGAGGAGGCCTTCTACGAGATGCTCAATCTCACCACCGGCCATTTCGAGCTCGATCCCAACTTCAAGCCCTCCGAGCAACTGATCCAGGCTAGCCCGGAGAGCCTGCTGCTGGAAGGGATGCGCCGGCTGGATGAGGCCAACCGGTAGGGGGCTACGCGTGGTTAGATGGCCGAGTTTTTTGTAGGGGAGGGGCTTGCACTCTTTTTCAGTCGCGCGCCGGGCCATACCCGCCCGGCTCTGCAGGCCGCGTTTTCCGGATGGCAACGCGACGCCGGCCTGGCGCGGGCGGTCCGGGGCCGGCCGGCGGGGGCGTCCCGCGTGCCAACCGCCGCT
>CAYVFC010000141.1:3280-21181 GCA_964450715.1 uncultured Sandaracinaceae bacterium | reverse complement strand
GGCCAGGCGCCCGAGGGCGCGGGCGGCGGCCGGGTCGGGCTGCTCTTCGGCCTGCGCGCGCACGGCGCTCGCGCAGAGGTCGAGCAGCTGCGCGAGCTCGACCTCGCGCTTGCGGAGCAGCACTTCGGGAACCGTGCCGGTGCCGTAGTAGTCGACCAGCACGCGCTGGCCGCGGCGCAGCAGCGCGAACTCGGTGGGCACGCTTGCCAGCGGGAGCAGCGCCCGGCGCCGCCTGCCGCTGGCCAGGGAGATGACCGCTGCCAGGATCTCGGAGACGGCGGGCAGCTCGACCGGGCAGCGGTGCGAGCCGGCCAATAACGACCGCAGCCGCTCTTCCACGAGCCTTTGCTTGCGGCTTTCGCCGCCTCGCCCGCGGCTGACGGCGGCGGGCGTTTGCTGACGATCGGTGGTCATCGAGGCTGTTGGCGGTCCAGCGGGGACCGAGAAACGATGGTAGTAGGGTCCTGGCCGGGGAGAAAAAAAACGGCCGGCCGGAAAAGGGGCGCGCGGGAAGGCGCGGGGCAAAGTCAACTTTTCGCGCTCTCGCTCCGTTGTTGTCATTTCGAGATGAGAGGATTCTCCTCGGTGCGGACTTCCCGATATCGATGGAGATTTCTCGTCGCCTTCGGCCCCTCTAAATGACAACCAGCGAAAACGCGCCACGCCTTTCGGTATCCCGGCGGGTAGTCGGCGTATCCGTTCAAGAGCGCTGCTTGCCGTCAGCCTCCATGCGGCGTTGCAGATCCGAGAGGGCATCGACGAAGCCGGCGGCGTCGTGGCGGGAACGGACGTAGGCGGGTCCGGCACTCGAGAGCGATTGCCGAAGCCTGGCGTCGTCCAGCACCCGGCAGACGCGGTCGGCCAGCGTTTCGCTCTCGGCGTCCGGTGCGACCAGCGCGGCGCCGTTTAGAGAGAGGCCGGCAGTGGCCAACGGCGCGGCCACGGAGGGCACCCCCCGGGCTAGCGCATCCAGCAGCTTGATGGGCAAGCCGCCCGGGGCGCGGCGCGGCACCAGTGCCACGTCCGCTGCCGCGTGCGTCCGGCGGCGGGCCTGCTCGCCGTCCAGGCCGGTGACGCGAAGCCGATCGGCGACGCCGATCTCGTGCGCCCGCCGCCGCAGCGGGGCGGGATCGGACTCGGTGGCGAAGAGCACCTGCAGGCGGGTGGGGCGCGCGCGCAGCAGGCGGACGACCTCAAGCACGCTCTCCCATCCCTGGTAGCCGTCGAGATTGCCGGCGTACAGCAGCACGTCGTCGTCCGGGCCGTAACCCAGCGCGCGGCGGTGCCCGGCGCGCTCCTGAGGGCTCATCGCTTCGGGCACCGGCCAAGGCAGGGGGAGGTAGCGAACCGGGGGTCGAGGCGACCCGCCGCCATCGCGCGTTCGATCGCGCAACAGTCGGCTGAAGCGCTGCTCGAGTAGCGGCGAAATGGTGGCCACGGCCGCGGACCGGCGGGCCAGCCAGCGGTCGAGCGCGCCGCCCGCCAGCCGGGGGGCGAAGGCGGGCAGCGGCAGCCGGTAGCAGGGCAACTCGGCGCCCATATCGGTGTGTGCGAAGAAGATGACCGGCGCGGCGCGGGCGCCCAGGGCGACGGCAGCCGCCTCGACGTTGTGCGCCACGATCACCCGCGCCGAGATACGGCGTACAAGGCTTCTCAGGTGTAGCGCCATGCGCGCGTCGAGTGCCAGCTTGACCGCGGAGGGCCCGGCGCGCAGCGACAAATAGGGAGGGAAGTCGGTCAGGCGGTGCAGGGCGAAGGGGGGTCGGTAGGGATAGCCCGCCGAAGCGTAGGAGAGCAGGTGCGGCTGCTGGCCCGAGCCGTGCAGCGCCTCCAGCATGGCGCGCACCGCCCCCTGGGTGCCCTGGTAGGAGGGGAAGGGCATGGCCGCCACGTGCAGCATGGGGGATTCGACGCCCATTACTCTATGTATCCCAGCGCTCTCAGGCGCGCCCGCACGCGCGCTTGATCGGGGGGGTCGGGGGGCGGCGGGACCGGGGACGGACCCGAGGGAAGAGCTCCTGCAAGCGACGCTGCCGGCGAGTCGCCCGGCGCCGGTTGCTTGAGCGCGCTCGGCGGGATCCTGCCACAGAGCTCGGGCGGGGGCGCGATCCCCATGCGGGCCAGCAGAAGCACCGTGGCGTCGGCGATGCCGGCCTCGAGCCGGCCGGCCGGTTTGACGCGCGGGCCGGCGGCCAACAGCAGGCCGTGCGGTCGGTGGCTGCCGGAAAGCGCGCCCCCCTTGCGGCCCACCAACTCGCCGGGCTCTAGCCGGCGCCAGGCACCCGATCTCGACGGGGCGTCGGCCGAGCGGCCGAGGTGGTAGCAGTAGCCCGCGCCGTCGGCGCCGTCCGCGGCGTCCAGCTCGAGCTCGAGCAGCAGGTCGGGGGCGCGGTGTAGCTGCGGGCCGCGGAAGAGCTCTTCGCGGGGGTGGACGGCCTTGACCACCGGGCGGCCGCTCCAGGGATCGCGAAGCGCTGCCAAGGCCTGCTCCAGGTCGCGCCGGACGGAGGGGATGTCCCCTTTAAAGAGCCTACCCTCGGGCTCGCGGCCACGCAGGTTGTAATGCAGCGCCGGGAAGTAGTTGAGCTCGTCGCTGAACACGGCCGTGCGCTTCATATCGATGGCGCCGAACCTGGCGCGCGATTCCAAGAGCGACGGCAGTCGCCGGTCCGCGGCGCGGAAGAGCCGCTCGCGGACCCGGGGCGGCAGCAGGGCCAGGGCGGACGAGCGGGCGGTGCGCACCAGCGCGCCCCCGGCGTCGCCCGGGCGCAAGCGCAGAAGGCCCGCCTGCTCCAAGTAGCGGTTAAGGTAGAGTACTTTATCCGAGCTACCGCCCGAACCGTGGTCGCTGAGCACGGTGACCTCGACCCGGCTGCCCCCGGCCGCTTGCAGCAGCCGGCCCAGCGCGCGGTCCAGCTCGCGGTAGACCCGGGCCAGGCCCGAGGCCTGACCGGGGGTCACCCGCGCCGGGCGCCGCGGCGAGCCCGGATCGTGAAAGGCCCAGAGGTGATGGGCGGCGGTATCGCTCTCACCGAAGTAGACGGCGAACAGGTCCCAGGCCCGCCGGCCCAGCAGCCACTCGGCCAGCCGGGTCCGCTGCTGGATACGCTCTATAAGAGCGGCGGGCAGCCGTTCGTGCCAGCCCGGGCGGTGGGCGTTGAGCTCGTCCGTATCGTCGAAGCGTAGCGGGCCGAAGCGCGATACGATCTCGCGGTACAGATCGGGGGGCCAGACGAAGGAGCCGTCGGCCTCGAAGGCCACGGGGGAGTCCCAGCCGCTGATGAAGACGCCGTGGTCGAGCCGTTCCGGCGGCCAGGTACCGGGGAAGAAGAGGCAGGCGCAACCCAGGCCCAGGCGGTCGAGCCGGGCGACCACGGTGGGGGTCGCGCGGGCCGAGCCGCCGGTGAACCGCACGCGGTATCCGTCGCGCACGGTGAAGTCGAATACGCCGTGTACAGCCGGATCGGTGCCGGTCAGAAAGGTCAGCCAGTTGGGGAGCGTGGCCGGCGGCCTGAGGCTCTGCAGCCGGGCGTATACGCCGCGCCGCATGAGCTCGTGCAGGTGGGGAAGCTCGCCCGGGCCGAGCGCGGACACCAGATCCGGATCGGCGCCGTCCAGGCCTACCACTAGCGAGCGGGCGCCGGTGGCGGGCGGGCGGGCGGTTCCGGTCTCGGGCGGTGCGGTCATGGTTTGTGGTCGTTTTACCGGTCAGCGGCTGCGGTCGATCCCGGCGAGAAGGTGGGGAACCGGTAGCTTCATCAGTCCGAGGATGGTGCTGGCCACGTCGCGAATAGCGGCACCGTTGATCCGGCCCCGCCGCGGGGCATCGCCGCCGGCCATGACGAAGATACCGTCCCAGTGGTGGTTGCAGCCGTCCGGGCCGCGATCGTTGCGCGGGGTGTGGATGGTAGCGTGACCGACCGATCCGATCGAGCGAAAGCCGAGATCATCGAAAAACACCAGCAGATCGGGGGGCAAGCCGTTTACCTCGGCGTAGCACTGCTCGGGGGCCACAACCCGGTTGTCCAGCCGGCGCCCGTCCGGCGCGGCGACCGATTCCAGCAGGCGGGCGAGGCGCTCGCGTTCGCTCCGGTAGTCGGCCGGATCTACCACCCCTTGTGGCTCGCGGCCGGCCAGGTTGATAAAAACGCGGCCATGGTAGCCCCCCTCGCCCCAGGCGCGGGTACCGCTCCAGTCGACCCGTAGCTCGGACAGGGGCGTGGGCCGGTCCGGGTAGCTCTGCAGCCGGAGCCATCCGTTGGTGATGAGCAGCTCGTTGATGCAGATGCCGCCGCGCAGCGCGCGCGCGCCGTGGTCGCTGACCAGCAGCAGCGAGCTCTCCTCCCCGGCCAGGTCGGCCAGACGACCCACGCGCTGGTCGATCAGCCGGTAGTAGCTGCGGCAGACCTCTTCGTAGTGTCTATCCCGTTCGTTCGCGGATTCCTCGGGGTAGAGGTGGTGCCAGAAAGCGTGGTGGAGGCGGTCGGGGCCGATCTCCACCATGATCAGGCAGTCGGGGCGGCGGGTCTGCCAGATGTGCTCGGCTATGTCGAAGTGCTGCTCGGCCAGGCGGTGCAGCTCGGCGGGCAGTGCCTCGCGGTCTCGGTGCCGGAAGCCCTCCAGGTCGGGCAGGTAGGGACCGAAGCGCTCGGCCAGCTCGTCGGCCAGAGAGACCGGGTAGGTGTGCGAACAGTCCGCTCCCGGGGTCAGAAAACAGGAGACCAGGCTGCCGTTCACCTCGAAGGGCGGATAGGAGGGCGGCACGAAGAGCACGGCTACCTGCTTGCCGGCCGCGCCCAGTCGGTCCCAGACCAGCGAACGGGGCAGGCGAGCGGAGTCGGCGAGGTCTAGCTGGTAGCTGCCCGGCCTGCGATCGCGCAACCCGTACAGGCCGAGCTGGCCCGGATCGAGGCCGCTCAACATCGAGGCCCAGGCCGGAACGGTGATGGGGGGGACGCAGGAACGGAGCGGACCCCAGGTGCCCCGCTCCATAAGCCGGGCGACGTGCGGCATGCTGGAGCGGAAACGATCGAAGACCAGATCGGGTGAGGCGCAATCCAGCCCGATCACCATGACTCGGGGACGGTGGGTCACCCTCTCCGATTAGCACGGTAGACGGGCGGTTGCCGCCGGTTGCGGACTTCGCGCGGCGCAGCTAGTTGTCCTTGCCGATGATGGTCAGCTCGCCGCAGTCGACCGCTTTACCTCCGGCGCGCAGCCTGACCTTGCCGCCATTCGAGAGCGAGGAGACCTGAACGGTGACCTGGCGTTTTCCGCGCTTGATGATGCGGGCGACGCGGGTGCCGATACGCACCACCGGGGTAGAGCCGAAACCGCGCCCCTTGAGCACGAGCTGTCCGCCGCGAGGCGCCTGGTTGCTCTGCAGCTCGCAGCTGAGCTCTGCCTTGTCCTCGTCCGCCTGACCGGGCGTGCCCACGGCCTTGCCCGCGGCCTTGGCGTCCTTGGCGGGCTTTTTCTCGGCGTCTGCCTTGTCGACGTCGGCCTTGGCCTTGCCGCCGGCGGTGGCCTGCTTGGGAGGCTTTTTCTTCGCGCTCGCCTTATCGACCATTGCCACGGCCTTGCCGCCGGCGGTGGCCCGCTTGGGGGGTTTCTTGGCGGCGTCTGCTTTGTTGACCTTTGCGACGCCGACGCCCGTGGCCTTTGCCTGCTTGGGAGGCTGCTTTTTCTTGTCCGCCTTGTTGACCTTTGCGACGCCGACGCCCGTGGCCTTTGCCTGCTTGGGCTTGGGTTGCTGCTTTTCCTGGTCCGCCTTGTCGACCCTGGCGATGGCGACGCCTGCGGCCTTTGCCTTGGGCGCGGCCGGTTCGGCCGGTGCGGCCTTCTGCTCCGGCTCGGCCTTTTGCGCCGGTTCCGCCGTCTTCGTGCTCCGGCTCTTGGCTTTCACCGAGGCCTTGGCCTCGACCTTAGCCCTGGGAACGCTCTGTTTCGCCCGCGACTTGGTGCGCTGCCTGGCGCGCGAGACGCTGCTAGTCTTGCTGTTGCTGTCCGATCCGGCTCTTACGTGGAAGCTGCACCCAGCCGACCCTAACAGCATGACGATGGCGAAAACCCAGCACGGAATCCTGTATCTCATGGCGTGATCCTTCCTCCCCGAGATCGTTCGGTCTTCGAAGGTGGAAAAAACGCGCATCCTTTTTTCACACCCTCTCGAGGGGTCGTTACCAATAATACGCCAGAATTCCTAGTATATTCATTCACCGCCCCGGCAGCGCCCGCCCCGGGACAGGGGCGGACACCCCGGTATCAGGCCTTTTCCGGGAGCCGGCCCGGTCGCGCGATCGCCCCGCGGTCGGGCGGTACGGCGCAGATCGAGCGCCTATTAGCGGCTCAGAACCTAGGTCGTGGGTAAACGTTCAGCATTGCGGGAGGCGCTCTTTCCGCCGGATAAGTCGAACGTAACGTCGGTTTTGTTACGGTGCCGCGCGGTCGGGCGCCGCGCCGTCGGGTCACGAGCCGCGCGGGCAGTTGGCGAAGAATTCGCCTCCGCCACCATTTTTCCGCCTAAAATTGGCGTAGCGACCCACTTGTCCTGTGATCCGGCAATCCGGCTTTTATCGGATGCCTCGGGAGGCCAGTCATGCACGTAGCCCTGGGATGGATTTCGACGCGAACGCGGGCGATCGCAGTAGCCGGTATGCTCGGCGCGCTTCTGCTGCTGCCGGCCTGCTACCGCATGACCGACGAGCTGCCCGCGCCAGACGGTGGGGTGGAGGATGCGTCCAGCGGCGAGGGTGAATCCATCGACGGCGGCGAAGCGGGATCCGCCGGCGGGTCGGGCGCTGCCGGCCAGTCGGGCGCCGACGGGCAGGAGGGCGGCTCGGGCGGCGCCGGTGGTACCGGTGGCGCCGGGGGTGCCGCAGGCGCGGGCCCCATGGACAGCGGCACCGGACCGTTCGACGGCGGTGGCCTGGGCGACGGCGGTCCGAGCCGCGGATTCCCGTTCAACTAACCCCACCGCTCGCTAAGGGTCCGTGACAAAATAACTCATCCGTCTTTCGGGCGGGACGGCCCCGGCTGCTGCGTGTACTCGGGTCCTTCGGACCCTGCGTATTGCCGCCGGAAACGTACAGCTTCGCGGACTAGCGCCCGCTCCGCGTTGTACGTTTCCGACGACAACGTCTCCGATTTTTTAATATCCCCAATATTTCTCGTCGTCGCGCCTTGCATCCGGGGCCGTCGCGCTCCGAAATCCGATCGAGTTATTTTGTCACGGACCCTAATTGGAGCCGATAGAGCCGGCGGAGACTCGAGATCGCGAAGGCCACGGCTGGCGTCGCGCGGGCGCGTTGGCCTGCGAATTCGGCGATTCCGCGCGCGGCCACGCAATCGCCGCTAATGCGGCAGCTCGAACCGGTGCGTCGGTTGGGGCGCCTTCGCTTTTGCTAGGTGCGGCGCGACCGGCCGATTGTGATAGAATCATAGAGATACCATGACGCGATGGTATGCGACCGCTTGTCTTCTTTTTTTGTGCGCGCTGGGTTGCGGGGGCGGCAATTCGGGCGATACGCCCCCCCCGGCTCCGGGCGATGACGCGGGGGGCAGCAGCTCGGCCACGGGCGAGGCCGGGGCCAGCCAGGACGGCTCGGGCGACGGCGGCGCTGCCATGGACGCGTCTGACGGCGGCGGGGTCGAAGCCGGCGCGGTTGCGCCCGACGCGGGCGACGAACCGCGGCAGCTGGAGATCTCGCGCGAGGACTTCTTCGAGTACGACCTATCGGGCAACAATCGTATCTTCGACCACCACGGGTATTGCTTGGCGGCGAGCCCGACCGGTTTCGCTCTGGCCTACCAGGCACACGACCGGGAGCTGGATTGCATGACGCGCCTGGACGTGACCTTCATCGGCTCGTCGACCGAGGACGAGGAGACGCGGACGGTGGTCAACCGGGAGCAGCAGCAGTGCTCGCTGGTCCGGTATCCGGCCATCGGGGTATGGCAGGACGACTGGCGGCTGGTCTGGACCGACAACCGCGACGGGAGCGACAGCCTGTATCAGATGGAGCTGGCCGCCGAGTCGGAGCCCGCGCGGCTCACCAGTAGCGGTCAGACGGAGCACAGCGCGCAGCTCATCTCACTGAACGGCAAGAACCTGCTGGCCTGGATTACCGAGCCGGACTCGGGCGCGCGCTCCATCTCCACCAGCGTGCTGGGGGTGAACGTCGGCACCGTGCAGACCGTGGTGGGCTTGGGCGACGGCCGAAAGCCGGACGAGCTGGCGCTGGCGCCCGCGGCCTTCATGATGGCAGCGGTGGGCTGGATGGACCTCGGCGAGCAGAACCGGGGCTTCTACTTCCAGCTTCTCGACGCGGACGGCCTGCCCCGGACCGACCCCGAGCTGCTCAGCCGCTACAGCTACTCGGGAGGCTCGCTCGACATCACCAGCGACGAGCGGGCCGGGGCCATGGTCTACTCGATTTCCATCGACGGCTCCGAGCAGATCCGCTTTCGCAGCTTCGACCTGAGCGGCATCAAGGCCGACGAGCGGAAGATCGTCTCGCCTCCTTACGAGGCGACCGATGCCTCCATCGCCTGGTTCGGCGGGCACGGTTTTCTGATCGCGTATCGGGCGCTTCCGGGGGCGGATATCGATTCGCCCCGCATTCGCCTGGTGGCCGTGGACACCGGGGTGAGCTGGGATCCCGAAGGGCTGGAGCACATCGATGTGGCCGAGGCCGCGGCAGACGGCGGCCGGACGACGATACGGGTAGCGAATGACGGCACCGTGATGATCGCCTGGCTCGACGCGGTGAGCAGCGAGGAGAAGATTTTACGGGCGGTCCGGCTCGTCAGATAGGAGCCACTTTCGGTACCGCCTATCGCTCCTCGCGGGCCGTTACCGGTTCGCCGGCGCCGCGCCTTGCACGAGGTGCCGTCACATCCTAAAAACTGCGCGAATTGTTGGCAACCGGGTCCGTGACCATACCCGCGTAACCAGACCTCAGACGACAGGAGGACCTGTGGCGGCGAAATCCGCGGGATCCAAGATCCCGAAGTTCAAGCATGTGAAGATCCCAGCCGGCGATCTGATCGAGATGAAGCACGGCGTTCCGTCCCCTGGCGACCGACCGATGGTCGGGTTGCTGCGCGGCGATGGTATCGGCCTGGACATCACCCCGGTGATGCAGGCGGTGGTCAAGGCGGCGCTCGACCGGGCGTACGGCGGCAAGCGGGAGATCGTCTGGTGTCCGATCTACGCAGGCCTGGAGGCGCTGCAGCGCTACGGCGAGGTGCTGCCCGAGGAGACGGTGCAGGCTATCCGCTACCTGAAGATCGCCATCAAGGGTCCCTTCACCACGCCCATCGGCGAGGAGACCCACGTCTGCCTGCACTGCGCCCACCAGCAGAACCATGCCGGAAGCTGCGACCGCTGCGGGCGGCCGGACGGGGTAGCGCCCCGCTTCCGCTCCATTAACGTGGGGCTGAGGCAGAAGCTGGACCTGTACGCCTGCGTTCGCCCGGTGCGCTACGTACAGGGCGTTCCCTGTCCCAACAAGGCGGCGGACAAGGTCGATTTCGTGATATTCCGGGAGAACACCGAGGACGTCTACGCCGGGCACGACTTCGAGCGGGGCGGCGAGGTGGCCCTGGCCGTCATCGACCTGGTCAAGCGCATGACCGGCCGAGAGATCCGGCCTGACAGCGGCATCGGCATCAAGCCCATCTCCGAGTTCGGCACCAAGCGGCTGGTGAAGAAGGCGTGCCGCTGGGCGCTGGAGCACGACCTGCCCTCGGTCACCCTGGTGCACAAGGGCAACATCATGAAGTTCACCGAGGGCTCCTTTTGCAAATGGGGCTACCAGGCCGCGGCCGAGCTGCTGGGCGAACGGCAGGTGAGCGAGAAGCAGCTGATGGGCGAGCTGGGGGGCAAGATGCCGCCGGGAAAGATCCTGATCAAGGACCGCATCGCCGACTCCATCTTCCAGCAGATCCAGACCCGGCCCGACGAGTACAGCGTCATCGCGCTTCCCAACCTCAACGGCGACTACCTGTCGGACGCGGCCATCGCCCTGGTGGGCGGGCTGGGGCTGGGGCCGGGCGCCAACATGAGCGACGAGGTGGCGCTGTTCGAGGCCACCCACGGCACCGCACCCCGCTACGCGGGCCAGGACAAGGTGAACCCGGGCTCGCTGCTGCTGTCCGCGGTCATGATGCTCGAGCACGTGGGATGGAACGAGGCCGCCCTGCTGGTGCGCAAGGGGATCAACCAGGCGATACTGGACGGCCAGGTCACCTACGACCTGGCGCGGTTGATGCGGGCCGAGGGGCGGCCGGACGTGACCGAGCTCAGCTGCTCCGGTTTCGGCCGGGCGATCATCGACCGGATGTAGAATAGGCGGTTTTTGGTGTAGTATCCCCGGACCAACCAATCGGGGATAGCACCATGAACAGACATTCTAGTACCCGCGTAATCACCTCTATCATCTTCGCGCTTTGCGTCGCGTTCTGGGCGGCGGCGGCGGGCTGCTCCGACAGGCAAGGCGAGCAGCAGGCGGCTTCCGGGCCGGCCGCCGAGATCGACGGCTACCTGAAGCGCCTGAAGGACCCGGAAAAGGGGATCAGACGGGCGTCGGCCGAGGCGCTGCGCAAGATCACCGAGTCCGAGGTGCCGGCCGAGCTCAAGGTCAAGACGGCGGGGCCGTTGATCGAGGCGCTCGAGGACGGGGACGGTATCGTCCGCAGAGGAGCGGCCTCGGCGCTGGGAAACCTGGCCGGCGCGGGCATCGGCGCCGAGCTCGGGGGCAAGGCCGTGCTCCCGCTGGTCAAGTGCCTGGGGGACGAGGAGAAGGACGTGCGGGAAGCGGCGGCGGGAGCGCTGGGGAGGCTGATCGAATCCGACATCCCGGCGGGGATCAAGGTCAAGGCCCTTCAGCCGCTGGCCAACACCCTGAACGATTCCCACGCCGAGGTGCGCGAGCGCGTGTCCGAGGCGCTGGTCAAGCTGGCGATCTCCGATATCCCGCCCAAGTCCCGCTCGGACACCATCGACTTCCTCATCGAGTCTCTCGGATACGCCGATCAAAGCATAAGGGTCAACGCCTCGGAAGCCTTGCAGAGGCTGGCGGGCTCTAGCCTGCCGGCGGCTGCCAAGGCCGCCATGGTGGACCCTCTGCTGGCCGCTCTCAAGCACTGGAACGACAGCATTCCGGCCCACGCCGCCCCGGTGCTGGCCGGCCTGGTCGATGCGGAGCTCTCGGCCGAGCAGAAGCAGAAGCTCATAACCTCGCTGCTGGCCGCTCTCGAGAGCGAGGACCGCTACCTCAGGGGCGGGGCCATCGAGGCGCTGGAGCGGATCGCCGACAGCAAGCTTTCGGGCGAACAGAAGGCGCGGGCGGTCGCCCCGCTGGTGGCGCGCCTCCAGGACCAGGACCCGGCTATGCGAAAAGGCGCGGTCAAGGCCCTGGTCCGGCTGGCCACTACCGATATCCCGTCCGAGAGCCGTTTGCAGGTGGTGGATCTGTTCGTGCAGTTCCTGCAGGACGAGGATACCGAGATCCGCAAGAGCGCCGCGCGTACGCTGATCGAGCTGGCCGAATCGGACGCGCCCGGGGAGATCAAGGCCAGGCTGATCGGGCCGCTGCTGGCCGCGATGAGGGACGAGGACGCGGTGGTGCGCGACAAGGCGGCCGAGGCGCTGGTCAAGGTGGCCGGCTCGGAGATTTCGGCCGAGCTCAGGGAGGGAATGATCGCGCCGTTGTACGAATCGCTCGCGGACGAGGAGTGGCGGGTGCGCAACCGCACCGTCGAGGCGCTGGGTGCGCTGCTCGGAACCGATATCGACGACAAGCGCAAGGTCGAGATGTTCGAGCGCCTCTTCAAGTCCATGGTCGACGAGAACCGCTGGGTGCGCAGCAGCGTGTCGGATGCCCTGGCGGTGCTGGCCGCCTCCGAGGTCTCGGTCGATCTCAAGGTCGGGATGCTACCGCCCCTGATAGAGGCGATAAGGGACAAAGACGAGTTCGTCCGGCACCACGTGATCAAGGCCATGGGCGCGATGATCGGATCGAACATCCCCATGAAAGAGAAGACTACTCTGGTCAAGCCCCTGATCGAGCGTTCGCTGATGGAGTCCAACTGGGACGCGCGCAAGGAGGCGGCCGCGATACTGGAGAAGATCACCGGCATGGAGATCGACGCGGAGCTCAAGGCGAAGATCAACCGCGCGCTGTACCGCGGGGGTCACCGGGAGACCAAGGAGTAGACGACGGTGACCGCAGAGGCGATGAACGCGGAGGCGCGCAAGCGTCTGATCGCGGGGCTGGAGGGCAGGGGCGCGCACCTCTCTTTCGAGCAGGCGATCGCGGATTTCCCGGACGCGCTGATCAACGAGAAGCCCCCGCATGTGCCCTATTCGTTCTGGCATCAGATCGAGCACCTCTGTCGGGCGCAGAAGGACATGTTCGAGTACATCCGCGACCCGGAATACGTCTCCCCGGAGTGGCCGAAGCAGTTCTGGCCCGCGCCGGACGAGACGACCGACCGGAAGGGCTGGGAGAGAACGGTTCGACGCTACCTGGACGATCGGCGAGACTTCGTCGAGTTGCTGAACGATCCCGAAACCAACCTGCTGGCGCCGGTGGCGCACATGCAGAACCGCAGCATCCTGCGCTCGACCCTCATCATCATCGATCACAACGCCTACCACCTCGGGGAGTTCGTCATGGCGCGGCAGATCCTCGGGGCTTGGAAGAGCAACCTGGCCGGGTGAGGCCAGAGCGCGGGTTGCGGCCCGCCAGTCCAATAGCCTTCGAGGGCGGGCCAATGCAACCCGCGCGACCCCCGCCACCCGGCCCCGGCCGACCCGCGCCCCCACGAGACGCCAGCAACCTGGCAACGATCAAGGCGTACCCGAGCACCTCCCGTCCCCCGCCCGCTCCTCGACGCGGGCGACGCGCCCCTCCTCCATCACCAGCAGGCGGTCGGCCAGGTGGAAGTAGCGGTCGTCGTGGGTGATGACGATGGCGGTCTTGCCCTGCCGGACCAGCGCGGGGACGAGCTGGCTGTAGAATATACTCTTGAATTCCGGATCCTGGTCGGCGGCCCACTCGTCGAAGAGGTAGACCGGTCGGTCCTCCAGCAGTGCGGTCAACAAGGCCAGGCGTTTGCGCTGTCCCTGCGAGAGATCGGTGCAGGAAAGAGCGCCCGAGCTGACCGTGACCTTGTGGTCGAGCCGCAGCAGCTGCAGGAAGCCGGCCGCGCGCCCGTCGAGATCGGGCGCTTCCAACCCGAGCAGCGAATCGAAGAGGAAGAAGTCGCTGAACAGCGCCGAGAACAGCTGCCGGTAGGCGTCGCGATCGGCGTCGTCGATCGGCTTTCCGTCCAGCCGGATCTCGCCCGCGTCCGGCTGGTACAGCCCGGCGATCAGCTTGGCCAGCGTGCTCTTGCCGCTGCCGTTACCGCCGGTGATGAACAAGAGCTCGCCCGGAGATAGAGCCAGATCGACGGGACCGAGCACGAAGCCGGTGTCACCGTCATTCTGCCGGTAGGCCAGGGTGACCGCCGCGATCTCGATGCGCTTCCAGACGGCGGTCGCCGCGCTGGGGTCGGCGGCGGCCTCGGTCGGCTCGTCGTCCAGGCTCAGCCCCAGCTTTTCGATCCGATCGAGAGCGATCGCCCCCTGCGAGAAGACCGGGCCGATGCGGGCGGCGGTGTTGAACGGGCCCATGAGAAAGAGGCAGGTGAGCAGGTAGCCCGACAGCACGTGAGCGCTCTGCTCTTGCCAAATGGGAAGTAAAAAGAGCAGCAATCCCACCAGTAGAAAGAAGAAGAGGCTGCTGGTGGCCCGCGCGGCGAAGTAGCGGTTATGGGCGGCGATCATGTTTTCCACTAGCGACTCGGTCCCTGGCTGGACCTCGCCCTGCATGAAGGCCGCTCGCCGTTTCGCGTTGAGCTTGAGCTCCTTGCTGCCTTCGGTCAGCGCGCGAAACAGGGCGTAGAGCCGGTCCTGGTCGTCGCGCGCCCGCTCGAAGTAGGCGCGGGCGCTACGGGCAGCGATCCGGTAGGCGGCCGTGCCCAGAAGGGCCAGCAGTCCGATCCAGAGCAGCGGTAGCGGCGAGAGGTAGAGCAGGTAGGCCGCGCCGCCGGCCAGCATGGCCAGCGCGACGATGAATCCGGGCAGCGCGAACAGCGCGCCGTTGACCATTGCCACGTCATCGGTGAGCGAGGCATAGACGCGGGCCGTGCCCGCCAGCTCGAAGCGCCGCAGCGGTACCGCGAGCAGCTTGCGGATCAACGACCGCCTGAGCTCGGCCATCGATCGTTGGGCGTAGCGGAGCAGTGTCATCTCCGACAGGTAGCCGGTGGCGAGCCTGCCGATCACCAGCGCCGCAAAGCCCAGCGCGTGCATCAGGCCGATGCGCTTCGGGTCGCTCAGCGCCGCGTGCACCATCGCGATAAGCCCCGCGTTCAGACCACCGTAGAGCAGCGCCGCGACGCTGACCACCAGCAGCACCCCCGCTGCCGAGCGCAGGAGATAGAGGAAGATCCTCACGAAATGACCCGACTCGGCTGGACCGATAGGCGCTCGAGGGATCGAGACGCGCGGGCGATGACGTCAGCGGACCTGCTCACAGAGCGGACCATAACAGATCGGTCGCGGCAATGGATGTACGAATCGTCGGCCTCGCGCTATCGTGGAGCGCATCCCGTGGAGCCACTTTGCGCAGGTCCCTCTTCATAGCCATCGCCGCCGCCGGTTTGCTGATCGCAGGTCTTGGCGCCGGTTTTCACAGGGTGGTGCAGCTGGAGGGCAACGAGCTGCTGCACGAGAGCCAGACGAGCACGCTGGCCGAGCTGCAGAAGGGCCCCGACTCCACCCGGGTGAGCGCCAGGCTGACCGCGAACGACCTCGAGGCCGGGGAGCAGGCGTTCTTCGAGATCTGCAGCCAGGACGGGCTTCCGCCCGACCGCTGGCAGGATGCCCTCGAGCTGGTGGTCTGGAGGGTGAAGGCGAAAGGCCTGCAGCCGGTGATGCGCGTACCGCTTGACCGCGCCCGGCTGGACGGGGCCAGCCGAGGCAGCGAGGGCGCTTGCCTGCAGCTGGGAGGCATCAGGGTTGCCGACAGCAGCCGCTACGCGCTGGACGCGGTCTGGTTGCAGGGCAGGCCCTCTGCAGCGGTGATGGACGCGCGCCTATACGTCCGGGTGATCGCCCGCACACCGCTGGAGTGGCTCGACCGGCTCTTCGTGGCCTCCATAGCCCTGGGAGCCTTTATCGCCCTGTCCGTGCTCTTCTTCACCCCGGCGAGCCGGTCGCGCAGCGGTATCCCGCGGGCCGAGCCCGCGCAATCCCCCGAGGCCCCGGATACCGCCCCCGGCGGTGAAGAGGGAACGACCTCGTCGCAGAGGGAATCGGGCTTACCGACTCGGCCGAGGGCCGGGCTCGGGACCGCTTTGATCGGCGTGGGAGCCACCGCCGCGGTCTGGGCCGCGGTGACCTGGCTTCCGCTCTGGGGTTCGTCACTGGGGCTACTCAAGGGGCTCATCGTGCTCGCCGCCGAGATCGGCGCCGCCTTGTTTCTCGCTTCGAGGCTCGGCTCGAGCGCCGATCGCCTGACCGTACTGGGCCTGCGGGCTCCGGCGCGTTCCCGCTGGCTCTGGCTGCTGGCGAGCGGTCTGTGCGCCCCGGCCCTGGTAGCGGCCGCGCGCATCTCGCTCGCTCTGGTGCCCGCCACCGGCGAGGCGCCCATCCAGACCTTTGTCTCCTGGCCCAGCGGTATGCTGAGCTTCGCCGTGCTGGGCGTGGTGGTGCCGGTAGGCGAGGAGGTCTTCTTCCGCGGCTTCGTCTATCGCGCCGCGCTCGGGCTGGGGCGGGTGGCGGCCTTTGCCATCACCGTGGTCCTTTTCGTGGCCATGCACGCCCAGCAAAGCTGGGGCAACTGGGGAGGGCTGGTCGCGCTGCTGGTAACCGGCACCGCATTGACCGGATTGCGGGTTGCGAGCGGTTCGGCCCTGGTACCCGCCTTCTGCCACCTGCTGTACAACCTGCTTCTCTCGTTGCCCTCGCTGTGAACGGAACTGGAGAAGACGCGCGAACGGTGCTAAAGCAGCGCGGTCGCGCAACGCGCTTCTCGATCGCTCGCAGGAGCGAAGGTCTTTTTCAGAAGGGATATCCAGCATGCCGAGCCTCATCGAAGTGGTAGCCACGGGCGATAAGAGAAAAGCGGTGATCGAGCACGCCGGCCGCGTGCTGGATGCCGAGGTCCAGAGCAAGAGCGGCGTTGCCGGTTTTGCCATCAAGGCCGCCTACAAGGTGGTCAAAGGCATCGGCCCGGGGTTCGTGAACAAGGCCATCGATCACATGCTCGACGATTTCCTGAACGCGCTCGACCCCATCTACCAGGAGGCGGTGCAAAAGGGGCTGAGCCCCCGCGCGCACCTGGAGTCCGATCCCGACCGGGTAGCCGAGGCCTTGCTGGCGGTGACCGACGGCCGCGCGGCGCGGGCCAAGAACATGCTGTTGAAGAAGACCTACGACAAGCTGCGCGGCGGCGCCAAGCAGCACGTCATGGCGGCGGTGCCGCGTCTAGGCGAAATGGTCGCCGCCCACGTTCCCGCGGCGTAGAGCCGATACCGGCACTACTGGCTTTCTCTTCCACTACTCGACGGATTGCGAACACCACTGGCCGGCCGCCTCTTTTGCCGCGGCTTGCCGCTCCGCGAATAACGCCTCGTCTACCGGAGCCGGCGGCGCCTCGGAGCCGGCCGGCTCCTCATCCCGGTGAACGTAGAACAGCGACAGGTCGTCCACCACGTCGAACAGCTCCTCGCCTCGCCTCAGAAGCTCGCAGTTACGCTGCCGGATGTCTTCGATGATGAGCCGGAACGCCGCGGCCGTACGCGGATCGGTGTCGTGCATGAGCACCACGCCGCCGCGCTGCCCTTCGTTCTGTTCGTTCCTTTTCAGCACCCTACTCCAGGTGAGCAGGATCTGCTCGGGCTCTCTCTCGACCCAGTCCGCCAGCCCGATGGTCCATCCGACCCGGGTGTAACCGCGCCCGGCCAGCAGCCGGTCCACCATGGCGGAGCGGGAGCCATAGGGCGGACGGAAGAGATAGGTGCGTGCGCCGAAGACCTGCTCGAAAGCGCGCTCGCTCTGGTCGAATTGCTCGACGACCTCGGCCCGGTTCATGCGCGACATGCGGGTATGGCTTGATGAATGGCTGCCCACCTGGTGGCCGCGGCGCAGAACCTCGCGCGCTAGCTCCATGGATTGCCGGCTGCGCTGGGAGCGGCCGTGAAAGCGACTGGCGGAGAAGAAAAAGGTGGCCTTGACCCCGGCGGCGTCCAGCTCGTCGAGAAGCGCTGGCGTGTAGCGCGGGTCGGGTCCGTCGTCAAAGGTGAAGTGGATGATCCGACGCTTGGCTGACCCGGTGACGACCAGCCCGTCGCGTAGGGCCAGGCCCAGGCCCGAGGTTTCGTCCGGCGCGGTCTCGGTCGGGTCGGCCTGCTCCGAAACGGGCGCCGCTTTCGCCTCTGCTTCGGGTTCCCTGCTCGCGGTCGCCTTGGTCGCGGCCTCGACCGGTCGTTCCGGCGCGGTCGCCACCTGCCCGGGCGCCCTTGGTTCGGCGACCTCCGGCCGCGCGGTCGTGTCCGTGCCTCGACCGGTCAGCACGGGCCCGGGTGCGCATCCCACGGCCGCCAGCACGGCGCCCGCGGCCAGCAACGCGTGCAGGGGGCTCGGCATCCGGTTCATCTTAACTGATGGCGTATGGGGACGCGGTTAGCTTTTTCACTTTTCGCCACCGGGCTTTTCCGATCCGACGCTCCGGGCACCCAGTCGTTCCTACCGAACCGAAAGGTGAAAAAGCTAACCGCGTCTCCAGGCCCCAGGCCCCAGGCCCCAGGCCCCAGGCCCCAGGCCCCAGGCCCCAGGCCCCAGGC
>CAYVFC010000141.1:0-3180 GCA_964450715.1 uncultured Sandaracinaceae bacterium | reverse complement strand
CTACCGGATCGCGGCCGATCGGATCGAGCGCATCTGCCGGAAACGATCGATGAAGCAGTGGAGCTCTCGGCGGGTCGACGTCCGGAGCGGCGACCGCTTCGTCTCGGGCAGGTATCCCTCTCGCAGCAGGGTGTCGTACACCTTCGGGCGCTTCTCGCGCAGGTAGGCGAGAAACGCCTCGGGAGCATTGAAGTACTCGCCCTCGTAGGGCGAGTTGATCTCGCAGCTGCGGGCCGACAGCTCGCGGCAGATGTGGGGCCGATTCTGGTAGATCCGGCAGCGGTTGTCCTGGCGTTGCTGCCGGCAGGGCGTCTCGAACTGCAGCGTCCACTCGTCGGCGTCGAGATAGAGGCTGATGTTCTCGTGGTAGAGAAACCAGAGCGCCTCGGTCGCCCGCTTGACCGTCAGGGGCGGATCGATATCGATGGCCACGTACGTACAGCAGATCCCGCATTCCACGCAGGGTACGGCCGAGCGGGCAGGGCGGGGCGTTGCGGAGGCACGCCGCGGTTTGCCGTTGCTCCTGTCGTTCGCCTGGTAGCGACCCTTGCCGTTGCTCCTGCCGTTCGCCTGGCAGCGACCCTTGCCGTTACCCCTGCCGTTCGCCTTGCTGCTACCATTGCCGTTACCCCGGCTCTTGCCGTTGCCGGATTCCCGTCGACCGTTGCCGGATCTATCGTATGTTTTCCGCGCCATACGCCATTACCCTCTTTTCGAGACCAGCTTTTTTTGTCCCATCCCTTCTCGGTTGTCCAACGATTTTGCAGTCATTTACTAGCCCCCGAGGATTCGCGTCGTGAAACCAGCGGAAGCCGTGCTCAAGTTCCTGCAGAGCATCGGACGCGACTCCGAGGCCGACTTCTATCTAAAGCTGTTTCGCGCGACCGCCCGGGAGAGCTTTGCGGCCATCGCGGTCGAGGAGTCGACGCTCGAGCTCTCCGCCGACGCGGTGGCGCTCGACCTGAGGTTTCTCGCCGAGCTGGGTCTGACCCCGGTGGTGGTGGTCGGTCTACACCAGTCCGGGCGGCCGCAGGCGTACGCCGAGCGTCTGGCGATAGCCCTGAGCAGCGCCGGGGTGGCGACCGAGCTGATGCAACCGGGAGCAGAGGCGACCCAGGTGGCTTCCGCGGTCGGCTCGGGCGCGATTCCCATCCTGCCCCTTCCCGAACCGGACGAGCGGTCGCGCTACTACGGGCTCGGCGGGCTGCTGACCGCGCTGCGCACCCGCAAGCTGATCTTCCTCTTGCCCGAGGGCGGCTTGCGTTGCGGTGGAGAGCTGGTTTCCGTGGTCAACCTCAGCCGGCAGCTCGAGCAGCTGCTGGCCTGTCCCGATCTATCGGCCGCGCAGCGTGCGCTGGTAGAGCGGTCGCGCCAGCTCATCTTCGAGCGGGTTGCGCACAAGCTGATCGTCTCCATCACCGCCCCGCTCCATCTTTTACAGGAGCTATTCACGGTCCGGGGGGCCGGAACGCTTCTGCGCAAGGGGGTGCGCGTCAACGCCCACCGCGGCTACGGGACGGTGGACATGCAGCGGCTGCGGCGATTGCTCGAGCACAGCTTCGGCCGAGCGCCGACCGGGGGCTTTTTCGACCGCCCGGTGGATCGCGCCTATCTGGAAGAGGACTACCGTGGAGCGGCGCTGCTCGTCGACACCGCCCTGGGCGGCTATCTCACCAAATTTGCCGTCACCCGAGAGGCGCAGGGCGAGGGCATCGGGCACGACCTGTGGCAGTGTGTGATGGAGGACTATCGTACGCTCGTCTGGCGGGCCCGGCCCGACAACCCCATTACCCCCTGGTACGAGAAGCAGTGCGACGGGCGGGTGAGCGCCGGGCAATGGATCGTCTTCTTCAAAGGTCTGGACCCCGCCCGCATCCCCGAGGCCCTTCATCTGGCCCTCGATCAGCCGGTCGATTTCTGACCCTCGCCTCCCCCGCCTCGCCTCCCCCGGCCTCGCCCGCGCCCTCCTCCGAGGCGTGGGCGTCAAAGGTTGGGAGCATTGTATTCTCCGCGTTAGAATGAAATGCTTTTCCAGCGCGTCTCGATCAGGGAGGATTGCAGTCATGAGAGCGACGGCGACTATCGGTGGGGCCCTGCTCTGTGCGGCAGCCATCTGGCTTGCGGCGGCGCCGATCGTGAGGGCGGATGAGGCCGAGGTGCATTACCGGCTCGCCCTGTCCCACAAGAAAAACGGTAAGATGGCAGAGGCCATTAGGGAGGTCCGCGAGGCCATACGCCTTCGTCCTGATCACGCCGCTGCCCATTTCACCCTGGGCAGCCTCTACCGCAGAACCGGCCATTTGATGGGCGCCCGGGCCGCCTACGAAAAGGTGATCGAGCTCTCGCCCGGAAACTCGGATGCCTACGCCATGTGCGGGGCGGTGCTCATCCGGCTCAAGCAGTACCAGAAGGCCGTCGGGCGCCTGCGCAAGGCCGTCGAGCTCGATCCGGACGACACCACCTCGGCGGCCAACCTGGGGGTTGCGCTACGCAAGGCGGGCCGCCCGGACGAGGCCATCGAGGTCATGAAGGAGGTGGCGCGCCGCACGCCGGACGACGCCGAGCTGCTGAACAACCTGGGGGTGGCGCTACGTCGAGCGCGTCGCTACGACGAGGCCGTGCGGTACCTGAAACGGGCGGTAGAGAGGAAGCCAGACGACGCCGAGCTGAACATGAACCTGGCCATCACCCTAAGGGGAGCGGAGCGCTGGAAGGAGGCGGTTCCTTATTACCGCAAAGCCTTGAAAAGCCGGCCCAACCATATCGGCGCGCTTTACGATCTGGCCAACTGTTACGAGAAGCTGGGCCGCACCGACGAAGCGGTCGAGGCCTACACCCGCTACGTCAAGGCGGTCCGTTCCAGCGACAAGGCGGCGGCCGAGCGAGGCGAGGCCCGTATCAAGATGCTCCAGCAGGAAGCAGCCCTACAGTAGGGGAGTGCTCGCTTCGGGCAGAGGACCGGGCGGGCGCAAGGCCCGCCCCGATGTCCGGACGACAACCAACCCGTAGGGGAGGGGCTTGCCCGCTTTTTCAGTCGCGCGCCGGGCCATACCCGCCCGGCTCTGCAGGCCGCATTTCCCGGATGGCAACCCGACGTCGGCCGGGCGCGGGCGGTCCGGGGCCGACCGGCGGGGGCGTCCCGCGTGCCAACCGCCCCAGTTATCGAAACCCGCGGTTGGC
>CAYVFC010000140.1:0-21630 GCA_964450715.1 uncultured Sandaracinaceae bacterium | reverse complement strand
TTCTCGTCGTCGCGCCTTGCATCCGGGGCCGTCGCGCTCCGAAATCTGATCGAGTCATTTTGTCACGGACCCTTAGTGGTAGGCATGACTCAAAACGGACGTCGATAAATCGCGTACAAACTTCTGTATTTTTTCTGTACGCCAGGGGAAAGCGGGTTGGTCGCGCTATCCGATGAGGGGCAGGATCGCGACCTGGCGGGTCCCGCCGTTTGGCCGCGAAAGCATACCTTTGGCCGTTCGCTGTGCACGTTTTGGCCGCGCTCGGCGCATAGACTTCATGACGGAGTTGATGATGCATACGCGGGGCGTTTCGTTGAGCGAGGGGACGCGACTTCGCGCCCGTCTTTACGGCCTGTTCGCGTCGTGCGTATGCGTGCTGGCTTCGTCGCTTCGAAAAGGAAGGAATTTCCCATGCTCGTATCTCGTCTGGTGCTATTGGTGATCTTGTCGTCCACGGCCCTGTCTTGCGGCGGTGATGAGACAGCGGATGGCAGCGACAGCGCGGCCACCGGTGGCGGGGGCGCGCCCGTCGGCCAGGGCGGAAGCGGCGGCGCAAGCGGAGCCGGAGCCTCGACCGAGGCCCCGGCCACCTGCGGCGACGGGGCCCTGGACGAGCTCGAGGAGTGCGACGACGGAAACGAGGTAGAAACGGATGGCTGCAGATCGGACTGCACCTACACCTGCACCTACGATTCCGATTGCGACGACCTCAACCTCTGCGACGGTGCCGAGATCTGCAACATCTCCGACCATACCTGCATCAACGGTCCGCCGGTCGAGGACGGTACGCGTTGCGGCGAGGCCATGGCCTGTGTCGGGGGAAATTGTACCGTCTCCGGTTGCGGCGATGGGGTGCTGCAGGAGGGCGAGGAGTGTGACGACGGGGACAACGACGACGAGAAGGACGGATGCACCACCCGCTGTACCTTCAGCTGCGTATCCGGCGACGAGACGCGCGACTGCCTTGACGAATGCAATCCGAATTCGGTCTGCGACGAGCAGACGCACGCCTGCACCGGTGGCGAGGCGCTACCGGACGGCATCGTCTGCAACCTGGGTCAGGGGTACTGCCTGGACGGCGTCTGCGTCGATTCCGTTTGCGGTAACGGGGAACAGGAGCCCAACGAGCGGTGCGACCTGGCAGATCAGAACGGCGTGGCGAACTCCGGCTGTTCGGCTGCCTGCACGCAGGCTGTCTGCGGAGACGGCCTGATAGAGGGCAAAGAACAGTGCGACGACGGTAACGCCGAAAACGCCGACGGCTGCGACGCCGGTTGCCGTATCGAGGTCGCCTTCCGGCTGTCGCGTTTCGAGATCTCGCTGGATCCGGCGCCCGACTTCTGCGTGTTCTCCGGCAATGACAAGCAAGGGAACGCTTTCAGCAGTCTATTCGAGGGCGCGCTTCTCAGCAACGCGCTCTTCACCACCACGCGGGACTTGATGGGGCAGATGTTCGCCGACGGCACCGCCAACTTGCTGATCCACCTCATGGACATGGAAGACCCCACCGCCGGCGCTTCCGATCCCCTGATCCACCTGGGCCTCTCCATGGCCACCCTGGCCGAGGAGTGGGCCAGCCGGACCGACAAGCTCGATTTCCCGGTGAACATCAATGCCATCGACGTCGACGACGAAAACCTGCCCTTGACCCGCAATCCGGCCGAGCTGGTGATCGAGGGGGGAAAGACCATCGTCCGCTCCACCACTGCCAGCACGGTCTACTTCCGCACCGACGGGGGAGCGGATTTCAACATGCACGCCAACATGAGCCGGATCGAGGTTGATCCCGGCCGCAGCCTCCTCACGCCCCCGCCCGAGACCGCGGACTGGGCGACGCTGCCCGAAACCCTGGGGCAGGAATCGGCCGCCGAGGCCCAGGGCGTGATCTGCGGCGCCATGCTCGCCGAGTCTTTCGCCACCATCCCCATGCCTGCGGAGCTGGTCCTGCTCTGCCCCTTTGACGGGTTCATCGCCTGCGCACAGGGACAGGACCCGACCCTGGGCGAGTGCGACTCCATCGCGACCCTCTTCGAGAGGGGCTGTGCCGGCCTGCTCAGCCCGGCCGGCCCGCCCGACGCCGACGTCGACGGCGACGGCGTGAACGACGCCTACTCCGCGGTGGTCAAGGTCTCGGCCAAGCGCGTCAGGCTGGTCGGCGTCGCCGACCCGACCTATTGAAATGACGGTTCAGGAAAAGGTTCTTATGGTTACTACGAACAACGAATTGAAGCAGCGGATGAAATGGATGGCATTTATCTGTAGTATGCTGGTCGGCTGCTCTGCCGAGGGCGACGGCAGCGACAGGCCCGTGCCGCCGGCATCGACGGCACCGTCGACGGCGAAGTCGGCAGCCGGTGGCGGCGGGTATTTCGACGGCGCCGCCGGTTCCGCCGTTGCCGCCGAACCAATCCCCGAGGTGAGCGACCAGGAGCGGCCGCTCTTTCGGGATACGAACTGCGAGCCGGGCCTTTATCTCGGTACCTACAATTGCGACATCGACATGGGAACCGGGCCCGTTCCGCTTGCGGGCGACGTTTCCTTCAACCTCGAGGTCAATACCTCGGGTACGGAGCAAGCCGATTGCGACGAGTTCTGCGCCGACCTGGTGATCGCCGAGGGGACCGGCGTCCTGTACGGCGTTCTCGGTTTTCTCGGTTTCGAAGCCCAGCTCAGCGGCGGCCTCGACTGCCAGACCGGCGAGTTTCGCGCCAGCGCGCCCGGGGGCATCTACGGTATGGCCGTGTCGAGCGACCCCAACGATCCGAACGCGCTGTGGACGGTCGCCGAGCCGCCGTTCGGCACTTTCGGCGGCGACATGCAGGGTACCTACGACACCGGTTCGCCGCAGGCGATCGACGGCAGCTGGAGCCTCGCCGACGACTTCTCGGGCGTCGCCTGCACGGGCCCGTTCGAAGTAACGCTGACGCTTTGATCGCAAGGGAGGGAGGGAGAGATGAAACACCGTAGCCGCTTCGAAACCGGCCGAGATCCGATTTCTAACTGAATACACTCAACATAAGAAAAGGAGAAGTAGATGAATCACCGCAGACGTACCCAGATCGACAAAGAGGCCACGATGAAACACCCGGGAAAGAAGCGCTGTGTCATGACTACCGCATTGCTCTTGGCTTCGATGGCCTCTTCTTGCGGTGTGGATGACGGAGATGGAGGCGGAAATGACGTCGCCGAGGTAGGGGCCGCGGGGATGGCGGGAACCGCAGAAATGGCGGGAGCCGCGGGAACGGCGGGGAACTCAGAGACCGCACAGACCGCGGGAACCGCAGGAACGGCGGAGACCGCAGAGACCGCCGGGACCGCGGGCCCGGTTGCCGGGGAGGGGACCGCGGGAACCGTGGGCCCCGTCGCCGACGCGGGCAGTTCGGGGGACGGACCCGCCGCCTGTCCCGAAGGCAGCTACTGGGACATCACCTACGACCTGCCCGAATCGACGGGGGATCCCGGGACCGCGCCCGCCGATCCGCCGGCCGACCAGAACGTCCTGACGCTCAGGGACACCATGATGGGGATCGGTGACGCCAATCGAAACGTCGGGCCGGGAACCGCGACGATTCGCTTTGAGAGTATCGACGGCAGCCCCGGAGGCAGGGCCTACCTGTTGCAGCTCGAGATCAGCGTGAATTTCACCGTGCCGCCCGCCACCACGAACCTGGTGGGCACGGCCGGTCACGAATACGACACGGGGCCGTGCGGCGCTGCTGCGGTCGGTACTGTGCAAGGCGACGTGTTGACCTGGTCCGACTTTACCGGGACGGCCCAGGGCACGAGCGATCCGCCCAACCTTCATGGCTATATCGCCGAGGGAACCATCACCTGCGACGGTCCCCTGTGCGGCACTTTTGGCGCCCCGCCGCAAGGTACGACCGACAAAATAGACGGTCCCTATGACATTCGCTTCGAACCCTGGCGACTTTCGGCCGACGCGGGCGCCTTCTTCGCTCCCTGCTTCGTTACACAGCAGGACCTCAATTCCACCGTGCGTCTTCAGGCGTACGGCGTCGAGAGCTCGCGCGAGTGCGTGACGGCTCAAGCCTGCGAATAGAACCGGAGTCGAACGATAGGCGTTGTTCTCGGGGGACCGGAAGCCAGAATAGGAAGCGGAAACGTTCGGGGAAAATAGAGAGGAAAGCATCATGATGTGCAAGAACTATACGCTGTTCGTATTGGTAAACAGGCAGAGAAAAAGGAGAGGGCTGCAGCCTTTGAGCAGACGTCGTTTTTGTAAGCTGGCAGCGGCTTCTTCGGCGGCTCTCGCCATTCCCCATTTTCTGGGATGCGAAAGCGGTTCCTCGAATGGCGCTGGTGCCGACGCGGGAGCGGGGACGGCTGACCAGGGCGGGAGTGGCGGAATGGCCGCCCCGGACGGAAGCGCCGCAGCGGACTCCGGCATCGATGCGGGTACCGACGCGGGAGAACAGCTGTCGTACGATGAATGGGACTACACGGAGGACACGGATATGACCGTGGCCCCTCAGGACATCGATTACCACCGCTATACGCCGGGAACGGATACACGGGCGGAAATCCAGGATAAACCGGAAGTCGAACTGGACGACTATAGCGGTCCCTTCAGGCCCGATTTGAGATTCACCGATTTTTCGAGAGAGTTTCTCGGCCGTATGTATTCGATGGCTCATCATTACCATTACCGCATACAGAGAGGGTACAGGCGATACGTCTTCGATACGTGGGGGAATGACGCGGTGGCCGATTCGGAAGAAAAGATATGGGGCGAGATCACGGCCGAAGGCCTGCACGGGCTTTACAGGGACGTGATGAAGATCACGGGGAACGACCTCGAGTCCTTCATGAAATTCTGGCAGCTGGATCTCAATTCGCAGCCGGGCGATTTCTGGGACATCGTATTCGAAATGCCGACTGCGGAGCGCGGCCTGGTCACCGTCAATCGCTGTCCGGTGGCGGATGAGTACGAAGAACGAGGGGCCACAACGGACGAGTTGCTCGCTGTATGCGAAAAAAAGTGTCATTCCGCCATCCAGTACAAGGCGAGGCTCTGCGATCCGGATATAGAGCTAAAAGTCCTGGCGACGCCTCCGCGGGAGAGCGTGGATGACATTTGCTGCAAGTTCGCCCTTCGCTACCAGGGCGATGACTTCCAGGAAGGGGCGACGGTCGACCTGAAGATCGATTCGACCAGGCAGGATCTGAGGGCGGATACCACCATAGATCCCGACGTAACGCTGGAAGATTACAGCGGACCCTTCAGGCCCGACCTGAGAATGACGGACTTCTCGCGGCAGCAACTCGCCCGGATGTTCTTGATGTGTCATCAGCACGATCTGAACATGATGATAGGCTACCAGGACTGGGCCATGGTGACCTACGGCTGGAGGGCCATGATCGTGATGCCGGTGGACGTGTGGGCCAACTACTTGTTCGGAGACGCCTACGAGGTGCATACGAGGTTCCTGAATCTCGAGGAGGAGAGTATCGCCAGCTATATGAAGGCCTTGCAGGTTGACATCACGGCGCTGCCGCCGAACTTCGATCACAAGTTCGAGATGCCGTCTCCGGATCGCGGTATCTATACGTTCAACGTTTGTTTCGGAGAGACGAACTTGAAGAACCAGGGGGCTTCTCCGGACAAGGTGCTGGAGTTCTGCGAGATGGACCCGCCCGCCATCAGGAAATGCGCGAAGCTCTACCATCCCGACATCAGGGTGAAGATCATGGCGCTTCCTCCCGTGCTTTATCCCGATCAGGTGGCCTGCAAGTGGGACATGTATTACCAGAAGGAAGAATGATTCCGGGAGCGTTTTCGGGGGATCTGAACGCCGATTACAACCGGACGACGTTGCAGCTGTCCGGCGAATGGAACCTGTTCGAGCCGATGTCCGGCTCGAACTGCGTGGGCCCGTGGACCGCGGACTACGTCGGTCCCTGACGCAATGGTAGACTACGGCTCCCCTGAACGGCTCCAAACGAGAATAACCAGCACGAGGCCATGATGAGAGGTTCAGTCGAGTTACTGAAATACACGCTGTTTATTGTCCTCACCGTTGGCTGCGACGGCTCGGGCAATGATACGGATACCGGCTCCGAGAGGGATTCAGGTGCCGATGCCCAGCAGCGGGATGCGGGTAGCGATATTCAGCAGTCGGGATCGGTAATCGTCACGGGCCCCGTCACGGGCGGCAAGGGCAAGATCTGGATGACGACCGTCACCGATCTCGAAGCTCACGGCTATACCGAGAAGGAATACTTCTTCGAAGGCGATGCGAGCTCTTACACGCCAGAGGGCGAAATGACTTCAGACGGCAAGTGGACCCTGGTTGAATCGGAAAAGACGCTCTTCAAGACCCGCTTGATCGTCCGGCAGCCCGTGGACGCCGGCGAGTTCAATGGAACCGTCGTGGTGGAATGGCTCAACGTCAGCGGGGGCACCGATGCCGATCCCGGCTTCATGTACAGCTCACAGGAGATATTGCGGGAGGGCTACGCCTGGGTCGGGGTTTCTGCCCAGGAGGTCGGCGTGCAGGGCGGCGGCTTTGCCATGGTTGGCACCGCGCCCCCGCTCAAGGAATACGACCCGGAAAGGTATGGCTCTCTAGTACATCCGGGCGACGCGTATAGCTACGACATCTTTACCCGTGCCGCCCAGATCGTTCGAGCTGCCGGTGAGGTCGATATTCTCGAAGGTCTCGAGCCGGTGCGTCTGATCGCGTACGGCGAATCCCAGTCAGCGGGACGCCTGGTTTCCTACGTCAACGGCGTACACCCGCTGGTGCGGGAGTTCGACGGCTTCTTCATCCACAGCCGCTTCGCCTCCAGCGCGCCTTTCGGTACGGACGTAATGCAGCTGTTCAGCCCGCAACCCACCCATATCCGGGACGATATCGAAGAACCCGTATTGCAGTTCGAAACCGAGAGCGACGTGCTCGGATCCAGCGACCTGGGCGGTTTCCGAGCGGTGCGGCAACCCGACACGGAAAGGATTCGCACCTGGGAGGTGGCAGGCACGGCGCACGCCGACGCCTACATTCTTGAGCTGAACAGCCAGAACGAAGCCGTGGCCGCGGTCGGCGCGCAGGACATCATGTCGCTGTTGCCCTGCGAAGACGCGAACGAAGGCCCGCAGCATATGGTCGTAAAGGCAGCGCTGCACGCGCTGAATCTCTGGATAACCGACGGCACCGAACCCCCGATCGGCGAACCGCTCGAATTAGACGCAAACGGTAGCTTGAGCACCGACGAGCACGGCAACGCGCTCGGAGGCATCCGCACTCCGGCGGTGGACGTACCGATCGCCACCTTGAAGGGTCGGGCGGAAAGCGGCGACGCGGCGCTGGACATGATATGCGCGCTGTTCGGTCAGACGATACCCTTCACGCCCGAGAAGCTGCTGGAGCTCTATCCGACGCACCAGGAATACGTCGACAAGGTCATCGAGTCGGCCCGCCTGGCGAGGCAGGCCGGCTTTATCCTGCCGGAGGAAGAGGCCAGCATCGTGGCCGAGGCCAGCGCCGCTTCGATTCCGCAGTAGCGAGTCGGGAGAGTTTACCAATCGGGTTCCGAGCCAACATGAAGGTGGACATCCTGGCCATCCCTCCCCGCAAGTCCACCGATGACGTCTGCTGCCGCTGGCGGCTCAGCATGAGGGACGAGTCCGACCCGGGCTGCCGGATGCAGGCGTTTGGCCGCGAAGGCAACCTTTTGGCCGGCTGCGGTGAACGGGTTGGCGACGCCCGGCACATATATCGATAGCAACCGAGGAGTGGTCGATGCAGAACCGGAGAATTTGGTCGAGCGAAGAGACGCGGGCCCGAGGCCGTTTTTGCGGCCTGCTCGCGCTGTACGGGTGTCTGTCGGGGTTGCTGGCCTGCACGAGCCAGTCCGGAGCGCCGTGGCCCGATATACAGGAGCCGGATCAGCTGGACGCGACCGATGGCCAGGCAGGCAGCGCCGGCGATGGCGATCGCGGCCCTGTTGCCGGAACCTCGGGAAACTTTGGCGACGGGGGCGGGGGGACGCCGGAGGGCGGTCCTGACGCGGCCGGGGGCGAGGCGGCGGGTCCGGGCGAGGCGGACGCATCCGGGCAGCCCGCGTCGGGAGGCGACGCGGCGGGCGATACCGATACCGCGGTCGGCGGCGGCGGCGGTGACCTGACCGGCGACTCCGGGCAGGGCAGCGGGCCGGGCGACTGGGGTCCGGGCGACTACCCGCCCAACCTGGCCGCGGAAGAGTATTTGGAGATCTACGGGGTTCAGGGTCAGCAAGGCAACGTGCGCCAGTACAAGGTCCACGTACCGCCGAGCTACGACCCGCAGGTCCCTATGCCGCTGGTGTTCTGCATTCACGGGCTGGGCCAGACCCCGGTGCTGTTCTGCATCAACTCCGCGAAGATGCCCGAGAAATCCGACCGGGCCGGATTCATCCTGGTGATGCCCAACGGCTTCCAGAACAGCTGGAACGCGGGCACCTGCTGCGGTGGCGCCAGCACGGCACAGCTCGACGACGTGGCGCTGATACGCGCCATTTTCGGGGAGGTGGCAACGCACCTGAACGTCGACCTCGATCGCGTGTACGCGACCGGCCTCTCGAACGGGGGATACCTGAGCTACCGACTGGCCTGTGAAGCCGCCGATCTGTTCACGGCGGTCGCACCCGGCGCCGGCGCCATCGGCATCAACACCATCGGCGGCGGTACCAATCCGCTTTCCGATTTCACGGTCTGCGAGCCCAGCCGGCCCATCTCGGTGCTCGATGTGCACGGCACGGCCGACGCGCTGGTTCCCTACACGCTGCAGGCGCCGTCGATGAGCCTTATGCAGCAGGCGAACGGCTGCAGCCCGAGCACCGTGCCCGCCAGCCAGCCGGCCAGCGGTGGCGACACCACCTGCATTACCCATGAAGGTTGCCCGAGCGGCATCGAGCTCACCGCCTGTACGGTACAGGGCGGCGGCCACTGCTGGTTCGGCACCGAGGATTGCGGCACCGGCGCGGGCGCTTTCGGGTTGATGATCGTCGGTGCCGACAGCAACACCCTGGTCAGCACCGACGCTGTCTGGGACTTCTTCGCGAGCAAGAGCCGGTAGGGCCTCTACGGTTACTGCGCCGACCAGCCTCCGTCGGAGGGCAGGATGGCGCCGTTGACGTTGACGCCGTCATCGCTCAGCAAGAAGGTGATCGAGGCGGCCAGCGCTTCCGGCGCGGCCATTTCCGGCATGGCGCTGACGGCGGTGCCGATTCGATCGGCGCCGAGGTCCGAGTCGAACTTCACCGATCCATCCCTGGTGATCCCGGTATCCACGGGGCCGGGCGCTACCACGTTCACCCGGATGCCGCTCGGTCCGTACATGAAGGCGCCGCTCTTGGAGAGCCCCACCACCGCGTGTTTCGAGGCGGTGTAGGCCACGCCGGAAACCGAGCCGCGCAACGAGGCTTCGGAGCCGACGTTCACGATGGAACCCCTTTGTCTGGCCAGCATGGCCGGCAAGACGGCGCGGGATAGCTTCATCATGCCGAGAAGGTTGACCGCCATCACGCGGTTCCACACCTCGTTCGAGACCTCGTGAAGCGGTGTCATGTTGTCGGTGATGCCCGCTACGTTGGCCAGCCCGTCGATGGTTTTGCCGGCCGCCTTCATGATCCGTTCGATGCTCTCGTCAGCCGTGATGTCGCCGACCACCGGGGTGATATCGGCTTCGGGCAGCGAAGCCGCGAGCCGTTCGAGACCCTCTTGGGAGATGTCCACGGCGATCACCCGTCCGCCTTCGCGAGCGATGCGCGACGCGGTGGCCCGGCCGATGCCCGAGCCGGCACCGGTCACGATGACCGTCTTGCCGACAAAGCGGCCGGGGGTGATCTTTTCCTGCCACGTTGCGGGCGCCGGTTGGCTCGGCGCGCCTTCTCGCGGCTCGTTGGCAGGAGGTGAGGCAGCGGCAGGCGACCCGCCGGCGTTGGCTCTTCGCACCATGTTCGCCAGCATCTCTTCGGTGAATCGTCCACCGCTCATCGTGATCAGCCGTCTGAGCGCCAGGCGACGAACCGGCTTGAGAACACCTTCACCGTAGCCCGCGTCGGCCAGCATCTCGCGCACGATGGCGCCCCCGGCCGCGTGTTCGAGCCACTCACCGACGCTCGAGTCTCCGCTCAGCTGTTGCCGTCCTCGGTTTACGTGATCGGGCTTTTGCTTGCCAAACAGGTTCATTACCTACCATCCATGGAGCTCGTACCGCGGCGCCAACATGGCTGGCGCCCGGGTAGCCTACCAGAGCTCTCCTGCCACGGGTGCGGCCAATAGTTGGCCTTCTCGGCCAGTAGCCTCGCCGCGGCATCTCCCCGTTTGTCGTTTTCTGGATGGTTCATCGGGTCACGCGGGCCGCGTCCCGGCGGACGACAGCGCAAAAACGTCGGGATGACCGCGGTTTTCGCCAAGGCAAGGCCCCCGGGCCGGTAGTAACGGAGAGACAGGCACTCCGTACCGCGTCGGACACCCGACCGAGGTCCACCCATGGCAAGAGCAAGTCAACAGGTCGCGCCTGGGGGTTTCCGCTACTCCGTTCTGCTCGTGACGTTACCGTTCGTCGCCTGCAGCCTCGAAAGGTCGCCCCTGGACATTCCGGATGTCGACAGGGTGGTAGGCGGGGCGGCCGGTTCCGGCGGTGGTGCAGAGGGATCGCCCGGCGACGCCGTGGTGAGGCGTTCCCGGGACGCGGGTAAAAGCGATCCGTCCGAGACTGCTCTCGTTCGCGACGGTGGCGAGGCCAACGCGACAGAGGCGTCTCCCGGAAGCGTGGCGCAGGCCGAGGGGGGCATGCAGCTACCGGGTGACGCCACGGTGCCGGGTGAGCCCATGCCGTTGGATGACGCCATGGTGCCGGGCGACGCCATGGTGGCGCCGCGTCCGGATGGCGGCGCCCCGGGCTCCATCGCGTGCGCGCCATCCACGGTTTGCCAGCTACCCGAGAACTACTGCTGTCGTTGCTCCGACGGGCCTACCTGCTTTTTGCCGGGTTCGTGCTGGCCGGCGCTCGCGCCGTGTGTCGGGCAAGCGATACTCTGCGACGACGCGGCCGACTGCGGCGGAGCCAAGTGCTGCGCGCACTTCACCGGCAACCTGTTTTTCGGCGCTACTTGCGAGCGTTTCTGTTCGGCGGACGGGGACGTGCAGTTGTGTGTCACCGACCAGGAGTGCACCGCTCCCGCCACCTGCAAGCCGCTCGACTCGCTGCCGCCCTTCTCCGCGTGCCAGTGAGGCGAAAGATAACGATTCCGCAAATAAACTTCCAAGGAACCGCCCGCGCCGGGGAGTAACGGGGTATGAAAGCGCCCACATTACCCCTCGTCGCACTACTCTGTGTGGCCGCTCTTGCCGCCTGCGAGGCCGCTTACGACAACGTGGAGCCGGGATACTACGGCTATTGCGCGCAGGCGGGCGGCCCGAGCAGCGTTCCGCTCAACAGCAACTCGATGCCGTACGGCGCTGCAGGCGGGTACGCCCCAAGCCCGGGGCCGTCGGGCGAGACGCTTTCCGGTCCGGGTAGCGCGGGCTCGGGGGGCACGTTCTCGGACGGCTCGCCCGCGGACGGTTCGCCCCTTGACGGTTCGCCTTCCGGCGGCGCTCCTTCGGTCAGCCCGGATACCGGTTCGGACGAGGTGCCCGAAGGCCCGGATCCGGTTCCGGACGACACGCCGCCCCCGGACGGAGGCAAGTGCGACATGACCGGTCGCTGGCTGCTCACCACGCACTCGGTTACAGACGCCCTGGGTCAACAGCAGGTCGCGCACGATTGGCACTACTACGAGATCGAACAGCAGGGCGACACTTTCCGGGTCACCAAGGGTCTGCTCTGCGGAAACGACGCCCTCGGTGTGGGTCTGTTTGCGGTCACGGCCGACTTCTCCGGAGCATGGGACGGCATCACGGCGCGAATGCGCCTCGATGGTCGAACAGGTTCCAGCGCGCCCACCGCTGACGGGGGCTGCTGGGTCAAGGTCGACAGGTTGTACATGGTTCGAGGTGCGACCGTGCCGTACTACCTCGATCCGTCCGTGCCGCTTCCCACCCTGGAGCAACCGGGTACGGACAGCGCGCCTGGCTGGGAGGACTGGGATGGGGACGGCAATCCCGGCATCACGGCAGTTGTCTCGGGAGTCGTGGCCGGAGAGATATACGTGTCGCCGCGCCGCTGGGACGAGCTCGAGGGTAGCGTGCCGGACGTTTCGTCCACCATCGGCCTGGCCATGCAATGGGATTCGGAGACAGGCCTGATCGCTTACAACGGCTCCGGCCTATTGACCTCGCAGGCCGTGCGCGCAGCCGATCCGAACCTTCACTTCGGGCAGATGGCGCGACTGGCCGCGGACCAGGCCGTCGGGGACGACGCCGCGATCTGCGCCGCGGTCCGCCAGCTGGCGCCCGTGCTGGCGCCGCAGGCCTCGGGCAACTGACACGGAGCAGTCGATATCTCATGCAGGGATTTCTGGCCAGTAGATGGCTTTTTCGCCGTGTCCCACCGGGGCGACCGAGGACCCGCACCTGTCATTTCGAGGAGCCGAAGGCGACGAGAAATCTCTCCTCGAGATTTCTCGCTGCGCTCGAAATGACACTACTACCACGACCTTTTCGGCAGTTACCGCCAGCGGTCAGCCGTCCGGTTGACCCGGTCGGCCAGGCTCGATTTTTAACCGTCGTATTCCTCGCCCTCGGGATCGCGCTGGCGCCCGCGGTTGCCACCGCCTCACCTCTGCTCGAGCTGGCCGGCGACACGCTGTCGGAGGGCGGTCTTCAACCCAGGACAGTACCTGGCGGGGCAGCGGCCGCCTACTTCAATCCCGCGCTTCTCATCGACAGCCCGTCGACGCTGGCTTTGGGCTTCATCGTGCTGGACCAGGGCATCGGTATCACCCTGGCCGGCCGGCCCGGGCCCGAGTTCGCCGTTCCCGAGGGCCTGGAGAACGCCGGCCACGCGGATGGCAGCCGTTTCGACAACTACGCCATCGCTACCAACCTGCTTCAGAACGGGCGCGAGAAGACAGCTATCCAGGAAGCTTTCGTCGCGCGCCCGCGCCAGGCCGCGGGCACGGGTCACGAGACGCTGACCTATGCAGGGGTCGGCCTGAACGTCCACCTGTTCGACGACCACCTGGCGATCGGCTTCCACGGCATCGTACCCGCCGGCGAGTTCACCAAGATGAAGGCGTTCTTCAACGACGAACGCGAGCAGTACTTCTCCAACAGCCTGCATCCGGAGCTTTACTCCGATCGCATGACCGCGATCTCGATAGCGCTGGGCGCCGGCGTCAAGATTCTCGATGAGCTCTCCCTGGGGGCCGGGGCCACCATCGCGCTCAAGACCAACGTGGTGGCGGCCGCCTACGTTGTGGACACCGGCGCTCTCGACCAGCTCCTGCTCGATCTCGACGCGCCGGTCAACATCGGCGTCTCTCCGCACTTCGGGGCTAGCTACCGTCCGGTCGAGCCGCTGCGCCTGAGCGCCACCGCGCACGCTCCCAAGCAGGTCGAGCTCAGCTCGGGCTTCACCTTCCTGCTCGCCAACGGGATCGAGCAGGCATCGGGCCTGACCTTCGTGCTCGATTACATGCCCTGGCAATTCGGGCTCGGCACCGCCTTCACCCCGCTCGACCAGCCCGCCAACGAGGTGACGCTGGCGGGCTCGCTGCTGTATTCGTGCTGGTCAACCTATGTGGATCGCCACGGCGACGAGCCGAGCGAGGCCTACGCCTGGTCGGACACCCTCTCCCCGGTTCTGGGGGTGCGCTGGCGCTGGTATCGGCTGGTGACCTCGGCGGATGCGAGCTTCACGCCGACGCCGGTTCCCGAGCAGACCGGCAGGACCAACTACGTGGACAACGACCGAGTCTCCGGGGGCCTGGGCGTCAAGTACGGCTGGGAGCTTTGGGGGACCGAGATCACTGTCGGCACGCAGCTACAAGCGCATCACCTGCTGGTGCGGCGCCACACCAAGCTTCCCACGCCCACCTCGCCCGACGGGCGGAACATCGCTCCCGACCTGGTCAAGGACGAGGTACCGGACGACGCGCAGCTGAGCGGCCAGCCGGTGGCGGGCATCGAGGGGCTGCAGACCAACAATCCGGGCTGGCCCGGATTCGAGAGCCAGGGCTGGATCCTCGGTGGATCCCTTTACCTGGGGGTGTCGTGGTGACCCTTCTTCTCGGTGCCCCCTCCGGGTCCCCGCAACCGCGCGCCTGGGTGTTCTCCCGACGTTTCATTTCGCACAGGTCTCTGAAACGTCACTGTCGCGCGGTTCCGGGGACCCCGCGTACGACCTTTAGAGTTTCACCGCTCTATTCACCGCTTGCTGTACTGTTAGCACTGACCACGCTATCCGGCTGCCGCTTCGGAGGCGGCGCAGGCCCCGAAATTCCGACCGGGCTAGATGGCGGTCCGGCCGCCCGGGCGGGCGACGAGCCCGGATCGGCTGGTAGCGGCGGTAGCTCGGGCAGCGGCCCGGGTCTGGCCGGTTCCGCCGGTGCGGATTTCGAGGATCCTGGTGCCGACGGTCAGGACCGGGACGATAGCGACGGAGGAGCAGCGAACCCCGATGAGTTGCCGCCGGAACCCACTGGCGGCACCACGGGCGGTGCAGACGGGGGAACGGTCGGCAACGCCGACTGCGTCGGCCGTCCCCGGGTGAACGGGTGCGACCCGACTGCGACGGACGGGTGTGCGGCCGGGATGCAGTGCGTGATCGACCTCTTGGCGCCCACCCCTACCGGTTACTGCGTCTTCAGCACGCCCTTTCCGGACGGCGGCATCTGCTACGGGTCGGGGGTGACCGAGAGCTGCCCGCCGACCTTCAGCTGCTTCTTTAACCTTTGCAGAGAAATCTGCCTTTGCGACGACGACTGCTCGACGGGACGGTGCTGCGGCGAAGCCGTCGGCACCGGTGGGTTCAAGCTATGCGCGGATTGTTAACCGAAGGAGGAATGGATATGTACGGCAAACAGCGTCTGTGGTCGGTGCGAGCCGCGATTCTTCTGAGCATCGCCGTCGTATCGATGGGAGGACCGGTCGCGCCCGGTACGGTAACCGCCCAGGCCGCGAAGAAGAAGGCCAAGAATACGCGGCCTGGCGACGCCATCCTCGGCGAATGGTGGACCGAGGGCCACGAGGGGCGGATTCGATTCAGGCGTCACAAGAGCGGCACCTACATGGGCATAACGACCTGGCGCAAGTCCATGAAGCATACCGAGGACAACCCCCTTTACGATATTTACAATCCGGACCCGAAGAAACGCGATCGCTCCGTGCTCGGCATCGTGCTGATCTGGAACCTCACCTACGACGGAGGCGGCGAATATTCCGACGGGTACGTATACAACCCGCGCGACGGCAAAACCTATCGTATGAATGTCGATGTGGTCGATCGCGATACCCTGGATATCCGCGGCTATATCGGCATCCCGCTGCTCGGCCAGACGCAGACCTGGAAGAGAGTACGGCGGGTAAAATCGGTGCACAAGGGTGATCGATGAATCAACAAGCACAGAACCCATCCGCCATGACGCGCCTGGTGCAAGCGGTCCGCCGCGGGCGGCTGGCCGTCATCGGGCTCTGCGCCGCCCTGGCCATCGGCGCCGCGGCCCTGCTGCCGCGGCTGGTGGTCGAGACCGATTTCCTCAATTTTTTGCCCAGGGACGACGAAGACCTCTCCTTCTTCAAGGACGTGGGCGAGACCTTCGGCGGGACCTACACCTGCATCATCACCACCCAGAGCCCGGACGTCTTCACCACCGAGCACCTCAGCAAGCTCCGCAAGATGACTCAGGCCTTCAAGCAGACCCGGGGCGTCACCCAGGTCATTAGCCTGACCAACATGATGGACATCCGGAAAAGCGAGGACGGGATCGCGGTGGTCGATCTCGTTCCTCCGGGTGGTGTCACCACCGACCGAGAGGCGCTGCAAAAGCTGCGCGCGTACGTGCTCTCCAAAGAAATGTACACCCAGGCTTTTGTCTCCAAATCCGGCACCACGGCGGCCGTCATCGTTCGCCTGGACGGCGAGGGGGACGTGGCAGCGGTGGCCGGGACCCTGCGCGACCGGGCCGTCGCGCTCTGGGGGCAGGAGAAGATCCAGTTCGCGGGCTTCCCCATGCTGATGGAGTACCTCATGCGCATCATCTGGCGCGACATGAGCGTTCTATCCTTTCTGGTCGCCTCGGTGATCCTGCTGGTTCTCTACCTCTCCTTCCGCTCTGTTCGCGGCGTGGTGCTCCCCCTGCTCACCGTCGCTTTGGCCACCCTTTTCTCCTTCGGGAGCATGGCGGCGTCGGGGAATCCCATCACGCTGATCTCGTCGATCCTGCCCGTCATTCTCTTCTCGACCGGCACGGCCTACACCATTCACCTGCTCAACGCGGTCAAACCTCTGCACGGTCAGTCGCCGTGGGGCGCAATCGATCGTGCGGTTTCCAAGGTCGGGGTGGCCATCCTGCTCTCGGGCGTAACCACCCTGGTGGGATTCCTTTCTCTGCTCTCTTCTCCCCTCTCGCTGTTCGGGGATTTCGGCCTGTACGCCGCCGTCGGCGTGGGTTTCGCCCTGCTCATCTCGCTCACCGTCACCCCGGTCGTGCTCTCCTTTCTGAAACACCGTCCCCTCGAAACCGCTTCTAGGTCGGGAGAAGTCTCACGCGCGGATCTGCTGCTTACAAAGCTGGCCGGGCTGGTCCAGAAGCGCCCCCGGCTCATCCTGGCCGGCTCGCTGGCGATGGTCATCGCCGCATCGCTGACCATTCCGCGGCTTCGTACCGAGATGGACATGCTCGCCTTTTTTAAAGACGATGCCGAGCCGCGGGTGTCCGAGGCGCTTATCAAGAAGCAGTTCGGGGGCTCCACCCCACTGTCGATTCACCTGGCAGGTCCGCTCACCGATCCGCGCGTGCTTTCGGAGATGTGGCGCCTGGAGAAGAGACTGCGCGTCATCGAGGGGGTGAAGCAGCCGGGATCCATCGCCGACCTCATCGCCCAGTTGAACGAGAAGCTCAACGGGCGCCGCACCATCCCGGAAACGCGCCGGGGCGTGGCCAGTCTCTGGTTGTTGCTCGAGGGCCAGGACGCGCTGAGCGCGCTGGTCAATCGAACCGAGGACCGCGCCATGATCGAGGGCCGCTACGAAGAGATCGCCATTGCTGCGCGCGAGCGAACCGTGCGCGAGGTCGACCGCGCGCTCGAACAGACCGTCCGCCCCCGGCTGGTATCGCTGCAGTGGAGCGCTCTGTCCGGGGACGCGCGGTCGGCCCTGAGCCGTCGAGCGGCATCCGAGATCGCCGACGACATCTCGCTCGATCTCGCCCGCCGGCAGCTGAAGCTACGGAAACCCGAACGGCTTCGAGAATCGCTCGCTCGGGGGATCGGCGGGGCGTCCCCCGTTCCCCCGGCCGACCTGCGCCACCAAGAGGCCCTGGCCTATTTCTCTTCCGAAGACTGCGACGTCGAGATCATACCCGATGCGGCCCGGGCGCTGGCCGAGGCGACCTCGCTGCACGCGAATCCCAGCCTGGCCGCCTATGCGCAGACGATTCGCACGGTACTGCCCGACCTCTGGCGCGAGGACTCCGAAGGGGTCGAGATCGCCGCCGAGGCGCTGCAGCGGATCGTGGTCGAGGCGGGACAGAAGGGCGTCGTCGCCGGGTGGCTCCAGCAGATACGCAGTGAAGTGGTGCCGCGGGTCGACCGGTTTCCCGAGGAGCTGGAGCTCGACCTGAACGGCAGCCTCTGGCAGGCGTTCAACCGGAGCTGGCCGGTTACGCCGCAGACCCATGCCGAGCTCACCGGCGCCGAGCCCTCCCCCGACCAGATCGTCAGCATCGAGACGCGTCAGACCGGCATGGCGGTGATGCAGACGAAGCTCAACGCCCAGCTTCGCCGTTCCCAGGTGATCAGCCTGCTGTTCGCGCTGCTCACGGTCTTCGTTCTGCTCGTCGTTCAGCTGCGCTCGCTGGCGGGCGGTATCGTCAGTATCGCGCCCATCGCCTTCACCCTGGCCGTCAACTTCGGGATCATGGGCCTGTCCGATATCGCCATCAACCCGGCTACCATGATGATCGCCGCGCTGGCCATCGGCATCGGCATCGACTACGCGATTCACATCGTGACCCGGCTGCGCAACGAGATGCGGCGGGCCGACTCGCAACGGGAAGCGCTGGTCGAGACTTTCAGGACCAGCGGCAAGGCGGTGCTCATCAACGTGGCCGCGGTCGCCGCCGGGTTTCTGGTCATCACTCAGTCCGAGCTGGTGGTGCTTCAGCAATTTGGTTTGCTCATCGCGCTTTCGATGGTCCTGAGCGCCATGGGGGCGCTCACCTTGATACCAGCCCTGATCCTGGTCTTTCAACCGCGCTTCGCGCAAAAAGCGAGTGCGCTACAGACGGGATCCGAACGATCCCAGGAGGAAACCCATGACACGCACGTTTCATATATTCGCGATCTCCGTCCTGCTGCTGGCCGCGATGGGGGGGGCGAGCACCCTGGCGGACGAGGGCACCACGATATTGAAGAAGCTGGACGCGGCGCTCTCGGCTTTCAAGGACCAGACCGCGAGCGTGAAGATGACGCTGAAGGACGCGGCCGGAAACACCAAGGTACGCGAGCTACAAAGTAAGCAGAAAGGATCGAACCAACGCTTCTCCAGGTTCACGCGCCCGGCCGAGGTCAAGGGGGTCAGCTTTCTCGTCAAGAGCGGGGATGAGATGTACCTCTACATGCCCGAGTTCGGCAAGGTCCGTCGCATCGCCTCTCACGTGAAGAACGAGAACTTTATGGGCTCGGATTTCTCTTACAGCGACATGGGTTCGGGCGGGTATGCCAAAGATTACGACGTGAAGTCGATCAAGAAGAAGGGAAAGATGATCCACCTGGATCTCGTGCCTCGCAAGCCCGGGGAGAGCGAATATGGAAAGCTCTCCATGGTCATCGATACCGAGTACTACCTTCCCGTGCGCATACGGTTTTTCGACAAGAAGGGGACGCTCTGGAAGGAGATGACCCAGGAGCGGATCGAGAAGGTCTCGTCGTACTGGGTGGCCCGGACCATCACCATGCGCGACCTGAGGAAGAAGCATTCGACCATCATGGAGATGAACGACCTCGCCTTCGATACCGGCTTGAAGGACAGTGACTTCAGCAAGCGCGAACTTAAACGTTCGCGCTAGCCGTCGCCGAAAGCAAGCGAAGTGGTTTTCACGCGTATCGGGGCCGCCGTTCTGCTGCTGGTCCTGCTCGCCCCGGCCCGGGCCCGGGCCGCCGACGACTGGGATCTTTCCGGCGAGATTATTCTGGACAAGCGGTTTCTGCTCGAGCAGAAGGGGGCCCCGCAGTTCCCCATCTATCACCAGGCGGCGCTGCAGCTCGGGGCCTATCCCGCCGACGAGCTCGAGGTCAAGACCAGCGGCCGGCTGCGGTTCTACGATCACGCGGCCTTCCGCAGCATCGAGGGGATGGGCGAGTCATCGCAGGCCTTTCCCGTCGATTTTCTGCTCTGGGAGTGCCAGGTGGACATCTTTGGGTTGATGTGGGAACGCCTCGACCTGCGCCTGGGCAAGCAGCGCATCGCCTGGGGGACCGCCGACCGCTTCAATCCCACCGACAACCTCAACCCCGACGATCTCTCCGACTTCCTCGACTTCGGTCAGAAAATACCCTCCTGGGCCATCCGCGCCGATCTCTACATCGTCGAGGACCGGCTCAAACTCACGGGAGTCTGGCTGCCCGGCCCCGTCCCCATCCTGCTGCCCCGCTTCGCCGAATATCCCATGCGCTCTGCCCTACAGGACGCGATGGGCGACGACGTCATGCCGTCCTCCATGGAGATGATCGCAGAGCCGGGTCCGCTCGGTCTGCCGTCCTACGATCTCGAACACTCCATGCAGGCGGTCAAGGTGGCGGGCTCCCTGCTCGAGGTTGACTGGTCGCTCTCCTACTTTCACGGCTACGACGACGTTCCCATCGAGCAAAGCGTGGAGGTCAGCTTTCCGGGCCCGGCACAGGTACAGGTCGATGCATCGGTCGATTTACCCGAGATACACGTCATCGGAGCAGACCTGGCCGGCGAGCTTGCCAGCGTGGGATGGTGGGCCGAAGCCGCGGTGTTATTCCCCGAAGAGCGCACCCTGGCGGTAACGATGCCGACCCTGCAGGGGACGATAACCGAGGAAACGATCCTCCTGCACTCCGATCCCTATACCAAGTTGACCGTCGGCCTGGACTACACCTTTTCCTGGGGAACCTATCTCAACCTGCAGTACGTGCACGGCCTGTTCGCGGAGCGCGGGGCCGAGCTTCACGACTACTTCGTTCTCGGAGTCCGGAACGAGTTCCTGAACGGCGAGCTGTTGCTGACGCTGGGGGGAATGTTCGAGACAGACGGTTTCGAAAAGGTCGGCGACAACCATGGCCTGAGCCTGTCCGCCGACCTTCTTTGGAAGCCTTACGACAACATCGATCTCTCGGTCGGGCACGTGTTGCTGGCCGGCCGCGGCGAGGCGCTGTTCGCCTTGATGGACGACGGCGACCAGACTTACCTTAAGGCAAAGGTATCCTTCTGATGGCTACGACCCATACACAAGGCGCCCTCTCGAATCTCCGGCTTCTCTCGCAGGGGGAGCCTCGACCTCGACGGATTATCGCCCGTCCACGAATCCCCGGTTGGCGGTCGATATGCGTCATACTCGTGCTGGCCGGTCACCTGAGCGGCTGTATCTGGGAGGGTCGGTCCGGGCTGGATCCCGATTTCTTCGCTCTATTCACGGCCGACGCGGGATCGGGATTCACCGCCTCCAACCAGATCGACGGCGGCGTGCTCGTCGATGCCGGGGCTTTCGATGGCGGAGGGGCGGGGACGGGACCGGGCTTTATCGATCCGCCCGACGCCGATGCGGGATCGGATCTGGACGCCTCGGTCGACAGCGGCAAAAGCGAGCCTGTCGATGCCGGTCCCGCCCGCGATGCCGCGACGGACGCCGATGCCGCGACGGCCGCCGACGCCGCGATGGCCGCCGATGCCGTGACGGCCGACGATGCCGCGTACCCGGCGGACGCCGGATCTTTCGCGGGCGCCTGCCGAAATGCCGACGATCAAGCGGTGTTCGACGCCGTGGATATCGACGTCGAGGTGGAAAACTGCCAGCTGCAATGTCTGTTCGAGCCCGGGGTCGGTTTCTGCACCGCCGTCTGCCTGGCAGCCAACGCCAGCCTATCGGCCGCCTGTGCCGCCTGCTACGGACAGCGCACAACCTGCGAACTGTCGAACTGCCTCGACGCCTGCTTGAACCAAAGCGCGTCCATTTGCGAGTGGTGTCGGATAGTCAACTGCGGCGGGGTTTTCGATACTTGCACCGGTATCGAATAAACGATAGTAATCCCCTGTCCTTTCAAAGGTATCGTCACCTTGAACGCGAGCTTCAAACGCCCCCCGCTCACCGCGGAAGAGGAAAGCAGGCCGTACGCGCATTTTTACTATAGAGAGCTGGCGCCTGTCCCAGACGATGTCTTGCTGGAGATCAACTCGGGCCCCATCGATCCGCAAGGCGCTCTAGAAGTGGTTTCAAAACCCCTCCCGTCGTCTTTCGGGCGGGGCGGCCCCATCTGCGGCGTCGCTCCTCCTCGAA
>CAYVFC010000139.1:0-21648 GCA_964450715.1 uncultured Sandaracinaceae bacterium | reverse complement strand
CTCTCGGGCGAGCGCAAGCGGTTTTATGCCGACGTTTGTTGGCAACATTGAGGTATAGATAAAGGGAGCCGCCGGCGAGCCAGCCAGCATCACCAACAGCCCGAGCAGCAAGAGCACGACCACGATCGGGGTCAACCACCACTTCTTGTTGTCCAGAAGAAAGGCCCCGAACTCGCGGACCAGCCCCGGTTGGGGCAGGGCGGCCTGTTTTTCCAGCTCTTCACGGGGTGAGTCCGGCAGGGCGTGGTCTCCGGCTAGCGGATATACCGAGTATAGCGGTCATACCGAACCGTGAGATTACCCTACGCGGAATCGCGATGCACGTGATGCCGTCGCCTCGGCATCCAGGGCGGGCGCAAGGCACGCCCCTACGCTCGTGCCTGATACACAGAGGAGGGGCTCGCCCCCTGCCCTGAACCGCCAGCGATTCCCGTGCGGATGCATTCGGATCACCCCAGACACCCGCTCCGTTCCAGTACCTGGTCCCGAAAGCTCTCCAGCACCCCCAGGTCGTAGGCCAGGTCCAGGACGCTGAAGCGGTCGCGAATCTCGCGCGCGGCCAGCAAGCTCTCTCGCATCTGCTCGCGCGTGACGCCCAGCTGCCGCAGGGTGACCGGCGCTCCGGCGGCCTGCAGGCGCTCTCGAACCAGAGCGGGCGAGCGCAGCGTATCGGCCAGGCTCTCCCAGATCCCGGTCCAGCTCTCGATCAGGTCCGCGAGCTCCTCCCGCAGCTGCTGGTCCGAGAGCTCTTTGTTCAGGCACTGCTCGATGACCTCGGACGCCCGCGCGCCGTGACGTTCTCGTATCCCCCGCTCCAGAGCCGCGCGGTCTGGGCGCCGGGAAACGAGCGCATCGATATCGAGGCTTTCCGGGTCCATCTCGCCTATCCGTTCGTATAGGGCCGCGGTGATCAGGGTACAGACCCCGACCTGCGCGCCGTGCCAGTTCTCCCGACGTACCTGCTCGGCCGCGGTCATGTCCAGCAGGTGGCTGATAAGGTGCTCGCCGCCCGAGGCGGGTCCGGAAGAGCCCACCAGCTTCATCGATATGCCGGAAAGGATCAGGGCCTCGACCAACGCGGACATGGCCTCGGGGTCGCCCCGCTTCACCCCCTCAGCCGAGCCGGCCGCCCTGGCCTCGGCCCCGTACACCACCCGTTCGGCCACCGGGCAGTAGTAGTCGCCGCGCAGCCGGCCGGCCAGGCGGAAGTCGGCGAGCGACGTGGGCTTGGAGGACAGATCGCCGAATCCCGAGGCGTTGAGCTCGGCCGGCGCCCGGCCCAGGATCGACAGGTCGGCGACGATGGCCCGCGGCTGGGCGCAGGCGATGGTGCGCTTGAGGCCGCGCACGGTGATGGCGGCGATGGCGGACGCATACCCGTTCATGGAAGCCGCGGTGGCCACGGCGAAGAAAGGGAGCCCGAGTCGGTAAGATGCCAGCTTGGTCAGATCGGTCAGCGTACCCGAGCCCACGGAGACAGCTAGATCGCAGCCGGCCAGCGCCCGTTCGACCGTCTGCAGGTTCCGCTCGTCCGCGTGCGGCCGTCCTGCGGCGCCGTCCGGTACCACCAGAGAACGCGGCTGGTGCCCGGAACGGCGCAAGAGGTCGACGACCCGGTCAGCGGCCGCCTCGCGGGTCGCCCGGTCGCAGATCACCGCTGCGGTCAAACCGCGGCCGATCTCGGCGACGTATCGCTCTATGTCTTCCAACGCCCCCTGGCGGATGGATACGCGCTGCAGATCGACCGCGTGCGGGCGACCACAGGCGCAGGCGCCGGCCGAGAAGCCGAGCAGGCTTGGGAGGTCAGCAGGGACCTCCGCCGTTGCAGGCGGTTCCGCTGCGGGCACGTAAGAGCTACTGGCCGATCTGCGGGGACTGCCCGGAGAGTGCCTGCAGGAGAAATCGGTTCACATCCGGGCGCCCCTTGGTCGAGTCGAAAGCCACGAAGTGGCCTTCTTCTCCGGCAGCCGGCGTGTACTGCCTCAGCCCGACCGTGCGCGCCACGCCGTCCAGCTCCACGTTCTCGCTCATCGGCGCCTGCACACGGGTCAGCCCCAGGTTGGCCGGGTCGTCGCCCACGACCGGCAGGTTCGCCGCCCGGGCGTAAGCCCTCTGAGTAGACTCCGGGGAGTACTCGTCGAACAAGCCGTAGGTCATGAAGACGTGGTGTCCGGCGGGAACCTCGGCCGGGGGCTCATCGATCAACCGGTAGGCGAAGTTGATGCCGTCCGCCCGCTCGAAGAACATCTGGAAGATGGCCAGCACGGGGTGGAAGACGCCTCCGTCCAGCTTGCCCTCGCTGTTGGCGTCCAGCAGCGCATAGGGAAGCGCGCCGGCGATGTCGAACGGCTGGGTCTTGGAGAGCAGCGATTCGGTCAGATAGGCGCCGTTGCCGGAAAGCACGGCCGCGGACAGGTCCGGCTCGTAGGGCAGCATGAGCGCGGCGTGAAGCGCGCCCTGCGAGTGGCCGAACAGCGCGATGTTGTCGACGTCAAAAGAGATGGTGCGCCCTACCGGCGAGCTTCCGGCCGGCAGCAGGTAGCTCCGGGCCCAGCGAACCAGCGCCATCAGGTCCGCCGCCCCCTGGGTGATGTTGTCCCGCGCCGCCCTGGGGTTTAGGAAGTTGAAGAACAGCTCCTCGGGCGCACGGTCCGAGTCGCCGCTACGGGTTCCGTGCTGCGGCATATCGATGCCCAGCGCGGCCGCCCGAAAGGATGCCCCGTCGACCGTTCCGTTGGCGAGATCGCGAGCGATTCCAGTACTGATCACGCTGCCGAAGCCGCCGCCCGTGCCGTGCCCGTAGATGACCAGCGGGAATCCCGCCGCCGGGGGCTCGCCGTCCGGAACGGCCAGCGCGAAGCAGACCTCCGCGGTTCCCGCGCTCTGCGGCACGCCCGCGCCATCCAGCTCGATTCCTCCTCCCACCTCTTCATAAGGAGGCGTGCCCTGCTGGAAAACCGGAAGGGATATCAGGCCGTGCAGCTCCGTGTACCCGCTCTCACCAGCGCACTCGCTGGGGCAGGGATCGCCGGCGCCGCCGCAGCGCACCAGCTGCGATACCGCGGGCATGGCAGCGTTATGCACCGCGCTTCTGAGCGCGGGGATGATGGCCTCCGGATCCTGGGTGGTGAAGACGGCCGCGTTCAGGAGCATCCCCGGATCGGTACCGCTGTCGCTCAGCCAGGCCCGGAAGGGCGCGTAGGCCGCGTGGGCGGCCGCCAGCGCGCTATCCGAGGGCGCCGAGTCGCCCAGCATGGCCTCGAAGTCCGCGGCGCGCGCGTAAACCCCTCCGGCGTCCGGGGTTATCTCCCTGGTCAGGTAGACCGCATAGGTAGTGTTCGGACGCAACGGCTTCTTCTCGTTCGGGCCCACCGCGAGCGCGTTCTTGCACACGTAGCGGCTCTTGCCGCTGCTGAAACGCCATCGCCTGGCGTGCTCCCTGTCGTAGGTGGGAGAGTCCGGGCTGATGTCCACCACGTGAACGCTGCTCTCCTTGACGCTGCCGAAATTCAGCTCCTCGGAGAAGCGGAAGATGACGACCGGATTGGTGGCAAAGCCGGTCAGGTCCTGCTCGCTCGCCCGCAGGTAGGAGTCGATCAGGGTCAGGCCGAGCACGTCCGGAGCCGGATGTCCGCTCAGGTCCAGACCGCTGCCGGTACGCCGGATATCGTTGGGAAAGGGCAGGCGATAGAAGTCGGTTTCTTCTCCCCCGGAGCGCGGCACGTCGAAGTAGGCGGTCGGCCGCTCGTTGTCCTCGCCGCAGCTGACGCCGTTCCAGGTCGGTATCACCAAGTCCACGGGGGACGGCACGGTGCCGATGCACTCGGGTGTGGCGTCGGAGCCGCTCTGGTCCAGGGGGTCCTTGGCGCAGATGAGCCCCGCGAAACAATGATTGGTGGCCTCGCACTCCTCGCCCGGCTGCAGGTCTCCGGTCTCCGAGCAGACCAGCGAGAAACCCGAGATCGTGCAGATGAGCCCCTGCTGGCAGTCGGCCGTGGTCTCGCAGGCAGCGCCCAGCCGTCCGTCGCCGGCCGGGGCGCACTTGCGCTCGTTGTTGCAGTACAGATCGGCGGCACACTCGGCCGTCACCTGGCAGTCGCCGTTCACGGCGGTCGAGCCCGAGGGCTGGCACTTACCATCCACGCAATCCAGGCCTTCGCGGCAATCGTCGTTTCCACCGCACTGCATGCCGATATCCTGGTTCTCGAGCAGATCGCCGGTCTCCTCCACGCCGCTCGAGAACAGGCCGCACCCCATGACGGCAAACGACGACAGGCAGGCGAGCAACCAAATCATTCCAGGTACATGCCGCATCTCATTCCTCCGATGTCGTAGAATACGCTTTTCCCGCGACGAGTTGAACCCGTGGTACGGAGCCGGGTATTGGTTCCGGCCGACCGGACATCGACCCCGCCGCTCCGGTAGCGGTCGGCCTGAGCGGTCGGCCTCGCGTACCATGTCATTAAATCCGTTCGCGGTGTATCCACTAACCCCAAAATGAAGCGTTCCCCGGCACAGGCCCTGAATATCCGATCCGTCACCCTGCTCGTCTGCGGGTCGGTCCTCGCTTGTTCCGGCCCCGAATCGAGACCCGTACTCCCTGGCCAGGCAGAGACCGAGCCGTGGTGGGAGAGACTGAAGGAATCGAGCTGGGAGTGGACCGAGGCGCAGTGCGTGGATGGGCCGTTGGATCTCGCCAGTCGGGGTTTCACGCAACGGCTGCGCATCCGGGGAGCCCCGAACCGCCTGCTAATAATCGAGGACAGCGAGCTAGCTTCCGAGGGTTGCTCGCGAACCGTGGTTCGGCGCGCCAGGCCGGGCTCCGAGCCGGGATCGTGGCTCCTGCAGGAGCAGGCGAGGATATCGTTGCCGCCGGAGGCGAACTGCGGGGACGCGCCGGAGCGGGAGTCCCGCGGCGTGTTTCGCGTCACCGGCAAGCTACTAGAGCTGCTCCTGTACCGTTCGGCCTGGTGCGGCGGTTTCGACGCCCGGTTCGCCTATCGCCAGACCGCGCCCCGGCCCCTCTCCGCCGCCGAGCTCGTCCGCCACTGGGCGGCGCATTTCAACCGGCGCGATGCAGAGGCCACTTCCCTGCTCTTCGCCGCGACCGGCTCGCTGGTTGAGCCCTTCACCCCCACGGCCGAGGGAATCCCGAAAAGGCACGACGGTAGAGCCGCGATCCGACGCTGGTACCAGGAGGCGTTCGCCAGCGTTCCCTGGCTGGCGCTGCGCCTGCTATCGATGACCGATGGCGGAAGGACGGGACACCACGTGGTCGAGTGGCAGTATATGGACCCACTGCTGGCCAAACCCTTCGGCGGCCGTAACCTGTTCATCATCGCGGGCGGTGAGATTTTCGAAACCGAGACGCAGCTGACGACCGAGATCGTCTCCACCGGAAAAGATGCGCTTTGATATCGGAGCCCGCTCGGATAGTCTGGATGCGGTTTTCCCGCCAGAACGGAGCTACCGGTGCCCTTCCCAACGCTGATACTGTTCGCTTTCGGTATCGGGGTCGCAGCCGCCCTGTGCGCGGCCGAGCGCATGCGGTTCAGCCCGCGACCGGTACTGCTGAGCGGGAGCTTCGGCGTCTTCGCCATATATCTGGGCCTGCTCCTGGTCCCGGTATCGGCCTATTTCTACATCTTCCACGGGGACTGGTTTCTCCTCTACCTGATAGACGTGCAGACGATACCCTCGGCCCTGGCACTGCTCTTTTTCGTTCTGCAGGCGCTGCTGGCCGTTCTCGGATACCTTATGGGCGCGGCCCTGGCCAGAAATCAAAACGCGGCGACCGGGATCGCGATCACCGGCTTATGCCTGGCCGCCTCCGGCGGTGTGCTGTTCGCCTTCCCGGAGAGGCTCTCGGTGGTGGGAAGCTACGCGCAGTACCACGGCGATTTTGGGCTGGTGGGGTACGGTGCGAGCCTGGTGCTGCAAGGGGCGGTCCCCATGGGAGCGCTGCTGCTGACCGGAACGGCCTTCCTCCTGTTCCGACTGCACCTCAAGCGTAAAAACAGGGTCTAGCCCGTATCTGGGAGGGTCTACCCGCCCCCTTGACCGGGGGCCTTTATGATGCGACACGACTTGTTGCCAGACCGCAACTTTCGACGGCTAGCGGACGGAAGGTCGGGAAATATTGTTTGTTTTCGTCCCGCTGCGGTAAAAATGCGGTCCCAAAGCCGATTAATGTGCGCCAGGCGCGCGAACGGTCGGAGCGCCTTACAGCGTTGTAGCAGCAGAGGGAGATATGCGGAGACTGGTTCAATCACTCGTCGTAGGACTTCTGGTCGCGTACTGGTTTACGACCGGCGCTGCGGCGGCTCAGTCCACCGAGGAACAGCTGGTGGAGATGAATCGCGAGGCCATGGAGGCCTACAACAACCTGGACGTGAACAGGGCCGTCTCGGTTCTGGAGGAGGCGATCGGCGCTGCGCAGCAGGCGGGAATCGCAGGCCCCTTGCTCGCGACTACCTATCTTAACCTCGGAATCGTACAGGTCGGCGGTCTGGGAGATAACCAGCAAGGGCTCGATTCCTTCATCAAGGCCTGCTGCATCGATCCCGCCACCCAGCTCGACCCGCTGCTCAGCACGCCCGACATCCAAGCGCAGTTCCAGCAGGCCCAGCAGATGGCCGCCTCGGGCGCGTGCGGAGCCTCGGGGGTTGCGCCAGCGCCGGCGCCAGCACCGGTCGCGCCCATGCCCGTACCTGTCCAGCCCATGCAGCCGGTGCAGCCGGTGCAGCCCATGATCCAGCCGGGTCCCCCCGGAACGACGCAGATCCTGCACCAGCCCTCCATGCCGCAGGCGAGCCAGGCGCCGCTGCCGATCTACTGCGAGGTGTCCAACCCGGAGAACGTGGAGAAGGTCGTCCTCTTCTACCGCGGCCTGGGCATGGACAACTACAAGAGCGCGGACATGATCCCCTACGGCTCGGGATACGCCTATCAGATCAGCTGCAACGACGTGTGGGAGCCGCGGGTTCGCTACTACCTGCAGGCCCTGGACGACGATGACCGGGTGATCGCCAGCGCCGGCACCGCCCAGTCGCCGTTCGAGGCCCCCATCGTCACCTCGCTGCAGGGCCCGGGTGCGGCGCTGCCCGGAAACACCTCTCCGGGACGGTGCGTCGAGGTAGAGTGCCCGCCCGGCGTGACCGGCGAGGAGTGCGAGAAGCCGCTCTTCCACACCATCGGAGAGATCTGCGACAGCGACCGGGACTGCCAGCCGGGGCTGATGTGCGACGACGGCATCTGCAACATCCCCGGCGGCCTGGAGATACCGGACCAGATCGGCGAGGGGCGGCCGGCGCGCACCGATTTCGCCAGGGGCTTCATCCAGATCGGCATGGCCCTGGGCATGTCACAGGTATCGGCGGGCATGATCACCGATTCAGCCCCCCCGGGCGGCATCGATAACGTCTACGACACCCGCGAGACCGTTCCCGATCCCAACAATCCCGACGTGATGATCGAAAACCCCGACTACATGACCCTGAGGAGAGACACCCCCTGGGTTGCGGATGCCGACTCGTACGAAAGAAAACCCGTCTACGAGGGTGGTGTCCCGCTCAGCGAGCCGGGAAGACTCGTAACCGATGAATTCGACGTTATCTACCGGAAGAACCCGGTCACCGAATGCCCGGCTGACGGCGCCGTGTCCGGTCCGGGCGAGAGGTTTTTCACCAACGACGGCTACGAATATTACCCGACGCGCTACTGCGCCCGGGTCAACACCTTCGGCTTTGTCGCGTCGCCGGCCATGCGGGTGGCCGTCGGCTATTTCGTCATTCCGCGCCTGTCACTGGCCGCCATATTCCGCTACCAGTTCGACGCGGGAGAGGGAACGCTCGCCAACATCCTGCTGGGAGGCCGCGCCGAGTACCTCTTCATCGGCGGCGACGCGGCCACCGGCTTCAGTATGTCCGGCTTTCTCGGTGCGACGGCCGGCCAGATTCAACCGCAGCCGCCGCCCCAGAAATCCAACCAGCCCGCGCCCTTCCTGATCTCGGGTATCGGCGGAGCGCACGCGGGGCTCGGCTTCAGGTACCGTTTCCACCGCAACTTCGGCTTGGTGCTGGCGCCCGAGTTCGACCTGCAGTTCCCCAATATCCTGATACACGTCGACGCCACGCTCTCGGCCGAGGCGGCGTTTTAAGTCTAGAGAGAGGGAGGGGGCTTGCCCTCTCCCGTTCAGTCCGTCAGGCGGCGCTGGCCTGGCTGATCAACACGCCGGTAACGTTGAAGTGCGCCTTGCTCGGGTCGATGACGGCCTTGATACGGGGGTACTTCTGGCCGCCGCTCTGATCGCCCAGGTCGATCTCCTTGGGCCGGGAGAACACCTGGCCCGAGCGGTCGGTGACCAGTCGGATACGCGGCTTGTCCAGAGCCTTGCGGTTTCGCGAGGGACCGACCACGATGCCCCACTCCCCGGTCGTAAACTCCACCACGGTTCCGGTCGGCATCAGACCGATGGCCGAGACCAGCAGCTTGTAGGCCACGTTGTCGACGCTGGGGATGCGGGTGATGGCGGCCATAGCGTCGGCGGGTGAGAGCGGCCGCGAGGTATCGCGCGGCGCGACGCGGTCGAGAAGCGCCCGGACTACCTGCAGGATCTTGGACTGCACCAGCGGCGACATGATGCGCTTGTAGACCGGCCCCAGCATCTGCTCGCGCTCTATGTACGTCGTTTCGTAGGCCGATACCGTGCGCAGGGCGTTCTGGATGTTGACCCCGCCCGTGGTGATGCTGATGGCGCTGGTCAGCGCCGGCACCGCCATCTCCGCCTCGTCGGAGAGCTGAATGAGCTGGTCGCGCGCGGTGGTCCCGGCCGCCCGGACGCGGCCCAGGTCGGCCATCAACGCGCTCATGGCCAGCTGCCCGAGCGCCACCCGGCTGGTGGTGAGCCTGCGGGCGATGAGAATGGACATGATGGCGGTGAGCACGGCCCGGCCAGCGTCGTCCCGGTGCTTGCCGGCCGTGGTGACCAGGGCCAACAGCGCTCTCTCGTTGGTCGCCGCCAGTGCCACCAGGCGCTGGGCGATGCGCTTGACCTGGTGCGGTAGCGCGGTGCGGCCCTCGGCGATCCGATCGAAGAAACGCCGCATCACCACCAGCGCCGAGGCATAGGAGAGAAGGGTCTTCTCCATGTCCGGCAGCGCGGATTCGTCGTCTATACTCTGCAGCGAGGTATCGACCTGCCGCACCTGGATGTGCTCCAGCTGGGTATTGAGCAGCCGGTCGCGCTGCTCGGGATCGCGCACGGAGATGGAGAAGCCCTCGGCAAAGGCCAGCAGATCCCGGTCCGAGCAATCGGCATTGAAGATCACCTCGGATACCGCGCAACGCTCCAGCAGATTGGACAGCTCCATGGCCTGCTCGTAGACCGCGCGCGAGGCTCGCAGCAGCTGCCCGCAGACGAAGATGGTCTGCTCCACAAAGGTGACGGAGACCGAGCCGCCCACGGCCGACGCGAAGTCGGTGATGATGCGGTTGGAGTCAGCGGCGGTCTTGATCATCGCATCGTTGTCCAGGGCGTGTACCAGCGCGTTCTTGCTGAGGCGAAAGACCGCCAACACCACCTCCGCTCCCTTTTCGCGGATCTCCTCCAGGGTCGGGTTCTTGTTCTTGTTGGTCTGGCAAGCGGCCAGAAAACCGGTTCTGCGCAGGACGTTCGGTCGCGTGGGCATGATGGCTTAGCTCTTGGCCTTCTGCGGAGCCGGACGGGCCTGTCCGGGAGCGGCCGGACGACGAGCCTTGACGCCGGTCGCGGTTCTGCCGGCGCGGGGCGCCGCGGTCTTGGTCCCGGCCTTGGTCCTCTCCGCCTTTCTCTTTTCCGCCGCCTCCTGCGCCTGGCCGGCGCGCTGCTCCAGCCGCTTCAACGCCGTCGCCGCCGCCTCGCGCACCCGCGAGCCGGTGGTCCACCAGTTGCTCTTGGAGACCTCTTCCAGCAGGTACAGTGACGGGTTGGTCGAGGCCACCTCGGCCAGAAATTCCGCCGCCAGCTCCCGGGTCTGCTCAAAACGGCCCGACCGCAACAGCTTACCGTGGCCGAGCAGCTTCATGCATACATCCTCCGCGCGCCTGGGGTTGAGCGCGCACAGCGTCTTGACCGCCTGCCTGCGCTCCTCGTAGGGCAGCCGGTTGAAGCCGCCAGACTGCACGCGCAACACCAGAAACGGGCCGGCCACCGAGATGACGTGCTTCTCCATGGCCTGCAGCGCGGTCAGCCGCACCTTGGGATTCCTGTCCTCGACCAGACTGCGCAGCTCCCGCCGCAGGTGCGCACTGGAGACGCCCTCGACGTAGCCCAGCGCTTCGATCCGCACCAGCGGATGCGGGCTCTGCGCGGCCTGGGCGATGGCTTCCTTGGACTCCGCGGTGCCGAGCCGGGCCAGAACCCTTACCAGCTCCAGCGCCAGGTCCACCTCGGCCCGGGCGAACAGCTCGGCCATCTTGGACTCCTGCCCCTCGCTCATCCTGGCCACGGCTTCCAGGGCGTTGCGCCGGATCCGCTTGTCTCTGACCTCGGGCAGGGCGTCGAGCAGCGGCTTGAAGTGCTTCTGTACCAGGGAGGCCAGAACCTGCTCCATGCCCGCGGCAAAGTCCGCGTAGTCCGCTTCCTCCTCGGTCGGCGACTTGGAGAGGATCACGCTCAGGCTAGACACCGAGAGCAGGTCGCTGGTGATGGACGCCCGCATCCTCTCGGTCTCCGCCTCGTTCCCTTCCACCTCCACCGCCTCGCGCATGGTCAACACCATCTCGATGGCCTTGAGCGGCGCCTCCTCGGCCAGCCCGTCCACCGCCGTGCGCAGCGGCCCGACCACCGGCGCCGTGTTGCCCATGTTCGCCGAGGCGATATAGGCGTCGCCGGCGGCGACCACGAACCGCTCGCTGGTCGCGCCCACGTCTATTTCCAGGCGCGCGGCCAGTAGAGCCCGCGTGCTGGCATCGATGTCGAGCGCCACGGCCGCCCGCTCGACCTCCTGCTCCTCGAGCTCCAGGTTGGCGGCCCGCGCTGCCGCCTCCGAATCCATCGGCATGCTCTCGGAGATGAAATGCACGATCTCGCGGTTGGTCCCGTCGGCGTCTGAATCGTCCTGCTGGTTGCCTCGACCCTCTTGCCAGGCCTCGGCGATATCGGTCCCCTCCAGCTCCCGGGCCATCTCGATGATCTCCTGCCGCTGTCGCTCGAAGGCCGCGCGGTCATCCTGGTTGCCCTCGGCAAAGGAGTCGATGGCCTGGTGGTATACGTGCTTGAAAGAGGCGTCGAAGAGCAGGGTGACCAGGTCATCCTCCGGGGAGATCTCGGTCGCCGGATCCAGGGTGATAATCCTTATAAACTCGTTGAACTCCTGCTCGTCGACCCCCTGGGAGAGGCCCAGCATGCGAACGCCGTCGGAGAAGAGCTGGTAGGGGACGCGGTTCCAGGGCTCGTCCGGTTCCCACAGCGGCGTATCGCCCACGTAGAACGAGTAAGCGTTCACCTTCCAGGCCAGCGCGATGTCGCACTGCAGCAGCGACGCGGCGATCTCCCGGAACGCCTCGTTGGTTCGCCGGTGGGTCTCGGGGTGCTCCTTGCCGTACTGCTTGCGCGCGGCCAGCATCCGCTCGACCAGGGTGAAAACCTTGTTGAGGTTGGCGAGATCCTGCTCGGTGGCCCGGGTAGGATCGAAGGTCTCGAAGAAGGTGTCGGGCTCCTCGTCCTCGGGGGCCTCCTCGCCGTAGACGGTGGCCGGCATGCCCGCGTCGTCCGCCGCCGGCCGCACCAGCCTGTCCTCCTCGCCGGCCAGCGCCTCGCGAACCTTTCGCAGCTCGGCCAGAAAGGCGGTGGCGTCCGGAAACCGGTTCTCGCGCTCGTAGGCCAGCGAACGGTCGACCAGTCTGACCAGGGGAAAGGGAGTTCCTGACAGCACCCGCGCCAGCGAACGGGCATGGCGGGTGGCGGCCGCCACCTGCATCTCGCCGGGCGTGTCGGCCTCGTGCACGGGTTGGCCCGTCAACAGCGTGAAGATGGTCGCGCCCATGGCCCACAGGTCGGTCCGCCCGTCCACCTCGGACCAGCGGCCCATGGCCTGCTCCGGAGCCATGAAGGAAGGGGTACCCATGACCAGCCCGGTCTGGGTGCGGGACATGTTGTCCTCGCGCAGGCGGGCCACGCCGAAGTCCAGGACCTTCACCCGGCCCTGCTGGGTGATGAAGAGGTTCTCCGGCTTTAGATCGCGGTGAACGATCTGCTTGGGGTGGGCATGTTCCAGCACCTCCAGCGTCTGCTCGGCGATGTCCAGCGTCTGGAAGATGGGGAGATAGCCGCCGTTGTCATCGGCCAGCGCCTCGGCGGTCTTACCGGTCAGCAGCTCCATCACCAGGTAGGCCAGGCCGGTCTCGTCCTCCCCGTCGTCGATGACCTTTACCGTTCCCTCGTGGTCGACCTTGTTGGCGATGTAGGCCTCGCGCAGGAAGCGGGTGCGCGCCTCGGCGTTGGTGGCGATGGCCGAGTGCAGCATCTTGATGGCCGCTACCGCACCGTTGCGGTGAGTGGCCGCGTATACCGCTGCCATGCCGCCCACACCGATCAGAGCATCGAGGCGCCACTTGCCGCTGACCAGCTGGCCCATGCGCTGCCGGCACTCGGTTACGAGCGGGTCCTCTTCCACCTTTTCTATACTTTCGGTCCTCGGTCCGCGCGGCGTTCCCGCCCGGACCGCCGATTCGGTCCGGGGCCTCTCTCTTCCTCAATTTCTCACGCCTTGACAGATCTAGCAAGGGCGGGAAAAAAGGGAGGAATTGACCGCGGCACGCGGCCGGCTGCTCGACCGCGGCCGGCTGCGGCGGGCGCCGCAACTGGACAGATGAAGGGATCGGTACTAGAGAAAGCTTCGACGGATTCGTCGCTCCGGCTACGAGCGGAGGTCTAAAAGGTCACCCGCTTCAGGCCGCTTCCCGTCGCCGCTCTTAGGCGCGGCGACGGGAAGCGGCCTCGTACGGGGAGAGGAGAGGGTACAAAAAGTGGATCTGAAGCAGAAGGTAGAGAGCTCACTGGACAAAGTCCGCGGCAGCCTGCGGGCCGATGGCGGCGACGTCGAGTTGGTCGAGGTGTCGGATGACGGGGTGGTCAAGCTGCAGCTGACCGGTGCTTGCGCCGGCTGCCCCATGTCCACCATGACCTTGAAAATGGGCATCGAAAAGGTCCTGAGAGAGGACATCCCCGAGGTCAAGGAAGTCGTAGCCGTCTAAATCCCGGGGTAACCGCGCTTTACGATCCAGGCGGCAGGGGGTAGGCTCCGCGCATGACCGAAGGCGTCTTATCCGGATCGGCCGGCGAGATCCCCTGCCCAGAGGTCCAAGAACAGAAGCGGGTTCGGATGGGGCTGTCGACAGTGGTTGCCCTGATTGCCTCTCTATCCGTATCCCTGGCGGTGGGGTGCAAGACCGAGGAGGAGAAATGCCTGGCCTCCGGGGGCAAGGTGCTGACCGCCGCGGAGGTCAAAAAGATCTACACGGGCAATACCATGTCCGGCACCATCCCCGCCTTCAATACCAAGTTCCACGTCTACTACCACCACGACGGAAGGATGATCGGCGCGGCGGTGAGCGGGGTGGGAAAGGACAGCGACCAGGGGACCTATACCATCAAGACCAACGGGCTGCTCTGCACCCGATGGAACAAGTGGCAGGGAAGCGGTTGCGCGCCCATCTACCGGCACCAGGACGAGTACAAGATATTCAATCCCAGCACCGGCGTGCTCTTCGTCAGGCAGCGAATGCGTAAGGGGAACAGCGAAAAGCTCCCGCTGCCGCCGTCACCGTAATCCGTCCGCCGCTTCTTCGCGAGAGGTTGGATCGGCGTTGCGCGCGCCGTGCGGACGCCTCAACCGGAACCGTTTCCCCCTCGACCTCAAGCGTTTATTCAGCTTGAGCAGTTCCTCGTTGGGGAACTGTGCCTTGGGCAGCCGGATCCGTTCGCCGATCCGCGGAAGCTTGAACCTCCGGAGCCCCCTCTCGTCGTTGTGCAGAAACAGGTAGCCGGAATGCTCCAGCTCCCGGTCGAAGGTGAAACGCACCATCAAGGGCTTTCCCTTGAGCAGCCGGAGTATTTCGACCTGCAGGCCATCGATCTTCACCGTATCGTTCAGCCGCAACGGATAACGGTCCGCCCGGTAGAGCCGTTCCAGATCGCTGTCCATCATGGTTCCGCCCAGCACGGAAAACACCAGCTGGTTGGGAGCGGTCCGCACGATGTCGTGCGCCCGCGGCGCGGCGCTCAGCACGCGCCAGGAGCGCGGCAGGGGATGGCCGTGGAAGTATCGAATAAAGGGCGAGAAGACCACCTGGGTGTGCTCCAGGCCGTTAACCATGAAGATATCGCGGTTCTCGATCCCCTTGTCGTCGATCTCCGCTTGTAGGATCCACTGGCGGACCGATTTGTGAAAGTAGGCGCGTCCTCCGACTTCGTGCATGGAGTGGATCGAGGCTTGCCAGACCTGGAAGTAGAAGACGCCGATGAGCGCCAGCGCGGATAGACGGCAGAACCGCAGAGGATCGAGGCCGAAGGATCGGTACAGCGAGCGGAAAGCGTGCAGGGCGACCGTCGCCCAGGCAGCCGATATCCCCACGAAGGCGGGTACCACCAGGCGGCTGGAGGGAAAGGATGCGACCATGGGAACCAGCGCCAACAGCGACCCCAGCAGCAACCAGGAAAGCTCGCGCCGTACGCGCGGACAGCGAGGCCGAAGCGACCAGTGGATCAGGTAGTAGCTCACCACCCCGGCGGATACGCCCAGCAGGAAGTGCCAGAACTGCCAATCCGGCAGCAGCCGCCAGACCTGTGGTGAAAAGATATCCAACCGCAGGAAGAAGGTCCTCCAGGGAGTTCCGACCCACCACCAGATGGAGTTGATGCCGAAGACCAGCTCGGCGAAGAAGACCGGTATACGCTGGAGCGACTTGACGATAAAAACGCCCGGCTCGTATACCGGATTGATATAGACGTTTGAGGCTAGCGCGCTGTAGTCCAGCAGCGACTGCACGACCAGGAAGGCCAAGCCCAGCAGAGCCGCCGGCACCAGCGCGAGCGCGCGCCGCCACAACGGCCCCTCGGCGCCAAGCAGCTCGAAGGCGAAGAGGTAGGCGAAGACGGGAAAGGTCCATTCGCCGGCCAGAAGCGCCAACGAGAACATGATCACGCTGAAGGCGGCGGCCGGCCGGTAGCCGCCCCGGCGCCAGCGGATATGGCCCCAAAGACCGAGCAGCCCCAGGCTGAGCGAAACCAGCGCGCTGCGGTTGGCCAGCCAGGCCACGGGCAGCCCGTGTCCCTCCTCCGCGGCGAAGAGCACCACGGCGATGCCGGCCACCTGTATGGGCAAGAGCTCGCGCAGCAGCAGCGCCACGCAGAACACCAGAAAGGCCCACCAGAACAGGGAGTGGATGTGAAAGCCCAGCAGGTTGTCGCCGAAAACCGCGTGGTCGATGACGATCAACGCGCTGGAAAGCGGCCGCATCATGGCCAGGCGCAGCTCGGGATGAGTCCACCAGGGCACCGCCCCGGAGTCTTTAAGGGTCGGTACCTCGTTCTCGCCGCCCACGAAGTTGAACAGGTCAAAGGCTGATCGCTCGACGGGGTACCGCCCCTTGATCATCGCGTACTGCGGGTAGTCGTCCGAGCCGAAGCCGGCGTCGAAGCTGCGCCAGCGCAAGACCGTTCCCGCGAGTATCGACGCCAGCACGATGGCCGCGAAGTACAGCTCGGTGCGCGTCGTGCCCCGCTTCATCTGCCCCGCTTTCCCGTCCTTGCCGGCTGCCCCTCTAATTGACGTCGACGACCGCTAAAAGCTGCCGGGCCAGCTCTCCGACATCGTCCACCACCAGCGCCGGCTGTACCTCGCTGCGTGAAAAGGCCTGCGGGTCGAACCTCCCGGTACGGACCAGGATACCCGCGATGCCCGCGCGCTGGGCGCCCCCCACGTCGCCCTCGATATCGTCGCCCACCATGGCCACGCGGTGTCTGGGCTTGCCGATGTCCTGCAGCACCTCCTCGAAAAAGGCGGCCGAGGGCTTGCCGATCACCAGCGCCTCGGTCCCGGCGGCGTACTCGAGCGCGGCCACGTACCCGCCCAGGCCGACCTCGAGCCCACGCTCGGTCTTCCAGAGACGGTTGGCGTGAAGCGCCAGCAACCGAGCGCCGCCCAGCAAGTCCTTGAGCCCCACGCAGAGGGCGTCGTGCTTGAAAAAGGGCGTGTATAGACCCATCACCACCCACTCCGGCGCGCTCCGATCGTCGAGGGTAAGCCGACCGGGACCCAGATCCGTCTCCAACTCGGGGGGGCCGAGCAGGCGGTAGCGAGCCGTTCCCTTCCGCGACATGATCCGGCGCGCCAGCGACGCCGGGGTGAAAAGCTTCTCGGCACTGACCGGCAGCCCCAGGCCCGTGAGCAGCTCCAGCAGCTTGTCGCGCGGCTGCGCCGTGGTGTTGGTGACGAAGCGCGTGGCCACTCCGCACCGCTCGACCGTGCGCACGGCCTCGACCGCTCCGGGGACGGCCTGCTTGCCCTCCAGCAAGACGCCGTCGAGGTCGAACATGAGCGCCTCGATGTGTGCGAGGTCTAACAGCGGGAAGTCGTCCATCGTCTCACCTCTATTCGGTCCGCAACATGATACCATCAGAACTACCCTTTACGCGTACGCTGATCTGAGAGAACCTCTGTCTGTTCCATGGACGGATCGAACCGGGACAAACAGCATTCCGAAAAAGCGCAGACCTTGCTGGCCCGCTACCGCTCCGGGGAGAGAGACTTCAGGGTATCGGACCTCAGGGAAGCAGACCTGCGAGGCGCGGTGCTGGAGTGCGCCGACCTGCAGGTCGCCAACCTGGAGCGGGCGGAGCTCGCCGAAGCGGTGCTGCTGGGTGCCAGCCTGAAGGGTGCAAACCTGCAGGGGGCGAGCTTGCAGGGCGCCCGGCTTCAGGGTGCCGACCTGGAGGGCGCCAACCTGAAAAGGGCGAACCTGGCGGGGGCCGACCTGCAACGGGCGAGCTTCAAGCACGCGGATCTGTGGAACGCCGACCTGACGGGGGCCGATCTACGCGGAGCCTTTCTCAAAAGCGCGGATCTCGAGGCGGCCAACCTGGAGAGGGCGAAGCTCGCGAAGGCCAACCTGACCCGCGCCGAGCTGAGCAGCGCCTACCTAGCCGGGGCCGACCTGGAGGAAGCCGTGCTGCGGGGCGCCAACCTGTTCGGAGCGGACCTGGCGGGCGCCAGGTTGTGCGGTGCCGATCTGGTGGATACAGACCTGCGCAACGCCAACCTGGCGGGAGCGGATCTCAGCGACGCGACTATCGTCAGCAACCGCCTGGTCTCGCAGCAGCAGATCGACCAGGCGAAGGGGAACCGGGAGACCCGGCTGCCCGAAGACATCTCGCCTCCGGAGGCCTGGAACGCGAAAGAGTGACCCGCTATATAGATCGGAGCATGGGTATCCCGACGGACGGCGGCCGGACACTGAGCCGACAGGTCGTGAACGAGAGCAGCGTGGGTAGCTTTGGCATCGAGCGGGTCGCGCTGCCCAACGGCAGAACCGCCGAGCTGGCCATCCTCAAGCATCCGGGCGCTGCCGCGGTCGTTCCCTTCCTGGATGACGATACCATCGTCATGCTGCGCCAGTACCGGCACGCGGCCGGGGGCACGATCTGGGAGGCTCCGGCCGGCAAGCTCGATCCGGGCGAACGACCCGAAGCTTGCGCGCTGCGCGAGCTCGAGGAAGAGACCGGATACCGGGCCGGCCGCCTGGAGCTTCTGGGCAAGATCCACACCACACCCGGATTCTCCGACGAGGTGATCTATCTGTTCGTGGCGCGCGATCTCGAAGGCGGCGAGCGCCGACTTGCGGGAAACGAGGTGATCGAGACGCACCCGGTGGCGCTCGAGCAGGCACTCGACATGGTCGACCGCGGCGAGATCACCGACGCCAAGACCATCGCGGCGCTCTTTCACGTGGCGCGCCGCGCGAGACGGTGACCGTTTCATGCCTGCGAACCTGACGCCAGAGTACATGGCTGCCGAGGCGCGCTACAAGGCGGAGCGCGATCCCAAGAAGCGCATCGAGGCCCTGCAGGAGATGTTGAGCGTCATCCCCAAGCACAAGGGGACCGATCACCTGCGGGGCGATCTGAGGCGCAAGCTCAGCCAGCTCAAGGAAGAGATGAGCAGCGGGGGCAAGAAGGGCGGAGCCCGGCGCTCCTCGCCGGGCGTAGTGCCTTCGCAGGGAGCCGGGCAGGTCGTGCTGCTGGGGCCGTCCAATACCGGTAAGTCGTCGCTGCTGCGCGCGCTCAGCCGGGCCGAGCCCGAGGTGGCGCCCTACCCCTACACCACCCGGACGCCGCTGCCGGGCATGATCATGTACAAGGACGCGCCGGTGCAGCTGGTCGACGCGCCCCCGCTGGAGCGCGCCTATTTCGAGACCTGGATGTACACCCTGGTTCGCAACGCCGACCTGGGCCTGGTGGTGCTGGATCCGGGCGCCGCCAACGTGCTGGAAGCGCTGGACGAGATACAAGAGCTGCTGGGCGGCGGCAAGATCAAGCTCGCCCCGGCCTGGTGGGCGGTGGGCAAGGGCGAGGCGCGGCGGGTCGAGCAGGAGGAAGACCTCACTGGACAGGAGCTGGACGATGCAGAGCTGCTGGCGCGGCTGGAGCCGGGAAACGTGGAGCTGCCGGTACTGGTAGCGGTCAACAAGATGGACGCGGGCGACAACCGGTCCGAGCTCGCGGCGCTGGAAGAGCTGTTCGGTGACAGCTGGCCGCTGCTGCCAGTCTCGGCCGAAACGGGCGAGGGGCTGGACCGGTTACGCGAAGCGGCCTTCCTGGCCCTCCGGGTGATACGGGTATACGCCAAGCCGCCCGGCAAGCCGGCCAGCACCGAGCAGCCCATCATCCTTCCGCTGGGCTCCAGGGTGCGAGACATGGCGCGCACCATACACAAGGAGCTGGAGAGCAAGCTGCGTTTCGCCCGCATCTGGAGCTCCCGCCACCACGACGGACAGCGGATACCGCGCGAGGCCGAGCTGCAAGACGGCGATATCGTGGAGATCAACGCATGAGGGAGAAGAAGGCACGACCCGAGAGGACGCGCGCCGGGACGGCGCGGGCGAAAAGGTCCCGGCCGGCGGTCATCACCGTCAACCCGGCCGACAACGTAGCCGTGGCCGTCGAGAGCATCGCCCGCGGCAGCCGCATCGCGCTGGAACAGGGCTCGCTGGTCGCCCGCAGCGATATCCCCAAGAACCACAAGGTAGCGCTCAAGGCGATACGCGCCGGCGCCCGCGTGCTCAAGTACGGGGAGAGCATCGGCCTGGCCCGGGTACGCATCGAGCCGGGAGAGTGGGTACACGTCCACAACCTGACCGCCGAGGAGAGCTGACCATGCCCTTTACCGGATACCGGAGACCGGACGGCAGCTGCGGCGTCCGCAACCACCTGTTGGTCATGAGCTCGGTCAGCTGCGCCAACGGCGTGGTCAACGCCATAGGCCGTCAGCTGGACGAGGTCACCGCCATCACCCATACCGAGGGGTGCGGACGCGGCCCGGCGGACTGGGAGGTGGCGCTGCGCGCGCTGATCGGCCTGGGTAGCAATCCGAATGCTGCGGCCGTCTTGGTGGTGGGCCTGGGGTGCGAGGCCATTCCCGCCGCCTACGTCGCCGACGAGATCCGCAAGGCCACGGGCAAGCCGGCCGAGCACCTGGTCATCCAGGAGCGGGGAGGGTCGGTGAAGAGCACCCGGGCGGGGCTGGCCGCCTGCCGGCGTCTGTTGAAACCGATCCGCAAGCAGCAGCGCGAGAGCTGCGAGTGGAAGCGGCTGCTGCTGGGGCTGCAGTGCGGCGGCTCGGACGCGCTGTCCGGAGTCACGGCCAATCCGGTGGTGGGAGAGGCGGCCGACTGGCTGGTGGCTCAGGGGGGCACGGTCATGCTGACCGAGACCACGGAGATGATCGGAACCGAGCGCCTGCTGGCCCGACGAGCAGCCACGCCCGAGCTGGGAGAGCGGATCCAGAGCTCGGTCGAGGCGCAGCGCCGCAAGACCGCGCGCTATCTGGGAGAGGACGCCGCCCGGGTCATCTCGCCCGGCAACATGGAGGGCGGTCTCAGCAGCATCAGCGAGAAATCGCTGGGCTGCATCATCAAAGCGGGCAGCAGCCCCATCCGGGAGCTGGTCGGCTACGGGCGGCGGCCGGAACAGAGCGGGCTGGTGATCATGGAGGGGCCGGGCTCGGATGTGTTCTCGCTGACCGGCCTGGCCGCGGCCGGTGCGCAGCTCATCGTCTTCACCACCGGCAGGGGCACGCCGGTCGGTTTTCCTCTGGTACCCGTGATCAAGGTAGCCAGCAACAGCGAGCTGTACGCGAACATGAAGGACGACATGGACCTGAACGCTGGTCAGGCCATCGATGGCAAGAGCATCCCCGAGATCGGCGCGCAGCTGCGCCGTCTCATCGAGCGGGTGGCCGGCGGGGCGCAGACCCGAGCCGAAATCAACCGGCAGGAGACGCTGGCCATCTTCAGCGAGGGGCCCGCGTTCTAACCTCTCGTTTGGATTAACCTAGCTTGTTGAGGAAGGTGACCATGCGGGCGCCGTCCTTCTCGAGATCGCTGCGTCCCAGAACGTTGTACACGACCTCGGGGACCAGGCGCTTGGTGCGCCAGAGCATCCGGCCGGTGCGGTGCGGGATGGAGTAGAGGCGGTTACGCTCCATGTCGCGGAGCGCCATCTCCGCGATCTGCTCGGCGGTGAGCACGCCGCTCTGCAGCGCCTGGTGCCCGATGTTCTTCATCGTCTCCGGACCGCGAGCGTTGTCCATCAGCCCGGTCTTGAAGAACGAGGGACAAACCGCGGTCACCCCGATGTTCCCCGAGCGCAGCTCCCCCCTCAGCGTCTCCGACAGGGCGATCACCGCCGCCTTGGTGACGTTGTAGGGCCCCATCTCCGGCAGGCTGGCGATGCCGGCCAGCGAGGCGGTATTCATGATATGCCCCCCTCCCTGCTGCAGCATACGCGGAACAAAAGCGCGGCAGCCGTAGACCACGCTGAGAAGATTGATATTGACGATGAACTGCCAATCGTTCACCGGAACCTCATGCACCTTGCCGACCACCGCCACCCCGGCGTTGTTGATCAGCAGATCCACCCCCCCCCACTCCTTGAAGAAGCGCTCGGCGCCCGACTCCAGGTCGTAGGGAATGGTCACGTCCACTTTCATGCTCTCGGCCTGGCCGCCGGACTCCTTGATCATCAGGGCAGTCTCGGTCGCGCTGTTGGCGTTGAGGTCGGTCGCCGCTACCTTGTAGCCGCGACCGGCGAGAGCGAGGCTGAGCGCGCGGCCGAATCCACTGCCGGCTCCGGTCACGAAGGCTCTTTTCCGGTTGTTCGCGTACATGTTCCGCCTCCTTGCGGACCCGTAGCATAGGGCGTCTGGCGGGCGAATTCCACACGCTTCCGCGCGACGGTCGCACGCGTCTTGCGCGAATCCACGTACGCGCGGGAGTCGCGCCCGCCCGGGGTTGCTCACGTAGGGGCGGGCCTTGCGCCAGCCCGGGGTTGCTCACGTAGGGGCGGGCCTTGCGCCTCACCATTAGTCACATTTTTCGCCGATCTTCTCG
>CAYVFC010000138.1:12834-21654 GCA_964450715.1 uncultured Sandaracinaceae bacterium | reverse complement strand
GTCCCCAGGACCTGCTATGCGCCGCCTGAAAAATGGCGAAACTCTAGCCTAAGGGCCCTGCACGACCACCCGCGTTCGGCCCTTCGACCGCCGGGGTTCGGGGCGGAACCGGGGGTATAGGCTCGGGCGGCAACCCAGGGCAGCCCGTTTCCCCCCCCGGGGGGGGAGACGAATACCCTCGGTCGCTGACGCCGATCCGGTTCGCCGGAGAAGCATTTCCCAGCGGTCGGCGCCGAAAACTCGCGGGGGGGGCTGGACGACCGGGCCGGAATGGGCGAATTGTTCGCTCGCGGGCCGGAATAGGGCGCGCGGCGCCATTGTTGGGCGTGGTGAAAGCGTATTTCGTGGGCCGGAGGTGTACGGGCCGCCGGACGAACGCGGTAGAGGGATGAGCAGACCATGATCTCGGTAAAAAACCTGGAAAAACGCTACGGCAGCCTGCAAGCCATCAAGAACGTATCGTTCGAGGTCGGCAAAGGGGAAATCGTCGGGCTGCTGGGGCACAACGCGGCGGGCAAGACCACCATCATGAAAATCATCACCGGCTTCCTGGAGTCCAGCGGGGGCACGGTGACCGTGGGCGGGGTCGACGTCGGGCAGGACCGGCTCGGCGTGCAGAAGCAGATCGGCTATATGCCGGAAAACGCCCCTCTGTACGAGGAGATGCTGGTCCAGGAGTACCTGATGATGATGGCAGAGCTACGGGAGATCCCGGCCGACAAGCGAGTCACGGCGGTAGCCGAGGCGGTCAAGGCGACCGGCCTGGAAAAGGTGCTGGTGCAGCCCATCGCCACCCTCTCCAAGGGCTATCGCCAGCGGGTGGCCCTCTGCCAGGCCATCCTGCACAAGCCGGAGGTGCTGATCCTGGACGAGCCCACCAACGGCCTGGACCCGGTGCAGATCATGGAAATACGGCGGCTGATCCGCAAGCTGGCCGAGAACAGCACCGTCTTTCTCTCCACCCACATCCTGCCCGAGATCGAGGCGGTCTGCGATCGGGTGCTCATATTAATAGACGGCCTGCTGGCCAAGGACGCCCGGCTGGACGAGCTGTTGAAGAGCAACCGCATCCGGCTCTCGGTAACCGAAGGCGCCGATGAGGTGGAGCAGAAGCTTCATTCGCTGCCGGGCGTGGCCTCGGTGAGCCGCCTGGGACCGGACCCGGCGCGCGAGGGGTTCACACTCTGGCGCGTCGAAACCGAGAACGGGCAGCAGCCCACCCCGGCCGTGGTCAAGACCGCGGCCGAGGCCGGCTGGGAGGTCGGCCAGGTGACCGGTGACACCCCGACGCTGGAACAGGTCTTCAGCGAGCTGATGGAGGAGCAGGCCAGGAAGGGCGTTTCCGACTCGAAACAGGAGGTGGCGTCATGAAGACCCTGGCCACGGTACTGCGCAAGGAGCTGCGGGCCTACTTCCTGTCGCCGGTGGCGCTGATCTTCCTGGGCATTTTCCTGCTGGCGGTGCTCTTCTCCTTTTTCACGGGCGCGCGCTTCTTCGCGCGCAACCTCGCCGACGTGCGACCGCTGTTCGAGTGGCTGCCGGTGTTGCTGATCTTCTTGGTGGCCGCCATCTCCATGCGCGCCTGGAGCGAGGAGCAGAAGCTGGGCACGCTGGAGATTCTGCTCACCCTGCCGCTCAAGACCCGGGACCTGGTGCTGGCCAAGCTGCTGGCCGGGCTGGTGCTGGTGGCCATCGCGCTCGCCCTTACCCTGCCGCTGCCCATCACCGCGGCCGTGCTGGGTGACCTGGACTGGGGTCCAGTGGTGGGGGGGTACCTGGGCGCGCTGTTGCTGGCCGCCGCCTACCTCTCCATCGGCATGTGCGTGAGCGCCTGCACCGACAACCAGATCGTCTCGCTGATGGTAACCGCGGTCATCTGCGGGCTGTTCATGCTGGTGGGCTCCGACACGGTGACCGGTTTCTTCGGCACCGGGGGCGCCGAGCTGCTACGTTCCATCGGTACCGCCAGCCGTTTCCGCAGCATCGAGCGCGGGGTGCTCGACCTGCGCGACCTTTTCTACTACGCGAGCCTGACGGCCTTCTTCTTCCTGCTCACCGTGCAGTTCCTGGAGATGAAGCGGCGCGACGTGGCCACCACCACCGGTCGCAAACGGCTCTGGGGCCAGTGGCTGACGGTGGTGCTGGCCGGGCTCAACGTGGTGGCGGGCAACTTCTGGCTGGCCCCCGTCACCGCCGCACGCGCGGACATGACCGCCGAGGGGCTGTACAGCGTGAGCTCCTCCACCCGCAAGATACTGGCCGGCCTCGGGGAACCGCTGACCATCGCCGGCTACTTTTCGGAAAAGACCCATCCCCTGCTCACGCCGCTAGTACCGCGTATCCGCGACATGCTGACCGAATACAAGATCCACGGCCGGGGCAAGGTGCAGATCGAGTTCGCCGATCCTAACCAGAACGAGGAGCTGCGCGAGGAGGTGGGCGAGCTGTACGACATCCGCAGCGTGCCCTTCCGCGTCTCGGCGCGCCACGAGGAGTCGGTGGTCAACTCCTTCTTCCACATCCTGGTGCGCTACGGCGATCAGTACGAGGTGCTCTCCTTCGACGAGCTGATCGAGATCGAGGCGGACCAGGACAGCGTCAACGTACGGCTGCGCAACCTGGAATACGACCTGACCCGCTCCATTAAGAAGGTGATGCAGGGCTTCCGCGGCCTGGACGCCATGTTCGCGCAGGTCGAGGGGCCGGTGAAGCTCACGGCCTACATGACGCCCGACAGCCTGCCCGAGGAGTTCAAGGAGACGCCCGAGCGGATCCGCAAGGTGGCGTCCGAGCTGGAGGAAAAGGCCGGAAAAAAGTTCATCTTCGAGGAGGTGGACCCGGGCAATGACCAGGCGCTGCAGCAGGAGATCGCCCAGAGGTATGACTTCCGCCCGCTCTCGGCCGACCTGTTCGGCAGGGATCGCTTCTACCTGTACCTGCTGCTGCAAGCGGGCAATCGCCTGGAGCGCATCCTACCCCAGGGGGATCTGACCGAGGCGGCCGTCCGCACGGCCATCGAGGCCGGTATCAAACGGGCCACGCCGGGCTTTCTTAAGACAGTGGGCCTGCTCACCGAGACGCCGCCCCGGGTTCCGCCCAACCCGCAGCTGCCACCGCAGTTCCAGCCGCCGCAGCGCCAGCCCGACTACCAGCGCCTGCAGCGGGAGCTGGGCGAGGAGTACCAGGTGCGAAGGGTCGAGGTAGACCAGGGCTTCGTACCGGCGGATGTCGACGTGCTGATCGTGGCCAAGCCCGGCAAGCTCACCGACAAGCAGAGGTTCGGCATCGATCAATTCCTGATGCGAGGCGGTGCGCTGGTCGCCTTTGCCGGCGGCCACGACATCTCGGTCGTCCGCACCGGTCTGGAAGCCACCAAGGCGGACCCGGGCCTCTTGGAGATGCTGGAGCACTACGGAGTCGAGGTGGGCGACGGTTTCGCCATGGATAACCGCAACGCCCGCTTCCCGGTGCCGGTGCAGGATCAATCCGGACCGTTCACCTTTCGGCGCATCCATATGATGAACTACCCCTTTTTCCCGGACATCCGCGCCGAGGGGATGGCCAGGGGGCACGTGGCGCTGACCGGGCTTCACAACCTGATCATGAACTGGTCCTCGCCGCTCGAGGTCGACGAGAAGCTCAAGGAGGTGAAGGTCGACGAGCTGATCACTACTTCGGACGAGAGCTGGGTCTACGATTCGGCGGACATCCTGCCCAAGAGCGTCCAGGAAGCCGATAGCGCCTTTCAACCCTCGAGCGAGCAGAAGCGCGGCAAGAAGACCCTGGCCGCGGCGCTGGTGGGGCACTTCGATAGCTTCTTCGCCGACAAGCCCTCACCGCTGTTCGGAGCCGACGGGGAACAGACCCTGATCCAGCCCGACGGTAAGCAGGCCGAGGCCGATCGCACCGGGCGCACGGCCAAGCGCTCCTCGGCGGACGCGCGGCTGGTGGTGGTGGGATCTTCGGCCTTTGCCTCGGACCTCATCAACAACCTGGCGGGGCAGGTGGGCGGCGGCCTTTACCGCGGTAACTTCCAGCTGGTGCGCAACCTGCTGGATTGGTCGCTGGCCGATACGGATCTGCTGCAAATCCGCACGGTGGGCGCGTTAGCCCGCACGCTCGAGCCCCTGGAGGAGCGACAGCGCACGCTCTGGGAGGCCGGCAACTACGGTTTCGCCTTGCTGGCGTTGCTCGCGGTCGTTCTGCTCTCCGCCGCACGCCGGCGCTGGGTCAAGCCCATCGTGACCAGGGAGGTGAAGGCATCATGAGGCAGATCAACAAGATACTCATCGGGCTTCTGGTAGCGCAGTCCGCGCTGGCCGCGTTGACCTGGACCAGCATGGCGTCGAAACCCGAGCCTGCGGGAAGCCGTCCGGTGTTCGGCTTCGACGCCGACAAGATCGTGTCGCTGAAGATCAAGGCCAAGCCCAGGGGCAAGAGCGGCAAGGAAGCGCAGACGCTGCAGCTGGCAAAAAAGGACGGCGGCTGGGTGGTGGCCGACCGGGACGACTTCCCTGCGGACAAGGACAAGGTGCAGAAGGTCCTCGACCAGCTACTGGAGCTCAAGATCGGCGGCGCCCTGGCCAGCAACCCGGCCAACCACAACCAGCTCAAGGTGGGCGAACGCGACTACGATCGCGTGGTCACGCTGGGGACCGACAAGGAAGCCAAGACCGTCATCGTGGGCAGCGGGCCGGCCAGCAGCGTGAACCTGCGCTTCCAGGGCAAGGACGAGGTCTATCGCGCGCGCGGCATGTCCGTATGGGCCATCAACGACAGCGTGAGCGGCTACGTAGACACCAAGTACATCGAGGTCGACAAGGAGAAGCTGTCGCAGGCGGTGGTGAGCAATGAAACGGGACGGCTGAGCTTCGCCAAGGAAGGGGACAAGTGGGTGCTGGCCGAGCTTCCGCCGGGCGAGACTCTGGACGAGAACAAGGTCAAGACCTTCATCAACAAGCTGACCACCCTCAACCTGCAGGAGCCGGTGGGCAGGCAGCAGAAGGCCGAGTACGGGATCACGGGCGGGTCCGAAGTCTTCCTGGTCAGCGACGGAGAGGAAGAGGCGGTTTCCAGGCGTTACGTAATCGGCGCCTTCCGCGACGAGCAGAGCCTGTACGCCAAGGCCGACGACAACGACTGGGTGGTCGCCGTGTCCAAGTGGAGCGCGGAGGACATACGGAAAAAGGGGGCGGCCGACTTCGTGAAGAAGACGGAGACGAAGGAGTAGCAAAAACAAAGAACAAAGGAACAAAGGGGGCGGACTTAACTATTTAACTATTTATGTTCTACCCTTGCTAAACAGAAAAGCATCGCGCGGCGCGAAGGTGCGAAAGGGAAAAGTTAAATAGTTAAGTCCGACCCCTCCCGGGCGCCAGGGTGACCTTGACGTCCAGCTCAGCCCTCTCGCGCCTCAGGTTCAGCACCACCGTATCGCCGGGCGCCTGACGCTCCAGCAAGCGGAACAGGTCGCCGCTATTGCGGACGCGCTTGCCCTCCATGCCCACGATGCGGTCGCCGAGCACGATGCTGCCTCCCCGAGCGCGCCGGGTGCCGCGGATGCCGGCGCGCTCGGCCGGGGAGCCATCCTCGACGCCCAGCACCAGCACCCCCTCCATACCGAGCCTGCGCGCCAGCGAGTCGTCAGCGACGCGGATACCGATGCGAGGACGGATCACCCGGCCGTGGGCGATGAGCTGCGGCACCACCCGGTTGACCGTGTCCACGGGGATGGCGAAACCGATGCCCGCGTAGGCCCCGGTGGGGCTGTAGATGGCGGCGTTGACCCCGATCAACCGTCCCGAGCTGTCCAGCAGAGGCCCGCCGGAGTTGCCGGGATTGATGGCCGCGTCGGTCTGGATCAACCCCGCCAGGTAACTGCCACCGCGGGAGGGTAGCTCCCTTCCCAGCCCGCTGATCACCCCCCGGGAGAGGGTTTGATCCAACCCAAAGGGATTGCCGATGGCGAAGACCGACTGGCCGACCTGCAGGTCCTCGGAGCGGCCGACCGGTATGGGGCGCAGCTCCTCCGCCGGCGCCTCTATCCTCAGCACGGCCAGGTCGTCCTCGGCGCTTAGGCCTACCACCCGCGCCGCGTAGCTAGAGCCGTCTACCAGCGTCACTTGCGCGGCGTCCGCCTCGGCCACCACGTGCAGGTTGGTCACCACGTGTCCCCTTCGGTCCCAGATGAACCCCGATCCATTGCCCCGGGGTATGCGCAGGACATCCAGGCTGAAGAAGTCCCGATGCACGGCCACGGTGGTGATGAAGACCACCGCAGGGCTGGCCGCCTCGAAGATGGCAATGGTGGCGCTCTCCTCCGAGACCAGGTCGCCGCGCGGTAACACGGGACGGGGTGCTACCGGTTCCGGCCGCTCCACACCCGGCCGATCGGCGGGACGGCCCGGGCGGCCGAGCAGATCCCAGCCCACCAGCCAGGCAACCGTCAACAGAAGCGCGGTCAGCCCCAGGGCGGTCAACGCCAGCAGTATGCGTAGCAGCTGCGGCTCCTTTTGTCGGGCGGTACTCATGGGAAGGGCGGAATATAGATCATTTGCGCCGCTTCGGCGAACGAGCCGCCACTGGCCCCGCTGACGGCTCGCGCTCGAGGCCGAGCCGCGCCTGCTTGTCGTAACGGGCCTACTCGGTCTCGTTCACGATGTAGAAGCCGCGCGCGTGGTAGAGCAAGTTATCGCTGTCCGAGCCGACGGCGAGTTGAAAGGTGCTCTCCGTATCGTCGCCGTCAAGGTCGCCCTTAGCGAAAAAAGTGTAGATGCTCGTCGAATTCGCCGTCCACCCGCAGGTACCCGCACCGCTGGTCAACCCGTATCCGAAGTAGACGTAGTCCGCGATGCTGAAACCGAGCGCGCTCAAGCTGGTCCCCGGTGCGTAGCGCACCTTGTTGAGCCCCGGATCGGCGGGACTCAGAGGCTCGGAGGGAACGGTACAAGCCCCGAGGGTGGTATTGGTCAATCCCTGTCCCGTTCGCTCGGTGTTGTAATAAGTAGCCGCCGTCTTGAACATCTGGGTCAGGTTACCGGTGGCCTCGGCGGTCTTGGACCGGCGTACGTAGCCGTTGAAAGCCGCTATGGCGAGCGTAGCGATGATGCTCAGTATGGCGACGACCACCATTAGCTCGACAAGGGTAAAACCCCGTCCGCCTCGCGCGGGACGATCTCCGCTTGTTCCCCCCCTCTGCATTCGGGCGCGGCCGGCTGCGCCATGCGCGCGTTCAACTGGCATCGCCGTAATCCTCCTCGAGGACAGGGTTCTCCCGGTTATCTCTCTTCTGGTACCAGGATCAATTTTAACTCTAACGGCAAAATTCTTCTAGTTCTACACAACAGGTCCCATATAAAAGCGAAAAAAGCGAAAAAAGCGAAAACGCATAAAATCGGACCGGTCGAGCGTGATTTTCGCTCAAAACATATCCCCGGTACCCTTGGTACGGGCGGTTCAGCAGAATCCGCCCGGGCTGGATCAGGGCTTCCCCCGGCTTACCACGGTCCATTGCCCGGAAACCGGCTCGGCCGCGGCCAGGATGTACTGCGCTCGCCGGTTGCGTGGCTCGTCCACGTTGTCGCCGGTCTCGACAGCCGGCATGCTCTCTCCGAAGCCGCAGGCCAGGATGGGCAGGGTGATACCCCCCTTACCCTGGAAGTACTTCGCGATCGCCGCGGCACGGTTCCTGGAGAGCACCAGGTTGTCCTCGGGCGAGCCGACCGTGTCGGTATGGCCGAGAACGTAGAGCCTGGCCTTGAGCTCGGAGCCGTGCTCGCGAATCGCCTCGATGATGAGCTCGTAGGCCGCGTCGAGCTTGGGGCGCTCCGAGGGACGGATCTGCCATTTCGCCGTCTCGAACACCACGTCGACGTGAGGAATCTCGACCCGGAACGGCAACAGCTCCACCCCGGCCCAGCTGTCCGAGACGTCGAAGACGCGCAGCTCGATGCGTCCGATGCTCTCGCCGAGCTCGGGCCAGGTGGCGTGCAGGCGCGAGCCGGGCGCGGCGCCCCTGAGATCGATATCCGCCTGGTGAATGACCCTTCCCGAAGGATTCTGGATGGTCAGCTCCACGCGCGAGGCCGGGTTGTTGATGGAGAAAGCAATCCGCCGCGTCTCGAGATCGACCTCTTCCTTGTTCAAGCGGACCTCGACGGGTCGCATCACCGTGACCGACGCCTGGGTGGTCAGCGTCGTCTGCCCCTGGTCAGAGCGGCCGGAGATCTCGATCTCGTACTCGTGCAGGCCGGGCTGGGCGCTCCAGGTGATCTCGCGGCTCCCGCCAGGACCCAGCCGGCCAATACTCTTGTACGCCACGTTCTTGCCCTGCTCCCTGACCGCGACGCGCAGGTTGCTCACCGGAGCCCGGGCCGCCACGGTAATGCTCGGGCGCTGCTCGGGTAGGTTCACCATGTGCGGCACCCGGATCTCCAGGGGCAGCTCGGCCTGCTGCGCCGCTGCGGCAAGGGCCGCCAGCAGTATGAAAGAGAGGGCCAGAAGATATCCGAGAGATAACCGCATTAACAGTAGCTTAGCCCCGGGCGCCGCTGGTTGGAATACCCTCGGCTGAGACGCGCTTGGGCCGCACGCTATTCAACCACTCCTCATAGCTCCCCTCGCCCCGATCCTCTACCGGAAAGCTCAAAATCGGTCTCATATCGGCCAGTTACTCATCCATCCCCGTAGCGGCAGGCCTTGCGCCCGCCCGCCTAACGGGAGGGGGCAAGCCCCTTCCCTGCAGGAAAAGCGCTATGTCTGGCACACGTAGCGGCAGGCCTTGCGCCCGCCCGCCTAACGGGAGGGGGCAAGCCCCTTCCC
>CAYVFC010000138.1:0-12734 GCA_964450715.1 uncultured Sandaracinaceae bacterium | reverse complement strand
TGCTGGGAAAGGGGACCGGAGTGAGGGTTGCTCAGGCGTCCTTTTCCGTCTTTTCCGGTTCGGATGTTTCGCTTTTCAGCGTGGTGGCACCGGACTGCCCGGTAACCTGCTTGTCCACGGGCGTCACGTCGATCTCGTCGTCCGTGTCCATCCCCCTGCGGAAATTCTTGATGGCCTTGCCCAGGCCGCTGGCCAGCTCCGGCAAACGCTTGGCCCCGAAGAGCAGCAGCACGATGGCCAGGATAACGAGTAGCTCGGACATTCCCATACGCATGAAGAACGCTCCACCCCGGTCAGACACCGGAACCCGGTTTATACCTGCACCCGCCCATTATTGCACCAATTGACCGCGCCGGCCGCTCGACGCGTCATCCGTACACCTTCTGCTGCAGTGCCGCGCGCATAGCGTCGATGGCGGCACTCCGGCCGGTCCAGATGGTAAAGGCGCGCGCGCCCTGGTGCAGAAGCATCCCCAGGCCGTTGGCCGTACGGGCTCCGCCCTCGCGCGCCGCGCGCATGATGGCCGTCTGCGGGTACATGTAGATCAGATCGAAAAGCATCTGCCCGGGGTGGAAGGCGCCGGCCGGCAGCAACGAGGGCTCGCCCGGTTTCATGCCCACCGGCGTACAGTGCACGACCAGCTCGGCCTCGCGGCAGGCGCGCCGCTGCGCGGCGGGCTCGGGTTGCACCTTCTGCACCTCGACCGCCGGAAAGGCTCCGTCGATCTCGACCGCCAGCTGCTCGACCCGCTGCCCGTCGATGTCGCTCAGCGCGATGCGGGCGGCCCCGCTGGCGGCGCAGGTGAGCGCCACCGCACGCCCCGCGCCCCCGGTTCCCAGAAAGAAGATGGCACAGCCGGCCACCCCGGCGCCGAACGCCTCCGCGACCGCGGCCAGAAAGCCGTCGCCGTCGGTGTTGTACCCGCGCAGACCGCCATCGGCCAGGAACTGCACCGTATTGACCGCTCCCAGCCGGCGCGCCGATTCGTCCAGGTCGGATAAATCGTTGAAAGCTGTTTCCTTGAGAGGTACGGTGAGGTTGACTCCGCCGAAGCCGAGATCGCCCAGCGCCGGAAGCAGGCTCGGCAGCCGCTCGGGCCGCACGTCGAAGGCGAGATATACCGCGTCCATCCCCAGGCTCTGAAAGGCCGCGTTGTGCATGACCGGCGACAGGCTATGGCCGATGGGGTGCCCGAGCACGGCGAAGGGTCGGGTATGTCCGCTGATCTGCATGGTCGAGCGCCTCAACTGCAGGGATATGTACACGCGATCGGGCGGCGATTCAAACCGAGCCGCGCAGAACAGTAGCGTTCCCGGTTGCACAACCGCCTCCCGCCATGCGAAAAACGGCCCCGGTCGACCGGTGCGCCGGTTCACCGGTTCGCCAAAGGAGAAATAGATGGTCACGCGAGGACAGTGGGCGACCCGCATGGGATTCATACTGGCCTGCGCCGGCTCCGCCGTGGGGCTGGGCAACATCTGGAAGTTCCCCTATATCGCGGGAAAGAACGGAGGCGGCCTCTTCGTACTCATCTACGTCTTCTGCGTTCTGTTCGTCGGCATCCCCATCATGATCAGCGAGTTCTCCATCGGCCGGGCGAGCCAGCTCTCGCCGGTCGACGCCTTCCGCAAGCTGACCTCGCGCAGAAGTCCCTGGCAGGGCGTGGGCTGGCTGGGCGTGCTGTCGGGCTTCGTCATCCTCTCTTATTACAGCGTGGTGGCGGGCTGGACCATGCACTATGTAGCCCTGTCGGTGACCGGCTTCGGCGATGTCGGCGATCCGCAGCAGATCGCCGGTTTGTTCGGAAAGCTCTACGCGAGCGCTCCGCTCAACCTCTTTTGGCATTTCGCCTTCATGGCGCTGACCGTGGGCATCGTGATCGGAGGGGTCAAGGGAGGCATCGAGCGCGCCTCGCGCATCATGATGCCGTGCCTCTTCGTCATGCTGGTCATCCTGCTGGTAAGGAACACGTTCCTTCCCGGCTTCGGCAAGGCGTTTTCCTTCGTCTTCTCGCCAAATCTTTCCGCGCTCACGCCGAGCGGGGCGCTGGAGGCCATGGGACAGGCCTTCTTCTCGCTGAGCCTGGGCATGGGCGCGATGCTCACCTATGGTAGCTATCTCGGATCGGACACGGACGTACCACGTTCGGCCTTCTTCGTCTCGCTGATGGATACCGGCGTGGCGCTGCTGGCTTCCCTGATGATCTTCCCCATCCTCTTCACCTTCGACGCGTCGCCGCAGGCAGGCCCCGGGCTGGTGTTCCAGACCATGCCCATCGTCTTCACCAAGCTGCCGGCCGGCGACCTGTTCGCCGTCGTCTTCTTCCTGCTGCTGGCCTTTGCCGCGCTCTCCTCGGGCATCTCGCTGCTGGAGGTGGTGGTGGCCTTCTTCATCGACACCCTGCGCTGGAGGCGTATCCCGGCCACGCTGCTGGTGGGCACGGCCATCTTCGCCTTCGGCTCGCTCTCGGCCCTTTCCGGCAGCACGCTGGCGGAGGCGACGATCCTGCCGGGGAAGAGCTTCTTCGACTCCATGGACTATCTGGCCAGCAACTGGTTCCTTCCCATCGGCGGTATGTTCATCGCTCTATTCGTGGGATTCAGGATGAACCCGGAGCTGGTCAAGCGCGAGTTCTGCCAAAGCTCGGTCCTGACCGCCCTCTTCGTACCCTGGCTCTACTGTGTGCGCTTCCTCTGCCCGCTGGCGGTGGCGGCTATCTTCCTGTCCGGCTTGTTACAGTAGCGGCGGCCTCCAGTGCCGCGATTAGTAGATTTTGAGCGGATACCGGCGAGGATTCGGCGCCGAGGGCGAGGAGCGACGACGAGCAATAGCGGGGCTATTTCGAGGAGGAGCGACGCCGCCTTTCGGCGCCGAAGACCGCCGCAAACCGGTAAAAATCTACTGGTCGCGGCACTAGATCGGAGGCCTCGTCGCGACGGCGAAGCGGCAGAGTTTTCCTTGATAGCGAAATCCGGTGGCGGCAGGCGGGTGGGATAGTGTAAGCCCAGTAAGTACTTGTAATCGCGTTCAGCTACGGGGGACGCGATTCGCAGTATCGCTTCTGGCTCCCCGACTGGAGAGATACCCGATCGTTTGTGAACCGCGGGCTCGACTACAGTCTATATAGAGCCAGAAGTGAAAATGCGAATCGCATCCCCAACAAGAAGAGGGGGTTGTAAGAGGTTTGTAAAAAGGCCCCGATCGGGGTCGAGCCTTGATTGAAGCGGATCGGTAGCGCGTCTACCATAAAAATTGCCAAGGAGTTTTAACCCCATGGGTCCTATCGACATGCGCGCAGGAGAATCGGCCGAGAGCCGGGCCCGGGAGGCCGACCTGCTGGTCGCAGCGGCCCGCCGGGGCGATCGGCAAGCCTTCGGCCAGCTGGTGGACCGCTATCGCGGGCGGATCTTCGCGCTCGCTCTGCACATCGCCGGCGACGCCAGCGAGGCGGATGACATCACCCAGGACGTGTTCACACGCGCTTTCGTTAAAATCCGTACCTTCGAGGGCAGAAGCACCTTTTTTACCTGGCTCTACCGCATCACCCTCAACCGCGCCTTCAACGCGCGGCGCAATCGCAAGCGCCGGCGCGCGGTGAAGTACGACGACGACCGGGTGCGGATGGCGGTATCGGTCGATGCGGGCGGTAATCCACGGCTGCAGCTGGAGCTGCAGGAAACCTACGCTCTGCTGGTGATGGCGCTCGACCAGCTGTCGCGTCTGCTCAGAGCCACGGTAGTGCTGACAGCGCTGCAGGGGCTTAGCTACCGGGAAGCGGCGGTGGTGCTCGACACCAGCGAGGCTACCGTGGCCTGGCGCGTGCACGAGGCGCGCAAGCAGTTGCGCACGGCCATGGAGAAGCTGGCGCGGGAGCCCACGCCGCTACCGCGGCACAAGCGGATCAAGGTGACCGCCGAGATCGGGCAGCTGATGGACCGGCTGGCCTTTGACAGCGGGTTTCCCGATCCGATCACGAGCTAACGTGATGTAGTCGCAATGATGGCTGCCGACGCATCGAGGGACGCGCGGTAACCTTACGGTGGGCGAGAGAGACCCCAGCCGGGGTCTCTCTCGCGCGGCGGGCGTTGTCGGTTCCGGATACGAGCTGTAAAAACTTCTGGCGAGCGGCGTGTTGCTGGCAAAGAAATGCGGACACGTCGCTATTTGAAACCGATGTCATTTCGACCGGAGGGAGAAATCTCTTTGCGGAGGAGATCTCTCACTTCGTTCGAGATGACACTCGAGTCGACGCCGAAGGCCGAACGCCTTACGCCGAGATCGAGGCTGCGATAAATATGTGGATGAGAAGCCGGTGAATTCGCATCGATGGACGAAGCACCCGTATCCGCTATATAGTAAGAACGCCCGCGCGGCGGAAAACCAGGAGGTTCAGGTGATGCTTGACAAGAAGCTTATGGCGATGGCGGCGGTGATCATCGGGCTCGGGATGGGTTGCGGCGATGACGACGATGACGGAAGCGAGGGCGCGGGCGGCGCCAGCGGCTCGGACGGGACCAGCGGATCCGGAGGGGCGGGCGACGAGATCAGCGCTTACTACCCGGCCAACGGTTGCGTGAGCGCCAAGCAGATGGGCGCGGGCGCCTACTGTAAAAGCGTGCTCGAGGCTTGGGGAGCCTGGGAGTCGGCGCAGGACGACGCGGTGCGGGATAACGCCATCGCGGACGCACTCGAGGCGCTGGAGGCGGCCTGGTCGTCCGCCGAGGATGACGCGGCCGAGCAGGGGGCGGATTGCGCGGACGCGGCGCTGACCGCAGCCGAGGCTGCCGCCGTGATCGACGAGGCGACCTCAGGCCTGGCCGAGTCGGTCAATGCCGGCCTGGAACTGGGCGACGACGCCGGGTGCGGCGCCGATCTGCTGAACGCCGCGGCCCGGGCCTGCGCCGAGGCACTGAGCGCCGAGGGCCGGCACGTGGCAGATCCGGGGGCCGAGGGAGCGGCGGTAGCGCGGGAGCAGGGGCGGACGGACGCGCTGGACGCCTTCTCGGCGGCGTGGCAGCAGGCTGCCGGTGGCTGTCCCACCGAGGCGACCGAGCAAGCAGTCGCCGGCAGTATCGAGCAGGCGGTCGATGATATCGTGACCAGCACCATCGCCGCCTCGAAGCTGGATGACACCGGTTTCACCACCATATCCCCGACCGGAACCACCGAGTACCTGGGCAAGGAGCTCACTCCCGTCTGCATGGACGGCTCGCCCTACCACTTCTTCGTCAAGCGCGGCACGGTCAACAAGCTGTTGATGTACTACCAGGGCGGCGGCGCCTGCTGGGAGAACCTGACCTGCTCCATCCCCACCTGCGACGCCAACGTGGATCCGGAGGGGGGCGACAACCCCGGCAGCTACACCACCGGCTTTGCCGACATGAGCAACCCGGACAATCCTTTCCGCGACTGGCACTTCGTCTTCGTCAGTTACTGCAGCTGCGACATCCACTTCGGGGACGCCGCCCAGGACTACCCCACGCACGTTGAGCACCGCGGCTACCACAACGCCCGCTACGCGGAGAAGTGGGCGCGCGAGCACTTCCTGGCCCCGGAGGTGGTGTTCGTGACCGGCTCGAGCGCGGGCTCCTACGGCGCGCTGTTCAACGGGGCGCTGCTGCACGAGACCTGGCCGGCGGCGCAGTTTCACATACTGGGCGATGCAGGCAACGGCGTCATCACCACCCAGTTCCTGCAGAACGAGTTCGGCAACTGGAAGTTCGTGGACAACCTGCCCGACGACATCCCCGGCGTGCTGGAGGCCATTACCAGCGGCGCAGGCATGGTCGCTTATATGGAGGCGGTGGCCGAGTACTTCCCCGACACCAACTGGGCCCACTACTCCACCGCCTTTGACGGCGGCAGCGGCGGACAGACTGGCTTCTACAACGTCATGCTGAACGACAACAACCCCGTGCACGCGGTCACCTGGTGGGAGGGCAGCTGCGCCTTCAACGAGCAGATGCGGCTTCAGGCCGAGCAGACCTACCAGAAAGCCGGCGACAACTACCGCTACTATATCGGCACCGGCTCCCGCCACACCATGTTCGGAAGCGACAAGGTGTACGACGACACCACCGGCGGCGTGCCCACCGTGGTGGACTGGGTCAACGCCATGCTGCGCAGCGGCCCCGAGGGACGCGACCAGGAATGGACCAACGTCGAGTGCGACAACTGCGGGCTGACCCTGGCGGGGGACCCGGTTCCCGCACCGCTGGCCGCCCCGTTCGAACAGCAGGGCGACAATATCGTCATCGTCTGCGAGGAGTAGGGGTAGAGGACTAGAGCACCGATCGGGTTGAAACGCCTTTGAGTTCGCGAGGATAGAGGGGTCAGATGCGGATGCCGGCCCGACGAAGCAGTGGCAGAGCCACTTCGAGGAGGGACGGCGCCGCAGATGGCCCCTCTAGACCGCGAAATCATGGCGTTTTCAACCCGTTCGGTGCTCTAGTCGATATAGGCGGCCCCGATGCTCAGACCGAGCTGACCCGCGGAGAGGGAAGTTTCAACGTCTATCCCGAGCACGGTCCTCGACGTGCTGCCGTTGTGGACGAAATAGCCGATCTCCGCGAAGAGGCCGAAGTTATCGGAAACGGCATATAGCCCTCCTATCACCATCGAGATGTTCCAGCCCAGCTCGTCATCCGCGTCATCCGCGTCCGGTATGAAGAGCGACAGGCCCACGGGAACTGCCAGGTAGATCTCGCCCTTCTTGTCAAAGGGGTAACGCAGCCTGGGCAGCAGGTCGAAGTCCAATACGGTCACGTCGACGTCGATCACGTACGGGCCGACAACGATATCGTCGCTGCTCATGGACAAAAAGCGAAACAGGCCGCCGAGCGCGACGTACTCGTGCAGACCGAAATCCACGCCAGCCCCGAAGCCGGGCGACGCATCCAGGTCGACCTCGTTCTGGCTGGACGTGCCCAACGCCTCCACTTCCGCGTCCACCTCGCCGGCCAAGCCCAGATAGAGCTGACCAAAGGCGCGCAGGTCGGTTCCGCCTTGCTGCGCCGACGCATTCCCTGCCGGAGCCAGGGCATAAATGACCAGGGCCGACAACAGCGCCAGGGGTATTTTCGACATGCCGCGATTCCTTTCTCTGCGTTCAGCCGGCCGACGGAGAGCGTTCTGCTGCAAAACCGGGTAGAGGTATCGGGGCCAGCCCGGAGCACGAGGCACGGTATGCGAGCTACCCGGCGCGGTCAACCGATGGCCGAAAAGGACACCCGCGTTCGCGACCGGAAGGGCTCACCGATTCCACCGTGCTCCCGGGCGTCTGCCCGATACCGAAAAGAGCCAAAAAAATGGCCGAAAAGGACAGGACTTTCAGCGGCGATCGGGGCAAGAACTTCTCTGCAATCGCGCCGTAGGGCGTCGCGCCGCGCCTCCTCCCGTAACGGGGAGCGAGAGCGACCGCCGGTGCCTGGCGCGAGCGACCCACTCAATCCGCAACGGGAGGACCGAGAATGCAGATCAATATCGGGGACTTCTTGAACAGGCGAGCGAAGCTCCACCCGAACCGCGAGGGTCTGGTTTGCGAAGGCGTCCGCCTCACCTTCGGCCAGATGAACGAGCGGGCCAACCGGCTGGCGCGCGCCATGAAAAAGCTGGGGATCCAGCCGGGCGACCGGGTGGCGCTGCTGGCCTTCAACGAGGTCGAGTACTTCGACGTCTTCTTCGGTCTGGGCAAGATCGGCGCGGTGCTGGTGCCCCTCAACTACCGGCTGGCCGGGCCCGAGCTGCAGTACATCCTGCAGGACTCCGAGGCCAAGGTATTCATCTTCGGCAAGGAGTACCACGAGATCGTGGACGGCTTCCGCAAGGAGATCCCGGCCGAGCACCTGATCTCGCTCGACGAGCAGCCCCCCGAGTGGGCCGCGTCGCTACCCAAGCTGGTCGGCGCCGAATCGGCCGACGAGCCGGAGCTGGTGGGTGGCGACCACGACACGCTTTCCATTCTCTATACCTCGGGCACCACCGGCCGGCCCAAGGGCGCCATGCTCACCCATCTCAACTACTTCTGGTCCGCGGTGACCATGGAAGTCACCCTGAAGGAGCGGGGCGACACCTCGATGATCGCGCTACCCCTGTTCCACATCGGCGCGCTGGGTGGCCTTCCCTACTTCGTCCACCGCGGGACGCGCTCGGTGCTGCTGCGCACCTTCGATCCCAAGCGCTTTCTGGAGGTGGTGCAGCAGGAGAAGGTCACCGGCTTCGGCTCCGTGCCGGTCATGCTCACCTTCCTCAAGCTGGTTCCCGACTTCGAGAAGTACGACTTCAGCTCGGTAAAGATCATCCTGGTCTATGCCGCGCCCGTGCCCGTGTCGCTGATCGAGGAGTACAACAAGGCCGGAATCGAGGTGCGCCAGCTCTATGGGTTGACCGAGTGCACCGGGCCCGCCTCGGTCATCGACTCCGAGAACGCCATCAGCCGCGCGGGCTCCTGCGGGCGTCCCTTCTTCCACACCGACATCCGCCTGGTCGATGACAACGACCAGGTGGTGACCGGGCCGGATGCGCTCGGCGAGGTAGCGATCCGGGCGGATAACGTGATGAAGGGGTACTGGAACCGCCCCGAGGAGACCGCGCGGACCATCCGCGACGGCTGGCTATATACCGGCGATATCGCCCGGCGCGACAAGGAAGGCTTCTACTACATCTTCGACCGCAAGAAGGACATGATCATCTCGGGCGGCGAGAACATCTACCCGGCCGAGCTGGAGGACATCATCCTCACCCATCCCCAGGTGGCCGACGTGGGCGTGATCGGCTTCGAGCACGAGACCTGGGGCGAGGCGGTCAAGGCCATTGTGGTCTGCAAGCCCGGGGAGAGCCTTACCGAGGAGGGTCTCATCACCTGGTGCAAGGACAAGATGGGCAAGTTCAAGATCCCCAAGAAGGTGGTCTTCACCGACAATATCCCGCGTACGCCCACCGGCAAGATCCTCAAGCGGATCCTACGGGAACAATACAATTAATATGAAACTTATCTGGCCAATTCCGGGTTATGCCACTGAATTAATTATCTATCTTCCGGCGCTGGATGTCATCTGGTGAATTCGTCCCTCTGTTGCCGAGTGTGAGGCGAAGTCGCAGTTCGTGGCGCCCCGCCCGAAAGACGACGGGAGTCTTTTTTGCAGGGGGTTCTACTCTAGGAGCGAGTCTGGGAAATGCTTTATGTCGTATAGGAACGGCTGTCGTTCGCGAAGACGATAGCGTACGATACGGGAAGCACCGTAAGGGCGTACGTGGCACCTGCTGTGTGGTTTTTACTGGTGAACGCGTGCGCCGTTGAGTCAGCTTCCGACCGAAACCAGACCGAAACCGGGACGGTCCTAGTTAACTAGTTAACCGACCGAAACCGACCGAAACCGGGACGACGGCAGCGCTACACCGCTTCTCGTCGGCCTCACTCCCCGTGAAGCGGGCGATGCGGAATGCGAGCCCGATAATACCTGCGCCGCGGCGCGCGTCGAGCCCGGCGAACCGTTTGGGCTTGGCGCACGACTGGACACCGCGGACGCGAACCGGGTACGCATTCGATACAAGACTACCTTTATAACGAGCGCGCGCGAAACTATCGTCAACTTGGGCCTCGAGCTTGTCAGCCCCGATGGCACTCGAGCGATGACCGACCTGAAAATACGAACGGGCGGCGCCTGGCGCGAGATCGAGGTACCTGTTCCGGAAGGGGTTTCCGAGGTTGGAGTGGCGCTGCGCTGGCACTATGTCGACCTCGACTTTTACGACGGCGACTTTCAGGGAGGCGGGTCCGTCGCGATTTCGTCCGTCGTTGTCCTATAGGCAAACGGCTCCTCGTTCGGGTTTCGGTCCATTCCTTTTTTTTTTTGCCAATGCCATAGCGGCCCACGCGCCTGCTGACGACGACCGCAAACCGAGATCGGATGATCTCGAACTCCTGCGCAAAACCGGTCGATTCTTGCCTTCGGATCATTCCCGGTTACACTTCGCGCGGGAGGTTCGAGCATGCCTACGAAGTCGGCCTCGGGTGTTGTACAACGACGAACGGATAGCTGAGGAACCGGTAGGTGTTTTCAAGTGAGGAATAGCCAACGTGAGGAATAATACGCGGGTATTCTCGTTTCTTTTTATTGCCTCGACGTGGCTGATTCCCCGACCTTCCTATGCCCAAACCGACCAGCCGCGCTCGGCTTCGCTGAGCTGGGTGCGCCTCGCCGGGGCTGAATCGTGTATTTCAAGCCAAAAACTCGCCCGCCGAGTGGAAGAACAACTGGGTCGGCAAGTCTTTTTGTCCGCGTCGGATGCGGAGCTATCCATCGAAGCATGGGTCAAGCCGCTTACCGAGAGCAGGGGCTGGGGCGCCTCTATTACGGTCAGCGAACCTTCCGGAAGAATTCTCGGCATACGCCGGTTAGAGACCAAGCAACCCAATTGCGATGCACTCAACGACCAATTGGTGGTGGTCATTGCCCTGGCCATCGATCCAGAACGCGCTTTTCTCGAGCTTCCCCGGCACCTTTCCCCGGAACCCGATGACGATACCGACCCGGCCGAAGAGCTATTGGCCGAAATCGAGGCCGGATCGGTTGAGCGAGACGAATCCAATCCAGAACCGGATATTATCGCTCCAAGTCCAGCGGCGGATCCGACGCGGCATAGAAAGAACGCTCGAAAGAAGAAAGAAGAGCCCGAGGACAGCGTTTTTCGTTTCGGTGTCAATGCGGGAGCTGTGATCGGTCTGGGGCTGCTGCCAGGCCTCGGATTCGGGCTGGAGGTATCCGGCCGGGTGCATGCGCCGCGGTTCTGGCCCGTAGAGCTAAGCGGGGTCTATTTCTTTGAAAACGATACCGATTCGGTAGAGGGCGGCCGAGGTCACTTACAAGTCGTCCAGGGAACCCTGGCGGTCTGTCCTCTATCCCTCGATATCTCGGTCGGCGAGTTGTATGCCTGTGCTGGAGGGCAGATAGACCTCATCGTCGGCAGAGCGACCAGTACCGATGAACGGTGGGGAGCCGGGGAGCGAGAGTACCTCACCATGTTTGGCGTCGAGGCCTATAGCCGTCTCATATTACATGCATTTCATCCTTTTCATATATATCTAGGGGCAGCCGTAGCGGCGCTCGTTCCAGGGCGAGAGTTCAAGATCAATCGTAGCGAAGCGGATGGCGGCGATCTAAGCCTTTTTCGAACCTCTCCCGTGGCCGGAAGGCTGGAATCAGGTCTTGGCGTCCGGTTTTAGATAGAAAATCAGGGACCAACGCCGCACTAATGTACCGTGGAGCACCAATCGACCGTCCGAGAGGAGAGCAGCGAGGGCCAGGAGCCGGTATCGGTAGGAAAGGCGATTGCGCCTCCGTTTTCGGAGGTGTTTACGGATTACGCTCCTTTTGTCTGGCGGGTATTGCGGCGTATGGGAGTGGCGGAAGCGGACGTCGAGGACCTATGTCAGGAAGTTTTTTTGGTCGTGCACAGAAGGCTCGCGGAGTTTCAGGGGCGGTCCTCTCTGCGTACCTGGATATTCAGCATCTGCAGGTGGGTGGCCCGTTCTCACTGGAATCGCGCATACCAACGTTATGAGTCCCTGCCGGAGAAGTTGCCCGAGCCCGCTCTATCTGCGGAGCAACATTCCGATCTGGTGCGCAGGGAGACTCTGCAAAGGCTGGACCGGATTCTCGCTCAATTACCCGAGCCTCAACGGCTAGTCTATATCTTGTACGAAATCGAGAGGCTGCCCATGGCAGAAGTCGCCGTCATGGCAGAATGCCCCATACAAACCGCTTACTCTCGTCTCTATGCAGCCAGGCGCGAAATAGGCAAAGCCGTCGTTCGCGCCGAGGCAGTCGGGAGACAAACATGACCGAACGGTTTGAACACTTCCAAAATTCCGACGCCCTATCAGGGGGATCGGATGAATTGTCGGAAATGCTGCGTATCGCACGAGCAGACGGACCCGACACAGAGCAACTCGCGCGTATTGCGTCGGGTTTGCCGTTGACAGAGCCGCCTTCGATCGACGCTTCGCCCTCTGCGGAAACCGGCGGTGCAACGAATCATTTCGCCGCGACGACCCTTCTTAAGATCGGCTTGATTACCGCGGTTATCGGTGTTTCGACTCTCGGTGTGAAGACGATGGTCGATGACCGTTCTTCGGCTGTCGCCACTACCGACCAATCGAGTGAGAGGCAATCCAAACCGCGTCGGTCATCAGACCCAACAGGGGAGAAAATGGAAAAGGTGCCTTCGGGGCCGTACAATCCGAAGCCGACGCTTTCTTCATCTGAAGGAAGCGATGAGATCGATAGTGAATCATCTGTAGCAGAAGAGGTGAGGCCGATCGTTCTGGCAACAGGCAAGCGTAAGCGAAGCGTCGAACCGCACGATCCCGGACCGGCGGCTGAGCTCAGGCTTATCAAGCAAGCGCAGCGCCTTCTGGTGGAGGCACCCAGCCGAGCGCTGGCGCTCACCGAGCAGCACAGCCGGCTTTTTCGCCCGGGCCGTTTCGAACAAGAGCGAGAGACCATCGCTATCGAAGCGTTACTGAGAACCGGGCGACGCGCACGGGCCGAACGACGCGGTAGTCAGTTCTTAGATCGATTTCCCGAATCGGCTTATTGCCGACGTATTCAGGTATTGATGGGCCAAATAAAAAAGATCCGCGTTGAGCCTCACTAATGGGTGGCTGAGGAGAAAAAAATGGCTAATTCCGGGTTTCTCAACGGCTGAAGAGAGCAAAAAGGGGGTAGAAAAGG
>CAYVFC010000137.1:0-21862 GCA_964450715.1 uncultured Sandaracinaceae bacterium | reverse complement strand
GCGGCCCCAGATGCAAGGAGCGACGACGAGCAATAGTGGTGCTATTTCGAGGAGGTGCGACGCCGCAGATGGGGCCGCCCCGCCCGAAAGACGACGGGAGTATTTATGAAATGGCTTCTAGTAAAATTCCCCGAAAAACGAATCTCATTAAAAATGTGATCAATGGTGAGGCGCAAGGCCCGCCACTACGGAAGGCACGTACCAAATCGCTGTAGGGGATGGGCTTGCCCCCCTCCCGTTCGGGCCTATATGATGGGCAGTCCCGGAGGCGGGAAACCGCTGCACATCTCCCTGACCTCTCCTGCGATGCGGTCGAGCCGCTCCTCGTCGCCGGGCGCTTCCACCGCGTCGGCGATCCAGTTGCCGATTCGCTGCATTTCGTCCGGGCCCATGCGCCGGCTGGTCGTGGCCGGGGTGCCGATGCGGATGCCGCTCGGATCGGCCGGCGGTCGCGGGTCAAAGGGGACCGCGTTGTAGTTGCAGACGATGCCGGCTCGGTCGAGCGCCTTGGCCGCCATCTTGCCCGGGACCTTCTTACCGGTGAGGTCGATGAGGATGAGGTGGTTGTCGGTGCCGCCGGTGACCAGGTCGAAGCCTCGCGACTGCAGGACGTCGGCCAGGATCCTTGCGTTCTTGACCACTCGCTCGGCATAGCGCCGGAAGCGGTCGGTTGCGGCCTCGCCCGCGGCCACGGCAATGGCGGCGGTGGTGCTGTTGTGAGGACCCCCTTGCAGGCCGGGAAACACCGCCTTGTCGATGGCCGCCCGGTGCTTCTCGTCGCACATGATGAGCCCCCCGCGCGGACCGCGCAGCGTCTTGTGCGTGGTGGTGGTCACCACCTCGGCCAGGCCCACGGGCGAGGGGTGCACGCCCCCGGCTACCAGGCCGGCGATGTGCGCGATGTCGGCCACCAGCACCGCGCCCGTCTCGCGCGCGATCTCGGCGAAGCGGTCGAACTCGACGATGCGCGGGTAGGCGCTGGCGCCGCAGAAGATGATGCGGGGCTTGTGCTCGCGGGCAACCGCCGCCACCTGATCGAAGTCGATGCGCTGGTCCTGCTGCCTCACCCCGTATTGGCGGCTGCGGAAGTACATCCCGGTGATGGATACGTTCCAGCCCTGGGTGAGGTGTCCGCCGCTGGGCAGCGCCATACCCATGACCGCGTCGCCGGGCCGGCAGAAGGCCAGGTAGACGGCGAGGTTGGCCGGGGAGCCGGAGTAGGGTTGCACGTTGGCGTGGTCGGCGCCGAAGAGCTTCTTTATCCGTTCTATTGCCAGTAGCTCGACCCGGTCGATCTGCTGCTGCCCCTCGTAGTAGCGCTGCCCGGCATAGCCCTCGCTGTACTTGTTGTTCAGGACGCTGCCACACGCTTCCATCACGGCCCGGGAGGTGTAGTTCTCGCTGGGGATCAGCCGCACCTTTTCCGACTGGCGGCGCTCTTCTCCGCGAACCAGCTCGGCGACCTCCGGGTCTGCCTGTGCCAGCGTGGGCTCGCTCATCTCTTCCTCCTGGTATCCGGCCGCAGCCTCTTTTGGACAGCGCCTCCCATAGCACAAACCGACAGGCGCGACACCATGCATCGCCGAGCCGCTCGGTCCGGTCTCGATAAAGGCTCTTACTCAGCCCTCCGTGACCAGCAGGTTGTGATCGCGGATCTGGTGGCGCAACCTGGAGATTTCCGCCCGAGGCAGCTCGCTGACCATGTACTTGCGCTGCAGCCGCGAGAGCGTCTCCACCAGGAACTCGGTCAGCAAGGCGAAGCGGCTGTCGGCGAGGAAGGCCACGGCCTTGCGCCGAACAGCCATCTGCTCGATGAGCTGGCATTTGAGATAGTCGTACAGATCCAGAAAGGCGGTGCGCCCCTCGAAACCGTGTCGGCGGACGTAGTCGTGCAGGTAAAAGGTCTTGTCCAGGAAGGTCTCGGTCTTGACCAGGATGCGATCCAGCGCGCCCCAGGTCGCGATCCCGCTCGTGCGCAGGTTGTCCACCTGGTCGAGGAACTTGACCGTGAGCACGCGGTCGTAGAACCCGCTGCCGTAGTGACCATAGCGTAGAAGCGCGTCGTCGCCCATCTGCTCGGCGTAGACGCGATAGGCCTGGAAAGCGACCTCCGAGAGAACCGTATATTGCCGGTCGATGAGGCCCCGCCTGCGGCCCGCCGCCAGGTTCACCGCCGGCAAGAAGTAAGTATGTAGCTGGTAGAACTCGTAGTCGAACTCGTCCCGGACCAGGGGCGGCACCTGCGCGCGCAGCTCGTCCAGGGCCCGGGTGACGGCGCCGAGCGATTCCGGCTCGAACGGCAGGTTGTCCGGCAGCAGGCCGGAGAGGGATTGCAGGATGATCTGGTAACGGTTGGTCAGCACGCGGACGTCCGCGACCACGTCGGGGTCGAAGAGCCGCTCGATCTCCTTCAGGTGGAAGAATAGCGTGATGATGTCGTCGCTGCTGTCTTCCGCCGCGTCGTGCAGCAAGCAGACCTGAAGCAGCGGTCTGGGGTAGGCTAGATCGAGAGCGCGCAACGCTACGTCGGCCGAGTGGCAGAAGGCCGGTTCCCCGGTGACTTTACGGACCAGCCCCCGCAGGCTCTCCTGGGCGTAGCGAAATGCCCTCAGGGACTGCTCGCCCAGAACCGATACGATCTCCGCGTCGGTCACGTCCTGTTCGTCTCCCAGGGCCAGACGCGCCGAGAGGTTGCGGAGCATCTCCGAGCCGAAGGACTCGTCCCGGCCCAGTTCGTCGACCATAGTATCGCGAGCCGTAGCTGACGGTTCCGCCTTGGCCGCTTGCGGGGGCGTGGCCGCCTCCTCTGCCGCCGACGGCGAGCTCGAGAGGTGCGCTTTCAACGGTTCGGCGTTCCCGGCCGCCGCTTCGGCGGAGTCGGCCGATTCGATGGGCTCGGTTTCAGGCAAAGGAAGTGCGTTCACTTGCTACTTCGATTAGTATAGCATCGACTGCGGGTCATCGCTCCCTGTTTTCCTTTTTGTCTCTCCTTTCTTGTTCCGGAACCAGGCAGCCCTCCAGGCAGTGGTCCGGACAGCTTCCGTCGCAGGGCTCGACGTGTACCAGCACGTTGGTATGCACGAAATGGCGCTCGATGGCACTGCTCAGCTCCTCGGCCAGGTCGTGCGAGTGCTGCACCGACATATCGGGGTCTACCAGCATGTGGAACTCCACGAAGCGGTCCGCGCCCGACTTTCGGGTGCGCAGCCGATGGCAACCCTTCACGCCCCTGGAGGCGAACTGCACTATGGTTTCCCGGATCCACCGCTCCTCCTCGGGAGGTAGGCTGGAATCGACCAGGTCCCGGGCCGATTGCATGGTCAAAGAGTAGGCCGCGTGTACGATGAGCAGCGCCACCGCGATCGCGGTCAATGGGTCGAGCCAGTAGAGCGGGGTGCCCGGCCAGAACCTCTCGCCCAGGTAGATCAGGGCCAGGCCCACCATCACCCCTACCGAGGTATAGATGTCCGTCCGCAGGTGCCAGGCGTCGGCCAGCAGCGCGATCGACTGGGTCTCGCGCCCGACCTTGAAGAGCCTGCTGGACACGAAGAGGTTGACGGCCGCGGAAACGGCCATCACGGCCACCCCCCAGGTGACGCCCTCGAGCGGCGTCGGGTGCAGAAGCTTCTCGACCGACTCGTAGATGATCCAGCCGGCCGCGACGAAGATGAGTAGCGCCTCTACCGCGCCGGAGACGTTCTCGAACTTACCGTGCCCGTAGGGGTGGGCCTCGTCAGGGGGTTGGTCGGCCGTGCGAACGGCGAGCCAGGCGATCACCGCCGCCAGCAAGTCGACGCCCGAGTGAATGGCCTCGGAGATGACCGAGACCGATCCGATGGCCAGCCCTACCACCACCTTCAACGCGATCAGCAGGGTGTTGGAGGCGACCGAGAGCAGCGCTACCGATTGCCTCCGGCCTGAATTTTTCCTGTCCGAAATCGCGTTTTCCATTTACTCCGAGCATTCTAGCAGGCTGTTTCGCAGAGGTACACATTCAACGTATTAATCCGTAATTCCGCCGGTTTTTTACGCGGTTTTTTCGCTTTTTCGCAATTGGGCTGGCTATAATTTACGTTTCACGCAGATTGAGAAAATGTTCAACCAATCGTTGGCAAAGTCGTCTAAATAGCTGGATTCATCACGCAGATTCACACTCCCCGTGCCCCGTGCCCCGTGCCCCGTGCTCCGTGCCCCGTGCCCCGTGCCCCGTGCCCCGTGCTCCGTGCCCCGTGCCCCGTGCTTCTGCTGCCCACACGACTATCGACCGCGACTTCGAGCGGGCCTGACGCTCCTATCGCTGGCGCGCGTATCGGCAGAAGTGGGATGCGTAGATAAGATACCTGCATGTCGTACATGTGCTCACTTTTACGATTCTCTTTTTTTAGTACTATATATTGTGTGCCCAGTCAGGTACCGAGGCCGGGGGGAATAGCAGCATGAAGATCTGCAGTAAATGCCGCGGTATCGCTTTGGGAGCCGAGCCCGGTTGTCCCGAGTGCGGAAGCGATATCTCGGGAGAGCGACGGCGCTACGGCGATGATCTGCAGGGGCTGGTTCTGGAGCACAAGTACGAGCTGGTAGAGTTTCTCGGAGACGGTTCCATGGGCTGGATCTACCGCTCGCTCAACCGGCGTCTGAACAACTCGGTGGCGGTCAAGATCATGAAGCCGCAGGGGCCTTCTGAGGAGACCAGGGCCAAACGTTTTCGGCGCGAGGCCGAGGCTTCCGCCTCGTTGAACCACCCCAACATCGTATCGGTCATCGACTTCGGGCAGACGGCCGCCGGGCTGCTCTACATGGTGAACGAGTTCGTTCCCGGCACCACGCTTTCCCACCACGTGGAGCAACAGGGACGGCTCTCGCTACCCAGAGCCTATCGCATCTTCGACCAGATACTGTCGGCCGTGGAGGAGGCGCACGGCCAGGGGATCGTTCACCGCGACCTGAAGCCCGAAAACATCATGATCACTCCGATGCGCACCGGGGAGAGCCGGGTGAAGGTGGTTGACTTCGGCATCGCCAAGCTGCTGGAAAAGGCCGATTCGATAACGCGCTTGTCGATGCAGGGACAGATCTTCGGCACCCCGGGGTTCATGGCGCCCGAGCAGATCGAGGGGCAAGTGTCCAAGTTGAGCGACGTCTACGCCTGCGGCGCCGTCCTTTATTACATGTTGACCGGGCGCGAGATGTTCGCCGCCCCCTCGCCGGTAGAGATCATCATGCTGCAGATGCACTCCGATCCCGGGTCCCTGCGGGCGGCATCGGATCTGGAATTTCCGGTGGTGATCGAGCGGCTGGTGGCCCGCTGCCTGAAACGGAACCCGCGGGAGCGCTTCCAGAGCGTGTCTGATCTTCAGTCCGCCTTTGCCGAGGAGATGGGCAGGTGCTCGCACTTCCCCTGTCCCTGCTGCGGCGATCAAGTCGAGATCCTCTCCAAGTACTGCAAAGCTTGCGGCGCCCCGGTGGGGGAGAGGGACAGCGGGTATCCCTCGGCCTCGTCACGGCCGGCCGGCACTCGATCGAGCCGTCCCGCGAGCTTCCCTTCCGGTCGTCTCAGCACGGCGCCGGAAGGGGAATCGTCAGGCCGTTCCGCCCGGCTCTTCGACCGCACCTTGGACCGGCGCCTGCGCGTGGAGCGAACGCTGGACCTGCCGCTGGTGGACCGGGAATCCGAGTGCGATGCGCTGGCGGAGTTCCTCAACAGCGGGAGGAACGTGTTGGCGGTGGTGGGGCCGGCGGGCAGCGGCAAGACCTCGCTGCTCAGCGTGCTGGGCAAGATGGCCCGGGAGTCGGACCGGCCGGTCGCGTCCTCGGGACCGGATCCGGGTCTAGCGCGCCAGCCCTGGTTTCCCATCCGCTCGGTGCTGGGACAGGTCCTGGGAACGGACGAGCTTGATCTGAATATCCTCAAACGCAGTGTCGACGATGCCGGCTTGGCTCCCGAGGACGTATTCGGGCTCTGTCAGCTGCTGGGCGTGGCGGCGCCCGGGGAGAAGCCCGAATACGCCGTGCGCTTGCGCGAGGCCACCGCGTCCGCGCGGCGGGTACTGCTCTGCAGCCGTATGAGCGGTCTGGGCCTCTGCCTGTTCTTCGACGAGGTGGAGGAGTACGACGATGCCTCGCTCGTGTTCTTGCGCGAGCTCTGCGCGGCGGCGGCCGGGACGGAGGTCAAGGTGGTGCTGACCGCCGAGAGCGAGAGCTCGCTGCTGGGCATGGCCGAGCAGGTCGTTCGCCCCGGTCCCATTGTGCGCGAGGGAGCCGAGCAGTTGGCCCGCGCCATCCTTCCGTCCAAGGGCTCCTCCTGGAACCGGGTTGCCGACGCGGTGGTCAACGCGGCGGCCGGAAATGCGCTGTACATGGTGCACGCCCTGCGCCTGATAGCCGAGGGCGGTAGCGAGGTGGAGGTGACCGGGAGCGATCTCATCGCGCTGCGCATCAGTCGCTTGCCGGCTTCGCCTCTCAAGCTGTTGCAGATCGTGTGCACGATGGGGCTGGCCGCCCTGCCGGAGATCGCGCAGACGCTCTTCGAGAACGGCGAGCCCTGGGAGCCGGCGCTGAAGCTGCTGGTGCGCAGGGGGTTGCTGCTCCCGCAGACCGATAAGCAGCTGGTCGTCTCCCACAAGATCATCGCGCAGATCGCCCGGGAACAGATGCCCGCGGTGGCTCGCCGCGAGTTGCACCGGCGGGTGGTCGAGCTGTACGACCCGGCGGTTTTCGATCCCATCACCCTGGCCCGGCACGCTTACGAGGCCCGGATGGGGGACCTGGCGCTGGACATCGTACAGCGAGCAGGCGAGCTGTCCGAACAGTGCCTGGACGACTCGGGCGCGGCGCTCCATTTTCGCCGAGCGCTGCACATCGCCCGCTGGCAGCTGCTGATGGAACCGGACGACGGCCTCTGCCTGGAGCTGGCTCTCAAGCTCGCCGACAGCATGCGCTACTCGAAGGACACGGTGGGCGTGGAGCTGGTCCTGAAGGAGGCCATCGAAGCGGCGGCGGGTAATCCACTGCTCCACGCCCAGCTGCTACGCAGCATGGCGCGCTTCGAGCTGGGACGCGACCGGGCCGAGGACGCGTTGCGAGTAGCCCAGCAGGCGGTGGGAAGGGCTTACGCGGCGGGAAGCCCGCAGCTTCTGGCCGAGAGCTACCTGGAGCTGGGCCGTGTACTGGCCGGCATCGGCGATCTGAACAGGGCGGCGAACGAGCTGGAGGAGGGGGTGCGTATCGCGCGGAGCAGCGGCGACGTCGACGGGGAGCCGGATTCGCCCCTGCCCGGGTTGTGGCGCCTGTTCGCGGAGCTGGCCGAGCTACGCTTGCAGCTTAAGGGCGATATCAACGTGGCGCTGGAGAACGCCCGCGAAGCGCTCAACTGCGCCCGGCAGGAAAAGTCGATCCTGGGCGAGGCGCGCAGCCGCTACCTGCTCGGCACCATGCTGACCAGCGCCGGGAGGCTCAAGGCGGGAGAGGAGGAGCTGCGGGCGGCCCTGCGTGCTTTCGTAGAGCTCGGAGACCGCCGCAGCGCGGGCGAGTGCTTGCTGGCGCTGGCCGAGGCGGGCGGCGAACGCGGCGACGATCTGGTCGGCCGCGCGAGGGATATGTTTCAGCAGATCAGCTGGAACCAGGGAATCAACGCGATCAACCGCCTCTCCGAACGCGTGATGTACCAGGTCTAACCCCGATAGCGTATCAGTACGCGATCAGCGAGATGGGCTTTATGGGCGCCAGCTTCTCGGCACCGTTCAGGAAGGCCAGCTCTACCACGAAGGCCACCGCCGCCACCTCGCCGCCGAGCTTGCGGACCAGCTCGCAGGTTCCGCTGGCGGTGCCGCCCGTGGCCAGCAGGTCGTCGAGCACCAGTACCTTCTCGCCCTTGGCGACCGCGTCCTTGTGCACCTCCAGCGCGTCGGTCCCGTACTCCAGCGCGTACTCGATGCGGATCTTCTCGTAGGGCAGCTTGCCGGGCTTGCGCGCCGGGACGAAGCGCTTTTTCATCTTGTAGGCCAGCGCGCCTCCGAAGATGAAACCGCGCGACTCGATGCCCATGATGACATCGATCTCCACCTTCGCCAGCTTCTCCTCGAAGAGCTCGAGACAGGCGCCGAAGGCCGCCGGGTCGCCGAGCAACGGCGTGATGTCCTTGAAGACGATTCCGGGCTTGGGAAAATCGGGGATATCCCGGATACGGTTGCGGATGAGCTTGATTCGATCGTCGGTCATGATTCCTCCGGTTGGCTGGCGTTATTGCTGCGATCGGCGATATTTGCCGAGCGATGGGCCGGTAAACGATTCCACACCGCTACACCTCGGATTCCAGCGAGGTCATCTCAGTTCCCCATACCCCCCTCCGACCGTTGACGCGCGGTTCCGTCGGCTTCGACGACAGCCGCCACCTCGGCGGCGGCTGGTAGCTGGGCCGCATCGATCGCCTCCAGCGCCAGCGGGGTGACGGAAACATAGCCCCGGTTGACGGCGTCGACGTCGGAGCCCTCGGTCTGCTCTCGGATCACCGGGCGTCCTCCCAGCCAGAAGTACTCGGCACCGTAGGGGTCGGTCCGCGAGATGACGCGGTCTTGGTAGACCCTTCTGGCCAGATGGGTGGTACGCGCGCCACGGAAGCGTCCGCGCGGGAAGTTCACGTTGAGCAGCGGGGCCCGCCCGTCAGTCATCGGCGTCTCCAGCAGGCGCAGGGCCATCTCTCGCGCGATCTCTGCCAGGGCGGCGAAGTCGGGCGGCTGCTCGTCCAGCTCGTGGGAGAAGGCCATGGCCGGAATTGCCCGGAAGGCCGCCTCCCGCGCCCCGGCCACCGTTCCCGAGTAGAAGACGTCCGTGCCCAGGTTCACGCCGTGGTTGATGCCGCTGAGCACCAGATCCGGACGCCTCGGCAGAAACCGTTCGGCAAACAGCGCCAGGTAGACGCAGTCGGCCGGGGTTCCGTCCACGGAAAAGGTGTCGGGATCGTGCCGTTCGTAGCGCAGCGGACGCTGCAGGGTGACCGCGTGGCTGCAAGCGCTCTGCTGGGCGACCGGCGCCACCACCACCACCCGTCCGACCGGCGACAGGGCGTTTCTCAGCGCGATCAGCCCCTCGGCCCGTACGCCGTCGTCGTTGGTGAGCAGGATGACGGGCGATTCTTCCACGGGAAAGGGGATACGACGTACCTCTCCGTATTGCAACGCGGACCGGCCCCACTAGACGCTCTTGCGTCCGATCGAAATGACGCTACAAGAGCTTCTGACAGAGGGTTCCGGAGCCGGGAGTGATGCACGAGAGCGGATTCAAGGGTCTGGGCGCAGAGCGAAGCGGAGGCGAGTACCCGGCCTTCGTATTCTCGCGGGCTCCGCGCAACATCTACTGGGAGACCACCCGGGCCTGCGATCTGGCCTGCCAGCACTGCCGCGCGGACGCCGACCCGGAGCGCCATCCGGACGAGCTCGACACCGCGCAGGGGCGCGACCTGCTGCGGTGCGCCAGCGGCATGGGGAGCATGGTCGTTCTCACCGGGGGCGATCCGATGAAGCGGGAGGATATCTTCGAGCTCATCGCCTACGGGCGCGATCAGCGCGTACCGATGGCCATCACCCCCGCCACCACCCCGCTGCTGGAACGTCGCCACCTGAGCGAGCTCAAGCGGCTGGGCGTGATGGCGCTGGGGGTCAGCCTGGACGGCTCCTCGGCCGAGCGCCACGACGGTTTCCGGCAGGTCGAGGGCACCTTCGACCGCGCGCTTCAGGCGCTCGGCTGGGCGCGCGAGCTCGGGCTCAGCGTGCAGGTGAACACCACGGTGACGGCCGATACCCTCTCGGACCTGCCGGCCCTGTACGAGCTGCTGGTCCGGGAGGCGCACCCGCCGGTTCGACGCTGGAGCCTTTTCTTGCTGGTGCCCGTCGGCCGGGGAACCGAGCTGGGGATCCCCACCGCCGAGCGGGTAGAGGAGCTGTTCGCCTGGATCTACCGCCTATCCGCGCAAGCCCCCTTTCACCTGAGCACGGTGGAGGCCCCGCACTACCGGCGCTATCTCCTGCAGCAAAAGCTGCGCGAGGGGACGGTCGGGCGAGAGCTGGAGAAGCTCGCCACCAGCATGGGTTTCGGTATTCGCGATGGAAACGGAGTCATCTTCGTTTCGCATACCGGCGAGGTATTTCCGGCGGGGTTTTTGCCCCATCCCTGCCTGGGCAACGTCAAGCAGACGCCGCTGGATAGGCTCTATAGAGAGTCGCCCTTCTTGATTCAGCTCCGCGACGCGGACCAATACCGGGGCCGCTGCGGGCGCTGCGAGTTCCGCTGGATGTGCGGCGGCTCGCGCGCGCGCGCCTTCACCATGCTGGGCGATCCCTTCGAGAGCGATCCGCTCTGCCTCTACCAGCCGTAGTCGAGATTTCTCGCTTTGCTCGAAATGACAACAGAGGGGCTCACCGCCGCGCGGAGGCCTCCCAGGCTGCGCGGATCTGCTTGAAGGTCGCGATCGCGCTCTGGTCCAGATCGAGCGCTCCGGCCTCGATCAGCTTGCCGTGCAGCTTCTTCGGGTCCTTGTCCCACCCCTTTGGCAGCTCGAACTTGATGCTGAAGGGAACGCCCTGCAGCAGCCCCTGCTCCTCCAGCGCCCACAGCGCTTCGGCGGCCAGGAACTGGCCGGCCAGGGTCCGGTAACGCGGGTCGAGCCGCGCGGAGAGCGGGAACAGATCGTACACGGTGACCGTATCCGGGCTCTCGCCCAGGTGCTTTCTGAGCGCGGCAAAGGCGGGAGGAGAGATGGGAAGCTCGACCAGGTCCAGCCCGTCGATCTGATGAGAGCCGGCGGCGTTCAGCGCACGTTCCATCGCCTCCCCGTGCCCGCGGGTGACGGCGGCCGGACGGGCGGAGGCGTCGCAGATGGCGGTCAGGACCAGGAAGGGTTTTGATTCGCTTTCTGTCATCCGATGAGAACCGGGCGGCGGAGCCGGAAGGGGCAAGGAGCGGGGCGCCCGCGACAGGCGCCGAATTTTTTACCGATCGCCGGCCGCCTGGCAACCCCTTTTCGCCTCGCGCCGCATACCGGGAGCTTGACCGGCGGCAGACGAGCGGCTAGACGCCCCGCACCTCTGGATCTCCTCATGCGTCTGGCCATCAACCCCCAGCATCCGCAACCGCGCAAGATCGAGCGGGCAAAGGAAGTGCTCGAGCAGGGTGGCATCATCGCCTACCCGACGGACACGGTCTACGGGCTGGGCTGCGACATCACCAACAAGAAAGCGGTGGACCGCATCTACCAGATCAAGGCGATGCCGCGGGAGCACCTGATGTCCTTCGTCTGTCCCGACCTGAGCGATATCGCCTCCTACGGCTTCGTGAACGACAGCGCCTACCGGATCATGAAACGGCTGGTGCCCGGTCCCTACACCTTCATCCTCAAGGCAACCCGCGAGGTGCCCAAGGTCTTGATGATGAAGCGCAAGACCGTCGGCATCCGCGTTCCCGATCATCCGGTCGCCATCGCCCTGGTCAAGGCGCTGGGGCGTCCCATCGTCTCTACCAGCGCTTCGCGGGGGGACGAGGTCCTGATCGACCCGGCCGAGATCGACCAGAGCTTCCCGCAGCTGGACCTGGTCATCGACGCCGATACCTGCGGGGTCACCCCCTCGACCATCATCGACCTGTCGGGCGACGAGCCGGTGGTCACGCGCCAGGGCGCGGGCCCGGTCGACTTCTTGTAGCCCCGTTTTTACCGGGATTTGCCCCCGTTCTTGAGCATGTGGGCGAACTGACTGGGGCCGCGGTCCATGACGATCTTGCCCGAGCGGACCAGCTCCTCGACGTTGTAGCTCTTGAGCAGGGCGTGGAAGACCTCGACCTTCTCGCTGGTTCCCTCCACGCGCAGGATCAGGGTCTCCGCCCCGTAGTCGACCACCTTGGCCTTGTAGTGCTCGGCGATCTGCAGGATTTCGGTGCGGTTGTCCAGGGTGCTCCTGATCTTTACCAGGGCTATCTCGACCTCGATGGGCGTCTCGCCCGCGTGGTCGGTCACGTAGACCACGTCGATCAGCTTGGCCAGCTGCTTGATGATCTGCTCCAGCGTTTCCGGATCGCCGCTGCAGGTGATGGTCATGCGGGAAAAGCCCCCCTCGGCGCCGGGGCTCACGGTCAGGCTGGCGATGTTGTAGCCGCGCCGGGCGAAGACCAGGGCGATGCGCACCAGCACGCCCGGTCGGTCGCGTACCACCAGCGACAGCGTGTAGAGGTTCTTCTTGGCTACGGTATTCTGCATGGGGATTTCCCCTCGTTACTTATTACCGGGGGTTGGTCTGTCGATCAGCATCCCGCTGATGGGGGCGCCGGCCGGGATCATGGGAAACACGTTGTCTTCCTGGAAGACATTCGCGTCGATCAGACAGGGGCCGCGGCGGTACCTGGCCGCTTCCTTCAGCACCCGGTCGATGTCTCCCGGGCGGTTGATTCGCAGCGCCTTGACGCCGTAGGCCTCGGCCAGCTTGACGAAATCCGGGCTGCCCTGCAGCGCCACTCCGGAGAGGCGGTTCTCGAAGAAAAGCTCCTGCCACTGCCTCACCATGCCCAGGTAGCGGTTGTTGCTGATGATGACCTTGATGGGCAGCTTGTGGATGGCGGCGGTGGCCAGCTCGGCCTGCGTCATCTGGAAGCCGCCGTCGCCGACCACGGCCCAGACCTGCTTGTCCGGGCAGCCTAGCTGTGCGCCGATGGCCGCGGGCATTCCGAAGCCCATGGTGCCCGCTCCGCCCGAGCTCAGCCACATGCGGCTGGAGCGTACCCGGATGAACTGGGCGGTCCACATCTGGTGCTGGCCCACGTCGGTGACCACGATGGCCTTGCCTTTGGTCAGCTTGTCCAGATGATCGATGATCTGCGCGGTACGCATCTTGTCGTTCTTCAGGTACTTGAGCGGGTACTTCTTGCGCCAGCCGTTGCACTTGCTCACCCACTGCCGGGTGTCGAGCGGCTTGACCAGGGGGAGCAGATCCTCGACCACCAGGCGCGCATCGCCCAGCAGGTGGACGTCGCACTTGACCGTCTTGTCGAACTCGGAGGGATCGATGTCGATGTGGATGCGGGCGGCGTTCGAGCAGAACTCGTCCAGCTTGCTGGTGATGCGATCGTCCCAGCGCGAGCCGATGGACATGATCAGGTCGCACTCCATGACCGCCATGTTGGCGTAAGCGGTTCCGTGCATGCCCAGCATACCGAGATGAAGTCGGTGGGTTTCGTCCATGGCCCCCTTGCCGAGCAGCGTGGTCACCACCGGGCTGTTCAGCTTTTCGGCCAGCGCCGTCACCGCCTTGCGCGCCCGCGCGATCACCGCTCCCTGTCCCAGCAGCAGCAGGGGCCTGCGCGAGGCATTCAAGAGCCGGGCCGCCGTCTGCAGCTCGGCGCGATCCGCGTGAGCCGGCACCGAGAAACCCGGAATGCTCACCTTGCCCGCCCGGGGCGCGGTGCAGACGGTCGAGGCTACGTCCTTGGGCACGTCGATCAGTACCGGGCCGGGACGGCCGCTGGTGGCCAGGTAGAAGGCCTCCTTGAAGACGCGCGGGATGTCGTTGACGTCGGTGACCAGGTAGCTGTGCTTGACCAGCGGATAGGTGATGCCGGTCACGTCCGCTTCCTGAAAGGCGTCCTTGCCCAGCAGCGACTTCACGGTCTGTCCGGTCAGCACCACCACCGGCGAGGAGTCCATCAGCGCGGTCAGCAGCCCGGTTACCGTGTTGGTGGCGCCCGGTCCCGAGGTAACGGCCACCACACCGGGCTTGCCGGTCGCCCGCGCGTAGCCGTCGGCCATGTGGGTGGCTCCCTGCTCGTGCCTGACCTGGATGAGCCGGATCTCAGAACCGACCAGCGCGTCGAACAGGGGGATGGCGGCGCCGCCGGGCAGCCCGAAGATGATCTCGACGCCCTCTTCCCCCAGGCACTTCACCATCCGTTCCGCACCCGTAGTGGGTTTGCTGGACTGTGCTCTAGCCATTCAATACGTCTCCTGGACTCCGGCCGCGCCTGCCGGGGAACGATTCCCGCGTCGGGCCGGAAAGAAAAAGGAAAAACATCATGCCATCGGCCGGCCAATTGTCCAGAGATTGCGGCCGATTTCAGGGGGATCTACCCGTTTCGCCGCGCGGGCGATACCAGACCGCGGCGCGATCGACCGCCCAATACGAACGCGCCGGTTGCGCAAAGGCCGCTTACCCATTAAAAGGCCCTTTCCGGCAGAGGACGGTCTCCCATGTACATCTACTCCAAGGGCAACTCGCGCAACAAGCTACGCAACCGCTCCAACCGCTTTCGCGCCAAGCTGAAGGCCAAGGCCCGCCGCCGCCTGAACCGCATGGCCGGCAAGCGGATGTCGTCGCGCGGAGCGAGCAAGAGCAAATAGGTTCAAGCGCGCTTTAAGCAGCAGCGTTTGAATTTCTTCCCGCTGCCGCACGGGCACTTGCGGTTGCGACCGATCTTGCGCGGGTAGGGGCGCAGCATGGAGCGCAGGGTGCCGGTGATCCGCGACCGCAGATCCTGGGCAAAGACGCGGCGGAGCAGGGCGTACAGCTCCGGATGCTTGGCCGCGAGCAGTCGCGGCCGCTCGAAGAAGACCTCGGCGGCCACGGCGAAGAACTCGGCCTCGCTGGTCAACCCGTAGCGTCTGAGTACCGAGTCGCCTGCAGCGAGTCTCTGCAGCTCGACGCGCATGATCTCGATCCAGGGCTTCACGCAGTCGGGGCAGGCCGCGGCCGGGATGCCGTCCATGCTTCCGTCAGCGCCGTCGATCAGGTGGGCGAACTCGTGGATGCCGACGTTGTGCCGGTCGGTGGGATTGCGGAAGCCCTGCAGCAGGTCGGGTTTGGAGAGGATCATGATCCGGTTGAGCGCACCGCCGCCGTGCACCATCCCGGAGATGGAGCGGCCGGCTCCCTCGATCCGCTTATCCCGGTCGAACAGCGAGGGGTAGACCAAGACCTCGGCTAGGTTGTCGTATTCCCACTCCTCGAAGCCGAAGATAGGGATGATGGCGCTGGCGGCCACCAGCAGCCGGATCTCGTCGTCTACCTCGGTCTCGATACCGGTGATGCGGATCTCGTCGAGGAAAACCTGCACGCGTCGCTCGAAGCCGCGGCGCTCGTCCGCATCGAGCATCCGGTAGAAGGCCACGCGCGCCTGCAGGATCTCGCGCCACCGCTCGGGAAAGGGGAGGCGCACCACCCGGCTGCGCCGCCGGTACTTGCGGGTGAACAGCAGGTAGGCCGCCACGCCGACCGCGAGCGCCGCAAGGCTCCAAACCGCCCAACCAGTCGCTTCCCGCGTCCGCCCGATCCACGCCCAGAGGAAGACGAAGCCGGCCAGGATGGCCGCCGTCACGGCCGAGGCCAGGCGGTTTCTACGGGCGGCGGGCGGCGTTACCTGCACGGGCGACTCGCGGGGAGCAGGAGCATAGCGCCTACCATAGCGCGCGCATTCATACTATGAAATCCGCCGGCATGAAGCGGAAACCAGCGCGCACGGACCGGACGGAAAATCGGACGAAGAAACGGCAGGGGACCTGCTGTTGCTGCAAGGCCGAGGCCCCCTTCGTCTGGTCCTGCAGGTGTGGTTTCGTGATCTGTCAGGAATGTATGCATGAGAACGCCTGGGGGATGACCTGCAACAACATCACCTGGGTCTGCCCGGACTGCGGCGAGGCGAACGGTTTCGGGAATCAATAGAAGCGGTGGTAGAATCCCGACCCGAAAGACGACGGGAGGGGGTAACCGCTTTTGGCTCCCGTCACCTGCCTGGCTGGAAGATGAGCGGAAACGAGCTCCGGGTCGTACGGCCGGCCGGCGGGAAACGCCAGGCGCGGATGGCGCGCTCGATGCAATCTTCCATGTCGCCCAGCGTCCGCCCGCGGGTGTTGACCCGGTCGACCCTGCCCGACCGTCCCACGGTCAGGTCGACGTCGAGGCGGATGGTCTCGTCCGAGACCATATAGCGCAGCGCGGTCTCGTAGCAGCGCTGCAGCTGCCGCTTTCCGCGGCTGATGACCCGGTACAGCTGCTCCTCGCCCAGCCCCTCGGGCCTCTTTTTCAACGCTACCCCCGCCTTGCTCGCGAGAGCTTCCGAGGGCACCAGCTCGGCGCTCGCGCCCATGCGCTCGATCATGGCGCGGGACTGCGCGTCCATCTTCTTCCCGGGCCGCGAAGCCGCTACCCGGCGCTGGCTTCGGGAAGGCATTCCGGCAGGCGCCTGGCGCCCATCCGACCGACCCGTCTCGACCGCCGTCTCGGGCGGTCCGGGGTCCGAGGTCGGGCTCCGGTGGTCGCCGATGATCTGTTGCAGCTCGACGGCGATCACCGGGGATGGCGCCCCGGGTTCGGAAGACGCAGCTTGGGTCCCTGCCGGAATCCGGTCATCGCCCGCTTGTGCGTAAGCGGCGTTTGCCAGACCTGGCGCGATCATCTTGGCGCCGACCGCCATGCCGACCATCAGCAGGAAGGCGCCCGTGCAGAACATGAAGAACAGGGGACCCCAGCGATGCTCCAAGCGTCCGGCCACGCGTCCGGATCTACGGTGTCCCGCTGCGGTGGGCAGGGGCGGTGGAACCGAGGACCTGGTACGGGGCTCGATGGCGACCGGAGTGAGCGAGAGGAGGGTGTACTGGTCGTCGGACGGAGCGGGTGATCGCGAGCCGTCGCCGTTCGAAACGACGGGTTGCAGATCTGCTGTCACGCCTTTCTTCATGACCCTGGCGGACCGGATGCGGGGAGTCGGTCGTCCGGTATCCCTATTTCAGTGTGGTACCAGCTTCGGCCGTAGGTCGGAAATTTCCGGCCTGCCCCTCCACCACGGTACGGGTGAAGGGGGACGGATTTATCCCCTTTCGTCTCCCTTCCGTTTTGCGCTGTGCTGAAAAAAAACCCCGCCGCGGCTGGGGTAAGCCGCGACGGGTGCGAGGTGCTGCTGCTGGTGGGATCGGGTATGGGGGTTGCTGGGGATGCGGCCGCAGCCCCTCGCAGGCCACGGCCGCGGTAGACTACTGGCAGAGGCAGGCGTCGCAGTTCGACACGAAGTCGTCGATGCCGTTGGGATCGACCCAGCCGCCGGCCGTGAGCCGATCGCGAAGCTGCTCGATCTCGCAGAGCGCCAGATCGTAGTTGTATCTCATATCCAGGTCGCCGCCGAGGGTCGCCAGGTTCTCCAACCCGTCGAGGTCCGCCAGCGAGTAACAACTCACGACCTCGAGATCGCCGCCGATGCTGGTCAGGCTTGCCAGACCGTAGAGGTCTTGCAGGTCGTGGCTGGACTCCAGGCGCAGCGTGCCGCCGACCGAGGCCAGCGAGCTCAGCGCGTCGACGTTCAACAGCTCTGTGTTGTGCGTCAGGATCAGATCGCCGTCGACGCTGGCCAGGTTGTCGAGCCCGGCCAGATCGGTGAGCGGCAGATCGGCGATGATCATCCCGCCGACCGAGGTCACGCCCTGCAGGCCCTGCAGGCTGGTCAGGCTGTGGTCGAAGGCCAGGGCCAGTGCGCCGTTCACCGTGGTCAGGTTCGACAACGCCCCGATATCGGTCAGCGAACGGTTGTCCCCGAGGTAGAGATAGCCGCCGACCTCGGTCAGGCACTCGAGCCCGGCCAGATCGGTGAAGGGCGTGAATACGACGGCGACGTTCCCGGTGATGGTCGTGCAGCCCTGGATCGCCGCCAGATCCTCGGCGCTCTGCACGTGAAAATCACCCTGACAGCTCTTCGTGTAGGCGGGGGACCAGTTACAGACGGCGGCGGTCTCGGAGTAATCGCCGCATACGTCGTCGCGGTTGCAGGCCGCGGCCTTGACGAACTGCATGCCGTCCATCCCGCGGGCGATGTCGACGCAGCCGTCGCCGCTCACCGGCACCGTGTATTCGGTGATGAAGGCCGGGGTTCGGTCGTACTCCAGGTAGCTGAAGTCCTCGATCAGCTCCTGGGAGAGGACCTTGATGTGATCGGCGGCCTGGCAACCGTATTGCCAGCAGACCTGGACCTGATCGCCGAGCACGGCGGCGGTCACCTCGGGCGCGCCGCAGGGCGGCCGGATATCCGAGGGGACGGATTTCGGTACGTAGTAATCGTACCTGAAAAAACCGTACTCCGGGCCGCTCACCGTAACGTCCTGGGAGGGATCCGTCTCGTCCATCACCCACACCCGGCGCGTCTCCAGGCCCGGGCCGTACGAGGTGCTGATGATCCCGGCCCGAACCGCGATCTTGTCGCAAGCGGTAGGATCGTTGGGGAACTTCCTCAGCGGATAGGGACAAGGGTAATTGGAGTCGTAGATCTTTATGTAGATGTAGTCGCCCTGGTAGTAATAGTCGTAGGCGAGCACGGCGTGGTTGTGGTCCACGCTTTCCGTCTTGGTCAGGTTGAGGAAGATCGGCACGGGAATGCCGAGGTCGAGGTCGCTCTGGACCTTCTGGAAGAACTCTTGGTAGGTGAGCGCCTGGGTCTCCTCGACCGGCTTGTCGCCCCAGCGGATTCCCGTCCAGTAGGCGTTTTTCGAGCTCAAAATAGAGGGTTGAAACCAAGCGTTCGACTGCCGGTTGAAGATATAGCTGTACAGGGGGCCGCTGGTGGGCGTCTCGATGTCTCCCGGCGTGTTCAGCCCCTGCCGGTAGTAGTCGCTGGCCGAGTAGGCCATGCCCGCGCATAGACCGGGCCAGGTCTTGCCGTCGAAGTAGTTCTCGAAGTGAAAGCCGTGCAGGGAGGGCTTGAACACGGTGACGAAATCGAGGGTGCCGTCAGGGCTGTCGATGACCACGCCCGACCCCTGGTCGATGGTGATCCCGATGGTCTCGGGGCTGAAGCTGCGGCGATCGGCCGCGGGCGTGATGGTGTAGCTTCCGTTGGGTAGCGTCGATGTGTCGAAGGTATAGGCTCCCGAAGCATCGGTGACCTCGGTCCAGGTTTGCTGGCTGTCGCTCACCTCCAGGCTGACGCCCGGCAGCGGGGATCCCAGGTGGATGACGGTGCCGTCCGCGCGCGCCGCGCCCGTGGCGGCCAGGCAGAGGGCGGCTCCCAGAATAGAAAAGAGGTGTTTGGGCATTGGGTCTTCCTCGAGGTAGGTGGTTGTCGGATCGAAACTGGGAACATCGATACCAATCCCCTACCAAGGGAAGAGCTGCCAGGGGTGGCCCGGAAAGGACAAAAAGGGGACTTTTCCGGACAGCCTTTTGCCGCCGTCCTTCCCCTCTGCCCGCTTTCCCGATACGCGGCGCTACTCGGGGCAGTTTTTGCGTTGCTTGACGTACTGTTTGGCCAGACGGGTGGCGGACTGGGCGATGAGGCCGTCGGCCACCCTCAGGCGCCGGCTGAGCTCGCGCGCGATATTGCGGATAAAAATCGCGTACTGCTCGACGTTTTCTTCGAAGAGCAAGCGGGTGACGTCCACGGCCGACAACATCACCAAGGTGCTGGGCGCGAGCACCGTGACGGTGGCCGAGCGGGGCTTGACGTCGAGGATGGCCATCTCGCCCACCCAGTCGCCCGGCCCCAGCAGCGCCATGCGCGCGTTGCGGCCGGCCTTGTTGGCCTTGATCACCTCTAGCTCTCCGGAAATTACCACGTACATGTGCGAGGCGACCTGGCCCTCTCCGATCAGCACCTGGCCGGGCGCGGCGGTCTGTACCTGCAACTCGGAAGCCAGGCGGTCCAGTACCCGTTCGTCCATCCCGTCGAAGAGGCGGGAAAGCCTGAGCATCGATCCGGTGATGTTGGCGGATTCGGGTCGCAGGTTTTTCTCGGTCATGACGCTGGCTCGCTTGAGCATAGCACACGTCGCCCGTCGCTACATCGCGTCCTCTCCCAGAACCGCGTTGTCGATCAGACGGGTCGACCCGAGGTGCGCGGCCACCAGGACCACGGCCGGCTCCGCGATGCTCCCGCTGCAGGGGGCCAGGGTGCGCGCGTCGGCCACGGCCGCGTAGTCGACGCGGTCGAACGCTTGTTGCACCGGGTCGCGCACCAGCCGTTCCAGCGCGGCCGCGTCGCGCTCCCCGTCTCGAAAGGCCCGATCGGCCGCGCCCAGCCCCCGGTGGATGGCCAGCGCGCGCTCCCTCTCCACGGGAGCGAGGTAGCGGTTGCGCGAGGACATGGCCAGCCCGTCCGGCTCTCGTACGGTCGGGCATCCCATGACCTCGACGGGCAGGTCGAGATCGCGGGCCATCCGTTCGATGACGCGCCACTGCTGGTAGTCCTTGCGGCCGAAGGCCGCCAGGCAGGGGCCGGTCGCGTTGAAGAGCTTGGCCACGATGGTGGTCACTCCGCGGAAGTGGGTGGGCCGAAAACGGCCCTCGAAGTCGCTAGTGAGGTGCTCGACCTGTACGTAGGTCTGGAAATCCGGCGGGTAGACAGCGCGCAGGTCCGGGGCGTAGACTAGGTCCACGCCGGCCTGCTCGCACTTCTGCAGGTCTTCCTGCCTGGTGCGGGGGTAGCGGTCGAAATCCTCGCCAGCTCCGAACTGGGTGGGGTTGACGAAGATGGAAAGCGCGATGCGCGCCGCTCCCGCCTGCCGCGCGGCCTCGACCAGCGAGAGGTGGCCGCGGTGCAGCGCCCCCATGGTGGGCACCAGCCCCACGCGCTCTCCCGCCGCGCGATACCCGTCGCATACGGAGAGTAAATCAGCTGCCGTCTCGATGACCCGTACCATGCCTCTCTGTTCCTCGTTTCAACCTTGCAGCGCTTGCAGCCTGGCCTCCAGCCGTTCGCGGGCCTCCGGGTCTTCGGGGGCGAGCTCGCGGGCGCGCAGCAGCATGCGCCGCGCCTCTTCCCGCATACCGATCTGCTCGAGCAGACGGCCGGCCTGATCGTAGTAACCGAAGCGACCCTCGCCGTCGCTGCCCTGGGCCAACATGGCGAACAGATCGGCGGCGCGGGCGAGCTGACCCGACTTCTCGTGCAGCTCGGCCAGCCGGATGGCGGTCTCGGGCGGCAGGTCGAGAATGCCCCGGGAGGCGAGGATTTCCACCACCTGCTCCAGCTTTTCAACCGCGGCGGGCTCGTCGCCCGCGTCCGCGTGGGCCAGCCCCATCTCCTGGATCAGGCGCCAGTCCGGATGGGTGTTGCTCATCACCTCTATACCCGCCTGCAGGACCTCGACGGCCTGCTCGGCGTGTCCCTCCTGGCGCAGGAAAGTGCCCATCCACAGATAGGGGCGCGGATCGCTGGGCATGGCCTCCATGGCCGCCTGCAGCTGCTCCACCGCCTGCTCGAATCGTCCCGCGCTGCGGGCCAGCCGGGCCAGCTCCACGTGCGCGCTCAACCGGGCCAGGCCCCCTTCGTCGGGACCGATGCTGGACAGGAAGGTGTGCAGCGCCTCGCTCCCGCCCGACTCGTCGCCGTTCAGCAAGCGGGCCCGGCCCACCTCGAAATGCAGGAAGTGCGGGTCCCTGGCTTCCTGCAGCAGCTTCTCCAGCAGCGGCAGCGCCTGCTCCGCCTTGTCGTCGTACAGCAGCAGAAGCGCCTCGCGCAGCGCCTCTCCGTATCGCTCGTACTCTTCCTCCTGCTCCTCCTCCCAGGTGCCCGCGATGGCCACGAAGCGGTCCTCTTCGGATGGGGCAGCGGGCTCGTCTGCATCCTCACGCGCCATCCGTTGCTCGATCCGTTCGCCGAGCTCCCTGGCGCGGCCGATGACCTGCTCGTCGGCGGCCAGCTCGTCGGCGATGCCGGTCTCTTCCAGCGCCTGCTCGAGGTCGCCCTGTTGGTACAGCTGTTCCGCCTGGCGCAGGTGCGCCCGGGCCGAGCCGTCGCGGCATTCGCGGATACGATCATCGAGCTGCTGCAGCTGCTCGGCCGTGGCCTCCCTGGCGTCGTCGCGCAGCCGCTGGTAGGCGAGCCTGGCCCGCGAGAATTCGCCGGCCTCAAAGAG
>CAYVFC010000136.1:0-21953 GCA_964450715.1 uncultured Sandaracinaceae bacterium | reverse complement strand
CTAGGCGCGTTTTGGACCGCTCGCAGCAGGAAAAACCGCCAAACTCGAGTCTAGAAGGGGATGTAAAAACCGAGGACCGAAGATTTCGGAGCGCGCCGGCCCCGGACGCGAGGAGTGACGCCGCAGGTGGGGCTGCCCCGCCCAAAAGACGACAGGAGAAAGTTTGAAACCGTTTCGCCCCTCCAAGAAGCCGCATATGACGTCAGCCCGCAAAGGGGGGGAAGACACCGACGCGGTTCGGTTGTCGCGCGAGCCATCGGACCACGAAGGATCGGCCGGCGCGGGAAAGCCGACGGAGAACGAAACCGATACGGTGTTCCGGGTAGCGCTTCCACCGGCCGATCGGTCACCGGCGGACCTGGAGCAATTCTATCGCGAGACCGTGATGGACCTGCTGGGGATTGTCCGTTTTTATTTCAAAGGCGAGCCCGTATGCGTCGATTCCTTTGCGTTTATTAACCGACCGGAAAAGCAGATCCGGATTTTACGCGAAGACGAAAACGGTAAGGCGTGACCAGCGAACCTTCCAACGCCGCCACCGGTCCCGGGGAGGATTCTGCCTTTCGCGTAGCGCTGGTCTGCATGCCGTTTCACCTCATCGGAGGGCCGTCGGCTGCGATCGGTCTATTGCAGGCGATTGCCGAGCGCGCCGGATTTTCCACCGACTGTTATCACCTGAATCTCGACCTGGCGGCCCGGCTCGACCGCGGCGTATACGACGCGCTGTGCCGCACCCACCATGATCAGCTTTGCGAATGGCTCTTCAGCGTCGCGGCCTTCGAGGGGGAGTCGAGCTCGGCGGATGCCGATTATCTCGCCGAGTGTCCCGGCGTGATCGAATTCGCCAGACGGTTTGGCTGGGACACTTCTCTACTCACCCGGCTACGGCACGAGATTGTTCCGCGATTCGTAGACGACTGCATTGCCTCCACGGACTGGGGGCAGTACCGCGTGGTGGGATTCACCTCGACCTTCCAGCAACAGGTAGCGTCGCTGGCGTTGGCCCGCCGTATCAAGGAACGCTGGCCGGAGGTGGTAATCGTCTTCGGCGGCGCCAACCTGGAAGGGGAAGCCGGCGAGGAGTTCATCCGTTGCTTTCCCTTCATAGACTACGTAGCGGTGGGCGACGCGGATGTCTCTTTTCCCGCGCTGCTGCGCGGCTTGGCGTCGCACTCGCCGCCCGACGAGGTTGCCGGCCTGCTGATGCGGACTGCGGATGGCATCCGGTCCACCGGTAGGGCAGAGCTGACGCGGGATCTCGATACGCTTCCCACCGCCAACCACGATGAGTTCTTCGAGCGAGCCGGGCGGCTCGGCCTGACCCGGCGAAGCGACTGTGGATGGTTCCTTCCCTTCGAGGGGTCGCGAGGCTGCTGGTGGGGACAGAAGCACCAGTGTACGTTCTGCGGATTCAATACCCTTGGTATAGCCTATCGAAGCAAGAGCCCGGAAAGACTCCTGCAGGAGCTGGCCGTGCTCGCTCAGCGATACGGTATCACCTCCTTCTCGGCGACCGATAGCATCATGGACATGCGCATGGTGGAGCGCTTTTTCGCCGAGGTGAGGGATAGGAAGATCGATTTCGAGTTCTACTACGAAACCAAGTCCAACCTCACGCGTCGTCAGATTCACACCCTGTACCGAGGAGGCGCCCGGACCATACAGCCCGGCGTCGAGAGCCTGAGCAGCAACGTGCTCCGTCTGATGAACAAGGGCGCGACCGTGCTCCACAACCTGCGCTACCTCAAGTGGGCTCGCTACTACAAGGTGCAGGCGGCCTGGAACCTGCTCTGGGGCGTACCGGGAGAGACGGAGCAGGACTACCGGCAGGAACTGGAGGTCGTCAAGCGCATCAGCCATCTCGAGCCGCCCGGTACCGTCGGTCCGGTCTGGGTCGAGCGCTTCTCGCCGCTTTTCACCGATCACCAGCGCTATCCGATTCGTAACCTGAGGCCGCAACGGTCGTACCGCTACGTATATCCACCTTCGCTGGACATCGACCGGGTCGCGTTTTTCTTCGACTGCGAGATGGACGACACGGTGGCGGCAGACGTGCACCGGCAAACCATCGAGTGGATCGAACGGTGGCGGCAGCGCTGGTTTTCCGGCGCACCCGATACGCTGTTCTACCGGCGCACGCCGGGCGTTCTCATCATCGAGGACAGCCGTGACGGCTGGCCGCGCGGAACCCATCGTTTCGGCGAACCGTTCGGTTCCATTTACGCCGCCTGCGACGAGACGATGCGGGGACCCTCGCAGGTGCAGTCGTCCCTGGCGACCGGGGGTGGCGCGTCGATCCCTTCCGAGGAGGGGGTGAAGGCGATCATGGACGAGTTTTGCCGCCTGGGCTTGATGGTAGAAGAGAACGGCAGGTACCTGAGCCTGGCAATTCCGGCCAATCCCAACTGGTGACCAGGGAAATGAAGCTTCAGGTGATGTTCATCAATCCCTTGATAGTGGTCCGAGACGGAAGGTTTCTCGTGGATGGGCCGACCTACGTCGGCGCACTGGCCCGGAACACGCTGCAAGCACAGGGCATCGAATGCGATCTACCGATTCGCCAGCCCTTTGATTCCCGAACTGCCCCGGAAGCCTTTGCCGAGATGATGGCCCGAGTGATGCGTTGCTGCCGGCCCGACTGTTTGAACGTGATCGGAGTGACGAACTGGGCATCGACCGCGCTGAACGCCATGATCCTGATGCATCACGTTCGCGAGCAGTGCGAGGCGCTCGGTATCCCGTTGCTGATCATTGCCGGCGGTCCTTTTTTCGTTCGCGATCCCGACGCCCGGCGAGGCGAGGGGAGCCGGGACTCCATCGAGGCCACCTTGCGGTGGAGGCGCGATGACGGTGCCGGATGCCCGTACGACGGGGTGGTGTACGGCGGTCTTTCCGCGCTGGTCGAGCTGGTACGCGCTCTGCAGGCCAACGGCTCGGAGCCGCGACAATACCGCATCGAGCGCCTGCCAACGGGGTATTACGTCCGCGACGGCAACGCAATTCGAGGCAGTGGAAGATCCGAAGTGGTAGAGCTAACTCGACCGCCACTCATCGTTACCGAGAAACCTCACGGTATCGATGTTACGGCCATGTTCTCGACCGGTTGCTCCAATGGTTGCGACTACTGCCGCCTGGGCGAGAAGCACCGCTTTACCGCGCCGCAGATCGGAGAGGCATTCCGGCAGCTGGCGGCCGGTACCGACATCCGCCGGCGCTTCGCCTATCTCAAGCTGCTCGACCCCAACCCCTTTTCCGGGTCCAACGCTCGGCATACCGCTGCTTGCCTGCAGGAGGTCCGGTCGGTTCTCGGTTTCGCGCCCCTTGTCCACTGCTACTACGACCCGAGGGCGTTCGCCGATCCCGACCGCGTGCTGGAGGAAACCGCGCGGTACAATATCCGGCGAATATTCGTCGGCCGCGAAGCCATCGGAGAGCCAGGGCTTTCGTTCATCGGCAGGAGATACCGGGGTCGGTTGCGCACCGAGGCGATGGTCGAAGAAGAAGCGGTCGGGCTGGAGCGGTTCATACGAAAGTGGAAACAGAACGACCTGCCGTTACGGCTGACGATATCCTATATCCTCAGCCCGGTTGAGACGGTCACCTCGTTGCACCACCTGCTCTCGGACATGCAGCGATGGCTTGCCCTTTCGGAAGGCCGGGTTCAGACCCACGTACAGTGGGAGCTGCTGTGGCCAAACCCGGGAACGCGCGTGATGGAGCGGTATCGAAGCCTGATCACCGACGAAGTGTACTTCGCCATGAATGCGAGTCAGACGTGGAAGCCCGAAGCGATAGCGGAGAGCTATCCCGCGGCTGTCTCGGGCCGCGCCAACGCTTGGTCCTGCGATCGCGTGCCACTTGACGCACGAGGGCTACAGCAGTTAATCACCCAGGTTACCTGAACGGTTATCGTTGAGGGCTCGAGCGAAGCGAGGGGGCATTCCCACGTCACCGTCATTATCCAGTAAAAATGGTAAAGGTTGTCAACTCGCCGCATTACCGTGACGTTGGCGATTCGCGTCGTTTCGGTAGTCCAGGGAGTCTTGCTGATGCCAGCAGTGATGGATCCAGAGTCGTTGGCGGTCATCGAACCGCGTATTCGGTACCTTGCGCGTGAGATCCGCAGGTTGCTGTCACTGGTCGAGCTCGAGAAAGACGGCCAGCCGGTGGAGGTCGACGGGTTTCGACTGCGCGAGCTTTCGCAGTGGTGCGACAACCAGGCCGCGAGCGCACTGGACGCTATCCTGCCGATTTCGGGACGATGCAACAGCCGCTGCGCATTCTGCTTCGAGCAGAATGTGCCGTTTGTACGGGACACGTCATTCATGGACGAAAGCGAGGCGTACACCCGTTTGCGCCACTACTCGCCGCAAACCGGCGCCTGCCTCTTTCCGTCGAACCGCCCCGAGATGGAGACCTTTCTGCATCCACGGGCCGTCGCCATTCTACAGGCGGCGCGGCAGCGCGACGAGAAGAACCTGTTCTGTATCACCACCAACGGCTCCTGCCTCGACGACGCGACGGTAGAGCAACTCGCCCGACTCAAACCCCTGCTGATTAAGCTATCGCTGAACGTCGCGGACGAGGGACTGCATCGCGAGCTGATGGGGCTCGGACGCCGTACGCAAACCGCGCTCGAGGCGCCGGAGCGGCTCCGCCGCCACGGGATTGCATTCGTTGGCGGCCTGGTGGCATGGCCGACGCTGTCGCTGGAGGCGATCGAGGAAACCGTGCGTTTTCTGGAACAGCACGAGGCCTACGCCATACGGATCCGTCTACCGCTGGTTCATCGATGGGTTCGCGAGAAGCCCGACGTCGACTGGGAAGAGCACTGGGCACGGGTATCCGGGTTTTGCCGGACGCTAGGCTGTCGCGTACCGCTCTTTGTGGAACCGACCGTATATTCCACGACTCCGATCGTTGCCCGGATCGACGGCGTCATTCTCAACTCGCCGGCATACCGCGCCGGGGTGCAGGCCAACGACGTGGTCGAGGCCATCAACGGTCAGAGGGTTCTGACCCGTAATGAATCGCGCGCGATCCTGCTCCACGCCCAGCAGTCGGCGTGCGGGGTCGTGCTGGAGGTCAACCGCCGGGGCCGGAAGCTGCAGTTTCGCCTTCAGCCACAGACGCAGGCCGACTACCCCTACGACCCCGACTTGCCCTACCGCGGCAATGCCTACGGCGTCTTTCACACCGACGACTTTCGCCTCAAACATCTGGTCGATGTATTCGGTGCAATCGATCGACACCGGGCGAAGAAGGTGCTGCTGTTCAGCTCCCCGCTGGTCGCGCCGGTCTTCGAGATGTTGACCCGGAAGATCCCGGAGTTCGTCGAGGCGCGAAAGCGGATGACGCTTCTGGTCGAACCACTGGAAACCAGCCGACTGGGAGGCAACTTTACCCTGCTGGAGGGACGGTTCGTAGAGGACTACGCGAGGACGATCCGGCGGCGTCTACAGACCGACCCGGATATCGACCTGATCTTGATTCCCTGTGGCTTCGGCAGTGCCTGGGGAACCGATCCGGACGGTGAATCGGTACGCCGTTTGGTGCTTGAATTCGGCATTGACGTGGAGCTAATTGACTGGCACTTCGTCTACGGTCGCGACGACTAGTCATAACAATCAAGACACGAGGCGGATGCCCTATTTGCCACGCATATCCTCTGATGGAGCCTTTCTGGAGTTCCCGGGCCTGCTGGTCATACGCCTGATGAGCCGGTGCAACCAGCGCTGTATCTTCTGCATGACACGGGACGAGATCGGCGCCGCGGACACGGTGGATACCGATCAGGCGCTGCGCGTCATCGCTCGCCAGGCGGCAGGGGCGCGCGTCGAGTTCTTCGGCGGTGAGCCGACCATCCATCCCCGGTTCATCGATCTGGTCCGCGCCGCTCGAGACCGCGGGCACCAATGCTCGATGGCCACCAACGGCCGCAAGCTCGCGGACGACGCCTTCATCGACCGGCTGGCAGAGTTCGGCAGCGACCAGATCTACCTGAGGACCAGCGTATACGGGGACTCGGCCGGAGTGCACGATGGCTACACCAATGTTCGGGGCAGTTACCGGGAGACCCGGCGAGGGATCGCCAACGCGGTTGCGCGCGGCTTTCCGGTTCAGGTCAATATCGTCATCCTGGAAAGGAACTTCGAGAGGTTGAGGGAGTTTTCCGAGCAGGTCGGCAGCTGGGGCGTAACGCGCATCAAGTTCGGAAATCTGATCGAAGTGCAATCGTGCCAACCCCACGCGGTGCCGCTGTCCCGGGTATCGCCCTACCTGATCGACGCGATCGCGGTTTCCGAGCGGCTGGGACTGGACGTCACCGTCGAGAAGACCCCGGTCTGCGCCATCGGCGGCCGGCTCGATCTCGTCTCGACCGAACGGGAGCTCGGACAATGGCCACGGCAGTACGACGACGATGGCGCCTGCGAGCGGTGCCTGGTGCGTCCCTGGTGTGACGGTCTCGATCCAGGATATGTCTCTCTGTTCGGTTACGACGGTATCGCTCGGTTGGACAGGGTGCCGGCGACGGTGGTCGAACGGCGGCCGGGGCAGAGGCCGGAGTTCTTGAAGACGTTCTGCGTCCGCGTAGACAGCCCCGAGTTCGATGACGATACAGTCAGGAAGCTCAACGCGACATTGCAAGAGGTGAACGAGCAATACGGCCGGCTGGCGGTGTTCCCGAGCCGGACCATCGACGAACCGGCGCCCGGATCGTGACGAACCGGGATCATCGCTCTATTTCGCTATCGACGCCATTTCGAACGAAGCGGGGGATCTCAAGAGCCAATGAAAAGAAAGAATTGCTCACAGCCGTACCGCAGTATTGCCGTGATTTCGGGCCGGAAAAGATCTATCCAGCTAGAAGTGGTTTCAATACCCGGTCCAGCTGCTCTGCTATCGTGAGTCAGGGAAGTCCACGGAGAATCGCCCATGCGAAAGGTCCTCTTTATTTTCGGGCAATTGACGGATGCTGACGTTGAGTGGCTCGCCGCCCAGGGACGCCGGGAGCGCCTGGCCGCGGGCACGGTGCTGATTCGCGAGGGCGTTCCGATCGAAACGCTGTATATCGTCCTCGAGGGGGAGGTGATCGTACGGAGCGAGAAGACCGGACGCACCATCGCCAGCCTCGGCGCGGGTGAGATCGTCGGCGAGATGTCGTTCATCGACGCGCGGCCGCCGAGCGCTACGGTAATCGCGACCAGCAACGTGGTGGTCTTCACTGTCTCCAAGGAGAAACTGCAGGCCGGCCTGGACGGGAACGCCGCCTTCGCCGCCCATTTCTACCGCGCGGTAGCGACCTTGCTGTCGGATCGCGTACGGCGGGCGACCGCAGCCGAGCTGGGTATCGAACCGGACGAGGTGGACGAGCTCGACGACACGGTTCTGGATAACGTCGATCGCGCCGGCGTGCGCTTCGAAATGCTTGGCCGAACGCTGCTTGACGGATGATGGTTGTTTCACATTTGGCTACGGGAACAGATCGATGATAAAAAACGGACGAAGGCTCGGTTTCATGATTGTGGGACTGTGCGTCTTTTTGGGCGCACAACCGGCGTTTGCTCAGAGCGCCCCCCGGGCCGCCGCCCCGGACGAGAGCGCGACCGAAACACCGAAGGCAGACGCGACCGAAAGGCCCCGGTTGCCGCCGGAGCACGCCAAGCAACTGTCATTGCTCTACGTCGTCGAGACCGCGCTGAAAAGCCATCCGTCCATCCGCCGAGCGCGAGTCAATCTCGCCGGGCGCGAGGCGGCGCTGGCGGCGGCCAAAGGGCCTTTTGATCCGCTGGTCACGAGCGGTATCGGTCACTCGCACGAGGCCAGCCCGGTGCTTCCGGCTTTCTCGATGGGATTGCCGGATTACGAGTCCGACAGCATAGACACCACGAATCTGGACCTGGGCGCATCCTGGTTGAGTCAGTGGGGGATGAGCGTATCGCCAACCATCAGCATTCAACGAATTCACCAGCGGCCGGGCGGGTCGGTCGACACTTCCGATCCCGCCTACGATTTCTACCGCGACGGCTATGAGCCCTATCATCGCGCGCGCGCGAATCTCACCGTCACCCAGGCCCTGCTGCGCGGCGCGGGCACCACGGGAGCGGCCAGCGCCATCGATGCCGCCCGGCTGAGCCGGCAGGCGGCATCGCACCAGGTGGCCCATATCGCGCAGCGGCAGGTCTTTGCTGCCATCTCGGCTTACTGGCACTACCTGGCCATGGTCCGGACGGTAGAAAAATTTCGAGAAGCCGAGGAGGGTGCGAAAAAGCTGGTCGAGGACACGACCGAGCTGGTCCGGGCCGACGAACGTCCGGCCGCCGACCTGCGGCAGCTAGAGGGCAACCTCGCCAACAGGACCCGGGCGGTGCAGGATGCCATGAACGGCGAGATCCAGGCGCTGCACACCCTGTACGAGGCGATGGGACTGGAGCTCTCGGAGGGATTGCCGCGGGTACCGGGAGACGATTTTCCCGCTCCGGCGCTCCCGGAAGTGAGCGAACGCGAGGCGATATCACGAGCCCTCACGAGGCGCCAGGATCTGGAAGCGCTCAGGCAAGAGGTCGGGTCGACCGAGGTCGCGCTTGAGGGTGCGGAGAAGAATGCCCAACCGGCCCTGGATCTGAGCGTATCGGTGGGATACAACGGTGCGATCGACGAAGACGGTGCGGGTGCCTTTTTTTCCGCTGCCGGTAGCCGTATACCGGGCGCCAACGCGGGAGTCGGCCTCAGTCTGGAGTTGCCCGTCTCGAATACCGCGCGCGACGCGGAGAGGGCGGCACGAAGGGCGGAGCGCGACGGGGCGCAGATTGCGCTCGATGATCTCGACCGCAGAATCGGTATCGACGTCGTGACGGCGTTGAACGATCTGCGGCTTTCGGCGGCCGCGGTTGAAGCCTCGACTCGAGCGGCAGAGCAATTCCAAAAGGCGCTCGACAACGAGAGGAATCGTTTACGCGAAGGAGTGGGTACCGTGATCAACGTCACGTTTTCTCAGGATCAGTTGATTCAAGCCCAGCGAAATCAGTTGCTCGACCAGGCGCGCTACTCGATAGCGGCCGCTCATCTTCAATTCCAGATGGGGTCGCTGCCGGACAGCCAGCGCGAAACGCCGCGTGCGGTTTCGCAGATGATCGACGCGGGAGAGTCCCGGTGAAAGCGGACAAGGTATTTCGCCAGGCGGCGCTAGACCGGCTGGCGTCGCCCGAGAAGCTGCATACGCTGATGCGAGTAACCGACGCCAAGGCGTGGCTGGCCCTGGTCGCTTGCGGTCTGCTGCTGGTCACCGCGCTGGTCTGGGGCGTGTTCGGACGTATTCCGACCAAGCTCCAGGCCAGTGGCCTCCTGATCTCAAGGGCGGGCCTGGCGGACGTGGTGGCGGTCGGTGCCGGCCAGGTGACCGCCATCGAGGTGGACGTGGGCGACCACGTCCGCGAGGGCGACGTCGTCGCTCAGGTCGCCCAGCCAGCGCTCAAGGAACAGATATTCGGTCTGGAGGCGCGTTTGAACGAGCTCAAGGCCAATTACGCGAAGGTCGAGGCCGCCGGCGGCCGCGACGATGGCCTGCGCCAGCGAGCGACCGCCGAAGCGCGCCAGAACATTCAGGCTGCGGCAGCCGCTAACCGGGCTCGCGCAAAGGAGCTGACGGCTCGATTGAAGAAACAGGAAGGCCTGCAGGCAAAAGGCTTGATAACCGGCGAGAAGGTGGAAGCCACCCGCGAGGCCCTGCGCTCCACGCGGTTGAGCGCCGAAACGTTGCTGGCCGACATCGGAAGAATGGACGTGGACAACTTCTCGGCCCAGCGCGCCAACGAGGCGGCGCTGATGAGCGAGAAGTTGCGGATTCAGGATACGGAACGTCAACTCAAGCTCCTCAAGGAGCGGCTGGAAAAAGAGAGCCGTGTCACCAGTACCCACACCGGCCGAGTGGTAGAAGTGCGCGCTATCGCCGGAGACCTGCTGGTGCCCGGCACTCCCATCGTCAGCCTCGAGCGTCAGGGTAAGAAAGGTGGCCTGGAGGCTTTGCTGTACGTCGATTCGCGAGAGGGAAAGATCATCACGCCCGGAATGGAGGTACAGGTCGCGCCGACCATCGTGCGCAAGGAACGCTACGGGGTGATTCTCGGCAAGGTGAAATCGGTAGAGAGCTTTCCCTCTACGCGTCTGGGAATGATGCGCGTGCTGCGTAACGACCAACTGGTCAATACCCTGCTGCAGGAGACCTCGGGCGCTCCCATCGCGGTGCGAGCGGAGTTCATCAAGGACAGCACCACTCCCAGCGGGTATAAGTGGTCATCGGGTGAGGGGCCGGATCTGGTGCTCACCGGCGGCACCCGCTGCGTGGCCTATGTGACGACGCGCAGCCAGCGACCGATTTCCCTGGTCTTGCCGAGCCTGGCGCAGAACCTCACCGTCGAGAAGAAAAAGCGCGCCCTTGGATCCGGGAATCATCCTCTCGCGATGCGATAGAGATAGCGGATTGAACGAAAAGTGACCGTCGAAAGAACGACACCCGGGCAGCGGGTCAGGACTCAGACGCGGCTCCAGATGGAGGCGACCGAGTGCGGCGCGGCCGCGCTCGCCATCGTTCTCGAGTACTTCGGGTCCTTCGTTCCGCTCTCGGTTCTGCGCGAGCGATGCGGCGTGTCGCGCGACGGCAGCAAGGCCAGCAACGTACTCAAGGCGGCGCGACAGTACGGCCTGGAAGCGCGCGGGTTTCGCAAGGAACCGAGCGGCGTACGCGAAATGGCGATGCCGGTCATCGTGCACTGGAATTTCAACCATTTCCTGGTGGTGGAGGGATTTCACAAGGGGAGGGTCTTTCTCAACGACCCGGCGGCCGGACGCTATACGGTCGGCGACGAGGAGTTCGATCACGCCTTTACCGGAGTGGTTCTCAGCCTGCAGCCCACCGAGTCGTTCGAGCCCAGCGGCCGGCGTCCTTCCCCGCTGCCCTCGCTGATGCGACGGATGGTGGGGGCGCGGTCGTCGCTCTGGTTTCTGGCGCTGGTCGGCTTGTGTCTGGCGGTCCCCAGCTTGATCGCTCCCATTTTCAGCAAGGTATTCGTGGACGAGGTCCTGGTCGGCGGCAAGCAGGACTGGCTGCTGCCTCTGCTGGGAGGAATGGCGCTGGCGGCGCTCTTGCGAAGCGCGCTCACCGCACTGCAGCGCAGCTACCTTCTCAAGCTGTTGATGAAGCTGGGCGTGAACATGTCGAGCAACTTCATGTGGCACGCGCTCCGGCTTCCGGTCGGCTTCTACTTCGCGCGTTCCCCGGGTGATCTCGCCGGGCGCGTCGGGCTGAATGATTCGGTGAGCCGCACGCTGTCGGGACGCCTCTCCACCGTGGTGCTGGACATGTTGCTGGTCACTTTCTACGGAGCGTTCATGTTGTACCTGGACGCACCGCTGACCCTGATCGGTTTCCTAACCGTGGCGGCGCACCTGGCACTGCTGCGCGGTTCAGAGCGCATTCGGACCGATCTCGCGCGACAGGTCAGCCAGCACGCCGGCAAGCTCGGCGGGGTAGCGGCCGGGGGGCTGCAGATGATCGAGACCATCAAGGCTACGGCCTCGGAAAACGAGTTCTTCGGCCAGTGGGCGGGATATCAGGCCAAGCTGGTCAATACCCAGCAGCAGGCAGCACGGCAGGAGCAGATCCTGATGATGATCGGGTCGTTTCTCTCCCAGGTAAACGTCTTGCTGGTGCTCTCGGTGGGTGCGCTACGGGTCATGGACGGCCAGATGACCATCGGTACTTTGGTGGCGTTTCAGAGCTTGATGGCGAGTTTTCTTCGTCCGGTCGAGAGCCTGGCCCAGGTGGGCTCCGCCCTGCAGCAGCTCCGCGGCGACGTCGAGCGTCTGGACGACGTGCTGGAGCACCGGAGAGATGAAAACGTCGAGGATGTTTCGAGCGAAGACGAGTGGCGGCCACAGAGATTCACCGGAGAGCTCGAGCTGCAAAAGGTGACTTTCGGATACCTACCCTTCTCGCCGCCTTTGGTACAGAGCCTCGACCTGCATATCGCGCCCGGTCAACGCGTAGCTTTGGTGGGCGGAACCGGCAGCGGCAAGTCCACCATCGCCAAGTTGGTCTGCGGGCTGTACCACCCCTGGGAGGGAGAGATCCTCTTCGACGGGCAGGCGCGCGGGGCCCTCGATCGGTGTGCGCTCGCCGCCTCGGTAGCGATCGTGGACCAGGAGATTGCTCTGTTCGAGGGAACGGTACGCCAGAATTTGACGATGTGGGACGAGACCATTCCCGAGACCGATATTGTACAGGCGGCCAAGGATGCCTGTATTCACGAGGATATCACCAAGCTACCCGGCGGTTACGATTCCCGGGTTACCGAGGGCGGTTTCAACTTCAGCGGCGGACAGCGACAACGCCTGGAGATCGCGCGAGCGCTGGTCAAGCAGCCGGCGCTGGTGGTGATGGACGAAGCGACCAGTGCGCTGGATACCGAAACCGAGCTCAGAGTGGATGAGAACATGCGGCGTCGCGGCTGTAGCTCCCTGATCGTCGCGCACCGGCTGAGCACGATCCGCGATTGCGAGGAAATCATCGTGCTGGACCAGGGTCGTGTGGTGCAGCGCGGTTCGCACGAAGAGCTGATCGCACAAGGCGGCACCTATCGCGACCTGATCACCGCGGGTTCATAGGGGCATGACGGAATCATTTCAGAGCATTGCCTGGCTCAAGCAACGTCTGGGGGACGCCTGCGTGGAGGTTCCGGTTCAGGGCGACCAGCCGCTGTTGCTCGATGATCCGTCCTGCGCCTATCTCACGCTATCCGAGCATCATCAACTGTTCTGTGTGAGTTATCGCGACGGAAAGGCGAGCGGGCGGCGTGAGCACGTGGCGACCTGCCGGCCCGGACAGCTCATTTTCGGTCTGCAACCGGCAGCGGGTGATGACGCCACCGCGCTGGTGTTGACCGGGGTCGCGGGCAGTATTGTCTGGCGGATCGCCACCGCGCTCATCTTCAAGCTGATGAACGATCCGGAAGGTCGCGAGGTGGTGGAGCGGCTGTTCAACGACTGGTTGCAGCTTTTGATCCAGACGCTGCCGCCGGCCCCGATTCCGACCAAGCACTACGCGTTGGCGCCGGGCGACGCGGTCGAGGTGGACTCCTTACCGCCGCCGCCCTCGTTTGCCCTGACCGCGGGGTCGGCTCACCTTCGGCCTCCGGCGACGCTCGACGCCTCGATGAAGGTCAGCGATATCGGGTCCTATGCGCTTAAAGCCGCTCACGGGCTGGTCTGGATCTCTCCTCCCCGCCGGCCCTCCTCCTACCGGGGGGTCGACCTCTCGGACCAGGACGTACAGGTCGAGGCCTGGCCGCTCACGCCCGAGGCCTGGGCCCTGTGTGAGGGAGGACCCATCCGGGGGTGGCGTACCGCGGAGCTATTGACCGCCAGCGGTGGACCGGCGTTCGCCGACGGGTTCTACGCCTTCATCGTCTCCAAGGTCGCTCAACGGCGAGCGCGACTGGCCGAACAGCGCCTGGAACGCGATGCAGCCTCGAAGCAATCGGAAGGGCAAGCGGTATCAGAGGCGCTGGGCAAGCTCGCCCGGGTCGGCAGTGGAAGGCGGCTCGCGCCGCAACTGGGAGGCGTAGATCCCTTTGATCGGGCCTGTCGCCTGATCGCTCACCACCTGGGCGTCGACGCCCCGCACGTGCTCCCCCCCGCGAACCACAAGCTCAGCCAAATGCAGGCGGCGCTGTCGCGCATGACCGGCATCCGAACCCGCAACGTGCTTCTTGAAGGCGAGTGGTACCGGCACGAGAGTGGCCCGTTGCTCGGGTTTCTGCTGGAAGACGAGGACGACCACGTTCATCCGGTCGCGATTCTCCCCTCACGCCATGGCTACGAGGTAAAAGACCCGCGAGACGGCTCCACCCGCCGCGTCGACGTCGAGGTGGCCGAGGCGTTGCATCCCCAGGCCTATCAGTTTTACGCACCTGCGCCGGCGCGTCCCATGGGGCCGTTCGACGTACTGCGTTTCGCGAGCCGGGGCGTAGCCCGGGACCTGGCATTTGTCATCGGCATTGGTCTGGCCACCGGATCGATCGTCACTCTCATTCCGCTGCTGACCGGTCAGGTATTCGACCGCATCATTCCCGGCGCGGAAAAATCGCTGCTGCGCGACCTGACCATGGTGCTGCTCGCGGTCTACGTCAGCCTGGCGATTTTTGACCTGGCTCGTGGTTTTGTCCTGGTGCGCGCACAGACCCGCATGGACGCCACGCTCGAGGCGGGGGTCTGGGACCGATTGCTGAGCCTTCCGCTCAACTTCTTCCGTAAGTATTCGGCCGGCGATCTGGCCTCGCGCGCCGCCGGTATCGGCGCCATTCGCGAGGTGCTGGCAGGCACCACCATGGCCGTGATGTTGAGCGGGATATTCTCGTTGTGGAACTTCGGCCTGCTCTTCTATATCGACCCTCCCCTGGCCTTGGTCTCAACCGGTCTGGTCGCGGTATCCGGCGTGGTCGCAGGGGTGGCGGCCTACTACGCACTCAAGCGTCAGCGCATCGTCGCGGAGATCGACGGAAAGATAAACGGGCTCATCCTGCAGTTATTGACCGGTATATCCAAACTGCGGGTCTCGGCCTCTGAGAATCGCGCGTTTGGCGTCTGGTCGACGCTCTTCACCCGGCGCAGGGATGCCGACCTGGGCGCCGAGCGGGTCAACAACCGCGTGAGCGCATTCCAGGCTGCATTTCCCATCGTGTGCAGCATGACGCTGTTCTGGTTTCTGTCCGGACACGGTGGCCAGACCATCACCACCGGACAGTTCCTGGCTTTCAGCACTGCGTTCGGCATCTTTCTCTCTGCGGTGCTGAACGTGATCGAGACCGGATTGCACTCGCTCAACGTCATCCCCATGTACGAGCGAGCCAAACCGATCCTTTCTCACGAGCTCGAGGGCCAAGGGCGTAACGATACCCGCGTCGCCCTTCAGGGGTCGATCGAGGTCAGCCATCTGTCGTTCCGCTATGCGCCCGACACGCCGCTGGTGCTGGATGACGTCAATATCCGCATCGAACCCAACGAGTTCGTCGCCATCGTCGGGCCTTCCGGCTCGGGGAAGTCGACCCTGCTTCGCGTATTGCTCGGCTTCGAGCAACCCTCTGAAGGCGGGGTGTTCTTCGACGCACAGGCGCTTTCCAGTCTCGATATCCGCCAGGTCCGGCAGCAGATCGGGGTCGTGCTCCAGAACAGCCGCGTCACTGCCGGGGATATCTACACCAATATCGTCGGCAATACGGGCCTCGGTCTCGAGGACGCCTGGCGAGCAGCGCGGGCCGCGGCGCTTGACAGGGATATCGAGGCCATGCCCATGGGAATGCATACCGTTATCTCGCAGGGGGGCGGCACGCTCTCGGGAGGCCAGCAACAGCGCCTGCTCATCGCCCGCGCCCTGGCGCCCTCGCCGCGGTTCCTCTTCTTCGACGAAGCAACCAGTGCTCTGGACAACATGACGCAAGCCACGGTCAGCGAGAGCCTGGATGCCTTGCGCGTCACCCGCGTTGTGATCGCTCATCGTCTGAGCACCATCCAGCACGCCGACAAGATCGTGGTGCTCGAGCGTGGCCGCGTAGTTCAGGTCGGGCGGTATTCCGACCTGATGCAGCAAGAAGGCGTGTTCAAGACCCTGGCCAGACGCCAGACCGTTTGACCTTCATCAACGGGCGGGTTCGACTGGTAGAAAAGAGAGTCAGTGATGCTGCTTACCGACGCCAGGTTTATCCCGGCGCACATATAGCTACCTGCCTGATCCCTTCCGAAAGACGAACATCTTGCCGTAGCTGCCGGCGGCCACGCCAAAGGTGGAATCCGCCATGCTGATGGTCCGTATGCCCCTGAGCCAGTTCAGCGGCATGGGGGGTTGCCCTCCGATCTCGTAGCTGTACTCGGGCGCCCAGTTGAGCCCGCCGTCGCGGGTGATGTAGATGGTCCCTTGCTCGGTTACCAGACGGCCGTTTCTTTCGTCGGTGAAGCTCATGTCGTTTAGGTTCGACCCGAAGCCCTGGGCCGCGCCGCTTCCGGGCGAGGTGAGCCGCGGGACCCGCCAGGAGAACCCCCGGTTAGTCGATAGGTAGATCTTGCCGCCGGTGCCATAGGCGATCAGCCAGCTCGATCGCCTGGAGACGTGAAGTCTGGAGAAGCCGCTATCGTACTTGCCCTCGAAACGGGTTTTCGGCGCCATCTCGTGCCAACTCGTGCCGCCGTCCGAGGTTTTCAGCAAGATCTCTTTGCGGTCGCAAGGGACTTTATAGGCGCAGTAACCTACGGCGTAGCCGATCCGGCGGTCGACGAAGGCGATGTCGCTGATGACGCGGCCGGAGTTCCCCTCAAAGCCCGATTTCAGACGGTTCCATTTCCGGCCGCCGGTATGGGTGCGGAGAATGGTGCCGTCCTCGCCGCAGGCCCAACCCACGTCACCGTTGAGGAAGAACACGCGCCGGAGGTCGTGTTTCACGGGCGATTTCTGCGCTAACCACCTTCGGCCCCCGTTTCTGGTACCGACGATCCGGCCCCCGTCGCCCACCAACCAGCCGGTTTTGCTATCGATAAAAAAGAAGTGTTGAGGTTCCAGCGAGGGGCGCGAAGGTCTGAATTCGTAGATCTTAGCCCAGCTCCGTCCGTCGAACGTCGCCCATAGCTGGGATCCCGCGTATACTCCATTGAGCACTTCCCGGGCGAGTGCGTACCCCGTGGTCCCGGAAACCATCTGAATGGTCTCGAAATTCAGCTGCCGGTTACGGGTCGAGGTATGAGTATTCTGGAAGGTCCATGTCACCTCAGCGACGGCGGTGGAGCCGAGCGCCAAGGCGACGAGCGAAACGACAATCGCATAATGGCGAAGTTTCATGGTATCAGCCGCCTGCCATTCCGAACCACAGTGCCAAGGAACGGTTCACGCGCAGCAAGGCTTCTTCCTCGAGGCTACCGATTCTTCGACCGATCCGTTTTCGTCTCACAGTAGTTACCTTGTCCACCATGACCTGTGAAATCGATTGCAGTCCGTTTACCTTGGATGGCTCGACAGTCACTCGAAAGAGCGGGGCGTCGACGATTGTGCTGGTCACGGGCGCCAGCGTGACGCTCGAATGCGTCTCGTTGAAAAGATCGGACTGCACGATCACGACGGGCCGCGGCTTGCCGTAGTCCCCCTGTACCGCGACCACGACGAGATCCCCGCGTTTCACGGCGTCCAGCCCTCGGTCTCCTCGTTCGCCTCAATCCACTGAATCACTTCTCTTTCGGCGCGCCGATTACTGGCTGCGACGCGACTCTGACGCTGACACTCCTGGGCAAACCCTCGACTTCGCGTGTCCGGAACCCAGAGTTGCACGAGACGGAGCCCCGCGCGTCGCATCCTTTCTCGGTATTGCTGAACGCTCTTCCTGGCGGCATTGTTGTCAGCCATGACATGTAATATGACATGACAAAACGATCCCCGCAACCCGCGAAGTAGCGCCACCGCGCATCCTTGCCTAGCGGCACGCCCGACAGGATTCGAACCTGTGACCGTCGGCTTAGAAGGCCGCGGTGGGACGCATGAAATTATTGCATAATTCGGCCATCCGGGACTTCAACGGGACTTCATGTTCCGGGTTGCCCGCCCCGTTTGCGCTTCCTCTTGGCTTCCTTCCTCTTGTTTCGTTTTTTCTGTCGCGCCTCCGGGCTGTCGCTCGATGGAGGCATACTCGAATTGCCGGAGTTGCGATCAAGCCGCTCCCGTAGCTGTGCGATCAACTCCTCGAGCTGCTCGATCCGCTGGCGTTGCTGCTCGATCTGCTCGACCTTATTCGCCAGCTCCTGCTCCAGCTCAGCAATTCGTGTCGCCGCGTCCTGCACATTTTCGTGTGCAACACGAATTTTTCTTGCTGTCGATCCCCCTCGCTAACCGATCGAAATGATCCAGGAAATCGCCGCGCGACCGGCAGGTGATCAAAAACGCTCATCCCCCCTGAACGGTTACTTCTTCATTTCTACTTCTGCTCTCAGTCCCGTCCAACGCCCGTCGCCTTTCCTTTTGATTGAAAACGCGAATTCCCTTCCTTCATACGACGTCGAAGAACCAGTTTTGTAAAACACATGAGTTGGACTATGTACCGCGATGTACTGCCTGCTTCCCGGATAAAACGGGTCGTCTGAAGGCGATTCTCTAAATATTTCTATTTCAATTACGAACCTCGGATCGATATCCGCGATCGTGGCCTTCCCAGAGAACTCGTTCAAATAATAAATTCTGTTTACCTTTCCGGTAAAGGCAACCGTTCTGTCTCGGTTCCCGTCGTTCCTGTTAGGTTCTTCTTCACCCGTTGTTAATTCCGACCTTTCTTTTCGGTTCGATTCTTCTGTTCTTCCGATCTTATCTTCCTTTTTACACGACGGCGCCAGGAGAGCAATCGCGACTATTACGCCTAATGCTTTCATGTTTTTATGGCCCAACAAGGGAATTAACGATTCGTGAAAGTGCTCGTTACAAGATTGCCAGTCGAAACAAAAGGACGTGGAGACCGCCGCGTTCACGCCAACCGCGATGCTGTGAGAACCCCCCCCCCGGGAATGAACAAGGTACAACCGGTCTTGTAGGGGAATTTCGCTCCCGGAACTCGCAGTTCACCCTTTTCGTTCGAGCAGACGATGAATTCGTGCAGCGGGTGATCATGGGTAGGAAGCGGCCGGTCTAGCGTTGTTCTCATACCGATGATCATTTTCGCCGACCCCGTAGCCAATGAAGATTTCTTTTACCCCGAAATCGTGTAACGCGAAATTGCGAGGCAATACCGTTTTCGTTTCGCAGGACCATGCTACCCAATAGCATGGGAATGAAAGATAACCCATCGACCCCCTTTTATCGGGGCGCGGAGAACGCCTAACTGGTATTTTTGGACCGGTCCGATGCCGATTGCCGTGATATCGACGCAACGCCACGAGAAGGCATACGGGTCGAGAAAGGCGATTTGTGCAGATGCAGACAGAGCTCTTCGAAAAGACGCATATCGGTCCGGCTTTCCACCTCATGTGGGACTCGTTCCCGACCGTGGTGATGCTGATCCGCAAGGATCGTACCATCGTGGATGTCAACGATATCGGCAAACAGCTCGGCGTCGTACCTGGAACGAAGCGTTTCGCCCTCACCGGAGAATGCCAGACGCAAGAGAATTGCCTGGCAAATGAGGCGCTCGCGCAGCGACGGGCAATGAACATCGCTGTTTTGCAGGCAATCGACGCAATTACCCTGGCCGTCGCACCGCGAGTTACTTGCCGTACAGTCGTTTCCGCAACTCCCTCAATTCCGATCGTCATCGGGAACGCACGACAGGTCGCACAGAAGGTCACCGGGAGTGCACTTGTTCGGATCGTTTCCTGCATCGATTCCCGCGTCGGGATATCCTCGGTTACCGGCGGTTTCCGCTTCGCTCGCGGCGCCTCCCGAGGCGGTGCTATCGCCCGCAGTGCCGTCGCTACCTCCGATACCGGCGGCTCCCCCTTCGCCCGCGCCGCCTTTCCCGTTCCCGCCGCCGCCCGCCCCCCTCCGAGGCCTCCCGAACCGTTTCCATCGCTCGCGGGGCATCACCCCGCCGCGCAGCGATAGGTTCCGGGGGCGAACTGCCCGGTGCAGCGGTCGATCAAGCAGGTTTGCTGGTCGAAGGCTTCCGGTTTCCCCCAGCTGTTGTCTGTCTGGCAGCTTCGCTGTTGCGAGACGTTAGGTGCCGACGGCGGATGCCGAGCCCGGCTACAGGCAGCGGTAGGCCGCCTCGAGCAACGACTGTGCCCGTCGGTCTGGGGTCGGGGACTCGTGCCACGCCGGTACCGGCGTCACGAAGGGCTCGAAGAACCCCTTGTGCAGTCGATTCATTACGTAGCCGAATCCCAGGTCTGCGTCCGGATCCGCGAGAGACAGCGAACCGCCGTAGCCCATATGACCAAACGCCGCGGGACCGACTCCGTGGCTCGGCTCGGGCAGCGGCCTGAACAAACCGAGCCCGACGTGCGCCTGGGTCTGCATGACCTCGTCGACATCCGTCGTTTGAACCTCGGTCGCGCGGGTCAGCGCCTCGGTCCCCAGTAACTGTACACCGCCCTCGGGCTTTGCCAGCAGCGCCGCGTAGATCCTGGCGAGCGCCCGCGCGTTGGTGTGCCCATTGCTTGCTGGAATCTCCGCTGCGCGCATGACCCTGGTGTTGTCGCCGTACTCCGGCGCCGGAATCGCAGGTAGGAACGCTCGCGTTAGAACGGAGGTCAGGTCTTCCATGATCCTCGCCACCAGGCACCGGACGCCCTCGGTGGGCGCCGGTGGCTCTCCGATGTCGGCGGTCCGGCTGTCGTGCTCGGGCCCCATGCCGAGCTCGAAATCGACGCCGAGGGGAGCGGCGATCTCCTCCCGGATGAGCTGCCCGACGGTTTTTCCGCTGACGCGCCGGATCACCTCGCCCACGAGCCATCCGTAGGTCGTGGCGTGGTAGACGATCTTCTCCCCCGGCGGCCACAGCGGCGCGAGGGCAGCCAGCGTGTCGACCATCAACTCCCAGTTGGTCGTCGAGCCCGGTGGCAGCATGGCCTCCACCGCCGGCAACCCGGCCTGGTGGCTGAGTAGGTAGCGCACCGGCAGCTCTTCCTTGCCGGCCTGCGCGAACTGTGGCCAGTACTTCGCGACCGGTGCGTCGAGATCCAGGGCGCCCCGCTCGGCCAACCGATGCGCGATGATGGCAACCACCCCCTTCGTCACCGAATGCACCTTCACCAGCGTGTCGCGCTCCCAGGGCCGGGTTCTTTCGGCATCCGCATGACCCGCCCAGAGATCCACCACCGTCTTACCCTCGACCACGACCGACACCGCCGCGCCCACCTCGTCGCGGGTCGCGAAGTTCTCGGCGAAGTTCTCGCGCACTTGCCCAAACGCACGGTCGAACGTCCCGTGGATCTCGATGTTCATCATGATCACCCTCCTCACTCCTTCGCTCGCACACCGCGAGCTCGAGGTCCACATCCACGGCGGCAGCGGATAAGAATTTTTTATTTTGGCATATATTGTAATTCCAAAATACTAAAAAACCGTTCCCCGAGGACGTACGGAAAAGGAACGCCGCGCCCGGCGGGCGAGCTCGTCGGGGTTTTCCAGCGCGTCGCCCGGGATCTCGCGGCAGGGCACGACGGTCTCGCGGTTCGCACGGTGCTTGGAGGCGGAGGAGCCGGCCCTCTCGAACGTTGCCCGGTTGGAGTCATCGACGTTCAGGTAGGCGACGTCTTCGGCGACCAGGCCGCACACCTTGCCGTCGCGATACAGCCCCGCCCCGACGAACATGCGCCGCGCGCATACCTCGCCCCGGGAACCGAGCTGTTCGATCACGTGCTGGAGTAAAAGCTTCGGATACGGCCATGAAACACCCCTCGCGACGACCGGTACGGCGGCCACCTCTCGAGGCCATCCGGACGGTCGCCGAGGCGCTCGTCTTTCCCGGCGTCGACGGCTAGCAGGGATCGTCCATCCGCTACGAGTACACGCGGAGCGACTCGCCGGAAGTGGTCGGTAACGGGTCCTACGACCACGTGTTCGATGAGGCGGTCATCGGCTTCGGGCTGCAGAACCGGGCCATCGACGGCTCGGCCATGACCGGCGACATCACCGTTTCGTTCTCCGGATTCCGGGTACACAGTAACGCGATCCGCACCCCATGTCTGAGAAGTGGTTTGGGTGTAACTCCCGCATTGACGCCTCACGCCGCCCTCTTCTGACGCACGGGAATCACATTTTCGGGTAAAGACACGACACTTCGATAAGTCTCGGCGATCAAACGCCAGGCGCGATCGAAACGATCACTCTGACAGAAGGCTCGAAGCGTCAGGATCGCCTGTCCGCCTTCGTCGCGCCACCGCATCCCCGAACGCTTCAGTCGCTGCGTGACCAGAGTCTTGCAGGCTGCTTCCAC
>CAYVFC010000135.1:0-22076 GCA_964450715.1 uncultured Sandaracinaceae bacterium | reverse complement strand
CAGCTGCCCGTATGACTGCGGCCCCTGTTACGGCTGCGGCGACGGCTGGTGCGGCTACGGCGAGAGCTGCATCAGCTGCCCGATCGACTGCGGTCCCTGCGACATCTGCGGTGACGGCTGGTGCAGCCCCTTTGAGGATTGCCGCTCGTGCTCGCAGGATTGCGGCTCGTGCTCGGTTTGCGGGGACGGGTACTGCGATCCCTTCGCGGAAAGCTGTTACTCCTGCCCCTGGGATTGCGGGCGGTGTAGCGGCTGCGGGGACGGGCGGTGCGCGTACAACGAGAGCTGCGAGTCGTGTCCAGCTGATTGCGGTCAGTGTTCGGGCTGCGGGAACGGCGTCTGCCAGCCCAACGAGAGCTGCTCGTCGTGCCCGCTGGACTGCGGGGTTTGCCAGTGGTGCGGCGACGGTCTGTGCGGAGACGGTGAGTCGTGCTGGTCATGTTCGGCCGATTGCGGTCAATGCCCGGGGTGCGGCGACGGCGTGTGCGAAACCGGCTTTGAGACCTGCGCCAGTTGCCCCTGGGACTGCGGCGCCTGCCCGACCTGCGGCAACGGCTGGTGTGACGATACGGAGACCTGCGCCAGCTGTCCCGCGGACTGCGGATCGTGTCCCAGCTGCCCGGACGGTTTTTGCGGCTCCAATGAGAGCTGCCGGAGCTGTCCGCAGGATTGCGGTCTCTGCCCGACCTGCCCGGACGGTTTTTGCGGCTCCAACGAGGACTGCCAGTCCTGTCCGCAGGATTGCGGTGTATGCGATCCGTGCGGCGACGGGTTCTGCAACCCGCCCGAGGACTGCCTCTCCTGCTCGCCGGACTGCGGGGTCTGCCCGTGGTGCGGCGACTCTTTCTGCGATCGCGACGTGGAGAGCTGCTACAGCTGCCCGGAGGATTGCGGCACCTGCCCGGAGTGCGGAGACGGACGCTGCCTGGGTAACGAGACCTGCGCCTCCTGCGCGGCCGACTGCGGGGTCTGCTCGGTGTGCGGAAACGGCAGGTGCGAGGAGCCTTACGAAACCTGCACCAACTGCCCGACCGATTGCGGTGAGTGCGACATCGTCACCTGCATGGACATCGTGGTCTGCTTGGCCGGGTGTGGCAGCGATCCGTACTCCGTAACATGTATGGGCAACTGCACCTCACGCGGTTGCGCTGACGTACAGTACTTCGTGGACCAAGCCTTCTACTGCATGTGGGAACACATCGACGAATGCGGAGTGCTGAACAACTGGGCCTGCCATAGCCAGTACTGCAGCACGGAGTTCCAGGCTTGCCTCAATGCCAGCTGCGAGTGATCCCAACTTGTCATCTCGAACGAAGTGAGAGATCTCCATCAATAGAAAGAGATTTCTCGCTTCGCTCGAAATGACATAGCGGTAGAGATGACTCGGTCCGCGTTTTTGAGATGGGCTCTAGTCGCGGAGAAATCCGGTAAGGAATCGCTAGCCGCCGTATGCGCCGCCCGTGCCGGCGCCGGAGCACATGCCCAGGTCGTAGGTGCAGGTCGGGCTACAGTTGAGTGTACCGGTTCCCTCGCCGAGGGAGCCGCAAGTCGCCATGTTCAGGTTCATGCCGTCGCACTGCTCTAGCCCGTTGATCTGGCCGTCGCCGCAAATCGCCGTCGATTCTCCGGTGTTACCGGAGGTACCCGCGGTATCGCCGCCAGTTCCGCCCTCCTCGAGCACGTCTCCGATCCCTCCGCCCTGAGCGCACGAGCACAGGAAGAGGCAGATCAGCACCGATGATAGCCAGGTGAGAACACCGCCGGTTCGGCCACCAGAACCCTTCTTCGTCGCTCCCTTCATACCTTCTCCTCGACCGTTCTGAACCCTCTATTTATCCGCCGTATCCACCGTTGCCACCCTGCTCGTTCGTGCACATGGTGACGTCGAACGTGCACAGGACCGGATCACATGTTAGCGAACCGCCGCCGTGTCCCAGGCTCGCGCAGGTCTCGCTTCCCACATTCGCGCCGTCGCACTGCTCGCCTACATCGATGATCCCGTTTCCGCAGGCCGCACCCCCGCCGCCCATGCCGCCGCCGGAGTAACTCCACGGGCTATCGATGCCTCCGTCCAAATCGTCAGACTGACCATCGCCCGAAGCGCAGCTATGAAGCAACAACGATACAAAAACCACCGCGCAGGCCGTAACGAAGAAGTAACGCGAACTGTTCATCTGTGAGCTCCCTTGCTGCCTTTGTCCGAGCATCGTAAGACCTTCCAGCTCAGGCGAGAAAAAATCGTACTCCACTGTAATACGCGGTTTTTCGCACTAGATCAAACGCAGTTCTGCCTTTCCCTATCTATTAATGCAGCGGAACGAGCTGTCTGTGAAAGACGGTTGTCTTTTTTTGAGTCCTCTTTTGGGGACATATCCCAACCTTTGGCCAAATGTAGTCAGGGGTGGGATTTGGGTAAGACCCAAAGATTGCGGAGAATTACCGAGGTATCGGGATAGATCCGCCACGGATCAAAGCGCCGGCGGTGCGCAGCCCAAAACGAAATCGATCTCCGGAGGCGGGTTGGATTCGATGATTTCGCAGATCCTGCCACAGGCGATAGCACGGGAGGGCTGGATAGGGTCGTCGTAGTACCACCCGTTCACCAACGGATCGCACTCCGACGGGTCCGAGAGCCTGGGTACCCGAACCCTGTCTCCGACCGAACGGGTATAGGTGAGGGTCACCAGCTCCGGATCTCCCGGAAGGTCGCCGTCGAGCCATTCGGGACAGGCGAATTCGCAGGGCGAGGGCATCGCCGCTTCGCGCGCTTCGGCCAATCTGGTTGCCATCTCCTCGTCCGACGCGGTCAGGTCGGCCAGGTAGGGCTGACCGGTTCCGCCCTGTAGGGCGAGTCCTCGCAGCTGCGCCAGGAAGTTGCCGAGAATCGACGGATCCAGCAGGGTCAAGGCGCCTACCCCAAAAATATAGGTCTCTATAGGAGGCGAGCCCAGAAAGCCCTCCTGAGCCGTATCGTCCAGATCTTCGGGGGTGAAGCCGCAGCCGCCGGGAAAGAGCTCGGAGATGAGGAGAAAGACCACCTGCTTGGTGCTTTTGAGATCACTGCGGTCGTACCGCTCGCGGGCGTGCTGTATCGCCCCGCGAAGCGCCGGGACCATGGGCAGGGGGGTGAGAAGATCGGAGGGAGTGAAGCTTTCGAGGGCCGCGGTATTGCCGGGAAGCTCGGCCACGGGCACATCGGGTACGGCGTACTCGGACGCCTCGCAGCCCGTGCCGAAGTAGCGAATGCCCACCGCCGTTCCGTTCGAATCCGGGTCTTGCAGGAACGCGACCACTCCCGGCTTGGCGCTGCGCTTCACCACTGGTATCTCGAGGGTCAGGCTACCTTCCATCATGATGTAGATTTCGAGACGTATAGGCTCTGCCGGCACCAACCGACCCTGGCAGGCCGGACTATAGGGGTCTTCTCCCTGCCCGCCGCTGTCCGTCTGCGCCGCGTCCGCGGTCGCATCGGGCACGGCCGCATCCGGTTCGCCTGCGGTTTCTGCGTCCGCGTCCGGGCTCGGTTCGGTACCGCCGCTTCCGCCCGTCCCGCCCGCGGGAGGCCTCGCTCTGGCCAGCGTACCGACGTCGTGCGCCACCTCGCCGCACGCCGCGACACCGGCTAGCGCTAGAAGAGCGAGTATGACCGAACGGGCGAGCTTCCCCATGGGAAATTTATGCGTTCCGCTTGACGTTTTGGCAATGCAAACCGGGCTTTTACGGTAACCTCTTCACTACTCGATGAGCCGGCGAACACCAGTATCCGGGGGCATCCGCGAGGCAGCGGCTTCCCGTCGGCTGCGCATCTCCTCGACCGTTGCCGCTCTTATCGTCCTGCTCCCCTGGCTAGCCGCGGGCAAGGCCGCGGCCGAGCAGAGCGAATCGATGAAGCTCGGCGACGCGATCACCCTGGATCCCGGTGCCACCTGCCTGGACGGACTGAGGTTGACCGAGCACGTTCGCCAGTGGCTGGACTCCGATGAGATCGATCGGCGAATCCGCGTCCGTGTTCTGGGCAACAGGCGATCGAGCAATAAAGCGGTCTTCATCGTGGACAAGGGTGACGGCTATCCCACCGAGCGCAACTTCGAGTCGGTGCCGGAATCCTGCGTCGAGCTACACTCCGCGCTGGCCCTTTCCATCGCCCTGGCCATCAAGGCCGTACGCTTCGACGCCCCGCTTCGCGAGCCGCCCTCACCCTCCGCCGGGCTCAAGCGCGTCGCTGCCACGTTCCAGTGGAGCTTCACCACCGGGATCGTGAACCCCGCTTTTACCGCCATAGCTCCGGTCGGTCCCTCGGGACGCTTCGAGCTGGGTTGGCTCCGGTGGCTCGACACGCGGCTGGGAATCATGACCAGCGCCGCTTACGGGCAGTTGCTAAAAGCGGGAGAGGACTGGAGGTACGACGTCAACCTGTGGGCGATCAGGGGCGATCTCTGCTACGGGGCTGACCCGGTCGAGAATCTGCGTGCGCGCGCCTGTCTGGGGGCGGCTTACGGTCTGTTGAAGACGCAGGGAAAGAACGTGAGCGGGCCGGTCAGTGGCGACGACCGGTTCGTGGGAAACGCTCAGGACGAGAGCTGGGCCGCCGGTTTTCTGAGCGGCGATCTGGCCTATACCTGGTTGGAGCTGTTCGGATTGAGCATGGGGCCGAGCATCGAGATCGACTTCCCCCTTCCCGTTTGGGCGCGGAGATACCGGGTGGTCAACGCCGCCGGCGCGGTGGAAGCCGAGAGCGTGCCCGTGATCTTTGGCATGGGCGCCTCGATCGGATGGGTTGTCCGTGCCCGATAATACCCATTTTATGTATTTTCCCGAATCGAGCGGTTCCTGGACTTTTATATACCCAAAGTCGAGACCCGGATGACAGATCTTCTCTGAGATGCATTAATTCATCGGGTAGGAGATAACACTACCTTGTCTGATTACAGGCATTTGGACTCAGCCGAGCTGTTCAAACAGTTCGCACCTTTTGTGGCGGGATTTCTACTTCGCTTGGGCGTATCGAGAGACGATTTGGATGATCTGATGCAAGAGGTATTTCTGGTCGCTCACCGTAATGGAGGTTACTCGCCAGGTCCGGCAAAGCCGACGACCTATCTGGCGAATATCGCTTTCAGGGCGGCCACTTCCCATCGGCGCAAGCGCAAGACCCGCTCCTTCGTGCGAACCGATCAAGAAACGGTGGCTTCGAGTCCCTACCGGATAGAGGACAACCCGGAAACGGCCCTGGACCAGAAACAGAAAGTAGAGCTCTTGCACAAGGCGCTCGAGACTCTGGACGAGGACAAGCGAGCGGTTTTCGTCCTGGCGGAAGTATACGGCGAAACGGTGGTCTCCATCGCTAACGGACTGGGAATACCCGTGGATACCGCGTACTCTCGTTTACGCGCGGCCAGGCGCTTGTTCCGGGAGGCAGCCCTTCAGCTTTCCGACTCCGGTCGATCCCAAGAGCATCCCGATGTGCAACGGTGTGAAACGTGAGTAAGCAACCGAAACGCATGCTGGACGATCCGTCCGAGCCCGCCGTCGTTCGCGACCTGTTACAGGCCGGCGTGGACGACTCGGTCGAGGACTACGATTACAACCAGGGTCTTTCCAGGCATCTGGCCGTCGTGGCGGCGGGCACGCCGCCTCCGCCGTGGGCGGAGCAGCTATCGGCCGGTTCTGGAGCCGGAGGGTCGGCTGCCGCTACCGCGGGTGCCGGGGCCGCGGCCGGCGCGGGAGCGGCCGCGACAGCGGCGGGTATCTCGTTGAAGACGACCGCCCTGTTACTGGGCTTGCCGTTGGCCACGGCCGGCGTGGTGGCGGCCGTGGTGCTGGGTACGACAGAGCCGGAACCGGATATTACCAAGGCGCCCGGGGTCGCCGTCTCCGGTCAGGCCAGGCACGGTGCGCCCGCTTCGTCTCCGGTTCTGCGGCCGGCCGCGGCCGAAGAGGATGAGACAGAACCGCTCGGTGCGGGCGAGCGTCCCGCCGGTCAGCAGATCGATGTGCAGAGCGAGCGGTCGAGCGCGCTGAGCGCGGCGCCCCAGGCCAAGCGTTCGAGCCGCGCGCAGCGCAAGCGCGTCGAGCGGTCCCCGCAACGGCGCGAGCGCGATCGGGTTGCAGCGGTAGAGGGGGGCTCCGTCGAAACCAGCGAGCCCGCGACCTACGCGCCGGCGATGGAGGCGAGAAAGACCGAGGGCGGCGAGGAGCAGCAGAGCGCGCCGGTACGCAACGATCTACACGCCCGCTGGGCGCGCGGTGAGGACGCGCTCGAGCAGGAGCGCGAAAGCGATCGGTCCGTCGCGAAAAGCGATCAGCGACCCGAGCCGGAGCCGCAGGCGCCGGCCGGCCCCCAGATCGATCCGCTCACGCAGGAGATGCGGATGCTCGCTAGCGCCAACAACTTGCTCGCGAGCGATCCCGAGCGCGCGCTGGCCATCGCCCGATCAGGCGAGCGGAACTACCCGAACAGCATGTTCACCGAGGAGCGTCGCCACATCATCATTCTCGCGCTCATCAAGCTGGATCGGATGGAAGAGGCGCGTGCGCTGGCCTGGCCCTATCTGCGCAAGTACCCGCGCGGTCCCTTTGCCGAGCGTATTCGGCGCGCCCTGGCTACCGGCCAAGTCCGCTGACCTGCGCGCCGCCCCGTACCAACGGCAGGTAGGGGAGGGGCTTGCCCCCTCCCGTAGTGGCTCGCCCCTTCCCTTTGCCCGCTCCTACCGGGCGATGGCCGGGGGAGGTGCCGAGCGGCGCGGTTTGTCCCAGGGGACGAAACCCCAGAGATGGCACCGCTTCACGTAGCCTTCGATGATCTTCTGCTGGTTGTTGGTCAGACCGGTGAAACGGATGCCGATGCCGGCGATGATCGAGGACCGCGACGGCTCCTTTCGCCAGATGATCTCGCTCTTGAAGGAGAGTTGGGTTCCGTCCTCGAAGAAGAGCTGAACGGAGATTTGGTTTCCGGGATAGAAGGTGCGCTTGTGTGCGAGCTGATCGATGGAAAGGGGGATGAAGGCGCCGCCAAACCCGATGTTGTCAATCGATACATCGAAGAGATCCTCTACTCGGGCTGACAGGTGGGAGTCGACGCGAACCAGCCGGTTCTTCTCGTACGGGGAGTCGACGAAGCAGCTGATGACGGCGAAGATCAGGTCCTCCTTGACCAGCGGTTTCTCGAAGATCTCGTTCGCCCCCCAGGCCAGACAATCCTCGCGCGAGATCCCCTTGATCGCCGTTACCAGGAAGACCAGGGGATTATAGGGGAAGCGTTTGCGTACGGCGGTCAGCGCCGAAAAGCCGGTCTTCTCGGGCATGGTGATATCGGCCACCACGATGTCTACGTTCAGATCGTCGATGCGCCGCACCACATCATCCGAGTTCGTCTCCTGGAAGACCAGGATGCCGCGATCCTCCATGCTGCGGGTGACATCCTCGTACTGCTTGCTGTCCTCGTCGACGATGAGCACGCGGGGGCGCCTGAGAAAGGGCCGGTAGGCGGCCTGGCGCATCATCATGTCCTTGATGAAGAGGGCCAGCAGCTCGGTCTTGCCGCTGGCTCCCGTCTTCCGAAAGACGTTCTTAAAGTGGTTGTGGACCGTGTTGTGACTGACGCAGAGCTTGTCGGCAATGGCCTGGTCGGTGCTGCTGCCCGTGGCGAGCAGGAAAACCAGATCGCCCTCTCTACGGGTCAGGCCGTAGCGTTCCGAGAAATCGATCAAGTCGGCGCGGAGCAGTGAATTTACAGACGTCACAACTTGCGCTCCATTCTGACATAGATCAGCGTGCCGCGCAGTCGTTTTCTTTTCGGAAAAATGGCCTGAATTGGTTATTTAGAGGCGTTTCGGGAGATCTCGGGCGTTTCGCAAGCGAACGGTTTGCTTTTGACTCGCAGTGCGGCCGCTGCAAGGTCACGATACCACTCGCTTTTGATTCGCGGTGCGGACGCGGCAAAGGTCGCGATACCGCTCCAGGGCCGACGGCCCTCTTGCAGACGGTAGAATGTTAAGATCATCGGGCCGACATTTACCTACCTGTAGGAAAATGGGTCGGTACGCATCTCCCGTTCTACCGTGGAGTTCGGGTTCGACCCGTAGTCGTGACCTGGCCAGACCACGGTGCGCGGGGGCAGGGAATAGATCCGTTCGCGGATGGAGCGCACCAGCATTTCGGTCGATCCGCCCGGAAGGTCGCTCCGGCCCACGCCGCCTACGAACAGCGTGTCCCCGGTGAAGAGGTGTCCCCGGGTATACAGACAGATGCTCCCCGGCGTATGCCCGGGGGTGTGGATGACTCGGAGCGATGACGCGCCGATCTCGATGAGGTCGCCATGCTTCAGTAGCACGTCCGGCCCGGGTGAGGGAAGCCCTCCGAGCAGTATTGACATCCCGCGGTTGACCAGGTTGGTCAGCCGTCGGGCGTCCAGCTCGTGGATGTAGATACGGGCGCCGGTAGCCCGCTTTATCTCCGCGTTACCCGCCGTATGATCGGAGTGGCCGTGGGTGTTGATGATGTGCGTTACCCGGTAGTCCTCGCGGTCGATCTCGGCCAGTATCCTCTCGACTTCGAAGGCCGGATCGATGAGCGCGCAGGTTCTCGATTCCTCGTCCGCCACCGCGTAGCAGAAGACGAGCATCGTTCGTAGCTTGATCTGGCGTATCTGCATGGCTATAGGAGAGCAGAGTATGGAAAAAAAGCGAGTCTTCGTCACCGGGATGTCCGGCTATCTGGGGGGATGCTTGTGCGATCGGCTCGATAGCGCCGACTGGTGCGAGTGCTTCTACGGCATGGACCGCCGGCGACCGCTGGCCAAATTCGCCAAGGGGGAGTTTCGCGAGCTGGACATCAACGACCCGGCCTTGGCGGACTGGGTTGAAGAGAACAAGCCAGACGTCGTCATCCACCTGGCCTATATCCTGGAGCCGATCAAGGACGAGGCGCTGCGCCATCGGGTCAACGTGGGCGGTACGGTCAACCTGCTCGAGGCCGCTGGACGGGCTGGCGCGGGCCAGGTCCTGGTCGCCAGTAGTGGCACGGCCTACGGCGCGCACGCAGACAACCCGGTACCGCTCAAGGAGAGCGATGCCCTGCGAGGCAATCCCGATTTCGGTTACGCCAAGGACAAGGTCGAGGTCGAGGCCCTGCTGGAGACCTTTGCCCGCGAGCATCCCGACACCGCGGTCAGCGTGATTCGGCCCTGCGTCATCTACGGGCAGCTGGTCAATAACTACCTCTCCGAGCTTCTGGGGGGCACCCTGGTACCGATCATCCGCAACCACGAGCCGCCCATCCAGTTCGTCCACGAAAAGGACGTGGTCCGGGCCATCGAGACCATAATCGAGAAGCGGGCCCGCGGGCCGTTCAACGTGGCGCCGCCCGATACCGTCACCCTGTTCGAGGCGGCGAGGATGGCGGGCAAGCACGTGCTTCCCGTCTATTACCGCTCGGCCAAGATCCTGGTCGGTCTGGGCTGGTGGATCTCCCGCAACCTCTCGCCCATTCCACCTTCGTTCATCGACTACATCACCTATCCCTGGGTCATGGACAGCTCGCGGCTGACCGAGCAGCTCGGATTCGAATTCCGCTACACTACCCGCGAAACCCTGGAGATCATGTTCCGCAGCAAGGGGATCATCGCTTAGCTGTATAGCCTCCGGAAATCCTCGTCCAGCCGCTCGAAGGTCCTCGCCGCCTCGTCGGCGGGCAGGGCGTAAAGGGAGCCATCGGGTCGTTGCAGCACGCAGCCCGAGCCGTGCAGCAGCTCGAGGTTCTCGGCTGTCTGCTCCCTGTCTCCGAAGCAGACGATCTGGCAGTTGCCGCAGGTGAGCTTGATCGAGTCGGAGTTGCGGCCTGCGATATCGAAACCGCCGGGAAGCGGCGGGCGCAGGTGGGACAGCTTCATCGAACGGTCGAATAGCTCCTCGAACCCCTGCTCGTCCTCGGGAAGGGCGAACCGACCCGGGGACCAGGTGGACCACTTGCCCGAGGGGTGAAGGCCCGTGAACCCCCCGCAGCTGAGCTCGCAGCGCCGGTTGCTCTTCTGCCCTCCCAGGGTGAAGGTGACGCCTCCCAGGGTGACGGACTTCTCCGCTCGTTTTTCGATGCGCGCCACCGGGCAGGCGGTCACGCAGAGCTTGCAGCGGTCGCAGAACCCGTCGGCTGCGGGTACGGGATCGGTGGGCTGAAGCTCCGCGCGGGTCAGGCAGGTGCCCAGGATGACCGCCGCGCCGTATCCCTTTACCCCCACGTTGCCCGACCAGCCGAACGAGCCTACTCCGGAGCGCACCGCCAGGTAGCGGTGGCTGATGTCCGGAGGAAGCGTGATGGGCCAGTCCGGGATTTCTTTGCGGTAGACCAGATTGGCCAGCGTGCCCTTTGATTCGTAGCCCTTACGCTTCAGCATCTTGGCGATCTCGAAGGCCAGGCCGGTGGCCATCATGTTGACCTCGACGTTGTCCTTTTCGTGAGCGATTCGATCCCGCTTGCAGAGAAAGGCGCGGATATGCTCGCGGTTCATGGGCAGGGCGAAACTCAGGGCCGAGCGCGCGCCCGGCAGCACGTAATCGAGATTCACGCTGGGCGGACCGCCGGCCAGGGTCTCGACCGTGGCGATTCCCGCCGAGACGGCTCCCAGCGATGCGGCGAACTCGAGCACCTCTTCGGTCAGGGTCATTTCAACCTCCTCTGTCCGGGAACCGGTCCGTTCCCATCCCGACCATCATAACATCAAAAACTGTACTTGACATCAAATACTGTAACAGTTATATTGTCGAGCATGGCCTGGATGCTATGGATGCTGCCCTCGATCGAGCTCGCCGGTTGCGTGCCGGGCGGGCTTCCCCGGCTGCAGATCGTGATTCGGAACCCGGCTCCGCGGTCCTGTTGCGAGCCGGACGCGCGAGAGCGCCGACCGGACGGCAGACCGCCGGTCGCCGAAGAGCTGGGCTCCGAGTAGGCGCCGGCCGATAAGGTCGGTCCGGGGCGGACCGCCGCGCGGGAGGGATAAAAAGTGCGCGCGGATCGGATAAACCCGATCCTGCGGCGGACCGACCGGCTTATACTGGCGGGGGTTCAGGTCTTGGCAACCAAGGGCAAAGCCTCGCGTAAATCATCGACCGTATCGTCGGATAGCGGCCCGGGCGTTACCGACGGCCGCGAGCTGCGTTCGCGCAGGACCCGGGAAAAGATCCGCCAGGTCGCCGACGCGCTCTTTACCGAAAAAGGGGTAAAGGGCACCACGGTCGACGATATCGTGGCCGCGGCCAAGATCGCCAAGGGTACGTTTTACTTGCACTTCTCGTGCAAGGAAGAGCTGATCCTGCAATACGCCGAGCGGCGTCTGGCTCTGGCGGCCAAGCTGTTGCCGGACATGCTGCTGGTGCCCTCCACCCAGGAGGCTTTCCGGAAACTGATTTCCATCGTTCTCAAGGGCCGGGACTGGAAGCCCGATCTGGTCAAGGCGATCCTGCTGGAGCTCGAGGCCAGCCGGGACCGCCTGCACACCCGCGACCTCAGGCAGCTGCTGCTTCCCCTGATCGAGATCGGGGTGGCGCGAGGTGAGCTGCGGACCGACGTGCCGGCCCCCGCGCTGGCGGGATTCCTGGCCGATGCCATCTACAGCGCGCTGCGCAACTGGGGCATGGAGCGCTCGGGCGAGGATCTGGATCAGGAGCTGGATCACGCATTCGTGCTGGCGTTCGAGGCTATACGTAAGCGCTGAGCCGGCTTCTCGCTCTTTCGACTACTCGGTCGCGGCCGGGGAGCTCGATCCGCTGCGGAAGCGGATCATGGCGCTCGACCAGGAGAGCCCGGCGCCCACGCCCACCATGGCGACGTCGTCGCCCGGCCGGAACCGTTCCCAGCGCTCGCTCAGCACCGACGGCGAGCCGGCGGTGGCGGTGTTGCCGAATCGTTCTACATTGTGAAGGTGCCGCTCGGCGGCGATATTGCACCGCTGCGAAACGTTCTCGATCATGCGCAGGTTGGCCTGGTGGCCGATGTAGAAGAAGCGGCCGCCGTCGCCCTCGTCGTGGCCGTCGTACTTCTGCTGCAGGTCCGAGAGCAGCTGGACCGAATGGCGGATGGCAAACCCCTGTACCGCCTTTCCCTGTTGCCCGAAGTATCCGGCCCGGGGAACGGTTACCTTTTCGTGGCCGCGGGGATTGGAGGCAAAGGTGTTGCCCACGATCGAGGTCCGACCGGGCACCACGGTGGACACCACTGCGGCCACCGCTGCGTCGCCCCAGAGCACCGCTGCGGCGCGGTCGGTGTAGTCCACGCTGCGCGTCACGGTTTCCGGACATACCATCAGCACGAAGCGGGGGAGGCTGTCGGGCCGCATCAGCGATAGCGTCCAGAGCATGGCGCCGAAGCTGGTGCAGGCCGACCGCAGATCAAAGGCGGGTACATCGAGATCGAGCGCCGCGGCGATGCTGCACCCCTCGGCGGGCGTCTCGTACTCGGACACGCTGCCGCCCCCGACCAGAAGCCCGATCTCGCTCCTGTCGATGCCGGCTCGCTCGAGGGCCATCTCGGCCGCCCGCTTGCCCAGCTCGGCGTTGCTGTAGTCTGCGGCCTCGGAGGCCATTCGTACGTCCCGGTTTCGAGTTTCGGTGATGTAGCAGAGTGGCAGCACCGTACGCCGGGATCGAATCCCCGTGCGCTCCACGATCCACTCGTCATTGGTGCCGATATCCAACTGCTCGAGGAACGCGTTGCTGATCTCGTTCCTGGGATGAAAGTGCCCGATCCCGTGCAGGTACAGCATACGGCTCACTCCTTCCTCCACGCGATCCCGTCGCCCGGATCGCTCCGGAACGTTCGGGCCTCGTGCGCGTTCACATTGCTACAACAAACATGAACGGCAGTCTAGTTATATATCGACCGTAAAAATACCGTACATCGCTGTTCGTCGGGTTTTATGGGAAGTTCAATTACTGACTTCAATCTCAATAAATTTAACGGTGCCGGTAGAAACAATATGATTGTATTGGTTTTTTTTCGGGGGAGGCGGTAGAGTCTCGCCGCCTGCGAACGAGGGCGACGATGAAGGAAGCGGAGCTGAAACAGAACCTGATCGAGTGGCTGGGCGAGCGGGTCGACGCGGCGGGCATCGCCCCGGTGGACCGTTTCCGGGAGGCGCCGGACAAGCACCACCCCTCCCGCATCTGCCAGGACGCCAGGAGCGTCATCGTGCTGGGCAAGAAGGTGCCGCGCGGGATGCTGCGTTCGCCCGAGTACAGCCTCTACTTCCTGCACCGGACCTATCACTCGGTCTACCCATACCTGGACGCGCTCGGCCTGGAGCTGTGCAACTGGATCGAGTCGCAGGGCAACTTCCTCGCCGTACCCATCCCCGCCTTCGCCCCGCTGGTCTTCGAGGGGGTGGAGCCCTGGGGCATCCTCTCTCTCAAGCACGCGGCGGTAAACGCCGGCCTGGGCACCTTTGGCCGCAGCGGCTACGTCTATCACCCGCTTCACGGGGCCATGCTGCGCCTGGGCGCGGTGGTGACCAGCGCCGAGCTTCCGGCCGATCCGCTGATCGAGCGCGATCCCTGCCCCCCCAAGTGCCGGGCCTGCCACCAGGCCTGTCCGGCCAGGGCTTTTGACGAGCAGGGGCGCTTCGACAAGCTCGCTTGCCTGGGCCACACCATCAAGCACGCCATCTATCCGCTGGCGCTGCAGGGGGACGACGCGTTGACGCGCCTGGAGCGGGTCAACAATACGGCGGGCTTCAATTACTGGCTGACCTGCAACGAGTGCCTGAAGGTCTGCCCGGCCAACCGTCCCAGCCCGCGCAGGCAAGCAGAGAGCGCGCGATAACATCGCCGATTCGATCCTGCCGGAAAGGTCCCCGCCGGATGCGGCGACCAGGAGAAAGTCGGGAAACGCGGCCGGGTTGTGGTGGAGTGGTTGTCGAATCTATCATGGGCTCGGGGTCGTGCTGACCGATATCGACGCGGGACGGGGACCGGAAGGAAACGAAGAGGAGATGGGTCGGGCCGGTACTGAAGGCGAGCGCCGAGGCGAGAATGCCCTGCCGTACGGCCCGGCCCAGGTCATCCCCTGGTTGCTGCTGGCCGTGTCGCTGGCGCTGTTCGCCTGGGAGATGCGGTCGGTGCAACCGCAGGGCGACGACGCCTTCATCAGCTATCGCTATGCCCGCAACCTGGTAGAGGGCCACGGCCTGGTCTACAACCCGGGCGAGCGCGTGGAGGGGTATACCAACCTGCTGTGGACGCTGCTGGTGGCCGGCGGGCTGAAGCTGGGATTGCAGGCGGAGACCGCGGGGCACCTGCTCTCGTTGCTGAGCGGCATGGCCGCGCTCCTTTTCGCCCTGGTCTATGCCCGGGCCTGCCTGCCGCCGGCGCGGGGCTGGCTGGCGGGTTTCGCGCCTTTACTTCTTCTATCCTCGCCTTCCTTTGCGGTCTGGTCCTCTTCCGGCATGGAAACTCCCCTTTTTACCGCGGCGCTGACCGCGGCGCTGGCGGCCGAGGCGCGCCGCCGTGCCGCCTGGCTGACCGCGGCGCTGGCCGTGGCCAGCCTGACCCGACCCGAGGGCGCGCTGGCAGCGGCCGTGCTCTACGGCTTCCATCTCTACCGCGGCCGAGACCGCCTCGGCGCCGCGCTACGGCCCGTGCTGGTCTACGGATGCTTGCTGCTGGCGCTCACGGTCTTTCGCCTTCTCTACTACCACGCCTGGCTTCCCAATACCTTTCACGCCAAGGTAGGCGGGTTTCCCCTGGCACAGGGCGCGTTCTACCTGGTCGGATGGCTGCTGAACGGTTCCGTCGTCCTGCTGGCCACGGCACTGGCCGCCGTGCGGCGCTGCGGGCCCGCGCTGCCGGGCGCGGTTCTGTTACTGGCCTTCAGCGTCTACATCGTATGGATCGGCGGCGACGCTTATGCCCACTGGCGCTTCTTCCTGCCGGTTCTTCCCGCGCTTATCGTTCTGGCGCTGCGGGGTTGCGCCGTCGCGTTGGACGAGGAGCGCAGTTCGGGCCTGGCCGTCTGTCCGGGGATTGCGGCGACAGCCCTCTTCTTCCTGCTCGGCAACGACGCCACGCCCGGACTGATCGCCGTGGCCCTGATGGTCGTCTTTTATATCGTTACCCTCGAGCGTGAAGCGCGCCGGACGCAGGTGATCGCCGCCTTCGCGGTGGCGGCGGCCATGGTTCTGACCCCGCTGGCTTGCCGGGTCGTCGATCACGCGTTGCGCAAGCGTGGGGCGACGACGGTGGTGCTCGCCCCTTCCCGGGCCGAAGCGCTGATCATGACCCGGCAGTTCTGCCGCTTCATGGGTCGGCTCGCCCGACAGCAGTCCCGGGCCATCCGGGAGCGGTGTGGCCCCGGTTGCCCGGTTGCGTCCCTGTCCATCGGCATGTTCGGGTACTACTCCCGGTTCCCGATCGTCGACGTGCTCGGCATCGTGGACCCGGTGATCCCCGAAAGCCGCGCGAGGCTCGCGGGCCCGGCGCTGCCGCTGTTTCCCGGCCACGCGAGCACGAACGTCGAATACGTCCTCGCCCGCAAGCCGAGCTTCATCCTGGTGGGAAATCGAGGCGAGTACGTTCTACCGGTCTCGACGCAGTTCCTCGATCACCCGCGCTTTCAGAGCGAATACGTATACGATCCCGACGCCTTCGGCTTCGCCAGGCGCGATCTACCCTCGGGGAAACCGTGATCCGGTTTCCACCGGCATATCCCCTGAACGGCCTCCTTACCTGGGCAGGTAGATCCAGAGCTCCGATGGGATCTCCAGTCTCCTGGTATTGATCGGCGAGAAGGAAAGGTCCCCCTTCAGAAGGCGCCCGGCCGGTCTGTAGTGCTTCTCGATCCGCCTCATGAAGGGCGGGTATTCGATCCCGGGGGCGTCGATGATGACGGCGGCGAACCGGTGCCTCCGTAGCGCCGCATCGATCTCCGCGTTCAGGTCGTCCTTGACCCTGCCGTCGTCTCCCGCCCAGACGCTCCAGAAGGTGGAAACGTGGGGATAGGTCTTCTTGCCGGCCCGGACCGGTACGTACCCGTGGTCCGGAGCGAAGACCTCCCCCTCGATGTCGGACAGCGCCCGAACGAAGGCCTCACCCGCCTGCAGATCGCGCCGGGTCGGGAGGTAGTCCAGCGGGTTGTAGACCAGCGACGCGAACTGGTAGATGGCGGCCGCGTACAGCAGCAGCCGGGCGGTTCGCGGGCCGGGCGCCGCTGCGGCTGCTTCGCCGCCCGCTCCGCTCCGGTCCTCGAACCTGGAAAACGCCCACTGCAGGGCGGGCCCGAACAGCAGCGAGATGGCCGCGTAGGCGGGCAATACGCCGTTGTTGGCGCCGCCGATATGCAAGCGGCTGAGCCAGGAGGCGCCGAGTGTGGCGGCCAGGAACGTCGCCTGCAGAAGCAGCGCGTCGCGTTCGTCGCGGCAAAGAGCGCTTCTGCCCTTGAAGCGCGAGAAGAGAAACCCGCATATCGAGAGAAACGCCACGGGCAGCGGAAGAAACAGGTCGTGCGTCCAGAAGAGGACGAGCACGGGGGTGAAGTAGGGGTGCTGGCGAGGAAGCTCGAACACGTACAGGGCGTACCAGCCGTCGCTCGACCACTGCAGCAGGCCGGTCACGGCAATGACCGGCAACGCGAAGCTTCCGGCCATGACCAGGCCGAACCGCGTGCCACGCGCGGCAAGGCCGTACAGGCAGAGCGGTATGGCCACGATTAGCGCGGATTGCTTGGTGAAGGACGCCAGGGCCAGGATTCCGCCGCTCAGCAAGGCGCCGGCCAGGGAAGGGTAGAAGCGCAGGAGATAAACCGCCGCCAGCAGGAGCAACAGCAGCGTGCAATCCAGGCGGGCCAGGTCGAACCAGGCGCCACCCAGCTCGAAGCAAGCCGCGTAGAGGGCGGCGGACAGCGTACCGTAAAAGGCGCTACCGGTTTCCCTGCGCGAGAGCTGGAAGATGAGAGCGAAGCAGCCCAGGGAGGAGAGCAAGGCGAGCAGCCGCAGGGGCAGGTAGCCGACGCCCGTCAGCCGGGATACCAGCGCGGATAGATAGAAATAAAAAGGTGGATAGATGTAGGAAGTGAACTCAAGCGAGGGTTTCACGTACAGCGGTTGGCCCGACAGCACGCGCCTGACCTGGTCGACGAAAGCGCCCTCCATCCATTCCAGGTCGTAGGGGTACCCGATCCGGAATGGCGCCAGCAACAGCAGCTCCAGAAAGAAAAGCAGGGCCAGGCAGAGCAATGCGTACCGGAGAACGGCGGGGAATACCTTCAGGGCTCGCTGCGACATGGCGGGATACGGGATCTTCTCCAACCGCAAGCGACCGTTGCGCGATCGATACGTGATCTGGCTCCCGGCGCCGGGGATGTGGCCGGAGTATAACAGAAAGGGTCCGGGAATACGGGGAGAGCGATCCTCGATGGCCCCGAGAGGCAAGGGTCATTTCCACGTCCATGAAACGTACGCGCGAGCCCGGATTTCGGGATTAGTCGCGGGGCGGCAGTCGGGGCCGTTTGCCGCACCGCGCCAGAGCCGTTCCCCGTCGGTACGAGCGATAACCGGACGGCCCGAGCGGTAATCGGGCGACACCAGCGGGTCAGTAGAGCTATGCTATGGATCCCGGCACCGAAGGGCCGGACCGCTACCAGAACCGATGGCCGCAAGCTCCCATGGTGAAGAAGCCTCCGCTCGCGGCGAGGCGCCGGTCGCTGGCCGCTACCGGATCGAGTCAGAGCTGGCCCGGGGCGGGATGGGCGTGGTCTCGAGCGCGCTCGACGAGTCGACCGGATCGCGGGTGGCCATCAAGCGGGTGCATCCGGAACTCGCGGCCCAGCGACGGGTTCGCCTCCTTTTCGAGCTGGAATATCGCACCCTGGCCATGCTCGAGCATCCGGTCATCATCCAGGTGTTCGACTACGGGGTGGACGCGGGCTTGCCCTTCTACACCATGGAGCTGCTCGACGGGCAGGATCTGCGCGAGCTGTCTCCCCTGCCCTGGCGCGACGCGTGCCGCTATCTGTGCGACGTGGCCTCCTCGCTGGCCCTTTTGCACACGCGCCACCTGTTGCACCGGGATCTGTCTCCGCGCAACGTGCGCCGCACCAGCGAGGGGCACTGCAAGCTGCTCGATTTCGGCACCATGTGCCAGTTCGGCGTGCCTCCCAACATCGCCGGTACGCCTCCCTTTGTGCCGCCCGAGGCCATACAGGGAGGCGCGCTCGACCACCGCACCGATATCTACTCACTGGGCGCGCTGGCCTATTACCTGTTGACCCGGCGCAACGCCTATCCCGTAGGGGATATCGAGTCGTTGCGGGACGCCTGGCGGATTCAGCCCGCCCGGCCGTCGAAGTTTGCAGAGGATATCCCCCCGGATCTCGATGATCTGGTGCTGTCCATGTTGAGCCTGGATCCGCTGAGCCGGCCCTCGGGCGCGGCGGACGTGATCGAGCGGTTGACCGCCGTGGCCGGTCTGCACACCCGCGACACCTCGGAGGTGGTGGAGAGCTATCTGCTCAGCTCTCCGCTGACCGGGCGCGACCGGGAGCTCGACAGCCTCGAGCAGCGGATCGCGCGTTTGAAACAGGGGCAGGGCGCAGCGCTCCTGTTCGAGGGCAACGTGGGTTTCGGCAAGACCCGGATGCTGGACGAGCTCTCGCTGCGGGCGCGGGCCGCGGGCGCGGCCGCGGTGCGGGTCGACGCGCACGCGCATCGGGCGCCGGCCGCCGTGCTGGTGGCCCTGGCCCGGGCGCTACGCGTGGCGCTGCCCTATGAAGCGGAACGCGCGCTGGCGCCCTACCGCAGAAAGTTGGGCGCCGTACTCGAACAGAGCCGGGCCGGTGCGACCAGCACACTCGGCGAGATCGGCGCCGCCAGCGGAATGGGCGCTCCGGTCATCACCGGTGCGGTCCGCCCGGTGACCGCCACCGGGGCCATCCTGGCCATCGGCGCCTCGCTGAGCGAATCGAGCGCCGGCCGGGAGAGCGGCGAATCGCGCGCGCGGTTGCAGGACGCCATGAACGGCTGGATCCTGGCGGTCAGCAAAAAGCACCCCCTGCTCGTCATGGTCGACGACCTGCATCGCGCGGACGAGCTCTCCGCTGCCTTTCTGGCGGCTCTGGTGCGCGAGACCCGCGACCACTCGCTTATTCTGGCTGCGACGCGTCGCAGCGGTGAACCGGTGACCGCTCCGGATGCTTTCGACAGCTTCAGAGCCGCGGCGGCGCGTTACCGGCTCTCGCGGCTGCAGGAGCGGGATACGGCCCAGCTGGTGCAGTCGCTCTTCGGCCGGGTTCCCAATCTCGCTCTGCTCTCCGATTTCCTGCACCGGAAGAGCGGCGGCAATCCCGGCCTCTGCATCGAGCTCGCGCGGCAGCTGGTCGATCGCGGGCTGGTCCGCTACGCGGGCGGAATGTGGGTGTTGCCCGACGAGCTGGACGAGGGGCTGCTGCCCGAGAGCTTTGCCGATGCCTTTCGCCTGCGCCTGCAGCGGCTTCCCGAACCGTCGCGGATGCTGGCCGAGGCGTTCTGCATTCGCCGGGGCTTTATGCCGCTCGAGCTGTGCGCCGCGGTCGTCGATCTCGACGACGAGGCCCTGTTCACCGCGCTCGAGCGGCTGGTGCAAGACGGCATGCTCGTCATGTCGGGTGAGGGGTACGGGTTCGCCCACGACGGTATGCGCGAGGTGGTGCGCTCGGCCATCGAACCGGAGCGAAGAAAGGGGCTGCACCTGCGCCTGGCCGAGGCCCTGCTGCAGAGCGCCGGCGACAACCCGGAGACGCAGCTGGAGGCCGGGTTCCACCTGGTCAGCGCCGGGCACGAACTGCGGGGGGCAGACCTGATGGCCCGGGTGGCGCCGATGATGGCGAAGAACGGTGTGGCGATGGAGACGGCCATCCCGGCGCTGGAAAGGGCGCTTCGGATCTACGAGCAAGCCGGACGCAGGCCGGCCGATAGCCTACGGCTGCGAAACGCGCTGGTGAGGTCTTCCTATGTTTACGACTACCGGCTGGCCGACCGCTACGGTGAGGAAACGCTCGGACAGCTGCTCTACCATACCGGCCTGGATACGGCGGATAGACTGCGGCCCTTTCTCGGCGCCACCCTTTCCTTCCTGGCCGGGGGCTGCTGGGCGATACTCCGGCGGCTGTTCACCCCCAGGCGCAGGCGCGGCCCCACCATCATCGAGGCGTTCACCTATTACGCCGGAGCGGTAATGTCGATGATGGGGGTGCGTACCGCTTCGCTCGACGTGACGGGTACCCGGGCGTTGATGCACTACGTCGAGAAGTTCTCCGGCGCCATCGGACGGCACGGATTGCGGGCGATCTACCTGGTCTGCCGCGCCCTGCTGCTGCAACCGCAGGGTCGCGAGGCGGAGCTCAGGCAGGCCGCCGACAAGGCCCTGGCGCTTCTCGAGCATCCTCGCCTGTTCGGCCTGGACGAGACGGACCACAAGGATGTCAAGGCCGGCATGATGCAGTCGGCCGCCATCAACGAGTGTTACCGGAAGCGGTCGCTCGGTCTGGAACAGGCGGATGCGCTGGAGGAAACGGGCACCAAGATGGGAAGAGCGGCGGCGCTCCGCATGCGCATGACCCACCACATGTTGCGGGGCGACAGCGAGCAGACCGAGAAGTACCGGGCACAGCTGGAATTGCACGCCATCCAGGGAGGGACGATCTGGCAGGTACAGTGGTACGCGGTTCCGGTCGAGGGCATGGCCGCCGTTCGCACGGCAGACCTGGTCACACTCAAGCGGGTCATCCGCGAGCTGGATAGACTGGTAGAGGTCAAGCCCTCGCTCGGACCGCTGCGCAAGCTGATCGTCATCGGCTACCATTTCCGGCGCAACGATCTCGAGAAGACCTGTGAGCTGGGGGAGGCCTTCATCGCCGAACATCCTCCCCGGAGCATCATCGGGTGGGGGCACGGCTACGCCGCCCTGGCCGCGGCCCACCTGCTGCTCGCGGACTACGGCAGGGCCCTTCAGGTCTGCCGGATGGCGATCTCAGCGCTCACCGAGGCGGACCGCGAGTACATCTGGATGTACGGCACCCTGGAGCTGCTCACGGCCGCCGCCGAGGGAGGTAAGGCATTGCAACAGGGCAACGCCGAGGTTGTCGAGCGGGCGCTCGGGAGGCTCGAACGCTTTATCCACGAGCGCGAGGCAGAAGAGAGCCCGCTTCTGATGTACGAGGCAAACGAGATCAAGGTGCGGATCGGTGAGGTGCTGGGGTTCGGCGAGCTGTTCCAGCAGGGCCTGGAGCAGATGTACGGCTGGGCCAGGCTGGCCGGCAACCCGGCCATGCTGGCGCATTGCGAGCGAGTTGCGGAGCACGGGATACGGCGGGGGGTGCCGTCGACCATCCCGCCGCCGGTCGATGCCGCGGCGGGCGGTGAGGTAGGCGTGACCGTGGTCCGCAAGGACGGAGCCCACGAGGCTCTGGGCGAGGTGTTTGCGAAATGCGCCGGAAGCGATGAGCGTGCGCGCCAGGCCTTGCGGCTGATCGCGCAGCGTACGCAGAGCGATAGCGCGTATCTCTACCTGCGCAGGGAAGGGGGAGTCGTGCTGGCCGGAGCGCTGTCCGTGGCGCAACCGCCCGATACGCTCGAGCAGCGGGTGCTGAGCCTGCTCGACGACGAGGTCGTAACGGCCGCTTCGTTCATCGACCTGACCGGTGAGATGTCGTCGTCCATCGGTTCGGAAGAGAACAGTTCGCCCTATCGTATCCGGGTGCTTCCCGCGCGCGTAGGCAAGAGCGACGCCATGATAGGCGCGGTCGCCTTTTCCAGCGATCTCGGGCGGGCAACCGACATCAGTCCGGCCTACCTGCGCGCCATCGCCCAACACCTGTATCGGAACGGAGACGCGTGCACCTGATCCCTTACCCGGGGCTCATGATCGACCACATCCCGGCCGGTTTTTGCCCGTAGGGGCGGGCCTGGCGCCCGCCCGCGCTCGTGATTACGGGTGTGTCCCACTTGGTCAACCGAGGACCCGCACCTGTCATTTCGAGTAGCCGAAGGCGACGAGAAATGTTTCTTGGAGGTGCGAGCGGCATGGCCGCTAGATCGGAGGTGGAAATCCTGACCCAGAGCC
>CAYVFC010000134.1:0-22147 GCA_964450715.1 uncultured Sandaracinaceae bacterium | reverse complement strand
CTACATCAAGCCGTCCTGCTCTATGGGGAGCTCTGGCGCGGGCGCGGGCGCCGGCCTGGGGAAGTTCGAGGACTTCCTAGGCGTGCTTCAGTTCGGGATGCACTTGGCTCAGAACGCGTCCGGCGCTCCGAAAGAAGACGACGACCAAGACTCCCTGAAATCCTGGGTGCTGCCGCTCGCCGAATCAATCGGGCCCGGGGTCATCAGCGGACTGAGCATGTTACTACCCGCCGACAAGGCCAAGATGATCAACGATCTTCTGGAGTCGCAGCAGCGCGCGCGCGAAGCCGAGGCTCGCGGGTATGACGAAGAGTCGGACGATCCCCCGACTGTGGACGCAGAAGGCGTCCCGGTCGGGGGGGATGAGTGAGGGAGCACCGTCTCGTCTGGGTCCGTGACGGGCGCGAAAAAACGCGCCTGCTCATCGATCGGATCTACGAAGGCGCCACCGACCCCGCGGTGCGCGAGGTGGCGCAACTGCTGGTCCGTGGCACGGACCGCAACGCGCATGCCGAGCGGCTCGAGCGCTTGCACCGGTTCGTGCGCGACTCGGTGGACTACCACCGCGAGCCGGTCGAGATGTTCCAGCGGCCGGGGATCACGCTCGAGCACGGCGGCGATTGCGATGATCTGGTGATCCTGCTCGCCTCGCTGGCCTGGGCGCTTCGCTATCCGTGGCTCGTGCGTCCGGTGGGTGACGAACGCGACCCCGAGCATTATTCGCTGTTGCTCGGCTACCCTGCCGGCGACTCGCCGCACGGGGACGCCTTCACCACGTGGCACCATGCCGAGCCGAGCGCCGCGGCCATGTTTGGGGAGAGCTCGGAAGAGGCCGGCAACCGGAGGGCGGTACTGTGAACGACAAGACCCGCGCGGAAGCCTTCACCGAGCTCGGCGAGCATACGGCGCGGATCGCCGCCGGCTTCGGCGGGGTGTGGCAGCAAGCCCGCTCCCACCAACACGATCCTGTGGCGCTCGATAAATTGGCGCTTCAGGCACTCACCATCAGTCAAGCGCTCGGGATACTGGCCGAGCGCTCGCAACAGCTCGCCGAAGCCCTTTTGGACGGAGAGGATTGATCCAATGAATCGCCCCGTACGTGTTGACCGACTGCAAAACCCCAATCTGGGGCTCAAGACGATCGAAGGCACCGACCCGCGCGACATGGCGCTACGGTGCGATCAGGTGTTCGCCGCGGCGCTCGCAAGCGACCCCACGGCGTGGCTCTGCGGAATGTCGCTCGGCGGGGGGGGAGGCGGGGCGGCGTGGCGCGTTACGCTCACGCTCGGCGATGTGCTCGGGGCCGGCCCGAACGGTCAAGCCTCCGTCTACATCGGCCGAGCGCACGTGTGGTTTGCGCTGGCACGCCACTTCGCCGAGCTCGACGCGGTCACCGCCCGACTGGTGGATGACATCACCGCGGCCTACCCCAACGCGTTTGTGTACGACGTGCAGGTCGCCGGAGGCGGACGCGACGGGATCTACATGGTCGCCGTGTGCTTCGACGAGGAGGCCAACTCGCCGCCGCTGACCGAGTCGTTCAACAACTCGCAAACCACCATCGGCGGGGCAACGGACGTCGTCTCGGTGACCCTGCCCCAGACTCCCAGCGGCGGCCCCAACGATCAAGTTGCGTTCAAGGTCGACTGGTCGATCGCAGTGCATGACGACACCGCCACGAGTCACGTGGTGGGCCTCTACAGCGACATCGCTGTTGCCTTCGTGGAGGAATACGAAGAGCTCGCCACCGACGTCGGAGACTGGCCCTGCTACGCCGGGACCTATTACGTGCTTCAGTCGGTCGGCATCGACACGGTGATGAGCATCCGGGTCGTGCCCACCGGCGGAAACGTCGACATTCGAGACGCGCAGATCATCGCGCAGATGGTCCCGCGCGGTAACGCGGTCAGCTGACCGCCCTGGAGCAATCAATGGATCTACCCCTCTCCGCTCGAGTCCTGACCGAACCCCCGAACCCCACCGCGGGGGGCGGAATCGTGACCTTCTACGGCGCCACGGCCGCCGAGCTCAAACGCGAGGCCGATCGCGTGCTCGGCGACTACGGAGACGCGACCTTCGTTCCGACCACCGGCACCCCGCCGACCCCCGCCACCATGATCCGCGGGATGACCCTGGCCGCGAGCTCGAGCGGCACTCAGTACGTGTGCGAGCTCCAGATCGAGCCGGACGAGACCGAGATCGCCTTGCCCACCTTCCCCATTGACCAGCAGTGCCCGATCAACGCGCTCCAGGGTCAGTACGACACGGTGGGGTTTTCCGCGTTGCAGTTCGTGGAGCTCGCCGACATTCGCGAGCTGGATCGGCAGCTCCGTCCCCAGACGTTCCGGGCCGCCGAGCTCGCCGCGCATGGCGTCGCGTCGGCAACTCACGAGCTCGTGTACGAAGTCGCGCTGGCCGGGCCCTTCAATCACGTTTACGTCGCCGCGGTGCTCTGGTCCTTCCAGGATGTGACCCTAGTCTGACCCCCGATGCCCGACGCCTCCGACATTGCGGATCAGTCCTACTCGGCAGCGCTCGAGGAAGCGGAAGACCGCGACTTCGGCACGAGTCAAGAGGATATCACGGCGTATGCGGAGGTAGCGGGCACCGTCGCCGGCGCTGCGGCCTGCACGGCCGTCGGCGCCGGAGCGGCGGCGCCGCTGTGCGGGTACATCGCCGGCGAGCTCGCCGGGTGGATCAGCAACACGATCGGCGGGTGGTTTTCCGACAACGAGGAAGCCGAGGCCGCCCGGCAGCGGCGGATCGATATCGCGGCGCACTTTGCGCAATGGCGCTGGGCCACCGAGATCGATCGCGAGCTCGGCGCCGAGTTCCAACGCTACCTGGACCAGATCAACGCGCTACACGCCGAGCTCTGGCCCGGTGCGCGCTGGGAAGGCCTCGACCCGGAGCACCCGCAGGCCGAATGGCAGCAAGCGATGCTGTTGCTGGACGTCAACGGCGCTCCGCTCGAGTCGTCGCGCGGGCAGTATGTCGTGCTGGGCCTCGAAAGCATGGGGCAGCTCTGGCAAGACTTGCAGGCGCGCGGCATCAGCGATGCGGCGAAGAAGACCTGGATCGAAGATCGCGCCGATGCGGTCTACCGCGATCTTCAGCTCGCCTACAACGCCACCGTTTTGCAGCTCACGATCCAGAAAGCCGCCGCACGCGGGCTGAGCGATGCCCAGAACATGCAAGGCCGCTCGGCCGTGGAGGCGCGGTTTTCGGCCATGTACGCCGCGCAGCGCGAGCAGACCCGCACCGCCCTCGAGGTGCATGAGCAGACGCGCGACGCGCCCTACATCCGAAGCAACGATCGCAGCTGGGGCGCGGCCGGTTGGCGGCTTGGCGTGGCGCTCGGCGCCGGCGCCCTGGTTGGGCTCGGCGCCTGGAAGGTGCTGTCATGAGGCGCGACCTCATCATCAGCTGCGCGGCCTTGCGGCGATCGCCGGACTGGATGCCCTGGTCCGGTGAGCCGCCCAAGCTGCTCGAGTGGCCCGGCGTGCCGACGGGGGGCCATCCGAGCTGGAAGCGAGCGGCCGACGGGTTGCGCGACTCGGACGGCGCCCTGCTCCCGAACCTTGTCCACCGCTATCGCCAGTATCTAGGGGCCGACCTCGGCGAGCTCGGCCGGATCGCCGTGGTGGGTTTCTCCGCGGGCAGCAACTCTGGCGTTCGGGAACTGCTGCGCTCACCGCTCGACCGCGCGCGGCTCTCCTTTGTGGGCGCGATCGATGGAATGCACCCGATGCTGGCCCCGCGGCGCATCCACACCGGCGCCGAGGACCCCACAGCCTATTATGCCGACTGGGCCGGGCAGATGGGCCCCTTTGCCGCCTATGCGCTCGAGGCAGCGCAGGGGCAGGGGGGGGCGATGGTCTGCACCGCGAGCCAAGTGCAGCCGGCGCGCGGCATCGCCCCGACCGGCCTTGCCCTGTCGAGCCTGTATCAGTGGATCGCCGAGCGCTCGAGCTCCACCGAGCCCTGGATGCCCGGCGCCTTTCCGCCGCGCGACACGTCGCCGGCCTTGCGCGCCGGCGAAGCGTACCCCACGCCGATCCAGATCGCCGGCGCCGACCGCTTCGTGGCGCTCTGGTATGCCGGCTCGAACGCACGCGCGCACGAGCTTCAAGCTTATGTGGTTGCGCCCGACGTCGTGCGGGCTTTTCTCGTGCCCCTGTGGGGAGGGGCCGATCCGATTCTGGTCGGGCACGGGCCCGAACCGGTCGAACCCCCGATCGCTACGCCGGCCCCGTCCGGTGTGCGCGGCCTGCCTAACTGGACTCCGGCCGCTGTCGCCGCCGTCGCCGCCGTGGGTGGCGCGCTGGTCTGAAAGGATCGCTCCCAATGATGAACCGGAACATTGTTCGCATTCACGGGCTGCCCCCGTTTGTCAATTGGCGCAACGCCAGCGGCATCGCCCAAGGCGGCCCGGCGGACGCGAGCGCCGGTCTATCGCTGATGACCGACGACCGGGGCACGTGGGCCTGGAATACCCCCTATGGGCAGTGGATGCTGCTTCGCACCATCCGGAGCGGAGACACCCTGTGGGCGATGAGCGGCCAGTACTACGGCGAACGGACCATGGCCGGCGTCCACCTGATCGGCAACATCGAGCAGAACCGCCCGATCCTCGGGGCGAGCTACGACAAGGCCGTGCCCGGGGATGTGATCCTGATTCCGGACCTGACCCAGCCGGGCGCCGCTCCGCCGAGCCCGGGTCCGCCGGCGGCGCAACCGCCGGCGGATGGCTCGCCGGTTCCCGGACCCGACGAGCCGCCGCTGGCCGGTGGCGGGTACCCGATCCCCGAGCTCCCGGCGGAGCCGCCCCCCGGTTGGCCGGCAACGATGCCCTGGCCACCGCTCGAGGTTCCCTCGGAGCCCGGCGATCAGCCACCCGGCGAGCTGCCCGGCGAGCAGGCAGGCCCCATCCCGACCGAGCCAGTGCTGGGCGCCCCGCCCGTGCTCGTCGGCGGACCGGGCGCGGTCGAGCCGGCGCCGGCTCCGAACGGTCAAGAGTCCTGGTGGACGACCACCCGCATCGCGCTGGTCGGAGGCCTGGGCCTGGCGACGGTGGGTCTCATCGTGTGGGGGGCGACCCGCGGCAGCAAGCGCCGTCGCCGCCGCTCGAGCTCGCCCCGCCGGCGCCGACGTCGCCGGTAGGAGAAAGGGAACCCATGCCGCAATCCTGGAAATATGCCCGCGTCGACTTCGACGCGCAGACCGCCCTGGCCGTCGGTGCCAAGCTCATCGGCTGGGCCGCCATGGGAAGCCTGGGTCCCGGGCGAGGCCCCGGCCTGACGCAGAGCGAAGCGGTGCAGTTCGCGGCGAGCCTGGCCAGCTTGCGGCACGTGGCGGCGAGCTCGGACGAATGGTCCCGGGTGGCAGTGTACGGGCCCGGCGGACAGTACCGCGGCACGCGGATTGTCAATGCGAGCTCGGACTGGTCGGAAGAGGAAACCTACCTCCCGATCGTCGGGGAGTCGCCGTTGCCGAGCGCGATCGGGCTGTTCGGAGGGACGCACTGGACGTCGGCCACGTACGCGGACCGGCCATTGCCCGGCTGGCCGCGCCTGCTGTGCTTGGCGACGGATCGCCTGCTCACCCAGATCGCGCAAGCCGAGCAGGGCGGCGAAGTGCCGGAAGGCTACGGCGCCGAGCCGATCCTGGGAGGCTACCAGCCGGCCGCGCTGCCCATCGGCGCAATCGCCGTCATCGTCGGTGGGGCCGCGGTCGCCGTGATCGGAGGGCTGGCCGTCTGGCGCTACCTCGACCCGGACGTGCGGATCCGCGCCGCGGCGATCGATGCGTCGTTGCGGAGCTATCAAGCGCGGCTCGCCACCGCGCAAGTTACCGGCATCATGCCGGACGCGAGCCCGATCGAGATCGCGAACGCCGCGGCCGTGAAGGCCGCAGCCGACGAGCAGCAGCAGCGATACTGGCTCATCGGCGCGGCCGGCGTGCTCGGCATCGCCGGCGGCGCGGCGGGCCTGGCCTACGTGCGGAGGGACGCTGCGTGAGCTCGCGGGCGCTTCCGTTGCTAGGGCTCGGCGTGGGAGCCGCGATCAGCACCATCGGTGCGAGCGGCCTTGCGGCCCTGCTCTGGGGAGCGTCCGATCTTTCCAAACGTGACCGGCTGACCATCGGCGCGACCATGGGGTTTTTCATTGGCGGCGGGGCGATGCTAACGGCCCTGTCGCAGATGCAGCTGCGGGAGCTCGCACCATGACCCGGCCCGTGGTGCTCTGGCAAGGCAGCTCTCCGCCGTCGCCGGCCGAGCTCCGGGCCATCGCGCAAGCCTGGCGCAGCGGGCAGCTTCAGCCGGGAGACGCGGTAGCGTGCGCCATCCAAAACCCGAGCCCGGAACGCGAGCGCGAGCGCGGCCGGCTCGAGCTGCTCCGCTACCAGCTGCGGCAAGCCAAGGAGCAGAGCCGCAAGGAGGTGGGAGAGCTCCGGCGCCGGCGGGACCTGTCCCGGCCTCGGCTCGCCGCTACGGTGGCGCGGTTCCGGGAAAAATGGCGCCGGTGGGTCAATGAACGCGTGGCCGAGCTCCGAGAGCGACACCGCGCCGTGTGGCAGGGGCGCATCGCCGCCGCCAAGCTGCCGGTCCTGCGGGCGCAAGCCGAGCTCGAGGCCGAGCGCGGATACCAGCGCGACCTGCGGCGCATCCGCTCGAGCCGCCGCAAGGCTCGCGGCCCGAAGCCCGTGCGTCGTCACCCGGGACGCATCGCCCGTGACGAGTCCGACGAGCAGGTCGCCAACAATCTGCCGCCCGAGCTCCGGACGGTTTGGCACGCGATGAAAAATCGCGTCCGCACCCGCGTGCCGAAGAAGACGCGCACCGAAGCCTTCCTGGAATGGGCCGCGGAGAACGTCGCGGAAGTGGACGCCATGCAGGCCGAAGCCTTCGACCCGGACGAGCTCGCGGACGAGCTCGCGGCGCAAGAGGCCGCTTACTACGCGGAGGCCGGATGACTCGCCCGGTCATCATCTGGGAAGGGCAGAAGCCGCCGACGCGCGCGGAGCTGCGGGCGATCGGCCGCGCCTACCGCGCCGGGCGCATCCCGCCCGGCTCGCGCGTGTCGTGCGCGCGGCGCAACCCGAGCCCGGCCGCCGAGGCCTATCGAGAGTTTCACTGGGGCCGTGGCCCCAAGCGTCGACGGCGCGTCCATGTGCCGGCCGATCGCGAGGTGTTCGAGCTCGGAAAGCTCCGAGCCGTTGAGTATGAGACCACCAAGAACCAGGAGCACGCGATTTGGGTCCACCCGTTCGGGCGGCCCTTCCCCATTCTCACCGGCACCGCCGACGGTCGGCTTGGGCCGATCGTCGGTGGGGCCGCGCGAGTTACAAAGAGAGGCATTGAAGGATAATGGCCAGACGAACCGCAGCCCAACGAGCAGCCACGCGGCGGATGATCGCCGCCAATCGTCGACGCCGCCGCGGCGGTCGTCGGCGCTCCACCCGACGCGCCAGCGCACGCCGGCGCCGAAACCCCCGCCGCTACCGGCGCCGCAACCCGGCTCCGAGCTCGAGCATGCCCGTGGTGCTCGTCAATCCGAGCCGGTCTCGCCGCCGCAGCAACCCCAAGCGGCGCCGCCGCGCCACCCGTCGCCGCCGGCGTCGGTCGGTGCGGGTGAGCGGATACACCCGCCGGCTCCCGAACCCCACCACGACTTGGGGCGGGGCGTTCAAGGGCTTCGGCCTGGGCGCCGTGGGCGGACTGGTCGCCGGAGGCCTCGACTGGGGAGCAGACTACCTGCCGATCCCCGCCTGGGGCCAGGCAGCAAGCCTGCTCGGTGCGGGCCTCGTGACCTCGGTTGCGCTCTGCAAGCTCGCCGACGTGCGGGTTGGCGCCGGCGTCGCCGGCGGGACGAGCGCCGTAATGGTCGGGCGCGTGCGGCAACTGGTCGCACTGTCCCGGCTCCAGACCGACTCGAGCATGGTCCGGCCGAGCGCGGCCGGTGCGGGCGCCGTCTACTCGGACGCCGGAGCGCGCAAGCGCTCTGCCGCAATGACCATGAAGCAGACCCGCTGGCCCGGCGCCTCGACCATGAAGCAGTCGGAAGCCGGCGCGAGCTACTACCTGCGCGGTCCCCAGCGCCGGTACGGCCCCCACGCTTGGGTCTACCAGAAGGGTGCCCAGGCCGTGTACGTGAGCGCGCATAACGCGCGCTAGTCCCACTCCCCTCAACCCTCACCCGTCCGGAGCCTCCGGGCTCTGGACGGCCAGCAACCCAGCAACGCACAACGCTCCACCAGGAGACACACATGCAACAGGAAATTGCAGTTAACACGCTTCCGTTCTGGTCGCGTTTCATCCTGCCGTTTGACCTTCGGTACGACGGCACCAATTGTCAGCGCACGGTGATCCGTCAGGGGACGAAGATCCGGGCGTTCGACTACCGCCAGGGCGAAGCCAACGCGCAAGCGCTCGCCGGTGCCGAGGCCACCAGCCGGGATACTATCCTCGTCAAGCCGGGGCAGACCCGCGGCGGAGGGCGGTACACCATCCACGGGATCAGCATCACGCTCGACGGCATGCCGTACGACGATCTGAGCACCGACGGGCTGACGCACGACCTGTGGCCGGCCGCCGGCACTCAGCCCTGCAACGGCGACTCGGGACCGCTGGTGACCAGCGTGGAGGATGCCCGCAGCATCCGTTCCGCACTGCTGCAAGCGTTCTTGCAGTCGTTCCGGATGGATCTGAAGGTGGACGGCTCGAAGCGAAACATCGAGTTCGGCCCCGTGCTGCTGTGGCCGGGTGTCGGTGGATCCAAGGACCTCGTCAACCCCAACAACGGCGACACGTTCGTTTCCAACTACATGCCGATCCCAGAAGGGATCCAGTGGAACCCGAGCGGCGCGGTCGACAGCAACATGGTTCTGCTGTTCGAGGCGGATTACAACATCCGCATGCCGACGTGGACCACGCCCACCGGCACCGCCGATGGACTCCCGGTCTCCGGTGAGAACGCCGAGATCCCCTATGCCAACCGGACGGCGCTCGGCCGGCTGTGGCGTCAGGGTTTCGTGGTCAACTTCCACGGCCGCGAGGAATCACCCACCAGCAACGTCAGCTAGCTGGCGGTTCGGAGCCGTCATGCTGGATCGTTCTGCGCTGCTGGCGCTGGTCGACCAGGCGGCGCGCGACCCCTCGGGCGCGCGTCGTCTGCTCGACATGGCGGCCGTCATGGTGGAGGAAGGCCTTCGCGGTGGCGAGTTCGCTATGCCCCCCGGCTACATCTATGCCGGGGCTCACAGTTGGATCGCCGAATTCGGCGACGTGGTCCCCGAACCGCTGCCGGTGGTCGGGGCCACGCCGCCGACCCGTGATCCGCTGAGCGGGACTTCCAACCAGGCCCAGCCGATCGAGGTGCCTTTCGACGCCTTGATCCTCGGCGTCAGTGGTTGGGCAAGCCCCGTCATTCCCGACGATGCCACGACCAACGCGCAAGTCTCCGGCTTGCTCGCGATGAGCGGGCAGGCCGAAGGGCGGGACTTGTTCTCGGTGCAGTGGGATCTGGACGGGTCCACGGACTACGTCACCGATGGCCGGGTGAGCTTGCTCGAGCCGGCGGCGATCGTCGTCGGTACCCGCACGCGTCCCCGGGCGCTCGGTTGGCTGGTCCGGCGTAACGACACCATCAACGTAACCGTGCGCAACTTGACCAACGTGGTGGCGCCGTTCGCCTGGTACGACCAGCAGCCCGAGCCGTTCGGTTGGGCCCTGCACATCAACGTCTGCTTCCACGCCCTGAACCTCGAAAGGCCGTGAGCCATGCTCAGCCCGATCACGCTTCAGACGGTCTACAGCACCCTTCAACGCATGCGGCAGTCCCCGGGCGACTCGGTGCGGATGATCTCGCAACTCCGGTCGATGATCTCCGAGCTCCCGCCGCCGCATGCCGAGATGGTCAGCCGCTACAGCTTCACCCGCGGCGCGCTGTGGACCTATCCGGTCAACTTTTACGAAGTGCCGGAGGACGGCTACCCGCCGGTTCAGATCATCGAGCTCCCGCACGACTCGTGGATCCGCGGGGTGCAAGCCATCTGCCTGCCCCGGCTGGACGAGACGTTCGTCACCAACAACGATCTGCTCGTCGCCGCCGAGCAGCGTCGGCTGCTCTCCGAAGCCACGGGCACGAACTGGCGCGGGCTGTTCGATCTGACCTACCGGATCAACGCCCAGCAGGGGTTCATCAGTACTGGCACCGGCGACATCGAGCCGCCCGCCGCTCTGGTGAGCGGCGACGGCCAGTACAGCGCCGAGCTCGACTGGCGACTTCAGAAGAAGGACACGATCAGTGTCCGGATCAGAAACCGCGTCGGCGAGGTGTTCGGCGATTCGGTGACCCCGGCCATCGATCGGACGCTGCCTTGGGTCGCGGTCTGCTTCTGGGCGGAGGAATTGCCGCAGCCAAGGTGACGACCCGATGAAACGCGAATTCGTCCAAGGCTCCCAGCTCAGCGCCGACCGGCCGCGCAAGGTGATTTCCCTGCCCTGGGATGAAACCTCGCCGGTGAGCTCGGAGGCGACCGTCTATGCCAACCTCGCGAGCGGGGAGCCGACGGGGATTGTGGGCCTGCGCCTGGTCGCCGAATGCCTCGGGCACGAGCAGGTGATCGCCGCCGCGGGCATCCCCCCGGGGTTCGATGGGATTGTCGCGATCGCTTCTGGGATCTCCGTGGATAGTTGGCACGTGGAGGCCTGGGGAGGTGCCCGGGATGCACGGCTCAACGTCGCGATCGCGATCCGACAATGCTGCTCGGGCTTCGGCGTGTTCGTCCCGCCGGAGGTACAAGCCCAGATCCCCCTGCTCGCCGGTGAGACCCGCGCGCGCGGCTTGCCGATGAGTCGCGCCGATGGGCTCTGGCGGGTCGAGAGTGACGACCAGCCGGGCTCCGTCGTGCTGGACGCCGGCGATCGGGTGACGCGGATCGTGGTGACGGCGCGCGCGATGGCCGATGCGGTCGTGAGCGGCATCACCCCAACGTGGCAGATCATCCGGCGCGAAACCCGCGAAGTGCAACCTCGCGGCAACCTGCAAGGCCCGCGGACGCTCGGCTTTGCGAACGTGGATTACTACGCCGTCGAGATCGTGAGGTAGCGCCGTGCCCGAGTACTACGCCCCGAACTTCGAGCTCGTGCCCATGCAGCCCACTCCGCTGCTCGAGCGGGAGATGGCGGTGCAATTCGTGTTTTCGTACATGATCGTCAACGGTGGGCGGAAGCCCGGCTCGCGGAATCTGCTCTACAATGCGCTCGCGATCATCGGCGTGGAGAACGCGAGCGGCGCGGCCATCGAAAACCATAACTGGGGGAACATCATGGCCGACCCCTACACGTGGAACGGCCCGGCTTGGATGCACCCGCGACCGCAGGAAGGTCAGCCGCTGTTCTTCCGGCAGTACCCCGACCATGACGCCGGCGCCGAGGCCTGGTGGCGCCTGATGCTCCGCAGCTACCGCCCGGCGCTCGAGCGCGCCGCGCACGACCAGCCGATCCTGATGGTGCGCGAGCTCTATCGGCTCGGCTACGTGGTCGGCAATCAACGCGCCTACGAGCGGCGCGCAGCCGAGCTCGCCGCCGGCTACAAGCGCTCCCGGCTGTTCGAGGGGGCGGGGATCCTCCGCTCCGACTGGATCGGCCTCGGCGCCGTCACGGCCGGCGTGGCCGGGGCTCTCTACCTGGGGATTTCCCATGGGTAACGGCAACTGGCCGCACGGCCCGAACTTCTACCAGGCCTTGCGGGCCCGGCACTGGGGTGGCCCGAGCCGTCCCCCACCGGTGGGCCTGCCCCGCCAGCAGTGGGGACGAGCTCCCGGCACGCCGGCGACGTTCAGCGGGCCCACCGCCATGGGCTACGTGCAAACCATGCAAGCCCGGCTCCAGATGCCCCCCCGCCGGTCCTTGACCGCGGCCGGGATGCCCGGGGAGGCCGGAGCTTGCTGCGCTCAGGCGGGCGCCTCCCCGCCAGAAAGGGCCACCATGACACACTCCGCGATCCGGCGAGCTCGCCCGGGTTATCCCCAGCTGCCCCCCTATCGTGGGGCCGGGCAGATTGGGGGCGAGTTCTCCTATGTGACCGACCGGCCGGCGACCACCGCCGATCAGCCGCTCCCCTCGAGGGCAGCTCCCCAGCCCTACGCCTACGTCGGCGTACCTTCACAGGCGGTCGCCTACCTCGAACGCGGCCAGCAACCGCCGGGCCCATGCTCGAGCCTGCTGGTGTTCGCGGACGAAACCGAGCGCTCGAGGTACCGCGGCTGGTGGGAGCGCTATTACGGCCCCGCCGGGGACTGCCCGGCGGTCGTCCCACGGCTCGGCGAACCCGTCGTGCTCGAGACGACTCCCTATGAGCTCCCACCGCCGGTGCGGGAGCCGACCACCGTTACCGGGCCGCCCGAGTCCACCGAACCGCCGAGCCGGGTTCCGTGGGGATGGATCGTCGGAGGGACCGCCGCGGCCGGCGCCATTGCCGCCGGCGTCGCCTATGCCCTTCACCGCAAGCGCCGTCGCCGCCGGCGAGGTTGACCCGTGTGGTACTGGTTCCACGGCGTCTACCTGTACGACGATCGCGGGTGGCATCTGGCCCGGCAGATCGGGCCACAGCAAATGGATCTAGGCAGCGCGCAAGCGTTGCTGGAAACGGAACCCTACACCCGCGTGCCGGCGCCTCCGGCAGCGTGGGCTGGCCTGTGGCGCTGGGTGGACGGACAGTGGGAGCTGTTCGCCTGGCGGGATAACTACCTCTGGCATGCGGGGACGTGAACGCCGATGTGGATAGCAAAGCTCTACATGGGACTGGAAGGCCGAGCACTGATTTGCGGAACGTTCGCAACGCGCGACGAGGCAATCGAGGTGGTCAACGCATGCGCAGAACAGCATCGCGCGCAGGGCCACACGGTGCTCGGTTTGAGCGCTAACGCTGAACAGTGGTCGCTCCGATGGTGGGAAAAGTGGTGGCTACCGATTGAAGGCGTCACCCGTGAATGAACCTCGTTTCACTGACAGCGACTTGAAGGAGCTCCGCAAGTGGGAGAGCTCGCGGGAGCTGTTCGTGCAGGTCGTCGCCGGCGAGCTCGGCAAGTCCGACCCGGCCCCGTACTACGAGAGCGCGGGCCTGGGCACCAACCCCGCGAACTGGCCCAAGGCGTGGTGTGGGATCTTCTGCCTGTGGGGTCTGCACGAGGCGGGCCTGGCGCTGGATTGGGTGTGGGAGTTCGACCCGGCCCAGAAGAAGTACGGGTTTCTGTACAAGCTGCCGATCACACGTTCTCCCCAGCCTGGGGACATCGCCTATTTCGCCGGCAAACAGCACCATGCGATCGTCGAGCGCGTTTCCTACAAGCTGGTCACCACGATCGATGGCGCGCAGGTCGGCAACACGGTGGCGCGGCGTACCCGCTCTCGACGGAAGGTGACCGCGTTTTACTCAATCGACCCACTGCTAGGAGAATCGATCCCGCCATGAGATCCGCCGCCGCTCGCCTGCTCGCTACTGTCGGACTGGTCGCCCTGGTCACCGTCTGCTTGACGGTGCTCGCCGCCCTGCACGTCGTCGACGGCAACCGGGTGGTAGACGTGCTTTCAATCATGCTTCCGGCCGCGGCCGGCGGGTGGCTCGGCGCCAAGGGACGCAACGGCGACTCCGGCGGATGGTCCCTGCGACCACCGCCCAAGCTCGAAACCTTCGAGGTGCCTCGCGTTGAGGCACCGTATCCCAAAGAGCGTCCCTGATGTGGCTGTACTGGGCGCGGTTCGAGCCGGGAGGACCCTGGATCCTGCTGGGCTGGTCCGTGACGCAATCCGGCGCCATCCTGAATAGTGGTTTGCTGCTCTACTACTACCAGGCCACGTTTGGACACCCACCGACGGAGACGCGCGGCGGGTACGTTTCTCCGTCCGCATTCAACTGGCTTCTGCCCGCTTGGGCGAGATTTGGGGCCCCGTGATCCCGGCCTATACGGAGCGGCTGTAATGTATGTGGTTGTGGTTTGGGTAGACCCAAGCGGGGGAGCCACTTCCGGCGCGGAGATCCCGATCTTGATCGGCTTTTTTCCGACTTGGGAAAGCGCCGACGCGGCGCACTGGTCGGCCCGGCGATGGCTGTCGTTGCTCGGCGCCACTCCTTCCAGCTCAATCATCGAGCCGACCAGCGAGTGGCTAGGGGTCGGATGATGAGCTCGCGCATCATCGCCCGCAGTCGCGAGGACACGAACCAGGCCGTCTTTGACGCCTGGTCTATCGTGCACGTGGCCTGGGGCGCCGGCGCCGGCGGCGCCGGCTTGAACCCCTGGGCTTTTCTGGCGCTGACCGGACTTTACGAGCTGCTCGAGTTCGCGCACGAGTACCCGAACGGCTCGCGCATCTTCGGCACCAAGCGCCCGGAATCCGGCGCCAACATGGTGGCCGACGTCGGAGTCGCGGCCGTGTGGTATGCTCTGGCGCGCGCCGTTCGGCACCGCTACACGGGAAGGTGAGACCATGACAGTACGAGATCAGGCCGCCGAAGTGGAAGCCGTCATCGGCGACGGGACAAACGACACGTCCGCGCAGTGGTTCACGATGGCCACGGGGAACAAGGTTCACGCGCTGGACTCCGCTATTTTCGCCGAGATTTACCAGCGCGGGGGATACGTGCGCCTGAAGCCCGACGGAGGCGACCTGTTCTACATCTTTTCGACCAGCAACACGCAAAATGTGGATCTCACGTTGGCGCCTTCGGATGCGGGCACGACGGACTCTGATCTGGCCGGCCACGTGCGCGCCGGACAGACCGAACCCGTCTATGTCCCTCCAGGTCACATCTACTTCGCTCGACGGAGTGACTTCGACAATGCCGACGTCTTGGTTGAACGGGGATGACGTTTCTACGACGCCCCTACGGTGACGGTCCGAGTCGCGCACGCAACCGGCGCGGCGCCGGCGCGTTCCTCGATCCCCGCTCGTTCTTCCCGGACTTGTGGGCCGTGTGGCGCTTCTACGACCCGCGCACCGAGATCAACCCGAACATTCGCACGGTATACAACATGCCGGGGATCCGCGAGGCGATGATCGGGCGGTTCGGGGACCCCTTCGACCTCGTGCAGACGACCGCCGCCAATCAACCCGTACTGAATTCCACCGTATGGGGAGGGCAGCTTTCCGCCGGCGTCTTCGACGGCGTGACCTCCTACATGGTTTGCCCGGCGCTCGGCGCGGCCTTGGCTGGCAACCAACAACCGTTGTTGGTGATGCTCGTGGCTCAAGTCCTGAACCAAGGATCGATGCCGATCTGGCTCGGCACCGCGGCGGGCGCCTCCAGGCCCGTGCAGGAGATCTTCTGCCACAATGCCAGCATGCGCTACCGGTGCGACAAGCTCGATGATGCCGCCGGAAGCGTGCTGAACCTAGAGACGAATACGAGTTTTACGTTTGATCGGCATATTCTCGGCTGGCGCCACACTGGCACCGCCGAAACGCTGATGCAGGAAGGGGTGCCCCTGGCGGGCCTCACGAATCAGCCGAGCGTGGTTGGGCAATGCAGCTTTGACACGCTCTGGATCGGTTCCCGTTGGAATGGCTCGGCTCTCTTCCTGCCCTGCAACATGAACGTTCGCGAAATCTGGATTGGCAAGTTCCAGACCACCGACGACCGAATGCGGGCCGCTAGCTCGTTCCTTGAGTCCGTGAACCCCCTGAACTAGCCGTGCGGCCCCTGCTCGCCTGCCTGCTTGCCGCCGCATGCTGCCCCGCCGGCGTTGGCGACTTCCCGGGAGCCGAGCACCTAGCCACCCGGGCGCAGTTCTCGATCGTGCGCGATGGACGCTCGGTCTGCTGCGCCGTGGCCGTCGGGCCCCGGCTCGGCGTCACCGCGGATCACTGTGCGCCCGAGGCGACCCCCGGCTACGCAGCTCCGGACGGCGCAGGCTTCCGCACCGGCCGGGCCCGGGTCGTGCGCCGCGACCACGACACCGATCTGGTGCTGCTCGAGCTCGACCAGGCCGGCGACGACTGGCTACCGATCCCGGCCTCGGCGCCGCTCCACCCGGGAGCTCCGGTGTGGACGCGCAACGGCTGGGCGACCGTGCTCGAGCCGAACGCCTGGGTGCGCTCGAGCTCGGGCAGCTCGACTCGGGTTGTGCTGGTCGCCGCCCCGCCGCTGCCGGGGATGAGCGGCTCGGCCCTGGTGGACCGGTTCGGGCGCCTCGCCGGGCTCTGCCGGGGTTCGGACGCGTCCGGGCAGTGGGCTGCCTACGCGCCGGCGACGGCCCTAGCGGCCATCTGGGCTGAGCGCTCGCAATGACAGTTACCGGGGCTCCGGGTGCTCGTTGCCCCGTGTGCGTGTGCGCCCACAGTGCGGACAGGTAACAACCCACCCGAGCCACGGCCCCGGTCCGTAGAAGTAGCGCCAACACCCGGCGCAAAGGTACTCGAAAAACATCGTTCCTCCCTGTCTGACAGTTGTCAGTTGCTCGGCCGACAGACTACGGCGTGCGTGCAGTTGACCCCCACCAACATCGACTGCGATTCTGCACCGTAGCCCCGGATTGACCGAAGTCCGGGAGTTCCGCCTTCATCAAAACAACCCCACGATCCAGCGCACGAGCTCGACGGCCGCCGCCCCGAACGCGACCAGCACCGCGGCGATCGCCACATTGCCGGCTGCGCTGCCTCCCGGCTCGGTCGTGCCCTGCTCGATTGTCGTGTCCTTCGGGGTCACGTAGGACTGCCCGACGATAGTTTCGTTCGTCTCGTTCATCACCAAAACCCTCCGAACAGCCATCGCACGCGCCGATGCTCGAGCTCGTGCAGTTCTTGACCCGTCCACCCCTTCACGTTCGAGTTGATGAGCCGCCAGTTCCGACGATAGGTGGTCATCTTGTCGGGATCTGCCTGGTGGGCGACGCGCAAGTCGTCACTGTGCCTAAGCGGTTCGGCGAACCGGGACGGGATGCTGTCGAAGTCGAGGCCGCGATCGAAGTGCATCCGGCAGCGTTGATCCCAATCCTCGAGGCCCCAACCTTGGAAGCGTTCATCGTAGGGCGCGGAGGCCCACGTCTGCGCGGTCGCCAGCAGCAGCCCAGAGAGATCCTTCTTCTCGGGATCCCCCGCCATGAACATGAACCGGTCCGGTCGCGCATGATCTACCACGTGCGTCCAGAAGCCGGGCAGTATCACCGTGTCCGCATCCAGCACCATCACCCACCCCTGCCCGCTCCACACCGACTGGATCTCGGTCAAGGCTCGGCGTATTCCGATGTTCAGGGCGGCCGTCTTGTGAAAGTGCTCCGCCGTGTCGCGCACCGCGAGCACGCGCGCGGACTGCTCCTCGGCCCAATCCCCGGAGTGCTGTGGACAACTCCAGTCGACCACCACGATGTTGCATGGTGTGTAGGAGAGCCAAGACGGCAACGACCGCTCGAGGTGCGCTCGGCGCCCCATGCTCGTGGTGACCAGGATGCAGGGAAGGGCGGAGAGCTCCGGCAGCGCGTGTGCTTCGATCTGTTCGTCGGTCATTCCCGACCGGCGCGCGAGCTCGCGCAGCAGACGCGCCTGGCCGGGACTCACGAGGACTCGACCTCCCGGCGCAACTGCTCGCGCGCCAGCGCCAGCGGCCGCCGGCGCGTCTGGAGCTGCACCGCCGCATTTTTCATCGGGCAGAGTCCCCACAGGGCGCGATCGATTTCCGCGATCTGCCGCTCGAGCTCGGCGAGTAGCGCTCGCCGGTGCTTCAGCTCGGAAGAAGTCAGAGGCACAGCTTGTGCCCGGTTCCCTTCCAGCAATCCGACACGAGCCGGATCCGCTGTAGCTGAGCGATTCTCGCCCCCTGGTGATCATCCCACTGCACAATCAACGTCCCGCCAAGCGCACCGGGACCGAGCACGGTTCCGAAGCGCTGAAGGTTCTTGCAGTCGCGCACCCGTTGGCCTGGAGCCAGCGTCACAGCTTCACCGTCGAAAGTAGCGTGCGCACTGAACCGATGCAGGTCATGGCCGCCGATAGTTCCTGGCGCGCTTCCCAAATTGACTGAAGATCGGTCGGCTCGCTTGTGATCTGACACAGTCGCTCGAGGTTACCGCAAGCGGCGTGTAGCCGAAACAACAGCTGCCAGGCATCCGCGGCTTGCTTGCGGGCCGCACAAACCCGCTCACGCCTGGATGCCGTAGGACCTTCAACGATCGCCAGGTAGCCTTCCGGAGTCTGCACCACGTCTCCGCGTTCAACGTTGCTCATTCGCTTCTGTCCTTCCGGCAGTCGTCGCACCAAGGTTGCTCCGGGTTGCTGGGGTCCAACGATGCCGACGGGAGCGACGCCACGTCGTCAACTGACATCCTTCGCCAATCCTCCGACGTCCACCGCGTTCCGCCTGTGGTCGGCCTGTGTCGCCAGCACGCTACGCGCCCCGTCCGATTCCAGTACAGCTCGGCCACGCTACACCCCCACCGCGTTCGGAGACTTCGCCTCCTTGGCAATCTTGGACAGGACGATCCGCAACAGCTCGGCCGCGGTCTCGCTGCGTCCCGTGTCCGTGAGCTGCGCGAGCGCTTCCAGGCGCTCTGCGGTGCGTCCGTCTATCGTCACTTGAATCGTGATCGGACTCATGCCTCCCCCTGGTTGACAAGCTGCACCCAACGGGCAGCGCGTACTCGGAGTTCTGGCCAATTGCGCGGCAGTGGCACCGGGTAGCCGATGGCCTGGCCCATGCGTTCCTGATGGTAGCTGCGGCGAAGAAACCCGCCGCACGTGCCGACGGTAAAGCAGTCGTAGCCGGGCGGCGCCGCGCACGCCCGACACTCGAAGTCCAACGGTCGCGGGTTGCTCATGGCTTCCCCTTCCGCAAGATGCGATCGATCCGTTCAGTCGTTCGCTTCGCGTCGCGATACGCTCGCCACGACACGACAAACGCATACAGCGCCACGGAGACAGCGAGCAAGTGAATCACCAGCAGGACCACACGCGCCGGCGTTAGGTCGCTCATCGCTTCCCCCCCGGCAGGGAGTTTCCGCAAGTCGGAGACGTATCGAGCGGTTGACCGATCAGCTTCGCGTCGCAGCTCATCAGGTGAGCCCGATCGCCGAACCAGTACGCTCGACCGAGATTCACGCCATTGACGTGCACCGGGTAGCTGACACGCCGGATCGTGTGCTCGCCCGTGGTGTGGTTGTAGACCTCGGTGCCTCGGGGAATGACGTGACGGCTGCCTCCAGGAATGGTCATCGATTCCCCCTGTCGCAGATATCGATCACGAAGCGCACCGCCATCGCCGCGACCTGGATCGCTTCGTATCGCATGCGCTCGGTGCGGTTATCGGAATGCCCCCGCACTTCGTCCCACAGTTCGTCCAGTTCTTCGAAGATGACGGCCCAGCCCTCATGCGGTCCGCTCATCGGTGCGTGTTGCGCCGTTGCTCGTTCGAGTTCGGCATGGACGTCGCTCAAAACGTCTGGAGGGAAGTCCGCCTCCGCGGATCTGATCGCTCGCAAAATCGTTTGAAGCACTTCGCGTCTGCACTGCTGGTTCATCGTTGGATCCTTTCGTCAGGGTTTCGTGTCGCTGCGCCGGAATTCGTCCGCGGCGCGCTCAATCTCGACGCGACGATCCAGGACCACCCGCACCCACGAGGAGAGGGTTCGGCCGTCAGCGCGAGCCGCGCGCTTCCAGCGTCGGAGCTCGGCGAGGGAAACGCGAAGGGGCAGGTAGCGGTCACGGGTCGGCATGGGTGAAGTGTACCCACGCGGTGTCGACAGTCAACCTAGTCGCTTCTCCCGGCTGGCGGAGTCGACCGCCGCCAGGGCGCGGCGGGCGAGGGACACCCGCTCGGACTGCGGTAGCTCCCGCACCACCGCCGCCCGTTCCCGCTCGGCGTGCCTCGCCGCCGCTCGGTTGCTCTCTCGAAGCCGAAACAGCCACCTTTCCCGGTCACACCAAACATGCAAGCCACTGGAGATGGGGTTTTTGGCACGGGCAACGCCCCGGCGGATCCAGTCCTGCTGGGCGCCGTCGCTCAGGAACTTCGCGATCTGCGCCTCGGTCGCCGGCTCGCCGGCAGCCTCGGCCCATTCGACCAGGCGCAGGGCCCGGTCGGTCACCACGTGGCGGGAGTACTCGGGCCAGCTCGCCGCCGCGGCCTCGGCCGCGGCTTCGGCGATGAGGCACGGCGCGCGAGCGCCGTTCCGCCGCTCTGGGGTGGGTGGGTGGGCGAACCTCCCCGCTAGTTGGTTTGTTTGTTGGATCCCTGTGGGATATAGAGAAGGTGAATCCGTGATCCCCAGATCACTGGTATCCGTGATCCCCGGATCACGGGTGACGTGATCACAGATCACGGATCGGGCCTCGACCGGTGATCCCCGGATCACGGATAGCGCCCTGCGGGCCTCCGCATACGCGCCCGGACGCAGCAGGCACGGCCGCGCCGGGTCGCCGCCGATTTGTGCAGTCCTGACGACTAGATAGCGACTGCCGCGCGCCCCGTACGTGCCGGCCCGCACCAAGAGGCCGATCCGCTGCAATAGCTCGACCGCGTCGACCACATTTCGGCGACTTAGCCCCGCCGTTCGGGCCAGCTTCGCCTGCGAGCAGAGCGCCCGGGAGCCGTCGCAGAGCTGCACCGCGGCGAGGTAGGTCCGAAGCTCCACCGCCCCCAGCAGCGGCGCCACGAGCTCGAGGAATTCCACGTCCACCCACACGAACGCCCGTTTTTCGGGCGCCGGGCCTATCGGCTCGCACTGCTTCCACAGCGCGCCCGGCTCGGCGCAGGCCTCGCAGATGAGTCGCGCCGGCCGAAGCAGGTCCCCGGGCGCCTCGAGGGTAGCCACAAACCGGCCGCAGTCGGCGCAAGTGTGGACGGTTCCGCCGTTCTGGGCTAGGCTCGGCTCTGTCATCGTGAATCCCTCATGGTGATTGGTGGTCCTTGTCAGGGGTCACTCAGCGCCCGGCGCGGCTTCGAGCTCGCCGGGCGTTGGTCTTTCTGCTCGTGTGGCGTCGTCTCGTTGAGGCGCAAAGCGCGCTAGGAAACCGGAGAGTAACACGCGCGCGACTCGGATCGCCAGCACACGGATCGCACTGAACACGCGCCACGCAGAAGCGGGAACCCGCGCGACCCGGGGGGGATTCGGCCGCGATCGCAGGTTCCCGCGGCGAGGAGTGTAGCACGTTGGGCAAAACGGTGGGCACCACTGAAACCGAACCGGGAGCGCCGGCGATCCCAGCCTGCCGAGCTTGGATGATCCCCGCCGGCGCTCCCGGCCTCGCTTGAACTACGCGCGCACAAGTGGCGGATTTCCAGCGCTATTTTTTGGTCACCGCGAGCGCTGCCAGTTACCACCGGGCACGCTCGCGCTGCGCGGCATTGTCGACGGTCGCCCGATCTGCCACAGTAGCCATGCACGAGGATCCCCGGGATGTGAGGCACGAGGCATTGGAGATCGAATCCGTCGACGAAGTCGATCCGATCGCGGACCTGTTGCGGTCGGATGACGAGTCCGCCCCGGACTTGCCGGAGGACATCGCCGACGAGCTCGCCGCCTTGGCTGAGCAGACCTATGCCGACACCACCGGCCCGCTCGTGCCTCCCGGCTTCTCCCTCTTCGCGATCAAGCCGGAGGCCGCCGAGAAGATCCGCAAGGCGGGTCGTGACCCGCGCCTAGTTTCCGTACGGGTGATGGCCGTACACAACGGGCAGAAGACGCACACCGTCGGTCGCTACTCCGCCGAAGGCCTCACGCGCGAGAAGCTGCGGACCAAGCTGCCGCCGGGCACGTACGATCTGCAAGGCCTCACCATCGATCAAGCATGGGTGGGTGGACGCCGCGTCCATCTGGATGGCGCCGAACGCATCGACGGTCCGTCGCGCAACGGACACGCGCCGAGCAACGGCCACAGCTCCGGGCAGAGCCCGGCCGAAATGCTCATGATGCGTCTGGCGCTTCGCGCCGTGGAGGGACCGCAGAGCCGCTCGAGCGAAATGGAAGCGGCCACCGGCGCGATGATGAAGACGATCACCGCCATGATGCAGATGCAGATGGCGGATCTGAAGATGCGCCTGGCGGCCGCGGACGTCGAAGATCGCAAGGCGGGCCGCTCAAGCTCGCAACTGCTGGACGTGTTCAAGCTGCTACTGCCCTACATGAAGCAGTCGAGCTCGAAGGGGAGCTCTGG
>CAYVFC010000133.1:7434-22234 GCA_964450715.1 uncultured Sandaracinaceae bacterium | reverse complement strand
ACCATTCCTTCGTCGGGCCGAGAGCCGCATCTGGCCCCTCTATCCTCGCGAACTCCAAGACGTTTCAACCCGTTCGCTGCTCTAGGACGGCTGATGGGTAACCGCGTGCCGATCACCCCTAGGGGTGAATTTTCGCGATGCGGTTTGCACCGGTCACCGGACCCTATCGAATGCGTAGCAACGAAGCCCCAAGTCGACGCTGAACAAAAAGGCAGTGATGCGCTTTTCGCAGCTAGAATCGCGAAATCCGATATGCGAACGAATAGAAAAAGTAGGCGCGATACCCCATAATGTGGAGCGAATCGACTGGAGACCGCGGCCGGTCCGTGGGAGGCTTAGCTCCCGGAGGGAACGGTTCCGACGCCACGCGAGGGTGCCAGACTGCGCGCGGTGACGAACCCAGTCACATCGTTTTCCATGCCTGTCGATTACATGGCATATCCGGTCCTCTTCGTCGACGACGAGCAGCACAACCTGGTCGCCTTTCGCTACGCGTTCGAGGATCGCTTTACCGTCTACACGGCGGTCTCGGGCGAGGAGGGGCTCGAGATACTGCAGCAGCACGATATCGCCGTGCTGCTGGCGGACCAGCGCATGCCGGGCATGACCGGCGTGGAGCTGTGCACCGGGGCCCGGGAGGTGCAACCCAGCACCGTGCGCATCCTGGTCACCGCCTACGCGGATCTGCACGTCGCCATCGACGCCATCAACCAGGGGCAGGTGCTGCGCTACCTGACCAAGCCCTGGAACAACGAGGAGCTAGCGGAGATCATCCGCACCTGCATCGACCTGGTCAGCCTACAACGGTCCGTGCAGGAGATGGAGATGCGGCTGCTGCGGGTGGGGCAGACTACCACCACGGTAGCGATCCACCAGGAGCTGGCCCACGAGATCAACAACCCGCTTTCCGCGTTGACCTTGAACGCGCAGCATCTGGGCGACCTGATCAGCTCCGCCCTGAACTGCGTCGGCGACTCGGAACGGGTGGGCGATCTGTTGCACGAGGCCCAGGAAACCAACGACGACGCGCTCGCCGCGGTCCACCAGCTCAAGGAACTTGTGGGAAGGCTGCGGCGCGGCCTGACTCCCGACACCGGCGAGGTCGAGGTTTCCTGTGACGCGGCGCGCGCCATCGATTCTACCGTGCGCATCCTGCGGCGCGAGATCGAGCGAGTGGCGCGACTGCAGGTGGTGCTGGATGCCGCGCCCATGGCGCTCATCGACGCGGGCGTGCTCGGTCAGATCATGCTCAACCTGCTGTTGAACGCGGTACAGGCGCTGGAGGGCTCGGAGACCCCGGTCGAAAGACGGACCATCGCCATTCAGCTGAGCCAGGAGCCCCAGGCGGTGAAGATATCGGTATCGGACAACGGTCCGGGCATCCCGGAGGAAAACGTACAGCGGGTATTCGATCCCTACTTCACGACCAAGAGCGAGAGCATGGGCGTGGGGCTGGCCCTGGTACGCGATCTCTGCAGACAGGCCGGCGGCCGGGTCGCGGTACAGAGCGCGCCGGGAAGGGGCGCTACCTTCACCGTCACGTTGCGACGGGCGGGCATTCTGTAACGGATCCCCGGGGCTCTCGTTTCTCGAACCGGCGCCCACCTCGCACCGTTGCCGCGAGCCCGGGCGGTTGACGGATTGTCAACCCGGAGCGGGATAGCGGACTCGCGAGCGCCACAATGTCGCGGGCACGGAGCGGGGAGGGCGCTGGTTCGCTTGTTTCCCCTACCATACATCCTGGATCGAACCTTGCATAGCAGATAGCCGTATGAAGCGATTTCCCCGGTTTCGCGTTGCCGTCGCCCTGGCGGCGTCTCTGTTGACGGGCGCCTGCGCCCACTCCGTCATCCCCAACACCGCCGTCCCGGACAATCCCGAGAACCGCGAGGTGATCGCGTTTCTGGAGCGCTACCGCAAGGCGGTGGAGAGGCGCGACGCCGCGCAGCTAATCACCCTCTGCTCCGAACACTACTTCGACGACATGGGAACGGTGAGCGGAGACGACGACATGGACCGCGAGGGGCTCGGGCCGGCCCTGCTTCGCTTGCGGGAAGAGGTGCTCGACGCCCGTTATAGCATCTCCTACCGGGGCATCACCGTTGCGGGCGACCGCGCCTGGGCGGAAGTGCTCTACAGCGGATGGTTTAAGATGAAACCCGCCGAGGGCGAGAAGCCCGTCTGGAGGCGGCGGTTACAGTCGCATCGGATCGCGCTGGTCAGAAAGGATGGACATTATAAAATCGTCTCGGGAATATGATGACGCGTCGAAAGGTCCGTAGGGGAAATCGCCTCGTCGTTCCGGGCGGCAAACCGGTTTATGTAGCTATTATACGTTTGTCCGGTAAAATAGTTCCGGATGAGCCGTTCGCAGGAGCTGACGGTCCGATTACGCTGGGGTAGAGGGGTACTTGCATGAACGTCGACCGAGTTCCACCGCGGTTGTTTTCGGACCGAGTCTCGACCGTCGAGGTCCACTTGACCAACGGGGTGAGCAAGGTCGGTACCACCTCTCGCTTCGATCCGAACGACGAGGAGCACGTGGTCCGTATCGCCTTTTCCAGAGCGGACGGCGGGGTTTCCAACCTGGATCTGGAGCTCGCCACCGAAGACGTGGTCTGCTTCGCCTTTCATAGAGCCGTTTCTCTCGTCGAAAAGAAGTTGACCGGGAAAATGCGGGAGTACGGTGTCTATACCGCAGGCGGCGGTAGGTATACGGTCGGCGCTGACCCCGACACTGTCGGTCACCCGCGGGGATTCTACGGTTACCCGCTAGCCATACAGTCTGTCATCAAGGAGTACTTTTTCTTCTCCCACGCGGTGACACGGCTGGAAGACAAGGAGCCGCTCGGCTCCCTCATGATCCGGGAGGGCGTGGTGGACGCCGCCGCGATCGACCAGGGGCTCCGCCATCAGGCGGCGGTTTCCCAGGCGCCTCCGCTGGGACAGATCCTGATCGATAAGAACATCGTGCAGCCCGACCAGATCGACGATGCCGCTAAGATGCAGGTAGCGCTGGCCCGGCAGGGTCGGCCCATGCGCCTGGGGGAGATCCTGGTGGAATCGGGGCTGGCGACCGAAGAGGACATCCAGGCCGCGTTGAATGAACAGAAGCAGCACAAGGGAAAGCGGCTCGGCGAGGTGCTGGTCGATCTCGGTATCGTCAAGGAGACCGATGTGGCCAGGACGCTGGCCAAGAAGTTCCAGCTGCCCTTCGTCGATCTCGACGAGGTAGCGCTCAATGATAAAGCGATCGGTGAGATCCCCATCCGCTTGATCGAGAAGTACCGGATCTTTCCCTTCGATACGAACGAACAGGAGATACGCATCGCCATCAGCGATCCGCTGGCCATGGAGCCGCTCGACATGCTGCGGTTTTCCCTCAGCAAGCGCATCGTCGAGGTTATGGTGGCCCCCTCGCAGCTAGATAGCTACATCAAGACCTACGTGGGGGAGGACGACCGGGGGAAGGTGCCCGAGGTCAAGATGCACGACATCCTGGCCGAGCTCAAGGTCGGATCTCCCGCTCCGGCCCAGGAGGCCGGTCTCAAGGATATCGTGGAGGCGAAGGTGGAGGACTCCGCCATCGCCAAGCTCGTCAACCGCATCATGGTGGACGCCTACCGCAGGGAAGCATCGGATATTCACATTGAACCCTACGGAACGGGCGCCGATACGGTCATCCGCTTCCGGATCGACGGCGTCTGCACCGAGTACCAGAAGATTCCTTCGGTCAACCGAAGGCAGCTCATCGCGCGTATCAAGATCATGGCCAACCTCGACATCACCGAGCGCCGCCGGCCGCAGGATGGCAAGATCCGCTTTCGCATCGGCAACCGCACCGTCGAGCTGCGGGTGGCGACCGTGCCGACGGTAGACGACAACGAGGACGCGGTGCTGCGCATCCTGGCCGGCGGCAGCGCCATGCCGCTCGGCGAGATGAACCTGAGCGAGTATAATATCTCCAACCTACAGCGGCTCGTTGCTCGCCCTTACGGCATCCTGCTGGCGGTGGGGCCGACCGGATCGGGCAAGACGACCACGCTGCACGCGTTGGTGGGGCAGATCAACGACGAGAGCCGCAAGATCTGGACCGCAGAGGACCCGGTCGAGATCACCCAGTACGGATTGCGCCAGGTACAGGTCAACCCGGCCATCGGTTTCACCTTCGCCCGCGCCATGAGAGCCTTTCTGCGGGCCGACCCGGACGTGATCCTGGTGGGCGAAATGCGCGACAGGGAGACGGCGCTGATCGGGGTGGAGGCCTCGCTGACCGGACACCTGGTTTTGTCTACCCTGCACACCAACAGCGCGGCCGAGACCGTGACCCGTCTCATCGAGATGGGAGTCGACCACTTCAGCTTTGCCGACGCTATCCTCGGCGTGATCGCTCAGCGGCTGTCCAGGAAGCTCTGCGGCAAGTGTAGGAGCCAATACCCGGCGAGCGAGGAGGAGGTCCAGGAGCTGGAGCACTACTATGGCGTCGAGGCGCTGCGGGAGCGGCTGCAGGGCGAACCACTGCAGCTATGGAGCGCCTCCGGGTGTGATGCCTGCGGTAGGACCGGATACAAGGGACGGATCGGCATTCACGAGCTGCTGGTGGCGAGCGATGAGGTCCGCGCGGCCATCCGTAACAACGCCAAGTCGAACCAAATCCTCGCCGTCGCCCGCGAGCAGGGCATGGCCACCTTACTAGAGGACGGCTTCGAGAAGTGCTTGGCCGGGCTGACGGACATCAAGTCGGTGCTGTCCGTGTGCGGTCGGTAGCCGTCCGGTCCTATCCGTCCAGCGCGACCGACCAGTCTCACGTCCGGATCGATTGGTAGGACAGCGGCGATCGCCCGGGGGTGCCAGGTGGTTATAGATCCCCCCGGCCGCGACGGGCGCGAGCAAATTGTTCCATAAATTGGCCCTTTGGGGCTATAGGGGTGTAGAAGGCGATGGTTTATCCTGGCTTTTCGTTATTGGTATTGGAAGGATGAGCCCAAGATGAGTAAGAGAGAGACGATACTCGTTGTCGAAGACGATGAGTTCGTCCGCCGGGCGATCGAGAGATACTGCTCCGCCTACGCGCCGACCTTGTCGGTGGCGACGGTGCGGGACGCGCTCGAGGCTCTCGACCACGACCTGGTCGCCATGGTTCTGGATATCGAGCTGCCGGACGGCTCCGGATTGACCGTACTCGAGAAGCTTCGAGAACGGCACCCGGTCCTTCCGGTTCTCATCCATTCGGGGCACATCAATTCGGAGGTAGCTATCCAAGCCCTTCGCCATGGCGCGGAGCTGCTCGGCAAGAGCGGCGATCTGACCCGTCTCCGGCAGTTCATCAAGCAGGCGGTCCACGCGCGCCGCGCTACCGAGTCCCGGCAGCCCAGCGCGGACGACACGGGAAACTTCGGCCCCTGCCTTTGACGAGGTAGGCAGATGACTCGGCTCCGGGGAGCTCTCCACCTGGCGCTTGCCACGGGCGACATGGACCGTACCATTCGTTTCTGGCGGGATCTGCTCGGGCGGCACACAGCGAAAGCGATTTCACCGCCTTTCGCTCGGTATGCGGATCGCCTCTCTAGAACACCTCTCAAGAACGGTTTTTCGCCGCCAGGATGAGGCTATCGACGAGCTTCTTCAGGTCGACCCGGTCGAACGGCTTCTCGAGCCGGAGGTTGTCCACCCGGCCCAGGAACTCGGCGGCTCGGGGCGTGAAGGCGCCGCCCGTAATGAATACCATCCGGTCCGCCAGCGCCGGATCTCGCTCCGCCAGCCACTCGTGCAGCTCCATGCCGCTCATCTCGGGCATCATCAGGTCGCAGAGGATGAGATCGAAGCCCCGGTCCTGCTCCAGGATGGTACGCGCCTCGGCACCGGACGTCGCCGGGACCACCTCGTGTTCCCGGCCGAATATCCGCTGCAAGGCGGCACGGATCGGCCTCTCGTCGTCCACCACCAGTATCCGCCCGCGGGCTGTTGGGCTACTTTCTTCCGGTGTGGTCGACGCATAGCCCGGGGTTTTCGACCCGGTCCCGGCAATCGGCAGACGGACGCGGACGCGGGTGCCCTTTCCCACCTCGCTCCGCACATCGATCTCGCCGCCGAGCTCGTCGATGATGTTCCGGCAGATGGCCAGTCCCAGGCCCGAGCCCTTTCCCAGCTCCTTGGTGGTGAAGAACGGCTGGAAAATGTGGGGGAGATCCTCGGGCCGGATCCCCCTGCCCGTATCCTCGACCTCGGCATATACCTGCTTTCCTTCTCTCCAGGTCCGTACCGAGATCTGGTTCGATTCCACGTCGCCCTCGTCGATGGCCTGAGCGGCGTTGATAAGCAGGTTGAGGAAGACCTGCGACAGCTTGCCCTCCGAGGCCTGAATTCTGGGGAGCCGGCCCAGGTCCCGGAACAGCCGCGCGCGGAACCTGACTTCGTTGAGGGTCATGCTGACCGCGGACTGCACGGCAAAGTTGAGGTCGACCTGGGAGATCTCGGCACCCTCGACCCGGGAAAAGGCTCCCAGGGTCTTGGAGATATCCCGGATCCGGCGCGTCCCGCCCAACGCCTCGCGGGCGCGATCGACCGCGTCGTCGAGCCGGGGCGGCAGCAGCAGCTCGGCGCGCCCGCCCAGCATCTCGTCGAGCGCCGCTTCTCCTAGCCGCTCCCGCAATGCGGCGTAGCAGCGCCTGGCCGTATCCGCGATTCCGGGCAGGTCCTCCGCCAGGCTCTCGATGTTGTACAATACGTAAGCCAGCGGGTTGTTGATCTCGTGGGCGACGCCTGCCGCCAGGATACCCATGCTGGCCAGCCGATCGGACTGCGCCACGCTGGCTTCCAGTTTCTTCTTTTCGGTGACGTCGCGGGCTACGGCCAGGATCCCTACCGGCTTGCCCCGGGAATATACCATCGATCCCTTCGTCTCCACGAAGACCTCGTCGCCGTTCTTCGTTCGCAGGCGGTACTCCGTAATGTTCTTCTGGGTTCCGGTCTTCCGGATTTCTCGTGTGGCCTCGAAGGCCCGGGCGAGCTGCTCTTCGTCCAAAAAGGAGGCGAAGTTCAGGGTCGGGACCTCGCTCCGTTCGACATTGAACAGCTCGAGGGCCGCGTCGTTGGCATCGATGAACCGACCCTCGAAGTCGCAGAGGTAGACCAGATCGCGCGAGCGGTCGAAAAGAGCCCGGTACCGCTCCTCGCTCTCCCGCAGCGCCTCCCGGTCGCGATGGCTCCTGAGCGCCACCGCTGCCATCTGTCCGAACGCCTCGGCCACGCGTCGGTCCTCGTCGGTGAAGCCCCCGGGCTTGTCGAGCAGCCCGATCACGCCGACCGTCCGGCCCTCGAGGTTCAACGGCGCGAAAAGGGCGTTTTCTGGCTCCGCGCCGCCGTCGGGCGCGGGAGCTGCCGAGCCCGCAGCGGCGAGATGGTTATCGACCGCGACGCGGCCGGTCCGCTCGACCTCGGCGCAAACGCGTTGCAGCGGCTCCGGCAGGGGCGGCCCGATTGCGCCGGACCGCTCCCCCGGATCCGAGAAGAGCACCTCGTCCGGCTCCTGGTTCTCTCCGAACAGCACCACCAGTCCCGAGCGGGCCTCGCTGATCTCCTTCACCGAATCGAATACGCGCCGCGCCGATACGACGAAGTCGCCCCGCTCGAGGACGACGTTGGCGGCTTCCAGCAAGTACTCGAGCACCCGGTGGCGACGGTCCAGCTCCCGCAGAGAGCGCTCGCGGGCCTCCTCGGCCCGCTTCTGCTCGGTCAGATCTTGATAGACGGCCACCACCTCGCCGGTGGGAAGCCGGTAGACGTAGTTGTCGCGCCACCCGACGATGCGGTCGTCCACGTACTGCTTCAAGGGGAAACGCTCGGGAACGCCGCTGGACCAGACCCGCTGCAGCACCTCGAGCAGGCCGAAATCGCGCACCCCGGGGAAGACCGCGGTGAGCCGGCGGCCCACCACGTCCTGGCGGCGCAGGCGTTCGATCCGGCAGCCGGCCTGGTTGAAGTCCACGAAGACGAAGTCGGTGCCCCCGTCTACCGGCGTGTACATTGCCACACCGGTATGGGTGTGGGCGAACAGCCCGCGGTAGCGCGCCTCGTTCGAGCGGACCGCCTCCTCCGCCCGCTTGCGCTCGGTGACGTCCTGGTTGACGCCGTAGGTGCGCACCGTGCGCCCCTGCTCGTCCTTGACGATGAAGAACCGCACCGTCATATGGCCGATCCTTCCGTCGGCATAGAGGATGCGGTGCTCGACCTGCCTCTCGAAATCCGGGTCGGTGGCCTCGATGGCCGCCCGTACCTCCTCCGCTACCATGCCCGCGTCGGCGGGATGGATGAACCGCCGCGCGTAGTCGGCCGAGGACATCTGGTAGCCGCCCACCTCGGCGGCCGTGGTGCGGAAGATACGGTAGAAGTCGTCGTTGAAGGTGAACAGGTCGCGCTCCACGTCGTAGTCCCAGTAGCCGGCGTGCGCCATCTGCAGCGCCCTCGACATCCGCGCTTCGCTGGCGCGCAGCTGCTCTATCTGCGCCGCTAACTCGGGCTCGGACCTGTCCTTGTCGTCTGCCATCCGTATCCCCCCGGCTCGCGCGGGCGCGCGATCCACCTCCATCTCTGGTAAGGCATCGCGCTTTGCGTTCTCTGCCGGTCGGTTTCCTTCGGGCATTCTAGCCCAGACCCAACCCCACGGAAACCGCGTTGCGGAACGCAACGTTGCGCACATAGATCCCTCACCCCGTCCCTACCGAGTGCATCAGCCGTCTGCACTCCGCGTCGTCGCGATCGATCTCGACCGCCTGCTCGGTGATCGCGAATAGCCCGCCCTCGCTGATGTCTCCGGCGAGCAGCACCGCGCTCCCCTTGCCGTTGGCGCGGCGCAGGACTATGCGCTGTCTCAAAGGGTAGCGGGTATGCAGTCGTCGCGGGCGGTTCACTCCGGCTTGCTCCTGGGAATGCTGACAGAAGGCAGTTGTTTCCATTCTTTCAACAAGCGTGCCATGCATGGAACCGTCGAAGCCCTGCTCGCGCAGAGGCGCGGCCGGGGGCTGGCGTCCGCGCGGGGGTGATTTCGACCAATGGTCGGTGGTCGGATCGACCTCGGTACGCCGGCCGCGCCGTAGCAGCGTTACGGCGACCGAGCGAGCGAGGGCGAAAGCCGCGAAACGCCCGACGGTAACGGCCGCAGTAGACGGCGACCTGACAAGGTAGGGTTAAGGTTTTCGCCGGGCGACCGTATCTGCACCAGGGACCCGAAAGGGACCGCGCGTCGCTAAACCCTCATCACAGGACCCACTCTCATGCAAGCCATCCGGAACCAGGAACGGAACGCGAACAAGGCGCCGGTCGAGGAGGTACGCACAAGCGGAAACGCCGTGAAAAGAGGCGGGCTCGAGCCTTCCGAGCTGGCCCGCCTGCACATCCTGCGCGGGGTGGCGCCGGAATCGGTCTGGGGCCTGCTGGAGCACTGCCCGGTCCGAAAACTGCGCTCGGGCGAGACACTTTTCCGCAAGGGCGAGAGCAACCAGACCCTGTACATGATCCTCAAGGGTCGCCTGCGCGTCCACATCGACAACCAGAGCCGCGGCCCGGTAGTCCATCTCGACGGCGGACAGACGGTGGGCGAGCTGTCGGTCATCGACAACCGGCCGGTCTCGGCCACCGTGATCGCCGCCGGTCCGACCCGGCTGCTGTCGGTGAACGAATCCACCTTCTGGCGCCTGGTGGCGGCCTCGCACGAGTTCGCGGCCAACCTGCTGATGCTGATGGCCCGGCGGATGCGCTCCAACAACTTTGCCATCCTCGAGAACATGCGCGTGCAGCGCAAGCTGCAGCAAGAAGCCAACGTCGACGTATTGACCGGGCTCAGAAACCGGCGTTGGCTGGACGAGAACCTCCATCGCTTCGTGGAGCGCAACCGGCGCAGCAACGAGCCCCTCTCGGTGCTCATGATCGACGTGGACCATTTCAAGCGCTTCAACGATACCTACGGGCACGCGGCCGGAGACCGCGCGCTCGGCTCGGTCGCTCGGCTCATCATGACCCGGTTGCGCCCCGGTGATCGCGGAGCTCGCTACGGCGGCGAGGAGTTCGCGGTGATCCTGCCCGCCACCAACCTCGAGGGCGCCTGCACGGCCGCCGAGAGGCTGCGCCGGGCCATGGCGGAAACGCCGGTCGAGTCGCCCGACGGCTCGCAGTTGCCCCCGGTTACCATCTCGGTAGGCGTGGCCGAGGTAACTACCGACGATACCGCGGCAGGGTTGCTCGCCCGTGCCGACGCGGCGCTGTACCGGGCCAAAGCCGGCGGACGCAACCGGGTTGGTGCGACAGCAGGCCGATAGCGCGGGCTGACCCTACCCCCCGCTCCCCGGCTGGGGCTCCGACCGCGCTTACGCCTTCCCCTTTACGCGGGGCCGGTTTGGGGTACTCTTCGCCGGGCTCGTGGTTCCGGCCCCGCGGCTCTGCACGAGATGAGCACCCTGTCCAAGCTGACCCTCGCGGGCACCCTGTCGCTCGCTCTGCTCTTCGGGTTCATGGATCCGCACTGGCCCGATGCTTTACTCTCCTTCAAACGGTTGCACGTCTTCCTCTTCAACCTGCTGAGCGGCGGCGCGCTCATCATTCATTACACCGAGCGCGCGCCGAACTTGAATCGAAAGGCGGCGGCGTACTACCTGGTCTCGCTCGCCTATGCCCTGAGCGCGGCCGCCCGGCTCTACCCCTTGACCCTGTCGCTGTCGCTGCCGCTGTTCGCGCTGGTGGAGTCGGCGCGTATCCGGCGCTTCTCCTTCTTTCCCTTCGACTTCTTCCGTCAGGACGTGCGCATCTGCGACAAGTTCCACCAGGCCTCGTTGCTTTGCCTGAGCATCGGCATCGTCATCGCCTCGCTGGTCATCCTCAACAACGAGTACCTGCACCTGATCTCCTACGCGAAGCTCACCCTGGACGTCTTCTTCCTCGGTTACTCCTTTCCCATCTCCCTCATCACCATGTCGTTGATGTTCTCCTTCATGCCGGAGGGTCGCAGCCGGCCGGTCCGGCTGGTCATGGAGATCTGCTTCTGGGTGGTGAACCTGGGCGTCATCACCTTCTTCGCTTTCATCATTTTCGAGATGTTCATCCCCGAGATCACCGTGGCCACTACGCTCTTCGTGGCGGTCTGCGTCATCTACTACCTGTTCCTGAAGACCGCGCCCGCGGTGCAGCAGAAGACCTTCTTGCTCTCCGGCATGACCTTCCTGCTGCTGACCGCGATCACGGGCATTTTTTACATCCTTCACTACTACTACCCGGCCCTGGCCGACTACCGCGAGCAGTTCCTCAGCGTGCACGCCCTGGTCTCGCTTTATGGTTGGAACCTGAGCGGGCTCATCATCATCATGCGGCAGAACGATTTTCCCATCCGCCTCAACTCGGCTCTGGTCATCGCTCTGCACTGGGCCATCGTGTTGGTGCTGGCGCCGCTGGGCAAAGTCCACTTTGCGCTCGGCGTGGTGGCGGTCTGCGCTTACGTGCTGTTGCTCGGCCTGGTACTGGCCAGCCGCGGGCCCCGCGACGAGTCGATGGCGACGGTGGGCGGGTAGAAGCCAAGTGGCAGCGTCCCGATCATGAAGAGCGCTTTTACCAAGGAGTCCTTCCTCTCCGCCTCGCCGCAAGAGGTGTTCGCCTTTCACGAGCGACTGGACGCCTTCAGCCTGCTGACGCCGGCCGATCACGCCGTCGAGGTCGGGAGCACGGTCTCCACGCTCCGTCCCTCGGACGAGCGGGCGCGCTTCACCGTCTCCTTTCTCTTTCTGAAGTTCGCGTTCGAGATGGCGCATACCGTCTACGAACCCCCGGAACTGTTCGTCGACGAGCAGCGGAAGGGGCTCTTCACCTTCTGGCGGCACGAGCACCGCTTCCTGCCCGGGGCCGAGGCGGCGGATCCGGCCTGCCTACTTCGGGACCAGATCGCGTTCGGCCACCCCCTGCTCTTCGCCTTCGCTCCTTTTGTGCTTCACCGTTTGAAATCTCTATTCGAGTACCGCCACCGCAAGACGCGCGAGGCGGTGATGGCCGATCGGCGCAGGAGCTCCGGGGCCTTTGGCAAGAAGCTGGTGGTCAGCGGCGCCACCGGCCTCATCGGCCGGCGCGTCTGCGAGATCCTGCTGGAGCGGGGAGCCGAAGTGGTGGCGCTGACCCGAGACCCGGAGCGGGCCAGGGAGTTGCTGGGGGAGGCGGTCACCCCGGTCTTCTGGGACTTCGAGCGGCCCGGGCAGGGCGGGTGGCGTCAGTCCCTGGAGGGAGCGCACGGCGTCATCCACCTGGCGGGCACCCCGCTCTTCGCGCAGCGCTGGAATCCAGCCTTCAAGCGCCGAATCGAGCGGAGTCGGGTAGGGGGCACGCGACAGCTGGCCGAGGCCGCGCGCGAGGCCAGGCGGAGCCCCCGGGCGTTTGTCTCGGCCTCGGCCATCGGTTTCTACGGCACCGATCCCGATCGCGACGCGGACGAGCAGAGCGCTGCGGGGGACGATCTGCTGGCGCGCATCTGCGCGGCCTGGGAAAAGGAGGCCGCCCGGCTCCCGGACCAGGGGGTGCGGACCGCCCTGATTCGGATCGGCATCGTGCTCAGTCGGCGATCGGGGGCGCTGAAGGAGTTGCTGCCGGTATTCCGGGCCGGGCTCGGCGGTACCATGGGATCGCCGCTACCCCATGTGAACTGGATCCACCTGGAGGATGCGGCCCGCATCTTCGTCATGGCCGCCTTGGACGAGCGGATGAGCGGCCCCTACAACGCGGTGGCGCCGCAACCGGTTCGCAACCGGGAGTTCTGCCGCACGCTCGGCCGGGTGCTGCGCCGGCCCGCGCTTCTCGCCTACCCGGTGCCGTTGTTGCGACTGATCATCGGCGAGGCGTCTACCTACGCTTCCGGGGGCCCGCGCGTCTGCTCGGAGCGGATCGAGAAGGCCGGCTACCGGTTCTTTTTCCGCGAGCTCGAGCCCGCGTTGCTGAACGCGGTCCGGGGCTGATTTGCCGGTCCGCCCACGCTCGTCCGATTGCCCCGCCCGGCCTTGCGCCCGCGCCGCCTTGCGCCCGCGCCGCCTGATCGCGCCGCCCGATCGCCCCGCCCGGCCTTGCGCCCGCGCCGCCTTGCGCCCGCGCCGCCTTGCGTCCGCGCCGCCTGATCGCGCCGCCTGATCGCCCCGTAGGGGCGGTCCTTGCGCCTCATGATTGATCACATCTCGGCCGGTTTATCGGCGGGAACCATCCATCCCCGTAGGGGCAGGCCTGGCGCCCGCCGGCCGGACGCAAACCCTTTTCGGGATGGGGCAAGCCCTGATGATACTGCCCGCAGGCGAACGCCGATCGGCGGGCAATTACACGAGCATTATTATCGGTTAGCCAGGACGATGGAGACAGGGCCGTGAGGCTTTTCTGTCGTCAATTGCTGCGCTCTTGGCGCAAGAACTCGGCCGTGAGCCGCCTCAGTCGCGAGTTTCTGCGCCTTTCGCGCAAGAACTCGGCCGTGAGCCGCCTCAGTCGCAAGTTTCTGCGCTTTTCACGCAAGAACTCGGCCGTGAGCCGCCTCAGTCGCAAGTTTCTGCGCTTTTCACGCAAGAACTCGGCCGTGAGCCGTCTCAGTCGCGAGTTTCTGCGCCTGTCGGGGAAGAGCGAGAGTCTGACCTATGGATACAGGTGATCTCGCAAAGCAGGCAACCGTCGTCTTGAAACAGAGGAAAAAGACCCGCTGCTGAACAAACCGTGGCCCGTTCTTCGTCGTCAACAAATAGCAGGACGTTTTCAGGTCAAGCTGCCGCGAGAAAAACGCTGTGCTGCGCGAACAAAGACCCTGCAGGTGATGAAAGGCGGAATGAAGAGGTTTATCGGCCGTTTATGGCTGAAGCTATTCGGTTGGCGGATCGTGGGAGAAATGCGATGACGGCAATGCGAACAACGGCGACGGAGCGGACGCCACCCAAAACTGGAGCGGCAGCTGCGCCGACCCCGCTCTCGGCGGTCTGCCTCGTATCGATACCCCCATGGGAGGCATCGCCTTTCACTTCCCCTCGCGGTCCATCTTCCTGCTGGAAAGCGGCCGCCTCCGTCGCATCGAATAGACGCCCCTCGCCTTCGGGCGTCCCTATTGACTGCCCCAGGCTTTCCAGTTTTCGGAATCCGGGACGTCATACCAAGGCTCTGGTACGTCCCAATGGCCCAAGGTAAGTACATACCGGTCGAAATACTCGCCGTTGTGCATCATCTTGTAGTCGAGTTCTATGCTGCCGCACGGAGCACTTCCGTTGTTGACGGCGTAGCCGAGCTCTTCTATTGGGGTATCAGCGCAGCTGCCTCCCGACACGTAGAATATATAATCAGCGCCAGTGCTGTAACACTGGTTAAGCTGAACGTCATTAACGTCTAGGGATTCGGTCGCGAGATAGAAATCGGCGTCCGTATTGCCATCCTTATGATCCCACTCTCCTTCGCCCTCTGTATGAGAAGGAAGCGCCGCCTGCGTGCTATACAAGTAATCCATTTCAGCGATGGTGAGCCAATAGATGGGCCTGAGACACCTGTCGATGCAATCGTTACAGACGGCTCCGGCTTCGGCAGCGCAGGGATTCCCCGTATGGTCGCAGGAACCCGAGCCGTTGCAGGTATCAGTGCCGTTACAGTACACACCGTCGTCGCAGGAATCACCGCTGTCCCAATGGTTGTCCTGGCAGACGCCGGCATTACAGGTGTCCGGGTCATTACAGTCTACGTCTGTCGGGCTTCCACAAGAGGTGCCATTGTCCCAATGGTTGTCCTGGCAGACGCCGGCATTACAGGTGTCCGGGTCATTACA
>CAYVFC010000133.1:0-7334 GCA_964450715.1 uncultured Sandaracinaceae bacterium | reverse complement strand
GTCTACGTCTGTTGTGCTTCCACAAGAGGTGCCATTGTCCTCATGGTTGTCTTGGCAGACTCCGGAACCGTTACAGGTGTCCGGGTCGGTACAGTCGTCGTCCGTCGGGTCGCCGCAGGGCGTCGTTGAATCGTACAGCTCGCAAGCCCCGTCACCGTCGCATTCCCCGGTCCGTCCGCATGAGGAGGAGGGTTGGGCGCTGCAGTCGTCGTTCCAGTCATCGCCGTATTCGACATCCACGCAGGCATCGGAGCTTCCGCTGCATCCTGTACACAGAGCGGAACAGGTGCCGTCGGGAGCGTCGTTGGTGCCAACGCCGTCGCTGTCGTCATAACGGGTGCACAGCCCCAGAGATACACCGGGTATGTTGCAGGCCGTGCAATCGCCGGAGCAATCCGCGCTGTCACAACAGACCCCGTCGGTGCAGTGGCCGGTGAGGCATTGCCTGTCGTCAACGCAGTCGACGCCCTGATTCAGCTTCCGCACGCAGGTATCGAGGTCGTTCGAGACATCGCACAGGTCGTCATCACCGGTGGTGCAGCAGAAGTGGGTTGCGGACGGACAGGCGGAATCATCGTCACAGGTACAAATACAATCCGTGCCCGAGGTGTTGCACCCGCAGCCGGCCGCGGCAGAGCACGGATCGGTGCTGCCGAGCTCGCACTCGTGCGCCGCGGAGCACGACCAGGTGGAAAGCTCGCCGTCAGCACAGTTCGTGTCGCAGATGGAGTCCGGGGGAAGCTTGTAGGCGCATTCGCCGGCGCCGTCGCACAGGCCGTTCTCGCCGCAGGCATCGGTATCGGAAGCGTCCAGACAACCTCCCTTTGGATCGGGCTCGTCCGCGTCCACTGGGCGACAAACGCCCTCTCCGTCGCATACGTTACAGGAACCGCAATCGTCATCTGGATCCGAGCCCGAAGGAACCGCCGTGCAGGTGCCTAGGTGGTCGGGCACATTGCACGAATGGCAGATATCCGTGCACGCTGATTCGCATTCCGTAGCCGGTTCCGCACCGCTGTCGCCCTGGTTTCCGGCCGTGCCGCCATCGCCGCTCGTGCCGCCGGTACCCGGGGTAACGCCGCCGTCCAGCTCGCCTGGCCCGCCGTCGGCGCCGTTGCCCGGCTCGCCATCGCTTCCAGCATCCGGGCCGTATCCGTCGCTGCCACCGCTTCCGCCGCTGCCGCTCGTACCATCGCTACGTGCCTGTTCTCGGAACGCGTCGAAGTCATGGCTGCAACCGAGCGAATGGGGGAACAAAGCCAATATCGCCACAAAACCGAACAGGATACGCATGACTCAGAACCTCCCCGAAACAAGGACCGCACCCGGCCCAATTCCCACGGCCAGCTCCGCTGATTCGGAAGCGGCCGGCTCCTCGACAAAATAGAGCACCACCGCGCCCGCCAGGCACGCGCCCGACAGACCCAGTGATATGTTGGCTAAAAGGTCGCTGGTCTCCACGCCGGAATCGTCGATCTCCTTTTCTATCTGCTCGTCCGTGCAACCCTCAGGGCATTTCTTCATCAGCTTGTCGTACTGGGAGTCTGCCGTCAGGCCGAAGGCGACCGCCGCGCCGCCGAAGGCGACGGCACCGCCCAGTGCCACCCAGGTCCAGAGACGGCCGGCGAAAGGACCGTCCGAAGAATCGCCGTAGTCCGACTGCGGCTCGGGTGTCTGATCGGATTCAACTTCGCCAGGGCCGAGCGGACCGGCTTCAGGCGCCGCTGCAGAGCCCTCCGGGCCCTCGATGACCAAATCCCCCATCACGCAGGCTCGAGGGTCGAAGGCGTCGATCAGCGCGTCGCTCGACGCCTCGATCTCGGTAGCCGAGGCGCCCGAACCAAAGGTGGCGGTGATCTTCTCGCTCCACCAGTTACCGGTGAGTCTCACCTCGACCGGCGCCTTGCCATAGCGCTGACCGGAAACCGCGATCGTAGCGCCAGCAGGGGTGCTGATGACGCGAACCGATACCGAAGACAGAGCCGTCAGGCATTTTTGCGCTTCCTGCGCCGGCGTTTGCAGGTAGGCGGACACCGCCAGCGCTTCCCCCAGTTGACCCGCGCGTAGGTAGGAGAGAAAGCAGGCATTGGCCACGGGCGCTGCGTCGAGCGCCGCGTCGGCGCACCAGCTAACCGCTTGAGAGATGCAGGCGCTGACGCCGCCCTTGTCCTTGTTGCACTCTTTCAGCCTTCGCCTCTCGGCCTCGAACCAGCAAAGCGCCTCGTCCGCAGCGGCGGCCCCGGGCGCCAGCTCGGGGCAGGATACTCTGTGGGACGGGGCCTGCGCAGAAGCGAACGAGGCGCTCAACAGCGAGACGCAAATCGATGAAAGAAAAACCAAGAAGTGTCGGCGGAATGCGGATCTCATGGGTGCACCGTTTCCTTCCCCTTTACGGTTGGCCGTCGCCCCTTGTTGCGCTCCTCGGCCCTCCCCTCGCGACCGGGCCCTTCTTAACACCATTTTGGATGGTTGTAAAAAACGGAATTTTCGACCGGCATCCTACGATAGGGCGGGAAGAGGCGGCGTGCTCGCCAGCAGAGGTCACCGGCCCGGCAGGGGGAGGGCTTGGCATATCGTTGCCTGGGCTCGTCACGATTCACCTCTTCATATCGTTTGAGGGGCTAGAATCGGTTTGTTAGTCTTTTTCCTGCATGGCCCGTTCTATAGCTGCCCGCGGCTCTCGGGGAAGCGCGACAAGTGCTGCGACAGCCGCTCCATCTCCGACATCAGGCGATCCGATATCTCTCGCATCTGCAGGCTGATCTGATCGGTTCTCTTGTTGGCCTGGCACTTGTCGTCCTGGGCGCCAGCATTGAAAAGGTTGAGACGGCCTCGTAGCTGCTGGATCTGGAAAACCAGGTCGTCCCGGACCGCTCGCTTGCTTTCGATCTTCGCCCGGATATCCAACACGCCGCGCCTGGCTTCGGCAAAAGCAGCGGCGGTCTCGAGGAGTGTTCGGTTGGCTTCCTGCGAGGTATTGACCACACCGGCTGCCGGCGGAACGCTGGCGACGAGCTCCCGGGCAGCCGATTCGTCGGCAGCCTCGGCAGAACGCAGGGACGCCTCGAGCCCGGCGATTTCGCCGGCCATACGCGACTCGTTCCTGGCCAGCTCATCGAGCGCTCGGCCGATCCGCACCCGCGTCGCGCTGGCTTCAGCGTCGAACCGGTCCGCTTCCCTGGCCGCGTTCGCCATCTCCTCTCGCAGGGCTTTCATCTGCAGTAGACCCTGATCGACGGCCTGAAGCGAACCGCCGACCCAGGGAGGTGGGTCGGTCTGACGGTATATCCGGGAAACCAGCCGGCGATAGAGCGATGCGCGGTCGACCCAGATCTCGTCGTGTAAGTCCGTGTGCAGCGGTCTTTCGGACGGGGGCTTGGACCGCTGTTCGGGCGCGAAGCTCGCTGCGACCTCCTCGCCCGCCGGTAGGTGCGGATACAGAGCGGCCAGCGTCTCCAGAAGGTGGTAGGCATCCCGGTAGCGGTTTTCCGGGTTCTTTTCGAGCAAGGTGAGGATCACCCGTTCCAGCTCCGGGGGGATACCGCCGACCAGGCTCGAGGGCGGCCGCGGCTTCTGGGTCGCTTGCTCGATCAGCACCTTCGGTACCGAGCCGGTGAAGGGCAGGTAGCCCGTGACCGCCTCGTAGAGCAGGCAGCCGACCGCATAGAGGTCGCTCCGGGGCTCGGCCGGAAAGCCGCGCGCCTGTTCGGGCGACATGTACTCGGGCGTTCCGATCACGATCCCGGATTCGGTAATGCGAGGCGCATCGACAACCTTGGCGATTCCGAAGTCGAGCAGCTTGACGTAGTCGCGCGTCGCCGCCTGGCGAACCAGAAAGATGTTGCCCGGTTTCACGTCGCGGTGGATCACGTCGATCTCGTGCGCGCGGGCCAGACCCTGCGCGACCTGCTCGATGATGTGGACCGCGCGCGAAAGCCCGAGCGGTCCCGCCTCGAGAAGCTCGGCCAGCGTCCGCCCGCGCAGGTACTCCATTACCAGGTAGATCCGTCCGTCATCGGTCTCGCCGAAATCCGTGACGTCGACGATATGCTCGTGATCGATCCGGTTGGCGGCTTGCGCCTCGCGCAACAAGCGCTCGCGTTGGTTGGGGTCACTGCGGCCGACGGTCAGAACCTTGATCGCCACATCCCGGCCGATCCATTGGTGGCGCGCGCGATAGACCGAGCTCATGCCGCCGGAGCCGATCAGCTTCTCGACCAGGTAACGACCGGCAACCATCTGGCCGAGGAACGGGTCCGGAAGCAGCTCGAGCGCGGTACCGTCCACCGGACAGCGCTCCCTCCTGGTCTTCACGAGTACGCCGCAATGCGGGCAGCGCTTCACTACCGCCCCCTCTACCGCCGCCTTCACCAGGTCGGGCGGAGCCGGGGGCGCGGCCGCGGCGCGCCGGATGAAGGAGTCGATCCGGTCGTCGTCCCCCATCGACGGTTGCTCTTCGTCGAAGCGGGTCACGGCTCCGGCTCCGAGGGGAGCAGTCCGGCCTCTTGCGCGAGCTCTCGAAGTCGCCCCTTGATATAGTGCAAACGTTGCCGTAGGCGCGTCGTCTCCCGTTTCAGCGCTTCGCCCTGAAGCGGCGTCTCGTCGCCTCTCATGACGGCCGCGACCTCGTTCCAGGAGAGGTCCCGGTCGACGCGCAAGATCAGCAGGTCCTGGTCCTCGGGGGCGAGCTGCGCGCGCAGCAGCCGCACCTGGTCCTTGATCTCCGTGCGCAGGTGGGGAAGCGTCGTCGTGCGCACCCGGTCCACCATCCCGGAGATAGGGCCCGCCTGGCTGAGCGGGATGTTGCGTTCGCGCCTCCGCTCGGGTGCGCTCAAGTAAGCAGAAATCGCGTTACGGGCGATGACATAGGCATAAGAGCGGGCGCTGCTGCGCCACTGGAACGCGGCAAGCCCGCGCCAGAGGCTCTCCGCCACCGACGAGAACACCTCGCAGGCCGCGGTCTCGTCTCGCAGCCGCCCCATCATGAAGCCCAGAAGCTCCCCGCCGTACCTCTCCAGAAGCAGGGTCACCGCGCCGTCGTAGTCCTGTTGCTCGCAGAGGCGCCGCACCCGCTCCTCGAACTGTTGCCGCGGCTCCGATTCCGTCATGCTCCCCATTTCCGCCTCCCGCGCGGCCGAGGATATCATGGGTTCCGGGGGCGAACGTAGGGGGGCGAGACTCTCCTACATCGGTGTTCTTTCGTAAAAAATCTATAACAGAACACTCGAGGGGACTCATTCGATATAGGGAGGTACATATCCCGACCGGAAGGCGGCTCCGGAACATGCGTCTCCGACCGTACGCCCAGCCCTGGGAGCACGCGCTTTCCCTGGCTCGCGGCTGCCGGTGCCGGTGGCAGACTACCCCTCTTCCCGTCTTTTCGCGAGAATTCAGGCGGAAAATCTAGAAGGCATTTTATAAATACGGACCGAGTATTTATAAAATGCCTTCTAAGTTTTTACAAATATCCAAAATGACGCTAAGAAGGACTGGTCCGCACGGGGAAGGACGATGAGTATTCAGGATGGCGGCTCCGACGACCTGATTGGCAGCGTAGTTCAGGAGCGTTACCGCGTTCTGTCGCGGATCGGCCAGGGCGGTATGGGCGTGGTCTACGAGGTCGAGCACGTGCTGATCGGCCGGCGGCTGGCGCTGAAAAGGCTGGATCCGCTGCTGGCTCGCAATCCGGACGTGTTGATGCGGTTTCAGCGCGAGGCCCGCGCCGCCGCGGCTATCGGCGACGAGCATATCGTCGAGGTCAGCGACATGGGCCGCCTGCAGGACGGCTCGCCCTATATCGTGATGGAGCTGATGGAAGGCTCGGACCTCGGGCACGAGCTGGAAAAGAACGGCCCCTTGCCCATCTCGCGCGCGGTGCGTATCGCCAAGGAGTGCTGCAGTGCCCTGGGGGCGGCCCACGCGAAGGGCATCATCCATCGCGATGTGAAGCCGGACAACATCTTCCTGACCACCGTGCGCGACAACCCCGACTTCGTGAAGATACTCGATTTCGGGATCTCGAAGTTAACGGAGGCCGCGCTGGGTATTGGCGATTCCTCGATGACCAAGACCGGGACGGCGATGGGAACCCCGTACTACATGTCTCCCGAGCAGGTCAGGGGAGAACGCTCGCTGGACGCGCGCACCGACGTGTACGCCATGGGGGTCGTGTTGTTTCAGATGCTCTCGGGCCGGGTGCCCTTTGACGCTGCGAGCTACCCCGCCCTGGTCATCAAGATCGTATCCGAGCCGCCCCCCTCGTTGCTGTCGCTGCGGACGGACATCCCCGCGTCGCTGGACCAGGTCGTCCAGAAGGCCATGGCCAAGGAGCCGGCGGACCGCTTCGGCTCCATGGAGGAGTTCGCAGACGCGCTCTCGAGCTTCTCCACGCTGAGCGGCCGACCGCAGCTCACCGAGGCTGGCGTGGCTTTCACCCGGACCTCTACCCCGCAAGCGTGGGAGAGCCCCGCCAGGGAAGAAACCGTTGCCGGCATCTCGCGGGGCCCGACAGCCAGGACTTGGGCCATGCTGGGTGGAGCCGCGGTCGCTTCGGTTTTAATTTCCTACCTGATAGTCGGGCCGCGTATGACCGGCCAGGGAACCGAAGAACCAGGCACCGCTGCTGCGAATCTGCTCGCACCCGCGCTGCCGGAAACGCCCGCTACCACGAGCCCGGGCCCGAGTGCCGAGCCCGGTCCGCTGTCGCCGCCCGTAGCCGCTTCGCGGTCCGTCGACGAGACGAGCGCAGAGCCCTCTCCGGTACGAGCCGGAAGCGAGAAAGAAAAAGCGATAGCGAAAAAGGATCCGATAGACAAACCGCCGGTAAAAACATCATCCGGCGCGGCGAGGAAGAAAAGGAGAAGCACCGCGAACGAATCCGAAGCCAGCTCGGCCAAGAAGCCGGCCAGGAGAACCTCGACCGCGTCCAAGCAGGTCGCACCCACCAGCGTACCGGCCGCGAAGCCCTCACCAGCAACCCGCGAGGTGGTGTTGAAGAGCCAGCACCGGGCCGCCGTAACCGTCGAGTTGAAATGCGGCGATAAAACCAGCAGTACCAGGGTCGCGGCAAAAGGCCAGGCCACTGTCACGATTTCGGCTAAAGACTGCCGCGTCACCTGCTCGGGACTGGGAAGCCCCAGCTGCCCGGTCGCGCTGCGCGCCAGCGCCGGCTCCATGATCATTCACTAGTGCCGCGACCAGTAGATTCTGATCGGTTTGCGGCGGTTTTCGGCGTCGAATGGCGCCGTCGCTTCTCCTCGAAATAGCCCGGCTATTAGGTTCCGTGACAAAATAACTCGATCAGATTTCGGAGCACGACGGCCCCGGATGCAAGG
>CAYVFC010000132.1:0-22286 GCA_964450715.1 uncultured Sandaracinaceae bacterium | reverse complement strand
GCTGCGTCGGCGGCCTTGACACCGGGAGCGTCAGCGACCCCCCCCGGTCCCCCCGGCCGGGGGGGGGGGGGGCCCGGGCGGGGGGGCGGGGGGGCTGGGCCCCCCCCGACCCCCGGGGGTGGACAACCCGGGTGGGGTCCCCCCCCCCCCCGAAGCCAGAACCAGCGCTTCGAAGGCCAGACCGCTCCTTCGAAGCTAAAAATGCGCTTCGCAAAAACCGGCTACAGCGTTCGCTCAACCTCCGCAGTCGTAGTAATACTTCGTGCGACTGGCCACCGCGCCGTTGACGCCGATGGTTTCCTCGCTCAGCCGGTTGCCCGCGGCATCGTAGGTGTAGTCGGTGTCCCGGGCGCCGCTGCCGTAAAAGAACTCCTGGCTGTCCCAGCGAACGCTCAGCAGATTTCCATCCGCGTCATAGGTATTGGTCGCGGTGCGGCTGTCGTCTATCGCGCCGTCGGCATTGCGGTCGTGCTGCTCGGTGACCAGGTTGCCGTGGCTATCATAGGTATAGATCCAGCGGTTCTCTACCGAGCCGTCGGCCTGGTTATCGTAGTTCTCGGTCAACTTATTGCCGTTTTCGTCGTAGGTGCGGGTCCGTCGACTCTCCGGCGTGCCGTCCGCGTCGTTGTCCTGTTCGCTCGAGAGCAGGTTGCCGTCTTCGTCGTAGGTGGAAACGGTGCGGACGTCCGCCACGCCGTCCAGGTCGGGGTCCTCCTCCAGTACCGAGGTCATGCCACCGCCGGCGTCATAGGTATTGGTCACACGGTTGATTACGGTTCCCAAGTCTTCCAGGTACACCTCCTCGACGAGCACGTTGCCGTCGGCGTCGAAGATATAGGAGTGAACGGCGAGCACCCTCAAGCCTTCGCCCGGGTAGTAGTCTTCCTCGGTCAGCAGGTTGCCGTTATCGTCGTAGGTATTGACCGAACGAGAGTAGTTCTCGCCGAGGTCGTACGCGTCGAACTCCCTGCTGAGCTCGTTGCCGTTCTCGTCATAGGTGCGGCGGTCCTCCACGTTGCCGTCGACGTCCCCGTCGTGCTCCACGGCGCACGGCACCGGTTTCTCCTCTTGATGGTCGTCCCCGGCGCCGCCCGTGCCTGCCGTGTCGATCCCGGCGTCGATACCGTACCCGCCCGCCCCGCCGCCGATGCCCCCGCCGCCGGCGTCGACCTCTCCCTCGCCTCCAGGACCGTCGTCCTGCGTACCGGGGCTGCCGTGCGCGAGAAAGCAGCCCGGCGAGGATGCCGTCAGAGCCAACACGGCCGCCAATGAAGCGCAAACGATCCGCATACCAGCCAGATATCCCCTTCTTCGAACAGTTCTTCGAACAGTATACCCAAACCGCGCGGACGCGGACCAGAGAGCGGCTCGTTGTAGCGGCGCCGATAAAGCGTCCCGATGGCTCCTATAAAGCAAGTCAATCGAGCGGGAATGAAGGTCGGACGGCCTGGCCGAAGTCGAGCCGGCACGGAACGAGCCGGTCGAGGCGATCGAATTTCCAGCCGAATTCCAGGTCGAATTCAGCACCCCGACGGCGTCCCCGCGCAGCGGATCGGCAACGATCGGTTTTCCGCGACATCCGGCCGGAAGCCCGTCGATCCAGGCTTCCGAAAAAACGAAGGGCCCTTCATCGGTTTACGGGAATTTTCCGCCCGATCCGGCCCCATTCTCCGCTCCGCGCTTGCGCTTTACCCTTGACGAAAAAGCGCGAAAATACGAGTCTTTTATCCCCGTTTCGGCGTCCGAAAAGACAGCGCGGCCAGGCGTTTCCTAGCGGCGCTTGCGCCCTGGCAAGCGCGCGAAACGATGACCGGTCTTTCTGGACCCGGGCGCCGCGGCCGCAAGAAAATTCGGAGCCGTAAGAGAGAACCGGAATCGATTTGAACAGAGGTCCAGAGCGAGAAGCCAGGCCCTTTGAAACAGATCCATTCCAGAGCGAGAAGCTAGGCCCTTTGAAACAGATCCATCGAAGTAGATCTATCAAAACAACGAGGACGATATGTTTGAGGTTGTTGATCGCGAGCAATTAACCAACAAGGTCCATCGCCTGCGCGTCAAGGCGCCCCACGTGGCGGCCAAGGCGCAGCCCGGTCAGTTCATTATTCTCATCACCGACGAGAAGGGCGAGCGGGTTCCCTTTACCATCAGCGACTGGGATGCGGGAGCCGGTACCGTGGACTTCGTGTTCCTGGAGGTCGGCCGCACCACCCGGGAGCTGGCCAAGCTGAAGAAGGGAGACACCCTGGATCACTTCGTGGGTCCGCTGGGATTGGCCGCCGAGGTCGACAAGTTCGGCCACGTGGTCTGCATCGTCTCGGGTTACGGGCTGGCGGGCATGGTTCCCATCATCCGCGCGCTCAAGGAAAAGGGCAACCGGGTGACCACCATCATGCAGGCGGCGGACGAGCAGAGCCTGTTCAACCAGAAGGTGCTGGAGGAGCTGAGCGACGATCTCAAGATCGGCGTGGGCGGGGCCAACGGCGGGCCGGCTACCGCGCTCAAACCACTGCACGAGATGCTGGCGGACACCGAGAAGACGCCCATCGACCGCGTCACCTCCATGGCCTCCATCTGCCTTATGCGCTTCGTGGCCGAGGCCACCCGGCCCAAGTCCATCCCCACCACCGTGCACATGGCGCCGGTGATGGTCGACGGCACCGGGATGTGCGGGGCCTGTCGGTTGGCCTACGAGAAGGGCGTCAAGTTCGCCTGCGTGCACGGGCCCGAGTTCGACGGCCACAAGGTCAAGGCCTGGGACACCCTGATGGCGCGCCGCTGCACCTACGCGGACGACTGCATCGCCCAGCCCGGATTCAAGTGCGACAACTGTTCACAGTGGTAGTCAGTAGTCAGGAGCCGAGAAAATGACCGACGCGAAGCCTGAAAAGAAGAAAGTGAAGATGGATCTCAATCGGGTGGCCATGCCCCATCAGGATCCCGAGGTGAGAAAGCATAATTACGACGAGGTGGCCACCGGCTACACCATGGAGATGGCCGTCAGGGAGTCGAAGCGCTGCATCAAGTGCAAGAAGCGCAACTGCGTGGCCGGATGCCCGGTCAACATCCAGATACCGGACTTCATCGCTCGCATCCAGGAAGAAGACCTGGCCGGAGCGGCGGCCGAGCTCAAGAAGTACACCTCGCTGCCGGGCATCTGCGGCAGGGTCTGCCCGCAGGAGACCCAGTGCGAGCAGGTGTGCACGCTGAACAAGAAGGGCGCCCCCATCGCCATCGGCCGGCTGGAGCGCTTCGTGGCCGACTGGGAGCGCGAGCAGGGCGGCGCCGCCATTCCCAAGCTGCCCCCCTCCACCGGTAAGAAGGTGGCCGTGGTGGGCACGGGGCCGGCCGGGCTGACGGTGGCCGCGGACCTGGCGCTTTTGGGTCACAAGGTCTCCATGTTCGAGGCGCTGCACGTGGCCGGCGGCGTGCTGGTCTACGGCATCCCCGAGTTCCGCCTGCCCAAGGCCATCGTGCAGGGCGAGGTCGATTACGTGCAGAAGCTGGGCGTGGACCTGACGCTCGACTACGTGATCGGCATCAACGCCAGCATGGACGAGCTGTGCGAACAGTACGACGCCATCTTCCTGGGCACCGGCGCCGGCCTGCCCTGGTTCCTGGAGGTGCCGGGCGAGAACTTCAACAACGTCTACTCGGCCAACGAGTTTTTGACCCGGTGTAACCTGATGAAGTCCTATCGCTACCCGGAGTACGCCACCCCCATCAAGATGGGGCGCCGGGTCACGGTGATCGGTGGCGGCAACGTGGCCATGGACGCGGCCCGCTGCGCGGTACGGCTGGGCGCCGAGCGGGTGCTGGTCGTATACCGGCGTACCCGCGCCGAGATGCCGGCCCGGGCCGAGGAGATCGAGCATGCGGAGGAAGAGGGGATCGAGTTCCACTATCTGGTGGCGCCCACGGCCATGATCGGCGACGGCCGCAAGAACGTCTGCGGCATGGAGTGCATCAAGATGGAGCTGGGCGAACCGGATGCCTCGGGCAGGCGGCGCCCCGTCCCCATCAAGGGCTCCGAATACGTGGTGGAAACCGACACGGTGGTGGTCTCGCTGGGGACCAGTCCCAACCCGCTGATCTCGTCGACCACGCCGGACCTGGAGGTCTCCCGCCGGGGCACGATCGTGGTGGACAAGGACGGCAAGGCCTCCAAGGCCAAGGTCTGGGCCGGCGGCGATATCATCTCCGGCGGCGCCACGGTCATCTCCGCCATGGGCGAGGCCCGTACCGCGGCCAACGCCATGCACGCGTACCTCACCGGCGGCGGCAAGTAGCTGGCTCGAGGCTCGAGATTTTCGCATACCGACGAAGCGACGATTCCCAAGCAAGACAGGAACGAAACAATGACGGATATATCTCTCAAGATTAACGGTAGCGAGGTAAAGGTGAGCCAGGGCGCCACGGTGCTCGAGGCGGCCATGGCGGCGGGCGTGCACATCCCCACCCTCTGCCACCACCCCGAGCTCAAGCCGGCCGGACAGTGCCGCCTCTGCGTGGTCGAGATCGCTGGCAAGCGCGGCCTGCCCGAGTCCTGCACCACCCAGGTCGAGGAAGGCATGGAGGTGTTCACGGACACCGGGCGGGTCCGGGAGTTCCGGCAGCAGGTGCTGGGCACCATCCTGCAGAGCCACGAGGGCCAGTGCATCAGCTGTCCCGGCAACCAGGATTGCGAGCTACAGGTGCTGGCGGCCGAGGTCATGCCCATCGAGAGCAAGAAGCTCGGCGAGACCGACAACCCCTTCTTCCGGCGCGACTACCGCCGCTGCATCCAGTGCGGCCGCTGCGTGCGCATGTGCCACGAGATCCGCGGCGCGGGCGCGGTGATCTTCCGCGAGGTGGATAGCGAGCCCAGGGTGGGAACGGCCTTCGACCTGCCGCTACCCGAAGCGGGCTGCCAGTTCTGCGCCGCCTGCGTGGACGTCTGCCCGACCGGGGCGCTCAGCCTGGTAACGCCCGTGCCCAAGCACGCGGTCGAGCGCGCTTCCATCTGCCCCTATTGCGGGGTGGGCTGCTCGCTCATCTTCAGCGTGGTCGACGGCAAAATCGCCGCGGCGCGACCAGATCCCAACGGCCCGGCCAACCTGGGCCAGGCTTGCGTCAAGGGTCGCTTCGGCATCGGCGAGTACACCCACAGCCCGGAGCGGCTGACCGCGCCTTTGGTCAAGAAGAACGGCGCTTTCGTCGAGGCCAGCTGGGACGAGGCCCTGGACCAGGTGGCGGCCGGCTTCAAGAAGTACAAGCCTGAGGAAGTCGCGGTCATCGCCTCGGCCAAGATCACCAACGAGGACAACTACGTAGCGCAGAAGTTCGCCCGAGCGGTGCTCAAGACCAACAGCGTCGACCACTGCGCGCGCCTGTGCCATGCGCCCACGGTGGCCGGCCTGGCCAAGAGCTTCGGTAGCGGCGCCATGACCAACACCATCGAGGACATCGCCGAGGCCAAGTGCGTGCTGGCCATCGGCTCCAACACCTCGGCCACCCACCCGGTGACCGGCACCCGCATCCGCCGGGCGGTCACGGACGGGGCCAAGCTGATCGTGGCCAACCCCATCGAGATCCCCATGGTCAAGTACGCCTCCATCTTCCTGCAGCAGCTTCCGGGCACGGATCTCGCGCTGATCATGGGCATGGTGCGGGTGATCGTGGACGAGGGGCTGGCGGCCGAGGGCTACATCAAGGACCGCTGCGAGAACTACGACGAGTTCTGCAAGTGCCTCGATCAGTACACGCTGGAGTTCGCCTCCAAGACCACGGGCGTGCCCGCGGAGAAGATCCGGGAAGCGGCCCGCATGTACGCCGGGGCCAAGCCGGCTTCCATCGTCTATTCCATGGGCATCACCCAGCACTCGCACGGCACGGAAAACGTGCTGGCCCTGGGCAACCTGGCGCTTTTAACCGGCAACGTGGGGCTGAGGGGCGGCGGCGTCAACCCGCTGCGGGGACAGAACAACGTGCAGGGCGCCTGCGACATGGCCGCGCTTCCCAACGTCTATCCCGGCTACCAGCAGGTGGTGGACGAGAAGGTCAAGGAGAAGTTCGAGAAGGCCTGGGGCGTGACGGGGCTTTCCACCCAGGTGGGATTGCCCATGCTCAAGATGATGCAGGGCATCGACGAGGGCAAGATCAAGGCCCTGTATCTGATCGGCGAGAACCCGGCCATGAGCGAGCCCGACGTCAAGCACGTCAAGGAGACCTTGAAGAAGTTGGAGCTGTTCGTGGCCCAGGACATTTTCCAGACCGAATCCACCCCGGATGCACACGTGATTCTGCCGGCGCAGGCCACCATGGAGAAGGACGGGACTTTCACCAACACCGAGCGGCGGGTGCAGCCGCTGCACAAGGTGGTGGAGCCGGTGGGCGACTGTAGGCCCGACTGGTGGATCACCTCGGAGATCGCCAAGCGCATGGGCGCCAAGGGCTTCAGCTACGGCTCGGCCGCGGACGTGCTCAAGGAGATCAACCAGGTCACCCCCTCGTATGCCGGGATCACGCCGGCGCGCCTGGAGAAGGGTGAGCAGCTGCACTGGCCCTGCCCGGCCGAGGATCACCCGGGCACGCCCGTCCTGCACACCAAGACCTTCACCCGCGGCAAGGGCTTTTTGGCCCCCATCGACTACAAGGGTGCGGCCGAGCAGCCGGACGACGAGTTTCCCTTCGTGCTGACCACCGACCGGTCGCTCTACCAGTTCCACACCTCGACCATGTCGGGCCGCTCCAAGGGCCTGAAGGAAATGTGGGGCGAGCAGCGCGTTCGCATCTCGCCCAGCTCGGCTGAAGGTCTGGGGGTGGCGGACGGCGACAGGGTCAAGGTCACCTCCCGTCGCGGAGAGGCCACGGCCAGGGCCATGGTCACGCCCAAGATGGCGGACAAGGTGGTGGCCATGGACTTCCACTTTGCCGAGGCCAATGCCAACCTGCTGACCAATCCGACCTGCGACCCGGTGGCCAACATCCCCGAGTTCAAGGCCTGCGCGGTCAGGGTCGAAAAAGCATGAGAGCCGTAGGGGAGGAGCTCGCCCCCCTCCCCCGAGACGTCGGCCTAGCCCGAGTAGGGGAGGGGGCTTGCCCCCTCCCTAAGGGATGCGGTGCCTTAACTACTTGATATAAATAACAATAATCAAATAAAGAAAAAGTCCAATCAGGGTAAAAACCTTTGATGTGAACTGTTGGTACATTGATGGGGAAGGCGTGAAAGGAGTGTTCTATGTCCCCATCAGATAACCGATTTCCGCGATCTCCTGGCCGGCGTTCACCAATTGAAACGCACTGTCTGGCCGCGGTTGCCGCGCTGCTGGTCGTTCTCAACGGTTGCCAGGAGGATCCGGGGTCGCAGCAGAGCGCCGCGGCTGGCGCCGGCGGCGGGTATTACTACCCGCCCGTAGGCGGTGCTTACGGGGGCACCGGGGGCGGTGGCGTGGCCGGATTCGAACCGGGCGGCGCAGCCGGGGGCGTGGTTCCGATCGCTGGCGCCGCGGGCGGTGTTGCTGGAGGCGTCGCGGGCGGCGTTGCTGGAAGCGACGCCGGCGCGGCGGGCACCGCCGGATCGATTCCGCCGGAGCTCTGCGGCAACGGCGTCATCGATCCGGGCGAGGCGTGCGACGGCGAGGACCGGGGCGGGGCGACCTGCGCGATTGAGGGCCCGAACTACGTCGGCGTAGTCGTTTGCGACTCTTTCTGTCAAATGGACACCAGCGCTTGCACTCTCCCGCCAACTATCGTCGATCCGGACGACCCGACCTACCTGGCCCAGTTCAATGACCCGGGCCCCGGGCCCTGGGTGCCCGTGCCCCGCGACCAGATGATCGCCGAGTGTGGCCTGGATCCGGATCTACTGGAGCCGGCAGCGCGCGGTATTGGCTCCGGCATGGCCGTCAGCCGTTACGGTAAGCTCTGCTACGAGACCGATCCTAATGACAATCCCTCGTCGATGTGGTCAGCGACCAAGACCCTGGGCGCGCTGGTCACCGGCATCGCCTCCTACCAAACCCGGAACATCCAGCGCAGCGGGTTCGCCACCGGACAGCTGCTGGACAGCGACCGCGTGGACCAGTGGCTCTCCTTCTTCTCCTATAACCGCGATGCGTACCTAGCCCACGTCATGGCCATGGTCGGGCACAACAGCAGCCTGGCCTACGGCGCCAAGAGCTTCTCTTACGATACGGTGGGCTCGGTGCAGATCAATACGCTGAGCGACATGGTCGCCGCCGCCATCTCGCAGGAGGCGCCGCGGCTCGGCACCACCACCGGCGGGTTCGCCCGGCAATTCCTCTTCGACAGGATCGGCATGACCGACAGCACCTGGGGCGGCACCGTGTACGCCTATTCCTGGAACGCGACCCTGCGGGACATGCTGCGCATGGGGCTGCTCATCATCCACCGCGGCGCGTGGAACGGCGAGCGGATCCTGAGCGAGGACTGGATCTACAAGATGACCCACCCCGCTTTCGAGGACGCCAATACCGGCTACGGCTACCTGACCTGGCTGGAGGGCAAGGAAAACACCGCCGGCATCGGCGGCGCGCTCGCCGCCAACCCGGCCGACCCCTGCGCTCCGGCCGCGCTCTGGCAGAGCTATCCCCACGGCCTCTCCGAGGCGCAGGACTGCACCTATACGAATTTCTCCTGCAGTCAGACCTACGACGTGGGCGTCTGGAGCGCGCAGGGTATGGGCGGCCAGTTCGTGGTGGGCCATGCCGGTCTCGATCTGGTCATGGTGGCCAAGGACTTCGGCGGCGGCGGTGGCCCGGTCGGGATGTGGGACGCGGTGCGTCCGGCGTTGGTCGCTCACGATCCGGTCTATGCCGGGGATGAGACCGCTTTCTGCGCCGCCTATGTAGCCGGCGAATACGCCCCCGATCTGATCGGGACGGTCGAGCAGCCGCCGAACTGATCGGCCCGCCTCGCGGTACCGCGCCGGAAAAGCAGGGCAGGGGCTTGCCCCCTCCCTCGACTCGAATAGGCTGGCAAAGGTGCGCATACGTTTCCGCAACCGTTTACGTGGCTCGGTAGGGGGAGGTATTGCCCGCTCCCCGCACCGCGTCGGGCTGGTGGGCGGTCGCAAGGCCCGCCCCTACGGATCGGATGCCGGCTCCGTAGTAGGGCAGGGGCTTGCCCTCTCCCTGATACTGTTCGCGCTGCTTTTCGGTTGCAGCAAGGAGGCGCCGTCCCCGCCACCTCCTGCCGACCCCTCCTCCGTCTCGGTCGATCGCCCGGCCGCGGTCAGCCCGGCAGTTGAAGAGGCGGCGCCCGGACCCGAGCAAGCCTCGACGACCGGCGCCTGCACCAGCCCGGATACCTGCTACAGATCGGCCCGCGCCAGCATGAAACGCGGCCAGGCGAAGGCGGCGCGCCGGTTTTTCGAGACCGCCTGCAACCAGGGCCACGGCGGGGCCTGCTTTCAGATCGGCGCCATGTACCGGGACGGCAAGGGGGTAGAACCGAGCGACGAGACGGCCCGGCAGTGGTTCGAGCAGGCCTGCCAGGCCGGCAGCACCTCGGGCTGCGACGCGCTGGGGCACTAGAGAGTCGAACCGCATACGCTCGCGGCGCCTCTCGGGCGGGGCCGCCGCGTCTGCGGCGTCCGCCCTCGTCAAAATACCACCGGTATTCCTCCCCGGGCGTCCTTGCAGCCGCGGCGACCGCGCTCCGAGATCCGCTCGCTCGGTATGCGGATCGCCTCTCTAGCCCGCGGCGTCGTGGCGTGACGTTGTGCTTGTCATTTCGACCGAAGGGAGAAATCTCTAGCCCATAAAGATCTCTCACCTCCTTCGGGATGACATTGCGGAAGGCGATAAAAGAAACGCCGGCCCGCGTTTGTTGCGGGCCGGCGCGGCTCTCTTTCTCCCCTCCTTTCCGTTTTCGTATTCCGGTCTCCCCTCCGGAACCGGCCCCCCTTTCCGGTTCCGCCCCCGGTTCCCACTTCCGGTCCGGGTCAGCCGATGGCGGCGGCGTCGGTCTCCCCGGTCCGAATGCGGAGGCACTTCGGTAGATCGAGAACGAAGACCTTGCCGTCGCCGATGCGGTCGCTGCGGGCCCCCTTGATAATCGCCTCCAGCGCCGGGTCCACGAACTCGTCGTTGAGGGCGATTTCGACCCGCACCTTCTTGAGCAGGTTCACCTCGATATCCACTCCGCGATACTGCTCGTGATGACCCTGCTGTTGCCCACAACCCAGGGCGTTGGTGACCGACATCTTGTAGATCTCGTTTTCGTACAGGGCCTGCTTCACCTTCTTCAGGCTTTCGGGGCGTATGTATGCAACCACGAGTTTCATGATGACCTCCTCCTGCTCGTCGCGCAGGTAGATGAGACAAACGTTTTCATCTCTCCATTTGATTCGTGTATGCCACCATCCGTTACTGGGTGGTGAAGATCTGGAAGCCGCCGTAAGCCTCCATGCCGTGTTCCTCGAGGTCGAGGCCGACCGCCTCGCCCTCCTCGGATACGCGCAGGCCGACCAGCGCCTTGACCGCGTAGAAGACCGCGAGCCCGCCGCCGAAGGCCCAGAGAAACGCCGCGCCCACGCCGAGCACCTGCACGCCGAGCAGCGAGAAGCCGCCGCCGTAGAACAGGCCGCCCTGCAGGTTGAACAGGCCGCAGGCCAGCGTTCCCCAGGCGCCGCCGACTCCGTGCACGCTGACCGCTCCCACCGGGTCGTCGACCCTGAGTACGCTGTCGATGAATAGTACGCTGTACACTACCAGGGGGCCGGCGACCAGGCCGATGGCCAGAGCGCCCAGGGGCGAGACAGTGGCGCAACCGGCCGTGATGGCGACCAGCCCGGCCAGCGCGCCGTTGAGCGCCATGCTGGCGTCCGGCTTGCCCATCTTTCTCCACGAGGTGAACATGGCCGCGATGGCGCCCGCCGCCGCCGCCAGGTTGGTGGTGACGGCGAGGCGCCCGATGTCCCCGCCGGCCACCGTGGTGCTGCCCGGGTTGAAGCCGAACCAGCCGAACCAGAGGATGAAGACCCCCAGCGAGGCCAGGGCGATATTGTGTCCGGGGATGGCCCGCGGTTTGCCGTCCGGGCCGTACTTACCGTTGCGCGCGCCCACCACGATGGCTCCGGCCAGCGCCAGCCAGCCGCCGACCGAGTGCACCACGGTGGAACCGGCGAAGTCGACGAAGCCCATGCCCTCCAGCCAACCGCCGCCGTCCAGCAGCGAACCCCAGGCCCAGGAACCGAAGACGGGATAGATGAAGGCACAGATGAACACGCTGTAGGTGAGGTAGGCCGCGAAACGCGTGCGCTCTGCCATGGCGCCCGAGACTATGGTGGCCGCCGTCCCGGCAAAGACCGTCTGGAAGATGAGGAAGCTCCAGTTCCAGTCGTCGCTGGTCGGATCGGTTCCGCTCATGGCGAAATGCGTGGTCCCGAACAGCCCGTTGCTGGCCCCGAACATCAGGCCGAATCCGATGAAGAAGAAGGCGATGGAGCCGATGGAGAAGTCCATCAGATTCTTCATCACGATGTTGATGGCGTTCTTGGCGCGGGTGAAGCCGCTCTCCACCATGGCGAACCCGGCTTGCATGAAGAAAACAAGGAAAGCGGCCAGGCAGGTCCAGACCACGTTCATGCTGGTCTGCAGCTCCTCCTTGGCCGCGGCGATCGCGGCCGCGTTTGCCGCCGGGTCGGCAGCGGCTGCCGCCGCGTTGTCCGCGGCCAGGGCCGGGCCGGCGAGTAAAAGCAGACAGATGAAGATCAGTATCAACGGTACGAATCTGGGTATTCTGGGTATCTTGAACATCGGTAATTCTCCATTGTATATAGGGGTTGAATTCTTCGAACGAGCGTCTACCAGAGGCGGACGAAGGTGAAGCGGCCGGCCAAGGCGGGCCCATCACCGGCTTGCGTCTCGTATCCCAGGAACAGGCCCAGGGTGTTGTCCTCGCCGTACTCGACGTTGACCCTGCCGCCTACCGGCAGCGAGCTGAGCTCGTCGTCGGCCGCGTTGTTGAACTCATAGGTGAGCTCCATCTGCGGTCCCAGGGCGAGCGCGTCGATCACCTGTACGAGAACGAAGTTCCGGGTATAGAAGGCGTCGGTCGCGCCCTCGACGAACATGTCGTTGAAGAAGACCTGGATCCACGATTCGAAGTAGATCGGGGCGAGATCGACGACGGTGAAGAGTTGTGGCGCGATCAGACTTTCGGTCCTCGATTCGCCGAAGTCGAAGCCGATGCCGGCCATGGGCAGCAGCGACACCGGGCCCAGCGAAAAGGCGAGGCCCAGGTCGAGCTCGGCAAAGGTGCCGACCAGGTAGATGTCCGAGGCCAGGCCGATTCCGGCGCCCAGGTCATGGGTTGCTCCCACCCAGAGCTGGGTGGAGAGCAGATCGGTATCGATGCGGAAGTAACCCTGGGTGCTGCTGGACTCGTCAGCGGTTTCGGTGGGCGCGCTGTCGCGGGTTTCCTGCGCCGCAGCGGCGAGCGAGAGGTTGAGAGCCATTGCCAACAGAAGCAGGAATAGATATGCCTTTTTCATGACAGCGCCTTTCTTTGGGTGAGAGAAATAAAGGGATTCGGCCGTGGCGCGGACATGGGCCGATTAAACCCCCGATACGCAACGGTCGTGCCAATCGGCGATGAGGACCGTAAGGTTGTCCTTTGCAGGCCGTAATTGCGGGTGTTTTCGCGGTACCGCCAGCGATGGTGGGGGATGGTGGGGTAAGAGAGCGGCGACAAAAACGAATCCGTCCTGAGATAATGGCTACGGTTTTGTAGCTCGTCGCTTACGCTCCAGCGGCACCCCGGAGGGGCGGCCCTTGCGACCGCCCCTCCTGTCATTTCGAGATGAGATGAGAAGGCCATTCCGCTTCCGGGCTGTGAAGCGAGAAATCTCGCGACATAGTGTAGCAAACGGAGATCTCTCCCTGCGGTCGAGATGACAACAGTGCGGCTTCGCCCCACCGTTGTCATTTCGAGCGAAGTGAGAAATCTCGTATCATCGACCGGAAAGCCATGACGGTTATCGACACGACCCTTGGAGCGCTTCCACCGAAAACCGGCACGGTGGTGGTGTTGACCGGCGCTGGTATCTCGGCCGAGAGCGGCATCCCCACCTTTCGCGGGGCGGAAGGCTACTGGCGCATCGGCTCGCGAAACTACCATCCCACCGAGCTGGCTACGTACTCGGCTTTTTGTGAGATGCCCGATCAGGTCTGGGCCTGGTATCTGTACCGCAGGAGCGTTTGCCGCGCGGCGCGTCCTAACCCGGCCCACGAGGCGGTGGCCCATTTAGGCTCCGCGCTCGGTGAGCGGCAGGTGTTGATCACCCAGAACGTCGATGGGCTTCACCTACGCGCAGGAAGCCCGCCGGAGACCACCTACGAGATCCACGGCAACATCGACTTCATGCGCTGCAGCCGGGAGTGTACCCCGGGGGTGACGCCGATTCCCGAAGGCGTCGACCAGCGGTGGCCAAAGGAGCGCGAGCTAAGCCGAGCGGAGCGAGAGTTGCTTCGCTGCCCCCGCTGCGGGCAACCGGCCCGGCCGCACGTGCTCTGGTTCGACGAGAGCTACGACGAGGTCCACTTTCGCTTCGAGAGCTCGCTGCGCGCCGCCGTGCAGACCGATCTGCTGATCGTGGTCGGCACAACGGGCGCAACCAACCTGCCCATGCAGGTGGGCGCGCTGGTCGCCCGGCGCGGCGCTGCCATGGTGGTGGTGAACCCCGAGCCCAACCCCTTCACCGAGCTGGCCGCGGCAGTGCCCGCCGGGGTTTTCCTGCAGGGAACCGCCGGCGAGCGCCTGCCTTCGCTCATTGACCGCATCATCGCCAGGGATGGCGGGTAGCGCGCCAGCGGGGGTGGTTCGACATTATATCGCGAGCGACGATCGGATAATGGATCCGCATACCGAGCTAGCGGACACCGAAGCGCGCCCGCCGCGGGTGCAGCGGGCGCGCCCGAGAGGAGCTGCACGGGTGTGCGGATCGATTTTCTAGCGGTGGTGGTGGTGTCCGCCGCCGCCGCAGGCCAGGTCGTCGCCCATGGGCTGCAGCTTGCCGGCGATCAAATCGGCCACTACCTCGCGAATTCCCGGCTTGTTGTTCTCGAAATAGACGTCGATGCCGAACTGCCGGAAGCCCATCAGGGGTCGCATGCCCATGCCGGCCACGATGATCGCGTTGACCTTCTGTTGGGCCAGCAATGTCACCGGCACCATACAACCGCCTTCGGCGTGCGGGGCGTTGGCCAGGGTAGTAGTCTTTTTTATCTCGCCACCCTCGACGTCTATCAGAGTGAAAGTCTGGCAGTGACCGAAGTGCGCCGCCCGGACGCCTTCCAGACCGCCCTCTCCCTCTGAAGGAACCGCTATCCTGCCGTTTTCCATCTCGTACCATCTCCTCGAAATAGGGAATCCATAATCCATAACGGTTTACCCCCGACCGCGGGCACCGTCCAGTCGAGAAGAGCAAGAGTCGCAGAACAGCTACTCCCTTTCCCGATCGAAAGACCGTGAGGCACGGAGTCGCCGAGTTACTCGCTGTACTCGTCAATACGGATGGGGAAACCGCGCCTTGGGCAAACGGACTTTCTCGCCCACCGGCGGCGGGTTGAAGCGGCGTAGCCCCCGGCCAGAGGCGTGCAGGAAGAGGTAACCGGGGTATTCCAGCTCGCGGTCGAAGGTGAAGCGGACTACCGAGGGCTTGCCCGCGATGAGGTTGGTGATCTCCACCCGCATACCCCCGGTCTGCACCGCGTCGCCTCGCGCGAAGCCGAGGCGCTCTGCGCGGTAGAACGTCTCCAGGTCGAAGCCCATCATGGTGTCTCCCAGTACCTGCATCTCCAGCTGGTTGTCGGCCGTGCGTACGATGTCGTGCGCGCGAGGCGCGGCGCTGAGAATGCGCCAGGAACGCGGCACGGGGCGAGCGTGGAAGCCGAGCACGAAGGGCCCGAAGATGCTGCTGGTGTGCTCTATGCCGTTGACCAGAAAGACCTCCTGCCCCTCGATCGTTTTCACGTCCATCTCGGCTCGCAGCACCCACTGCTCCACGTCGCGAAACAGAGCGCCGTGGAAGGCGATCTGCTCCGGCGCCCGCTGCGCCGGCAAGAAGACTTGCAAGTAGAGGCCGGCCAGCAGCAGGCCGAGCGCGCCCAGCGCCCGGGGATGGCGCCGGAGCGAGATCGCTTTGCGGGTCGCGCGAAAGAGGCCCAGCAGCGCCAGGCCGACGAGCGGAAAAGCGCCCACCGACGCCGGCAGCAGAGAGCGGCTGGCCGGGATCGAACAGATGACCGGCAGCAGCGAGAGAAAGGCGCCCAGCAGCAGCCAGTCGATCTCCCGCTTCAACTGCTGCTTCTGGCCCCGCGTCGCCCAGCGATAGAGAAGGACGGCGATGACCACGGCCGCCACGCCCAGGGCCAGGTGCCAGAAGCGCCAGTCGGGCAGAGCCTTCCAAACCGGCGCCGGGATCACCTTCCAGGAGAGGATGGTCGCCCGCCAGGGGCTGCCCGTCTGCCAGAGGATGGCCGGCAGCCCCAGGAAGTAGTCGGCGAAGAGCACCGGGATGCGCTGCGCGGCCTCGACCAGGTAGTCGAAGGGATCGTCCAGGGGATTGACGTAGAGGTTAGAGGCGCGCGAGCCATAGCCGAGCAGGGTCTGGGCCAGCAGGAAGAGAAGCACGGGCGCACCGGCGGGCAGAAGCGCTAGCAACCGCTCGCGTCGCGGTCGGTCCGAGCCGAGCAGCTCGTAGGCGAACAGGTAGCCGAACACGGGCAGGGACCACTCCCCGCCTAGCAGCGCCAGGCCGAACAGAAGCAGACTTAGCACGAAGGCGGCGCGCTCCCCGCGCCGGCGCCAGCGGACGTGGGCCCAGAGCCCGGCCGTACCGAAGGTCAGGCAGACCAGCGCGTTGCGGTTGGCCAGCCAGAGCACCGGCACGGTGTGGGCCTCCTCCACCGCGAAGAGCAGCACGGCTGCCGCCGCCAGGCTGGCCGGCAGCAGCTCGCGCAGCAGCAGCGCGACCGACACCATCAGCAGCGCCCACCAGAGCAGGGAGTGCAGGTGGAAGGCCACCGGGTTGCGGCCGAACAGGGCGTAGTCGAGAACGATCAGCGCGCTGGGCAGCGGTCGCATCATGGAGAGGCGGAAATCGGGGTGGCACCACCAAGGCACCGCGCCGTGGCGCATCAGCCTCTCGGTCTCCTCGGGCGAGCCGCTGACGAAAGCGAAAAGGTCGAAGGGAGAGCGCGAGACCGGATAGGTGTGGCTGATCATGGCGTGGTGCGCGAAGTCGTCCGAGCCCAGCCCCACCTCGGTCGCGGAGGCGCAGCGGAGCACGAGCCCCACGGCGATGGTGGCCGCTACCATCGCTACGAAAGTCAAACTTGGACCGGGTGAATTCATACGGGGTGCTGGCATTGATGGTCCGGCGCCGATTTCACCGGTAGCGGGGGCTATCGTCCACGGGGTGACGGCGGTCGTACCATTCGGGCTCGGCTGGATCGAGGCTCGTACGGGAAACGAGGTTGGCGGCAACGCGCTTGCGCCGATCGCCTTCGCCTTGCTCGCGTCGTTTTCTGCATTTCCTCTCGTTCGCTCTGTCCGAACGCCGGAAGCCGCCGGCCGAGGCGTTTCAGGCGGTTATATCACGCCATCCGTTGCCGTCGCTCCCCCCATTGCGGCCTCGGCGGCCTCCGCGGCCGGCGACCTTCGCTTTGGCCGGATTGGGCCAGCCCACCGGCCGCGGCCGGAAAAGGGGCTCCGGCGACACGGAATCGTCCGCCGCGCGCCATTAATCTTCGATCCTGTGGTATCGCTTGTCGCCGGGAAGAGAACCGTGAAACGCCCCCACCTCCTCTATGCAGCAGCCGTCGCTATCGCCATTACGGCCGGCCTGGTCGTTCACTGGCCGGTGCGCCAGGGAGGGATGTACACGGACGACTATATACACCACGCGGTGCTGGACGGGGCCGCTGCGGTAGAGCGCTCGCCCTTCGACCTGTACACCCTGATCAGCGGGGACCCGGAGGAGACCCGGCGGCTCAGGGATTTCGGATCGATCTCCTGGTGGTGCCATCCCCAGGTGCAGCTCGCCATGTTGCGGCCGCTTTCCAGCGCGCTCATCGCTTTCGATCACTACCTGCTCAAAAAGAGCACGGTCGCCTTTCACGCGCACTCGCTGCTCTGGTGGATCTTCCTGGTGGTCAGCATCGCGCTGTTGCTGCGCGAGCTACTGCCGGCCGCCATCGCCGCCATCGCCGTGCTGCTCTTCGCCGTCGAGGAGGGCAACGGCATACCGGTCTTCTGGATCGCCAACCGCTGCGCGTTGGTGGCGCTCGGCTTCGGCTTTCTCGGCCTGCGCTCGCACATCCTCTGGCGCCGCGGCGGCGGGCGGGGGCAGCTGGCGGCCAGCATCGCGCTGTTCGTCCTGGCTATGCTGGGCGGCGAGTGGGCCTTCACCGTGTTCGCTTACCTGGGCGCTTACGAGCTATTCGGTTCGCGCGACCGCCTGGCCGTACGCCTGCGGGCGCTCGGAGCGCCGGCCGCCATCGGCGCTTGTTTCCTGCTGGTCGCACGGTTGCTCGACTACCGCACGCGCTTCTCCAATACCTACATCAGCCCCTTCGAGGACCCGCTGCCCTTTCTGCTCAACGGCCTGCCCCGCGCCGCTGCCCTGGCAGCCGAGATTGTATTCGGTATCCCGGCTGACTGGTGGCATAGGGGCTCGCCCTGGCGCGCCTTTTTCCTCTCTCTGGATCTGTTCTCGCGTCACGTCTGGACGCAGCTGCCCGACTGGCGCTTCTGGCACGTTCTGATCGGCTTGGCCGGGGCGGTGCTCGCCCTCTTGGTCTTGCGCTGGGCGCTGCGGCTGCGCCGAGATCCGGCCTACCGGGAGTTGCGCTGGCTTCTGGTCGGCTCGCTGTTGGCGCTGCTGCCCATGGTGGCGCCCTTTATCTCGCCCCGCTCGGTGCTGCCCGCCTTCGTGGGTGTTTCTGCCGGCTGGTCGGTAATTCTCTGGGAGAGCGGTCGGGTCCTGCTCCGCGTCGAGCGGCGGCCCCTGCGCGAGTGGCTGCTCGCGCTGGCCCTCATCCCGGCGCTTCTCGCCTCACAGCTGGTGCTCCCCTGCCGGCGCTCCTGGCGCGAGGCCGAGGGCTTCTTCTTCATTAACAACCTGGTCGAGCGCTGGGTGTTGCAGGCCGAGATCGACCCGAAGACCGAGGCGGACAAGCGTATCGTGCTGGTCAACGGCGTGGAGGGCCACTCGGCCATGTTCGCGCCCTACCTGCGCCACTTCCACGGCCACCGGATGCCGCGCTCCTGGTGGGTGCTGAGCGGCGCGCCGCGGGCCCACGACATCGAGCGGCCCGCGTCCCGGGTGCTGGAGATAAGCGTGCTCGGCGGACGGATGCTGGACAGCGACTTCGAGAACATCTGTCGCTCCGACCTGTACCCCATCAAGCTCAACCAGATCGTGGAGCTAGACGGCCTGCGGGTGCAGATCCTCGCTCTTCTCGACGGCAAGCCGCTGAAGGTACGCTATATCTTTGATCGTGATCTCGACGATCCTTCCTACGTCTTTCTGCACTCGACCTTCCGGGGGCTGGTCCGCTTCCCCATCCCGCCTGTGGGCGAGAGTATCCGGCTCACCAAGGGCCAGCTCCCTGACCCCGCCTACTTCCCCGAACCGTGACGGCAGCCCGACCCCGCCCGCAGGGGAGGGGCTTGCCCCCTCCCCCGAACCGGTTACCGGTGACCTTACGGTTCGTCCCTGTCCCCCGGCGCCCTTTGTTCTGCCGCTATTTTTCGGCTATTTTACCTCGATTCGACGGCGTACCCTCACGTCCCGACCCCTCGGCGTGAAACCAGTGAACGAACAGCGGCTAGATAGTACAGACCTATCCACGGCAAAGAACGACTGGCCGGGAATCGCCCTGTCCGTGGCCGGCATCCTGGTGCTGGCCTCCCCGGCGCTGCTGGTCCGTTATCTGCCCATGACGGATCTGCCCCAGCACTTCGCCATCGTGTCCATAATCAAGAACTTCGAGGACCCGGCCTACGGATTCACCGAGTACTTCGAGCTGGCGGTCGGCCGTACCCTTTACCTGCTCCCCTACCTCATCGTCACCCAGCTAGCGAAGATATGGCCGGCCGAGTTCGCCATGCGCTGCCTGGTCTTCCTGGGGCTCATCACCTACCCGCTGGCGCTGCTTACCACCCTGCGCTCGCGCGGCCGGCCCGCGCTGCTGGCCCTGCTCGCGCTTCCGCTCATGTACAGCTCCACGGTCTTTTGGGGCTTCGTGCACTTCAACCTGGCCGTGGGCCTGGCCTTCTTCGCCATGCCGCTGTTTTCGCGCTGCAGGCTCACGGCGACCGGCGACCTGGCGCTCACCCTGCTCTGCGCGCTCATCGCCGCCACCCACCTCTATGGGTTGCTGCTGCTGTTCGGATACGCCTGCTTCTGGCTGCTGCTCGACAACCCCCGAGAGTTACTCACCCGACGCAAGACCGAGCTGCTGCACAGGCTGCTGCCGCTTCTGCCGGGCCTCATCGGCGTGGCCGCCTGGGTCAACTACACCCGCGGCGCCAGGGGGGTGGACACCACCCATTTTCCCGCGTTCCGCGACCGGCTGATCGGCTTCGAGAACGGCCTGCTGGGCGGCTACCAGGACTGGAGCGAGACCTTCGTGCTGGCCGGCTTCCTCCTGGTCTTTCTCTTTCTTGCCCACCGCTCGCTGCCCTTCACCCTGCGCCGCTGGTCGGCGTTGCCCAGAACCGATCGCGCCATCTACCTGTATATCCTGCTCAATCTCGTCCTGTACTTAACGCTGCCGTTGCATATCCCCACCGCCAAGTGCATTCACTTCCGCCACGCGGTGCTGGCCTTTCTCTTCATCCCCCTGCTCACCCCCGCCGACCTCTTCCGCCGGTGGACCAACCTCGCGCGCACCTTGCTCGCGCTTCTGGCGCTGGGCACCATCGGCAACGGCTGGATCCACCTGCTGCGCTTTGACCACGAGTCGGAGAGCTTTCACTCCTTGCTCGGCAAGATCCCCGACAATCCCAGGCTGCTCGCCCTCACCTTCGAGTACAACGGCGACATCGCCCAGTCCTATCCTTATCTTCACTATTCCGCCTACGTGCAGGCGGAGAAAGGCGGCTACATATCGGCCAGCTTCGCCACCTTCTTCTCCCTCTCTCCGGTCCGCGAGAAGAAAGAGGCCCGCATACCCCGCACCCCCGACGCCTTCGAGTGGAAGCCCGAGCTGTACGACTACCGGAAGTTCGGCTACTACTATGACCACGTACTGGTCCGCGGCCTGCCTAAAGGCCTGCTGACCACCACCCACTTCCCCTACGACCTGATCTACCAGACCGGCCCCTGGCGCCTCTACCGCAAGCGGCCCGAGGACGCCCGCACCGGCGCCACCCCCGCCTCTGCTTCCCGCTCCCCCCACCCCGCGGCTTCCCCGCCCCGAGCCCCCGCCACTCCGCCGCCCCGCGTGCCCGCCTCCCAGAACCAGCCCCCCGGCCGCGCCTCCCCGGTGCGGTTGAATCCGCTGCCGGCCCGCGCTAAACCCTGAGCATTGTCCGTGCGCCCGTAGCTCAGTCCGGATAGAGCAGCGGCCTTCTAAGCCGACGGTCACAGGTTCGAATCCTGTCGGGCGTGCCGTTTGATTCCGGGGGGTTGGCGTTTTCCGTTTGAAGAACGTAACCGGAATTTAAGGCCAATTTAAGGCCAATCTCGCTACCGCCCGTCGCGGCGCTCACCGCGGTCTCGTCGACCCGCCTTCGCCGACGGCCCGAGGAAGACGAAATTACCCGCCTACGACCTCCATATCGCCTGTTTACGACCGCCCCGCGGCTGACGGGAGCAGCAGTTACCCCTGTTGTTTCCGCCGCCGCTTTGTGAAGCGCTTCCGGTGACAGGTGCGCGTAGCGCTGGGTCACCGTGATTGAAGAGTGCCCCAGGAACGCCCTCACCTCTTCCATCGACCACACTCGCCCCCAACTCCCCATAATTAGATGGCTCGCGAAGGTATGGCGCAGTTCATGGAAATCCACGTCGCGCTCGATACCCGCCCGCGACTTGTGCCCGGGAGTAATTTTAAGCTCCCCCTTTCTGCGATACTTCTTATCGCTCCAACCGGCCACATCGTCCTTTCGGCGCTGCCTGCCGTCGGCGCGGGGAAATACCCAGCCTTCTCGCGACGCCGGCGCCACCTTCAACCACTCCTTAAACGCTTGAATAGCACGAGGCAGCAAAGGAACTCGGAGGATCTTTCCGGACTTCGTGGGCCCTTTATTCGATCGTCGAACCACCAGATGGGGTCTATCACCGTCAAGAACAACATCGTCGCGCTTAAGCCCCCAAAGCTCCCCTTTCCGTAGTCCGGTAAAAACCGCGATAGCGAAAATCGAACGCGACGAAAACGGAATACTCTCACAATTAATCAGAGCTTCTATCTCCTTGGTATCGAGATAGGTCCGTTCCTCATCTTTCTCTATTACCCTTGGAACGGACGGAACCTTCACCCCCGTCAAGGGATTGGATTCGATAAGCTCATCCTCCACGGCCGCGTTAAAGCACGCCGAAAGTAGGTTCCGGATGTGAACCACCGTACCCCTGGAGAGCGTCTTCGACGATTTCCGTCTCTTCGTCCCGTCACGAGTCCGCTTTGTAAGGGTTACCTTCGTATTCAATAACGAACGAATCCACGGTCGTAGATCCGCGGCCCTTATACTCCCCAAGGTTTCGTCTATGAACGGGGCGCCTTCGATATGCGCCTTCCACCTCGAGCGTTCCTTATCTACGCCGCGATGGCTTCTGTCCTTTTCGCGCCGATCCAACCATCCTTCGCCAAAGCTTCTAAGCGTTTTTCCCCCCGGGGTTACCCACTGGTGTTCCGTTAGTTCCTTGCGAGCCGCGAGGCATATCCGCTCCGCTTCCTCTTGTGTGGAATACGTCCCGAGATTAATTCTCTTTCCGGCTTCGTCGCGGATACGAACCATCCAGTTGTTGCCGTTTCGAAAAACGCCGCCGGTCCCGTAGTCTCTCTTACTCATATCTCTACGCTCCCGTTTCTCCTTAATGCACGCTTGGCCGCAGCCCTGTCCATCTCCGTTGGTTGGATTTCGTCTGCCCCTACCGGTTTTGGCCCGCTTTTTCCGCGCTTCCGTGTTTGACGGCCCGACCCCTGCCCCTGTTCATAGGTGCGGGCAATTCTTTCGACGGCAAAAACCAGACGTTCGAAGAGCTTCAAAAACACTAGAACCCCCTAGGTAGTTCCCGGCTCGAAATAGCCGATTTCGGCTTTCACGGCTAGCCGGAC
>CAYVFC010000131.1:2149-22606 GCA_964450715.1 uncultured Sandaracinaceae bacterium | reverse complement strand
CCGCCTTGGGCGGCTCACAAACTAAAGCCCCCGGCTTTGCCGGGGGATACTTACTCGCCGCCGATCCCTGTGACCACGTCGTTTCCCTTTTCTGAGTTGAAGGAGGGGACGAAGGAGGGGACGTGAAGGAGGGGACGGGGCTAAGAATTAAGTTGTTTCCGGTTCGGATGTTGGTGCTAACTGACAAGCTGTAAAAACTTAAAACTTAGCCCCGTCCCCGAGTAGAGTACCCGAGTACCCGAGTACTCCCGAGTACTTAAAACTTAGCCCCGTCCCCGAGTACCTCGTCCCCGAGTACGCGTCCCCGAGTACGAGTGTTTTTGCCCGAAGCGCGGGGCGGGCTCTCGTACAGGAACTCGCCCTTGGTGGCCAGCGAGTGGATGTTCTTGATCGCGGTTACGATTCGTTCGGCGTTGTTGTCCCGAGGGCTGGCGATCTTGTTCAGCATGGCGCCTTCGAGCACTCCCATTACCAGCCACGGGATGACATCGGCGAAGGGCAGCGCCACCTTGGGTGGGGAGTAAAATGTCTGGAAAGTCTCCCGGCTGGCCTCGGCCAGGCGGAGCTCGGTGCGCTCGACGTGGCGCCGTAGCGAGGGCTCGGTGCGCGCGGCAACCACCAGCTCGAGATAGGCCATGAAAGCGTCGCTCTGCATGGACTCCCACAGCAGCTCCAAGCCTCGAATCGCGCGCTCGGGCGTGTCGGGCAGAGCGCTCAGGCTATCGACCAGCCGGCTGCGGTGTAGCTCGAAGACGTGCTCGACCGAGGCGGCGAGCAGATCGCTCTTCTCCGGGAAGTGGTGCTGCAGGCACCCGAGGGACAGCCCGGCCCGCCTGGCGATCTCGGCCACGGTGGTTCCGGCGAACCCGCGTTCGCACAGGCACTCGGCCGCCGCGTCGAGCAGGCGCTTGCGGCTCTCGGCGCTGCGCTCGCCCTGGGTGCGTCGCGGCGGTGACGGGCGGCGTGCGGTCGATCGCCCCCCTTTCTTTGACCGTACTTTCACGGCGGATCGCCTTGGCATAAAAACATTAATAAGGTATTAATAATACCGAGGGACGGCGGTATTGGCAACTGCGAACCGCAACGCCCGGCAGGAGGTTCAGAGCATGAGAGACGTCTACATCATCGGGGCCGGCATGACGCCCTTCGGTAAGCACATGGACCGGAACATGAAGAGCCTGGCCGCCGAGGCCGTGAGCGCGGCGGTACGGCACGCGGGCATCGAGCAGACCGAGCTACAGGTGGCCGCGGTGGGCAACGCCTACCAGGGGCTGGTGACCGGGCAGGAGTCGATTCGCGGGCAGGTGGTGCTGCGCGCCATGGGCATCGGCGGCATCCCGGTCACCAACGTGGAGAACGCCTGTGCCTCCTCGGCCGCCGCCTTTCAGGTGGCCTGGATGGACGTGGCGCTCGGCATTCACGAGGTCGGGCTGGCGCTGGGCATGGAGAAGATGTACCTGGAGGACCGGGCCATGCGGCTCAAGCTCTTCTCGGCCTCGGCCGACGTCGAGATCGTGGAGCAGCTGGTGCAGGCCCTCAAGGCCGAGAAGGAGAAGAAGCGCAAGCAGGCCGAAGAGCGGGGCGAGGCGGACTCCGGGGAAAAGAAGAAGAAGGTGGAGGGGAGCGCCTTCATGGAGATATACGCCATGGCCTGCCGCATGCACATGGACAAGTACGGCATCACCCAGCGGCAGCTGGCGGTGATCAGCAGCAAGAACCACCAGCACGCCGTTCACAACCCGCACGCCCAATACCGCATGGCCATGAGCGTGGACGAGGTGCTCGGGGCTCCCGAGGTGGCTTTTCCCCTGACCCGTCCCATGTGCTCGCCGGTGGGCGACGGGGCGGCGGCGCTGGTTCTCTGCTCCGGGGACTACGTCAAGAAGATCGGTGCGCGCAAGCCGGTCAGGGTGCTGGCCGCGGTACAGGGCGGCGGCATAGACCGCGGTTTCGACGATCCGGACGTGACCGACCGGACCGCGACCAGGGCCTATGAGGCGGCCGGCGTGGGCCCCGAGGATATCGACGTGGCCGAGGTGCACGACGCCACCGCCTTTGGCGAGCTCCGCGCCAGCGAGGGGCTGGGCTTCTGCAAGCCGGGCGAGGGTGGGGTCTTCGCCGAGCAGGGCCACAGCCGTATCGGTGGCAAGCTGCCCATCAATCCCTCCGGGGGCCTGGAGTGCAAGGGCCATCCGGTCGGCGCGACCGGGGCGGCGCAGCTGGCCGAGCTCACCTGGCAGCTGCGGGGCGAGGCCGGAAAACGACAGGTGCAGAACGCCCGTATAGCTCTGGCCGAAAACGGCGGTGGTAACATCGGTATCGAGGAGGCCGCTCTGGCCATCACCATCTTGCGGGCGGAAGGGTAAAAGGGAGGCGTCATGACTGAGGAAGCGACGTGCCTGAGCGCTGAGGAGATCCAGCACTTCGAGGATCTGGCCCGGCAGTTCGCGGACCGCTCGGTCTGTTCCTTCTTGCAGGGGGAGTTCTCCGACGGGGATCCAGCGCGCCTGCCGGATGTGTTCGAAACCGCTTTTGATATCGGTATCGCCAGCCTGCCCGATCGGTCGGCGTCGGATAACGCTTACGGTATCTGGGGTCCGGCCAGCGAGGAAATGGGGCTTCTGCCCTCGGTGGTATTGCTTCAGGCCATCGCCGAGACTTGCGGCGGGGTAGCCATGGCGCTTCACGCCCAGGGGCTGGCCTGCAATCTGTTGTTGCGCTCTGGCTACGAAGACGCGTCGGCGCCGCGCCGGGTGGCGCTGGCGCTGCAGGAGGGCTTTACGCTTCCCTATCTCGACCGGCTGCTCTCGCCCATCGACCCGGACGGAGAGGGCATCACCACTCGAGCCGTCTCCGGACCGGACGGTCACATCATCAACGGCGAAAAGTCGTTCGTATACAGCCTGCCCGATCCGCAGGCTTACCTGGTGATGGCCGCCAGCGGGGACGGTTGGGGCCTGTACCTGGTACCCGCGGACGCCGAGGGCCTCAGGCGAATCGATCCGGGGCAGCGGACCGGGCTCAGGGCCCCAGAGCTGCGGCATTTGCGCTTCGAAAACGTACGGGTTTCGGCCGACGCCCGGCTGGGCGGCGACCGCGGGTTACAGATGGTATTCCGCGCGCTCAGCCTGAGCTGGCTCGGCATGTCGGCCATCGCTGTGGGCATCGCCAGGGGCGGGCTGACCGCGGCCAAGCAGTACTGCGCCGAGCGCTACCAGGGCGGAACCGTCATCGAGAACCACCCGGCGGTCAAGGGCTTGCTCGCCGGGTCCGAGGCCAGGATGGCCACGGCGGGCTGGGCGCTTTCCGCGCTGGCCGGCCGCGATCCGGAAACCCTGGTAACGGTCGGCGAGGCCGCCCGGCTGAAGATGACGGCGATGGAGCTGTGCGTGCAGGCGGTCACCGACTCGCTGCAGACGCTGGGCGGGTACGGCTACATGGAGGACTACGGCATGGAAAAGCGGCTGCGAGACGTGGCTGTGCTCCGATCGGCTGCGGGCTCTTCTATCTATCTCAAGCAGCTGATCGCGGATATCGACAGGAAGGGGCGCGCCTGATGGATAAAACGATCTTGCAGAGAATCGAGAGTCTCAAGATGCAGAACGCCCAGCAGCAGCTGGCCCTGATCGGCCGTCTGCTCTACGAGGGCGATGAGGTGACCCTGTGGGAGGCCGATACCCGGTTGCTACCGCTATCGGCGCGCATCTGGCGGGGTCGGGCCAGGGACTTCGCCCGCCAACACATCCGGCCCCTGGCCGAGCAGGCCGATCTGGACCCGCACGGGTTCGATAGCGGTCCCATCCTCCGGAGTGCCGCCGAGTGGGGGTTTCAGAGCTTGCTGTTTCACCCCAATTCCGTCCTGATCGTTTCGGCCATCGCCGAGGAGCTTGCCGCCGAGGACGGGGGGCTGGCCCTTTTGATCCTGGCGCATAACCTGGGGGTGGCTCCCCTCTTCCTCTCCGGGCATCTGCCCACCTGGAAGCGTCATTTTCTGCCGCTCTATGCCCGGCTGGCGAGGGGCAAGCCGCTGACCATGGCCTTTGCCATTACCGAGCCCGGGGCCGGCTCGGACGTGGAGGAGACCGAGGGCGGAGCGGTGGCCAAGCTCTGCACCACCGCGCGCAGGGTGGAGGGCGGCTACCTGCTGAACGGCACCAAGGTCTTCATCTCGGACGGCGCCATCGCTGACTGGATCACCGTATTCGCCAGGCTGGAGAACGAAGGCCTGGAGTCCTGGACCTGCTTTCTGGTCAAGAAAGGGATGCCCGGTTTCTCGGTGGGCCGGCACGAGCGCAAGATGGGCCAGCGCGCCTCGGACGCCTCGGAGCTCATTTTCGAGGACGTCTTCGTGCCCGACGACCACGTGGTGGGCACGGTGCGCGGCGGCTGGCCCATCAACCGCAACGTGCTCAACTACTCGCGGCCAGTGGTCGGGGCCATGGCGCTGGGACACGCGCGAGGCGCTTTTGAGCGGGCGCTCGCCTTCTGCCGCTGCACCCGCATCGGGAGCAAGAGCCTGATCGATCTACAGGAGTACCAGATCGAGCTCGCGGACATGGTCATCAGCCTGATGTCGGCCCGGTCGCTCATCTGGCACGCCAGCAAACGGACGGTGGCCAACCAGTCGCTCTCGGCGGCGGCCAAGGTGGGCGGTTCGGATGTGGCCTACAAGGTCTGCAGCCAGGCCATGGAGATCATGGGCGACCACGGCTACCTGCACAGCGAGGGAGTGGAGCGCGCCTGGCGCGACTCGCGTCTGACCCAGATCTACGAGGGGACCAACCAGATCAACCGGCTGGCGGTCATCGAGCAGCAGTGGCGCTGCGAGTTCGCCTGCGAGGACCCGGAACCATGAGCGAGAGCAAGGCGCCGGGAGTATTAGCGTTTGATCTGGATGTACTGGCCGAGACCAGGCCCGACTTCCAGGTTCTGACCTTCGACCACTGTCCGCACCCGGACGAGACGGTGAGCTACGCCGATCTGGTCGGAAGGGGGCGCAAGCTCGCGCGCGCGCTGGGGCAGCAGGGCTTTACCCGGGGGGACACGCTGGCGCTCTTGATGCGCAACCATTCCGAGCTGGTGGTTGCCATGTACGCGGCCTCTGCCCTGGGCGTGGTGCTGGTGCCCATCGATCCGCGTTCACGGGGCGACAAGCTGAGCTTTCAGCTCCGCGACTCGGGCAGCAAGGGGGTCATTTACGCCGCCGAGCTGGCCGAAGAGGTGAACCGGGCGCTTCGAGCCGTACCGGAGGTCAAGACGGTGGGCGTTCTCTATAAAGACGATTTCGGGGTGCCGGTCTCGAACCAGGTTCCGAGCCTGAACGAGATCCTCGGGGGGCCCGAGGCGCCGGCCCTGGCTCCCGCGGGCAACAACATCACCGATCCCTATCTGATCATCTATACCTCGGGTACCACCGGCAATCCCAAGGGCGTTACCCTGCGCAACGACCGGCTGCTGGCCTACGTGGTGCTGGCGCAGCTGGCCTGGGGCTACGGGCCCGAGGATAGGCTCTACACGGGTCTGTCGCTCACCCACGGCAACGCGCACGCGGTCACCCTGACCCCGTCGCTGCTGCTCTCCATTCCGGCCGTGATCAGCCGCAAGTTCACCAAGAGCCGCATCTGGGATGTCTGCCGCGCTTACGGCTGCACCACCTTCTCGCTGCTGGGCGGCATGATGATGGGCATCTACTCCGAGCCCGCACGGCCGGACGACGCCGACAACCCGGTGCGCAAGGTGATCAGCGCGGGCACGCCGGCGGTCATCTGGGAGGAGTTCGAGCGGCGCTTCGAGGTGAAGATCCACGAGTGGTACGCGGCGGTCGAAGGGGGCTTCGCCCACAAGCCGCCGGGCGAAGGCCCGGTGGGATCGTTCGGCAAGCCTTTGCCCGGGATCATGGAGATGAAGGTCGTGCGGGAGGACGATAGCGAGTGCGAGCCTGGCGAGCCCGGGGAGCTCATCTCGCGCCTGGCCAGCGGCGAGACCACGGTCGAGTACCGCGGCAACGAAAAGGCCTCTCGGGACAAGACGCGCGGCGGCTGGCTGCGTTCGGGCGACATCGTACGCCGCGACGAGCAGGGCTGGTTCTTCTTCCTGCACCGTAAGGGGGGAGGGCTCAGGCGCCAGGGAGACTTCATCCAGCCCGAGTCGGTGGAGAAGGTGATCGCCGAGCGCCCCGAGGTAAGCGACGTGTGCGTCTACGGCATCCCGGCCGCCACGGGCGCGCCGGGCGAGAGCGATCTGGTGGCGGCGGTGGTGGCCGCTCCCGAAAGCGAGGTGGATATCAAGGCGCTATTCGCCGCCTGCATCCAGGCCCTGGGGATGAACAGCGTGCCGACTTACGTTCAAGTGGTCGAGGAGATCCCCAAGACCATCTCCGAGAAGAACCTGGACCGGGTGCTGCGGGAGCGCTTCGATCCGGAAGCAGAGGGCGTCTACCGCCTGAAGGACTACAGGCAGCCGCACCGCCGGTAGGGCAGTGGCTTGCCCCCTGCCGCGGAACGGGCGGGAGCAAGGCCCGCCGTTACCACGATCGAAGCCGCACCGCCGGTAGGGCAGTGGCTTGCCCCTGCCGCCAGGGGTTGCCCCCCTCCGTTCCTCATAGATCCTGCATTTGCCTGTCACCGACTTGGGGTGGCAGAATGGATCCGTAACGTCTATGGGTCCCTTTTCACCAGGGCGGGTGCAGACCGCAGGCACCGCGGCGCTCGATACCGTGGCCGGACGCTACCGCCTCGAGCAGCACCTGGCCACGGGCGGGATCGGCGAGGTCTATCGAGCGGTGGACGAGTCGACCGGCAGGCGTATCGCGCTCAAGCGCCTGCTCAAGCAGTACGTGAAGGTGCACCGGGTCTGGATGCTCTTCGAGCGGGAGTACTACACGTTGGCCCAGCTCAAGCATCCGCGCATCATCGAGGTCTACGAATACGGGGTGGACGAGCAGGGCCCCTACTACACCATGGAGCTGCTGGAGGGACGCGACCTGCGCGAGCTGATGCCCGCCCCCTTCCGGAGGGCCTGTTTCTATCTCAGGGATATCGCCTCCTCGCTGGCGCTTCTGCATACGCGTCGGTTGCTGCATCGCGACGTCAGCCCCCGCAATGTGCGCTGCGACGCGCAAGGCCGTTGTAAGCTGCTGGACTTCGGCACCATGGCCAGCTTCGGGGTGGTCGGCGAGGTGGTGGGCACCCCCCCTTACATACCGCCCGAGACCCTGCACGGCCTGCCGCTCGATCACCGCTCCGATCTCTACTCGCTGGGGGCGCTCGCCTACCGGATCCTCACCCAGCGCCACGCCTACCCCGCTCGGAGGATGGACGACCTGCCGAAGATGTGGAAGACAGCGCCCGGGCGTCCCTCGAACTTCGTGCCGGAGATACCGGCCGCGCTGGACGAGCTGGTGATGTCGCTGCTGAGCCACGATCCGCTGGCGCGTCCCTCGGGCGCGGCCGAGGTGATCGAGCGTTTGAACAACATAGCCGGACTGGAGCCCGAGGAGACCACCGAGACCGTGCGCAGCTATCTCTTGAGCTCGGCCATGGTGGGGCGCGATCGCGACGTCGATCACCTGCGCGACCGCCTGATCCGGGCCAAGCAGGGGCGGGGCAGCAGCACGGCGGTCGAGGGGCCGGCCGGTATCGGCAAGACGCGGCTGCTCTCGGAGATCTCGCTGCAGGCGCAGCTGGTGGGCGCCACCGTGGTCCGGGCGGAGGCGGCGGTGAACCGCACCACCTATGGCGTAGCTCGAGGGCTGGCCCGGGCGCTGCTCAGGGCCGCGCCCAAGGAGGCGCTGCAGGCGGCGCAGCCCTACGCCCCGGTGCTGGGTCAGCTCTTTCCCGAGCTGGATCTGGGAACCACCCATATGGCCCCGCTGCCCGAGGACCGGGCGGAGAGAAGGGCGCGCATCCAGTCGGCGCTGCTCTCCTGGTTCGTGCAGTACAGCACCAACCGCGTGCTGGTGGTGCAAGTGGACGACCTGCACCGCGCGGACGAGAGCTCGGTCTCTTTTCTGGCGGCGCTCGCCCACGAGGCGCCTTCGCATCCCCTGCTGGTGGTAGCTACGCTCCGGCGCGGAGAGGGGGTCTCCGCCCCCGAGGCGGTGAAGACCTTCCTGGGCACTGCCGGTCGCGTGCGCCTGCAGCGGTTGCGGGAGAAAGAGACCCTACAGCTGGTGCAGTCGCTGTTCGGCGACGTGCCCAACGCGGACCGGCTGGCCAGGTGGATGCGGGAGCTGAGCGGGGGCAATCCCCTGCAATGCATCGACCTGGCGCACCACTTGGTCGACAGCGGCGCGGTCCGCTACCTGGAGGGTATCTGGGTGCTGCCCGCCGAGCTCTCACTCGCCCGGCTGCCGGCCACCCTGGCCGATGCCATGGACGCGCGCGTGATGGCGCTGGACCCGCACGCGCGCGCGCTGGCCGAGACCCTGAGCGTGCATCGCGGCGCGCTCTCGCTGGAGCTCAGCCTGGCCGCGGCCGAGGAAAAGGACGTGGGCCGGGCCTACGCCATGCTCGGCGAGCTGGTGGCCGCGGGCGTGCTGGTGAGCTCGGGCGACGGGTACCGTTTCGGGCAGGAAGCGCTGCGCGAGGCGTTTCTGCGGGGACTGAGCACCGAGAGAAGGCGCGCGCTTCACCGTAGCCTGGGGGAGGCCATGCTGGGCGCGGGCGGCGATAAGGCCGAGGACGCCATCGAGGCGGGCTGGCACCTGCTGCAGGGCGGGGAGCTGAGTCGGGGAGCGGATCTGCTGGCGCGCAGCGCCCGGGGGCTGGCTATCCAGGGCGACGCGCTGGCGGCTGCCATCCCGGCCATGGAGGCGGCGCTGCGGGTCTACGAGAAGCAGGGACGCTCGCCAGCCGAGATCCTACGGTTGCGCAGTCTGCTGGTCAGCCTGGGCTGGTTCGTGGACCGCAGCCTGGCCGACCGCTATGGCGAGGAGACCATCCAGAGCCTCTATTACTATTCGGGCATGGCGGCGGCGGTGCGTCTCAGGCCCTGGATGGGACCGAGGCTGGCGCTCATCCTGGGCATGGTGGGCGCCATGTTGCGCCGGGTCTTTACCGTGGGTAGACGGCGCGGGCCGCGGGTGGGTAAAGCCCTTATCTACTTCATCCGCTGCGTCACCTCGCTGATCGGGGTGCGGACCATCATGGTCGACGCGCGCAATGTGGTGATACTCGCCCGCTTGGCCGATCCCCTGGCCGGGTTCGGGCCCAAGCACAGCGGCCAGGCTATACACCTGTTCTGCAAGTGCCTGGCGCTGTACATGCTGGGCCGGGAGAGCGATTCGGACCAGCTCGCCCAGAAGGCCATCGCGTTGCTGGGCGACCCCACTGCTTGCCGCGAGATGGATCCGGAGACGCGCCAGGCCTTGCTCACCGGCATGTGGCTGCAGCGGGGGCTCAACGAGTGCGTGGCCGACGACTCCAGGGCGCTGCAGGTGGCCGGGGAGATCGAAAGGCTAGGATCCAAGATCGGCGATGCGGCGGCGCATCAGATCCGCATGATCTACCACCTGGTGCGGGGCGAGATCGAGCAGACCCGCGAGCACCGCGAGAAGCTGGAGATGCACGCGATGCAGGGAGGGACCACCTGGCAGGTAGAGCTGTTCTCGGCTATCCACGAGGGATTGATCAGCGGATTCCACCGGGACATCGTGGGCGTGAAGCGGACGGTGGAGAGCCTGCTCCGTATTACAAAGGATATACCTTCCCTTTCGCCGCACCTGCAGATGACCAAGGCCTTGCAGCTCTACCACCGCGGAGAGTACCGGGAGGCGGGCGAGATCGCCGAGCAGCTCATGGGCTACATGAAACCCCGGCAGTACATGCTCTGGCAGATGCCCTATGTCATACGGGCCATGGCCTTCATCCGGCTGGGCCACTACGACCGGGCGCGGCAACTCTGCCAGCAGGCCCTGCAGCAGGTGCAGCCGGCCGACCGGCGATACACGACCCTGTACAACAACCTGGACCGGGTGCTGGCGCTGGCCGAGGCCGGCGACGGCGATATCGGCAGCGCGATGCGGCGGCTGGACGACCTGATCGGGGGCCTTTCCCGCTACGGCAATCCCGCCACCCTGTTCCTGTTGCATGAGGCCCGGGCGCGGGTGGCGTTGATGGCGGGAGACCAGCAGGCTTTCGAGCAGGATGTGAAGCAGATGCGGCGCTGGGCGCAGGCCAGCGGCAATCCGGCGTTTCTCTCCCATTGCGAGCGATTCGCCGACCAGGGGTCGCGCGCGGGCGAGAGCGTCGAGGTCGCCCCGGTGCTGGACGAGGGCGAAGAGGTCGTCACGGTGATCAGCGCGCCGCGCGCCGAGGAGATCGTCCGCAACGTCATGCAGGAGTGCCAGGAGCTTCACGAACGCGCGCAGCGCGCGTTGCACATGATCATCGAGCAAGCGCGCGGCACGGCGGGCTTCCTCTTCCTGGTGGAGCCCGGCGGGTTGATGTTGGCCTCGCGGGTCGGCGCGCGCCGGCCGCCCGACGGGCTGGCGGAACGGGTGGCGGATTTCATCGCGCGCGGAGGTATAGAGGAGGAAGATACGACGCCGAGCGAAATGAGGCTCAGCACCGAGACCACCTACGGCGACCCCTCGACCGAGGCCGGTCGCACCAAGGGGGCCTATCGCCTGCACGCGCTTACCGCCTGGCGCGGCGGGCGACAGACGCCTATTGGAGCCGTCGCCCTGGCCGTGACCGAGGAGCCCTTGAAGCAGGTGCAGTCCGAGCTAATTCAAGCGATTGCGGCCTACCTCTGATCAGCGGGACTGGATGCGATTTACCGTAATCTCGCAAACGAACGGTAAAAACGCATACGGGATGGAATGTCTGTTTGGTGGCCGCCATCGCGGGTTTCTCGGCGATAGAATCCGGCGCAAAGTAACGCGCCATCCCCGTCTCGGGATAGGTGTGTGTTTTTCGTGCAGATCTCCCGCTTTAGCCTCGCGCGAGGCGGAAAACCGTATTATTGTCTTTTCCCCGTAGCATGTGGGATTTCTCGCGGCGATTGCCGCGCGTTCAACCGCGTTTGGCCGCGTATCGTACAGCGTTCGGCCCGCGATCCCGAATACACCGGTAAAAGGAGACTATACCGATGACGAGACGAGTGATCAGTCTTTCACTTCTGCCCGTTCTGCTCTGTTTCACCCTATCGGCGTGCGGTGGCGACGGCGACGGGGAGTCGGACGGCGCTGATGGTGGGGCCGACTCGGGCGAGCCGGGAGAACCGGAACAGGACGCGGGAACGGCAGGTGGAGGAGAAGAGGACGGCGGTACCGGAGCCGGCGACGCCGGGCGTATCGGTGAGCTGACCTGCGGCGACGGGATTGTGGACGAGCTGGAGCAGTGCGACGACGGCAATTTCAACGAGCTGGACGGCTGCACCACCCTGTGCGAGTTCACCTGCGTCGAGGATGGCGACTGCGATAACCTGAACGACTGCGACGGCGACGAGATCTGCGTCGACCACGCCTGCGACGAGTCTGACCCGGAGCTCGACGACGGTGCGCCCTGCGGCAACATGACCAGCATGTCCTGCTGGAAGGGCATCTGCGTGGACGACGTGTGCGGCGACGGCGTGCAGTCGAGTAACGAGCAGTGCGATGACGGCAACCTGGACCCGAGCGACGGCTGCAAGCCCGACTGTAAATACACCTGCGAGTCGGACGATGACTGCACCGGCGGGGACGAGTGCGCGGGATCGGGCACCTGCAACAGGTCGGAGCACAAGTGTACGGTCAACGCGCTGCCCGACGAGACCCGTTGCGACGACAACAACGGCTGGTGCCAGCAGGGCGTTTGCGTGCCCTTCTTGTGCGGCGACGGAACCAAGGACGACAACGAGGAGTGCGACGAGGGCGCGGACAACGGCAAGGCCGGATCGGGTTGCGCCATCAACTGCACCATCTCCCGCTGCAGCAACCAGGTGATCGAGGGCGGTGAAGAGTGCGACGACGGCAACAACGACATCCTGGACAGCTGCGACCAGTGCCGGTGGGAGCTGGCCCACCGCATGACCTCCACGGTGGTGGTGAAGGAAAACCCGCCCGGGTTCTGCATCCACGATAAAAACCGTTTCGGCGAGGCCTTCGCCGGCGAGATCGAGATCTTCCCCGGTATGTCGGTGGACGTGCTGGCAGATTTCGTCAACCCCATGATCAACCGGGCCATCGCCGACGGCGAGGGCAACGCCATCTACCACCTGATCGATTCGAGCGATCCGTCCCTCCGGACCATAGACGAAGACGTCACGGTCGGTATCTACGACGGCATCCCCTTCAAGGCCTGGGAAGAGGGCCCGCCGCTGGACTTCCCCTTCATATCCGAGGCGGCCAGCGTCAACGAGGACCGCTCGCCCGCCAGGTACCACAGCTTTCCGGCCGAACAGAAGGGTGGCGGCCGGGTGATCTCGAAGGAGCCGGCCATCGTACAGCTACAGGGAGCTACCGGCAGGTTCAAGATGCACGACTTCATGATGCTGGTGCTGTTCGATGTCAGCCAGCTCAGCGCACCGGAGGGCCTGCCCGGAGCGGCGGAAAATCTGCTGCTGCCGGAGACCCACGGCATGAACCAGATCGTGGATCCGTCCGATCCCGACTACCTGCCGGCGGGCAGGTTCTGCGGCGCCATGGAGCCCGAGGCGGCCGACATACCGGTGGACGACATGCAGGCACGGTTCTGCTGCAAGGAGACCGGCGGCGGCTATACGCCCTGCCCCGACGGGGTGCTGACGCCCGAGTGCAGCTCCTCGGCGGACATCCTCAGGTATGGCTGCCTGGTCTGCATCGACATCATGAATCCCACCGGCGGCTCGAGCTGTGAGAACGCCAATCCCAACACCTGCATCCAGATCATCCGGCCCATCGAATACGACGTGGACACCGATGATGACGGCGAGAACGACTCCTGGTCCGCGGTAATGGCCTTCGAGGGCAAGCGGATCCGGATGCGCGGGGTCTCGGAGTAGAAGCCGTTTCATAAATACTCCCGTCGTCTTTCGGGCAGGTCGGACCCATCTGCTGCGTCGCTTTTCCTCGAAATAGCGGTGCTATTCCTCGTCGTCGCTCCTTGCATCTGGGGCCGCCGCGCCCAGAAATACTCGGTCCGTATTTATGAATGGCTTCTAGCCTTTCCCCCTGTTTCGTTTCGCCGAACGGATATATAATCATAGCCCTGATGGGCGAGGTGGTTCAGACCAGTTTTCGCGACGTGCAGCCCGAGCGGTTGCGAGCAGCCATGCTGGCCGTGCTGCAGAAGCAGACGGCCACCATGACGGCGATACCGACCGATCCGGCGGAGCTTCTGGGTAGGCTGCCCTCGCAGGAGCGGTTCTTGAGCGGCGCGGAGCAGTCGTCCGGAGAAACCGAGCAAGGCGGGGAGGCGGCGGCGTACTTCCAGTCCTTGTTGGAGCTGGGATACCTGGTCGCCTCGGTCGACGGTCTGGACGAGCGGGAACGCGAAATGCTGGCCTTGTTGATCGAACAGATCACCGAGAACCGGGTGGACCGCGAAAAGTTGCTGCTGCATCTGGACGACCTGGACCAGACCAGCGATCGGCTCGGCAGAACGGAGAGACTGATCCGGGTGGCGGCGGATTTCCAGGATCTGGTAGCGCGAGAAGAGGCGCTAAGCTTTGCGGTACTGGTGTCCATGGCGGACGGCGAGCTGACGCCGGAGGAGATTCGCGTTTTATTGGAGCTGGGCAAGCACTTTTCATTTTCCGAGCGAGCGGTGATCGATGCGGCTGACCGGGTCGCTACCAGCATCCAGCGCGAGCTGGAAGCCTAGGCGACCGACCGAGACCATCGAGAGGCGAGCGAGCGACAACAGAGGACCCAGATGAGCTTCATCAACCACATGGCGCGGGAGATCAATTGCAAGATCGTCTACTACGGGCCCGGCCTGTGCGGTAAGACCACCAACCTGCAGTTCATCCACGACAAGACTACCCCGCAGGCCAAGGGCAAGATGATCTCGCTGGCCACGGAGACCGAGCGGACGCTCTTTTTCGACTTCATGCCGCTGGATCTCGGTTCGATCGGGGGATTCAAGATCCGATTTCACCTTTATACGGTGCCGGGCCAGGTCTTTTACGACGCGAGCCGGAAGTTGATCCTGAAGGGAGCAGACGGCGTGATCTTCGTGGCCGACTCCCAGGTCGACCGTATGGAGGCCAATCAGGAGAGCCTGCGGAATCTCGCCGACGCTCTGGTGGAGCGGGGATCCTCCATTGAAGCGATGCCGCTGGTGATGCAGTACAACAAGCGCGATCTCCCCAACATCTCCCCCACCGAAGAGCTCAGCGCGGCGCTCAACCCCCGCAAGGTGCCTGAGTTCGATGCCGTGGCGCCGACCGGGCAGGGGGTGTTCGAGACCCTAAAGGCGCTGTCCAAGCTGGTGCTCACCCGAGTACACGAGCAGACGCGGCAGGCGCCGCAGTAGTTCCGTATCCGGGCGGTCGCAAGGCCCGCCCCTACGGTATGAGTACAACAACCCGTAGGGAAGGGGCTTGCCCCCTCCCGTTCGGGCTTGCCCCCTCCAGCCGTCCGCCCCTACGACTGCGGGTCGACGTCCCTGCGGCGATTCAGCAGGTAGTCGACCTCGCCCTGCTTGGTGAGCGGGATGACGTGGTTGCGGTAAAAACGGTTGACCGCGTCGGACGGAATGCGTCGGCGTACGGCCGTGTTGATCTGCGATTGCAGGTGCTCGACCTTCTGCGCGACGCGATCCAGGATGCGCTCCTCGACCTCGGGACGGGTGAGGCGGCGCATGATCCCCTGCTCGTCTCGGCTGTCGATCAGGTCGTTGTAGCTCGCGGGATCGGCCGAGTACTTGCTCTCGGCCACGTACATCGCGCCGAAGTGCACGCGCCGTCCCAGCGCCTGGATGGCGAAAACGTCGTGCTCGCACGAGGAACCGTGATGGCCGTCGTTTCCCCCGAGACAGATCTCGGGGATGAGCGTCCGGTAGACGGCGACGATCCGCTCCGAGAGGTTTACCCGGTCGAAATCGTCGATGGCCAGGTAAGGAGGCGGCGGAAGCGTCTCGCGCCGGGGTGGCGGCAAATCCTTGAAATAGGGCCGCTCCTCGGGCACGCGGAACCTGCCGAACTCGGCGTCCATCTCCTCGTGGCGCCTGAGCCGCAGCTCCAGCAGGCTCTGCTCGCCCGCGCCCTCGAAGCCGCTCTGGCCCGGCTGGTAAATGACCAGGTTCTGCGCGAACTGCCCCCGGTCGATGAGCTTGGAGATGATGGTCTCCTCCAGCCCCTCCAGGTGAGCGGCGATAGTCGCGAGGTCGGGTAGCGTTTCTATGCCAGCGGGAAGCGTCACTTGCCCTTGATTCGCGGGTCGTCCTTCAGCGCCTGGTAGCCCAGGTGGGTCATCAGGTGGTCGAGCAGCGTAATGGCGGTGAAGGCCTCGGCTACCGGCCAGATGCGCGCGACGATGGTGGGATCGCGCCGGGTGATGGCCGCCAGCTTGGTGTTCTTCAACGTGTACTTGTCGACCGTGTACTGCTCCTTGTCGATGGTAGGCGTGGGCTTGACCACCAGGCGGGCGATGATGGTCTGCCCGGAGCTCAGCCCGCCGGTGATGCCGCCCGCGTTGTTGGAGTCGAATACCACCCGGCCCTTCTTGGCCCGCATCTGGTCGTTGGACTCGCTGCCCGTCATGTCCTTGGCCGCGTAGCCGGAACCCACCTCGACGCACTTGACCGCGCCGATGCCCAGCATGCGCCCTAGCTCGCCGTCCAGCTTGTAGAACATGGGCTCGCCCAGGCCGATGGGAGCACCGGTCACCACCACTTCGACCACGCCGCCGGTGGAGTCTCCGGTCTTGGTGACCTTGTTACAGGCCGCGACGATGGCATTGGCCGCGTCGATGTCCGGGCAGTTCAGCACATGGTGCACGCCGTACTTCTTCTCCACCTGCGCCGCGCTCATCTGGGGCGCCCGGCGGCGGATCTCCTGGATCTCGTTCTCCACGTCAGCCAGCACCCGCGCCTTTTCCAGGAAGCGCATTTCGGGGGTGATGCGCCCCCTCATGTAGATATCCTGGTAAAAGGGATCCAGGTCGCAGCGCATCTTTTTATAGCTCTCCGTGTAACGGAAGATCTTGTCGTAGGCTACGTCCGGGCACTCGACCCCGGCGCCCTCCTTCACGTAGGCGAAGACCTCGATGCCCAGCTTGCGCAGCACCTTCTTGGCCACCGAGCCGGCGGCCACGATGGTCGCCGTGTACCTGCCGCTGAAGAACCCGGCGCCGATGGCGTCGTCGGCGGGCCCGTACTTGACGAAGGAAGCGTAAGACGCGTGGCCCGGCCGCGGGGTGCGGTTGGTGTCCTGGTATTGCTTGATGTGAATGAAGTGCCGGTCCAGGTTGGGGATGAGGATGGTGAGCGGGGTACCGTTGGTATGGTTGGTGTTATTGGCGCCCTCGATGGTGTCGGCCGCGTTCACACCGCTGTAGATGATGGGCAGATCCGGCTCGAGCCTGGGGCTGGACAGCTCGTCCGCGCCGGGTTTTCGCAGCAAAAGATCGGCATAGATCTCCTGCTCGGTCAGCAGCATGTCGGGCGGAAGGCCCTGGACGACCGTGGTCAGCCCCTCCTGGTAGGAGCCGCCGGCGATGGTGACCTGTAGGTTTCGTCCGATGTGACATCCGAGCATTTCGTCAATCTCCTTTGGGTTGGCGAGTGAAGTCCCCCTCTAAAAAAGCTATTCCTCCAGCTCCATCCGGGCGCCGAGACGCTTCATCAGCTCCACGTACTCGGGAAAGGTCACCCGGATGGCCTCGGCGGTGTCGATGCTGCCCCTTCCCTGCAGGGCCATCAAGGCCAGGCTCAAAGCCATGACGATGCGGTGGTCGCTTCTGCCGTCCAGCTCGGTCGGGCGTAGATCGTTGCCATGCGGTACCACCAATCCATCGGGCAGCTCCACGGCCCGTACGCCCAGCTTGCCCAGCTCTGCGGCCATGCAGGCGATGCGATCGGTTTCCTTGATGCGGGCCTGGGGCACGTTGAGCAGCCGGGTTTCGCCCGAGGCGAAGGCGCCGGCCACCGCCATGGCCGGAAGCGCGTCCGGCGTCTTGTTCATGTCGATATCGACGCCCCTCAGTTGCGAGCTTTTGATGCGAACCGCTTCGGCCTGTACGGAGATGTCGGCTCCCATGCGCCGCAGGTAGTCGGCCACCGCCTTGTCCGGCTGGCTGTCCGAGAAGTCCAAGCCGGTCAGGGTGATGTCCGTGTCTTGAAGCAGTGCACCCGCGCAGAGGAAAAAGGTTGCGCTGGAGAAATCGGCCGGAATGGGGAGATCAAAGGCCCGGTACTTCTGGTTGCCATAGACCTTGAAGCGGCGCAACTCTTCCCGCTCGTAGCGGATGCCCTGCTTGTCCAGCCAGTCCAGGGTCATCTGCACGTAGTCGGGCTCGTTGAGCAGGGTCACGACGATTTCGGTATCGCTCTCGGCCAGCGGAGCGGCCAGCAGCAGGCTGGAGAGGTACTGGCTGGTCTTGCACTCGATCTCGGTCGTACCACCCTTGAGCTTGCCGCTGACGAGAGCCGGTGCCATGTCGTTGCCCCTCTCGGAGCGGGCGCTGGCTCCCAGCTGCTCGAGGGAGCGCAGCAGCGGACCGATGGGGCGCTGCTGGATCTGTTCGTCGCCGGTCAGCCGCACGGTCGCGTTGCCGCCGCAGAGAGCCGCCGAGGAGACCGCGATGCGCAGGCTGGTGCCCGAGTTGCCCACGTCGATCGGATCGGCCGGTGCCGAGGGACGCCCGCCGGTTCCCTTCACCTTCCAGGCGCTGTCGTCGCTCGTATCTATCGTCGCGCCCAGCGCCCGGTAACAGGTAACCGCGCTCAGGGTGTCGCCGGATATAAGGGGGGAGCGGATCACGCTCTCCCCCTCGGCCAGCGATGCGATCGCCACCGCGCGTATGGTGTGGGACTTGGACGCGGGAATGGCGACCGTTCCTCTCAGTGTCGATTTTTCCGCTACGAGCTTCATGGCTTGCCTCCGGGCGCCCGCCGGATATCTGTCCGGCCAGAGGGCGGGATCGGCTGCCGGTCGCGAACGGTTAGCATCTTTCCAGGGCGATCGGTAGGCAGATTTTGGGCATTAGCAACCTCCTCGCTACCGTGAGAACCGGTAGGAATAAAAGGGAACCGGTCGGTTTTCCGACCGAAACCAGCGCCGGGGAGCACTGAGTAGCAGCGGCCGAATCCGTTTTCGGGGGTGTGGCGAACAGGGTTGACAAAAGCTTCCCAAAAACGGAAGAACAGCGTATACAAGCGCAGAATTCGCACAATTAGAAAAATCGGGGTACTGCCTTAGTTGTGAACGAGGTGTTGGAAATGAAAGAGAATTCCAGGTCCGGATGGTCGATTTTGGCGGCGCTCATTTCGATGTTGGCGCTGGTCCTTGTAACTGCCTGCGGAGACGACGACGACGACGGCTCGTCGGGTGGCAGCGGCGGGCAGGCAGGAACTCCCTACGCCGGCGGCGGCGGCACGTCGGGCTCCCCGGCTGGTAGCGGCGGCACGAGCGGAGCCGGCACCGGAGGCGAGCCCATGGATGCCGGACAGAACGACGGCGCGGCTCAGGTCATCGACGCCGGTGGCTTCTCCCAGGAGAACGAGGCCTGCAGCATCAACCTGGTGGTAGCCCAGGCGAGCGGCGTCTGCTTGCAGCCGACCGCGGCCTGTGAAGGCGGGTTCGCGCCTCTACCCGGTGGATGCGCCCAGGGCCTGGAGTGCTGCGTCGACTCCGACCAGTGCGAGACCATCGCCGCGAGCATGAGCATGACCGACAGCATCACCTGCGTTGCCACGGGCAGCTGCTCGGGCACGATATCGCTCCCCGGCTGTCCATCGGGGCAGGAGTGCTGCGTCAATCTCAGCTTCGAGGGCGGCCTGCCGAACTTCGACGGCGGCTTCCCCGGTACGGGCGGAACTCCCGCTGTCGACGGCGGGTAATTCCGGCTCGATCGGCTGATTCCTACCAGGCGCTGGCCGCCAGCCAGCCCAATAATGCCCCGTATCCCGTGCTGGTCCAGGGATCGGAGGTCAGTGGGCAGGCACCGCTCGAGCAGCCGATGAAGTAGTAGAATGCGTAGCCGGCTGCAGCTCCCAGAAAGACCGATATCAGCATTTTTCTCTTGTCCTTTTCCATGCTTACCGTTCCCCAGCTGGTAAGAGCCAATCCCATGGAAAGGGATTCAGCCAACCGGTCGTTTTCGGTCGGCTTCGCTGAGGTAGGCCCGTAACGCTTTCTTGACGGCCTCCTTGGTGACCTCGGGGAGCTCGGCAGAGGCCGATTCCGCACACAGCGCTAGCGTCTTCTTCAGCGACCGGCATCGCGCTCGGCAGGGTTCGCATCCCGCCAGGTGCCGCTGCATCTTCCTGCAGTCGGCCGGCCCGAGCTCGCCCTCCAGGTGACGCGAGAACAGCCGCACCGTGTCCGGGCAGCGCTCGGCCTTTTCGCGGCTCGCGTCCCTTTCTGTCGCCGCGTCCCGCTCCTCCGCGGTATACGGCCCTGCCGCCTCCCAACGCTCCAGGAAGGGAGCCAGCTGTTGCCGCATCGAGGCCCGGGCTCGATGCAGGCGGCTCTTGACCGCTCGCACGCCGATCCCGAGAGCCTCCGACACCTCGGGTGCGGTCAGGCCCTCCACGTCGCGCAGCAGCAGCACCTCGCGCTGGTCGGGTCGCAGCCCGGCTATGGCCTTCTGCAACGCCTCGGCGAGCTGCGCGCCGGAGTACGCCCCCTCCGGGTTCTGGTCCGGATCGGCCGGGGGTCGCGCCTCCCGCTCCAGCGACCGTTCGGCCGGCGGTGCGAACTTGCTCCTGCGCCGCTTTTTGGTGCAGAAGCCCCGCGCAATCCGGTAGGCCCAGGAGAGCAGCGCGTCGGGCTCGCGCAAGTCCTCGAGTCCGCGCGCCATGGCCAATAGCGTCTCCTGCAGGACGTCCTGGGCGTCCTGCTGGTGCTCGCACATTTTCATACCGAAGCGAAAGACGCGCGGCGATGCCCGCTGCAGCACGGCCTCCAGTGCCTCCGCATCGCCCCCTCGCGCGGCTTCTATTAGCTTCCGGCGACCTTCTATGTCACGGGTACTCGTTTTCTACTCCGTATAATAGGCGCTCATTATAGCCGCCTACTTGAGGAGGCACCTACCCCTGGCCTGGGACGGACAGGTTGTCCGGAAGTGTATGCCTTTTGTCCTCCGGCCTCCTAAAAGGGGGATTAAAAAGCGTTGCGGCCCACCAGTGCAATTGACTCCGTCGGGCGGGCCAATGCAATCCGCGCGTCCCCCGCCCACCGGCCCCGGCCCACCCGAACCATCCGAGACGCTCGCACCGATAAGGCGATCGAGTCGTATTGGTAAACGCGGCGCCGGCGGGGTTAACAAAACCGCCCCGCCGCCGGGTTTGGCGCCCATCGGCCCCCGCCAGGCGGGATAGACTCCGCAAG
>CAYVFC010000131.1:0-2139 GCA_964450715.1 uncultured Sandaracinaceae bacterium | reverse complement strand
CCCCCCCCCCCCCCCCCCCCCTCGGCCCCCCCCCCGCCCGCGGCCCCGGGGGGGCCCCCCCCCCCCCCCCCCCCCCGACTCTTTTCGAGCCATGCGGCCCCCTCAGTCCGGTATCTCCTCGGAAAGCGTCACGGTCAGCGTGCCCTCGACCTCTATCTTGAAGGAGGCATCGACGCCCAGCTCGACTCCGTAACAGATCTCTTGCTGGAGGGTGTCGTACATCCAGAGCCTGGTATCGGACTGGCGGAGGATCAGGTAGCGATCGTCGGGCGTGATGTTGATATTGCTGGGGGTGAAGTCGATGGCCACGCTGTTCACCAGCGCTTCGCCTACCGACAGCTCGAATAGCCCGTGGTCCAGCAGATAGACCGTGCTCGAGTCGCTGGTGATGACGAAGTTGTCGAGCTGGACGTCCGGTCCGGAGATGGTGCTCATGGTTTTGGAATCGATGTCCAGCACGCGCAGGCGCATCTGCTGCAGCCACCTATCCTCGTCGATCAGCAGCATCTTGCCGTCCGGGGTAAGCGCGTAGCGCGGCAGCACGTCTCCCAGCGCCAGCGAGCTGAAGGAAAGATCGTCGACCTCGATGAACATCAGGTGATAGCGGCTCTCCTCGCGCGCCGGTACGTCCTCAGGAGAGTCGAAGAGGCTGCGGTCCAGGTTGTCCATGTCCATGAAGGCGACCATGCGCTTGCCAGCCCTGTCCATGGCCACCGGTCCGAAGCCGGGCAGGTTGCGAACGAACTCGTTCTTTTCCAGATCGATGACCGAGACCGGGTCCTTGTTCCGGTTGGAAGTGGGCTCCACACAGGTGGTGGGCGCCAGAAAGGCAGACCTGCCGTCCGGCGACAGTACCAGCTCGTCCGAGCAGTTCGGCACTTCGATGGTAACCGTGGCCCCGGTATCCAGAGATACGGAGACGATGGAAGTGAATGGAGTGTCGCCGTCCCACTCGGTTTCCAGCGTGACCAACAGCCGTCCGTTCCCGGCCAGGTCGATGTCCTCGATGGAGTCGCCGAACGAGCGCGTCAATCCGACCGTCCCCTCGCTCGGCGAGTGTACCTGGATGGCGCGCCGATCGGAGAGCACGAGGTGCGCGTCGTCGCCGGTTACCGTCATATTCAAGCGCGCGACGGAGAAGATCGCGTGGTCATCGGAAGATCCAAGGCGTTTGCGCCACAGCTCGCTCGCTCGCGTCACATCATAGGCGATAAGCATTTCGTCGCCATCGAGCTCGCCGGCCACGAAGATGACCGGACGCGTGTTGGCGAAGGCGAGTCGCGCCGGTTTCAGTCCCTCGAGGATCGTCTCCTGCTCGCCGCTGTCGAGCCGGACCAGCAGCAGGCTGTCGTCCAGGCTGGACACGAAGTAGTCGCCCCCGGGGTCGACCGCGATCTCGCCCCAGGAGAGCGCGACGCCCTGGTCGCCGCTACCGGGTTCGCGTTGGTTTTCGTTCCATCCTCCCTCTATCTGGCAGCCGATAGAAGAGAGAAGAAGCAGAGCGACCAACGATCCGGTCGTAAGAAGCCGTTTCCGGCAGAAGCAAAGCGGTGAAATAAGCGCGCCAAGCATCGGATAACCTCCTGATGAATAAGAAAGGAATAGGTAAGTAAGAGATAAGCAAGCAAGTTGGACCGATTAACTGCAAATCCGATGCCAAGGCCCGAAAGCGTTGAATAGCGCGAAGGAAAGTCCGTCGAAAAACGCCCGCCTTACCCGTTGCAGCGATTTCGCTATGACAATCGCGTCATATGCGTTCGCGATAGTGTGGTGTGAAATGCACAGGGTACGGATGTCGTACCTTGTCGTTTCGCAGCCTTCATGTCATTTCGACCGGAGGGAGAAATCTCTCCGGGTAAAGGAGATCTCTCACTTCGTTCGAGATGATAACGGTAGAAGCTATTGCATAAATACGGACCGAGTATTTCGGAGCGCGGCGGCCCCAGCTGCAAGGAGCGACGACGAGGAATAGCGGGGCCATTTCGAGGAGGTGCGACGCCGCAGATGGGGCCGCCCCGCCCGAAAGACGACGGGAGGGGTTTTGAAACCACTTCTAGAGAACCGAACCGCTTAAATCCTGCGGGGTGACTCGGCATCGGCGCGGGCGGGCCGGCGCGCGTCGGTGCCGGACGCGCGACT
>CAYVFC010000130.1:0-22714 GCA_964450715.1 uncultured Sandaracinaceae bacterium | reverse complement strand
CGCACGCTGGGATCCGTCCGGGGGGCGGCCCGAAAGGGCCGTCCCTACCGGGACCGCTCGCTACAGTCGTCGTTGCTCTCGCAGACCAGGGTGCACACGCCGCAAATGCAAGCCAGCCCCTTATCGCAGTCCGGGTCGCAGGCCTGCAGGAAGTGGGTCTCGCTGTCCGGTCCCTCGGAGCTGGCGCGGTCGCGCTCGTGTGAGGAAGCGCAGCCGACAGGCGCCAGGAGAACGACGCAAGAGACAGCAAGGTATTTCGAGCCGAACCGTTTCATCTCACATCCCTCCCTGTCCCTGCACTTCTTCGGTTCCGGCCCCTCCCCTCGGCGAGCCCGTGCGTGCGCCGTCATCTCCCTCGCTCTCCAGCGGGATCACGCATTGACCGGCGTAGACCACCACGCTCTCGCCCGGGTGGACCGGGCCGTGCTGCTGGTTGTGCTCGTTGACGCGTCTTCTCAGGTCGCTGCAGCGCGCCCGGATGTCGGCCAGGGTCTGCAGCACCTCGGCCTCCAGCGGGTGATCCGGACCCACGTCGAACGTGTAGGTGCAGCCCCCGTTCAGCTCGCGGAAACGCGCCGCGTCCGGGTCGTCCCTGCAGTTTCCGTCGTCCTGAAGCCGCGCGCAGATGGTACGGACCACGGCCTGGTAGTGGTCGTAGACGGACGCCTCCCAGCCCACGGGCGCGCCCAGGGGAACCACCAGCTTCTCCGAACGGTAGTAGAAGCTGCCGTCCCCACGCTCCTGCTTCTGAACGCGTCCCTCGGCCGACAGCCGGTCGACCAGCTCCTGCAGCACCTCGGGCTCGAGCTTGACGAGCTTCCGGAGCCGCTCGCGCTCCACCGGCCCCTCGCGCAGGATGATGGCGCAAACCAGGTCGTCCATCCCCCGGCCCTTGCGCGCGTCGCGCATCTTCTCCATCTCCTCCCCCGTAGCCAGACGGTAGACCGCCTCGCGGTCGCCGCCCGAGCAAAAGGCGAGCCCGCTCTCCACCAGGTCGTGCAGGATTCCCCTGACATTCTCCTCCTCGTCGCGGTGAAACCGCTCGATGACCTGCCGCCGCGTGGCCACCGGGCTCTGTTCCAGATAGTAGACCACCGCCTCCCAGAGCGACCGCCCCCGCTCGGTGGCGCTCTCGCTCAGCCTCTGCACCTTGCGCTGATACGACCTGAGCGTGATCCCGAACATGTCGGCCGTGACCTTGCGGCTCAGCCCCTGCCGCTCCAGCTCGGCCGCCAGCTGCGCGAAGACCTGGTTGGCCACCTGCGCCAAGGGCGCCCGCACCCCCCCGGCCGTGGCCAGCTGCGCGATCAGCACCGTGGTCTGCCGCACCACCGCATCGATGAGAAGCTGTGCGTTCATCTGTACCCATCCCCAGACAGCCGCCCGCCCGCACCGCAGGCCTTCCCGTCCATTCTCCGCGTCAACAATTGCATCCCTGCCACCCGCCCGGCTCCGTCCGTACTTCCGGCCAACGCTCCATAAATCCAGAAATACCCCGACCCGGAAACGGGGGGAAGGTGACCTTTTTGTCGCCCTGGAACTGTGGAAGACCTGCGAGCGATTCGGTGCGGACCCCTTGCGGTGATAGAGACTGTTAAGACCGGAGAGCCGTCCTTGCGGAAAGAGGGGAATGCAGCTTTAATCCGGAGCTTCAGGGCCCTGCTGGTGTTTCGGAGGGGCTGCGAAGGGAGGCGTTGATGAACAGGCTTTTTCTGGCTTCTCTGTTTGCGGTGGTGGCGCTCGGCTGGTTTGGCGCTCCGGTGTCGGCGCAGGAGTGTGAAACCGACGAGGATTGCCCGGACTGGATGGCGTGCGAGCCCGGAGGGATGGCGACCGCCGACTGCAGGCCCGGGGAAGCCTGCGACGCGGGTGCGCCCGAGGTCCTTCCGGGTGAGTGCCGGCCCCAGGAAATCGAGTGCGAGACAGATGCCGACTGCCCGGCCGGCCTTTACTGCGAGGAACAGCGGGCGGGTGAAGTGGCCTGCACCGCGCCGGCGCCCGGGGCCGATGCGAGTGTGGCGTGCGAGCCGGAACAGCCGGCGCCTCCCGTGTCGGTGTGCACCTTCGAGCCGGCGGAATGCGAGACGGACGCGGATTGCGAGCAGGAGGGGTTCGGCTGCCTGGAGGTGGAGCAGGGCGGCGGCGAGAGCTGTACGGGGGGCGGGCCGATCTGCGAGCCCGATACCGAGTGCCCCGAGCCCGAGGTGGTATGCGTGCAGGAGCCATCCTCGATCATTCGTTACTGCTTCCCGGAGCGGGTGGACTGCACGGAGGACTCGGAGTGCGCGGCCGACTGGGTGTGCGGCGCGCTATACGAGAAAGCCCAGGACCATCCTCCGACGGGCTGGGAAGGCGCCACGACCGTCTGCTTGCCCGAGGGGCTGGCGCTGATCTTCAGCGGCCAGATCCGGGCGGGCAGCGGCGGCGAGGCGAGCAGCGAGTACTCGAGCGTGGGCATGGCCGGAACCGGCGCTGAGCTGGGCGAGTCGGCCGCGGGGTCCGGCGGGAGCGACGGCGCGGACAGCTCGGACCAGAGCGGCAGCACTTACCAGTGCTCGGATTCGGACGGCGGCGGCTGCGCTGTTGCTTCCGCGCGTGGCGGTGGGGGCACGGCGCTGCTCCCGCTGGCCCTGCTCGCCGTTGCCGCGTTTCTGGCGAGCCGTCGTCGGCGCGGGTGAAGCGGGGGTGAGGTCCGTCATCGCTCCCTCGCCAAAGCTTCCACGCTCCGCGCAGGTATAGTTGATGCAGATCGCGTAGTCGACACAGTCCTGTTCCCGAAGGCACTCCTCGCCAACTTGTGCTCGCTCCGAACAGGTGTCGAATATACAGACGAGGCCGTCCACGCATTCGGAATTGTCTTCGTAATGATCGCCCTTATCGCGGGGCTCGTCGCAGAGGAATGCGCCGCAAATCAGACCCGGACGACAGTGGATGTTGTTGAGGCAGAATTCGCCCATCGCCGACGAGGCAACGCAACAGCCGCTCTCACGTTCGCAGAGAAGACTGTCCTCTCGCCAGCAGACGCCAATCATCTCCGTATCGTCGAATCCCTCACAACTGGAACCGACAACGCTCCGGTCGCAGGTCCAGTCCCGCGCAGACGTCGCCGCCGTCGTCGGCCACCGAACCCCCGTTCTCGCCCCTTGCCGCCGAAGCGTCCACGGAATCCGTTTCGAGTCCCTCGTGGGATAGCGTGGCGATCGTGCTTGCTCCCCTGGACTTCATCGCCCGGCTCTGCGCGCTGGTGCCGCCGCCCTACTTCAACCTCACCCGTTTCCATGGGGTATTCGCGCCCCACGCCCTGCTTCGCCCCCAGGTGGTACCTGCCAGCGCCAACCTCGCTCAAAAACCGCAACAGCTGCAGCTGTTCACGCTCGACAACTATCTGCGCCTGTTAGACGCACCGCCGGCCAACGACGCGTCCCGGCCGACACCGGGCCGCCGAGCTTGGGCCGAGCTTCTACGCCGCACCTTCGGCCAGGACGTGAGCATCTGCCCCGAATGCTCCTCGAGGATGCGTCTTGTCGAAATGGCCACCGGCGATGCCGAGATCCGCAAGGGCCTGGCCCGGGCTCGGTCCCATGCCGCCCCGCCCAGGCCGCTTCCGGATCCGCCCGGACAGCTGTTGCTGCCGTTCCGCCCCGGTTGAGCCGTTCGAGTCAGAGCCGTCCAACCCTCGGATCGCGATCCGCGACGTACCCCTGCGCCCGCTGCTCACCCGCCGGTAGCCGGTCGGGAGCTCCCCGCGCCGTTCGACCCGTTCGGCCAAGAGTTCGGCCGCCGCCGGGTCGCCAACTCGAAGCCTATCGGTCCTATCTGTGCAGCCTATCTGTGCAGCCTATCGGTCGATCTCCGTCGATCTCGGAAATCCAGCTTTGTTCGTCCTTCTGTCCTGTTTGTCCTTCAGTCTGCCCGCGCGCACGGGAAGGTATTCGTCCAGCTCGCTGTCGAAGTCGAAGAAGGTGAGCCCGGGCGCGATCATTTCACCGGAAACTCGCCGGTACAAGGTGGAGAGGGGGGGACGGACGTCACGATTTCACGCTACCCGCAACGGCTCGCCCTACCACACCATGCCGCGCATCGAGAGACCCCACGTCATCGGTCTCGTTGCCCGCGTGTCACCGGTTCGTCAAAACCGGTGGCCGGGCCTCCCCCTCCGCGCGCGAGCGCGCTACACACTCTCCGAGGAAGGGCTTCCTCGCCCCTGGGAGAGCGTGGTGGCCATGGTCACATGGACGCGTCGGCGACGGACGTAGGCGCGCAAGACCTGAGATAGGATCACCAGACAACCGGTGATTCCGCTCACGAACAGCAGAACCTTGCTCGCTAGATTGAAGTAACTATCCCAAGCCGGGTCGAAGCTCACCCATCCGAGTTGTCTCAGGTATACCGGGATGGCGACCGCGCGGGAGATCACGCAGAGGATGATGATGATACCGGTGACCAGCCGGATCATCACCTCCTTGACCACCTTGGTTCCGTAGGCGCCGATGTGGATCCCCATCAGCGATCCCAGGTAGAGCAGCATGACTAGGCGCAGGTCGACCATCCCCGCGAAGGCGTAGTTGAGCGCGCCCCAGGCCCCCATGAACATGGCCAGGAACAGCTCGGTGCCGGCCGCCACCGCGGTGGGCATACCGAATACGTAGATCATGGCCGGCACGCCGATGAACCCGCCCACGCCGATGGTCCCGGCGAGGTACCCGGTGGCCAGCCCTACCAGCAGCAGCACCCAGAGGGAGACCCTGACGTCGGAGGTGGGGAAGTGGATCACCGGAAAGAGGTTCAGCCTGGCGAGGAAATCGGTGATGCGTCGGGAGGGGCTGGCACTTTCCGTTCGCAGCGACTGAATGGCGTCGCGCAGGATGGCCATCGATACCAGCGAGAGAACGCAGAGGAATACCAGGCTGATATACAGGTTGGCCCCCGCGCTCTTGTTTTGTCCGTGCGAGTCTCCGCCCGTTTCAAAGAGCAAGGTCATGATCCAGACCGCCAGCCGGATGCCGGCGGCGGCGGTCAGCAACAGGAAAAGGGCCATCTTCCTGTCCACGTTGCCCATCTCTCCGTGCTTGCGGGAGCCGACCAGCGCCTTGCCGAACTTGTGGGTGATGTTGCTCCCCACGGCGATGATGCCCGGGACGCCCAGGTTCATCATCCCCGGCGTCATGAAGAAGGCGCCCCCGCTGCCGATGAACCCGCTCAGGATACCACCGATGAATCCGAGCAGCACGACTTGCAGCATGGAGATCAGTTCCAGGGTGTACGGCAGTTGCTCCATGGTGAACATGTCCTCTCGCTTCCTTTTCGGAGATGATCGACCGTGCCCGGCGCGGCATGCCAGGTCACTCCATCCTGACCAGCTTGAGCAGGAGATGGGTTGCCTTGCCGTAGGTGTAGGCGATGAAGGGTACGAACAGGGCGACGGCGACCGCCGCCGCCACGTGCCACTGCAGCCCCTCTTTGCCCATCAAGAGCTCCAGGATGGGCTGCTGATTGGAGAAGACGAGAAAGTAGACCAGGGCCGTCATCCCGAAATACAGAAGCATGGTGGTGATTTGCCGGGGCCCCATCAGGTACTGCTCCTTCATCTCCTCGGTCTGGATAACAGCCACCTTCATCCGTTCGTGCAGCGTGTTTCCCAGCTCCCGGCCCAGCCGGACGCGCGCCGCCTTTCCCTTGTCCAGGTAGGTATCGCCGATGGCGACCAGGCTGTAGGGAGCGGTCCGGTCCAGCCCCGCCAGTACCTCGTTGGCTGTGCCGTAGACCGTGAGCTTGCCGCCCGCCCGTCCCGCGCGGATCAGCGCGTCGAAGGTTTCCTCCACGCCGCCGTCTTCCTGCTGCTCCGAGGGGCCCCTCTCGCCCGGAAGGTCATCCTCGACGCCGCCGTTCGCCCGTTGCGACGGCGGCGGGCCGGCCTCCTCGGACGGGGCTTCCTCGACGACCTGGGGCGTGTCCGCGGCGCAGAAGCGCAACAGGTCGACGGCCGCTTCCCACCTCTGGGCGACATCCAGTACGTGGCTGAAGACCTCGGCCTTGGGATCGAAACGCTCCTGCACCCAGAGGATGCGCGTGGTGGCCATCGAGCACAGGACCCGCTTCACGCCGGGCACGGCTTCGACCACCGAGGTGACGGCCTCGGCCTCCCGGGCGTGCCGCGGCAGGTAGGTGATGGAGACCACGCCTCCTTCGGCCTGCACCTTGAAGCCGGCGGAGTAGGTGCGGTCGTCGCGGGCCAGGGCGGTCCGACATCGACCGGCCAGCAGCAAGTCCTGCAGGCCTTTCCTCGCCGCCGGGGTCTCCTGGAACTCGGGCAGCTGGGCCACCGCGCAGAAGGCGGAGGCAACATTCTGTACGCTCGCTTGCTCCAGGTTGACGATGAAGTCATAGCCCGAAGACTCGTCCCATTCGATGTTGTAGAAGGACCTCGCCCATCTCCGGCGGTCCTCCTCGACTTCTTCGATGTATCTCCGGGCTTTAGCCCGGTCCATTCCGAACCGCTGCTCCACCGAGGCGATACGCGCCTCCATGTCGTTTGTCACCCGTAGCCTCAACACGTGTGAGACCCGTTGCAGCAGTAGGTGCCCGGTCCGGCCGTGGTAGACTAGCGGCCCGGCCAGGGCGCGCTCGGCCAGGTAGGCGGTGACAAAGGCCTGGTAGTGCTCGCGCTCCAGCGCCATCCGCTCGTTCAAGCCGCGGGGTTTGAGGCTGGCCATTTCGAGCTTGCCGGCGGCGATGCCGGCGTCGGTGGCTCGCTCCAGAAGCTCCTCGCGCCCCACGCAGGCGCAGCCCAGCCTGGACGCCAACTCCTCGGCAAAAGCCTTGCCTCCGCTATAACTACCCCTGGATACACAGATCAGCCGCATCGGGCCTTCCTCCATTCTCTAGTTCCAATGAGACGCATGGCTTTCGGTCCTTCCCGGCAACATTTCAGAAGTCGGGCCGTTCGACCGGTAGGTAGATGGAAAAGAGCGTTCCCTGACCGAGCGTGCTCTTGACCTCGATCCGTCCCCCGTGTTTTTCGATGATGCTGTGGCTGACCGACAGCCCCAGACCGGTACCCTCGCCGTTCTTCTTGGTCGTGTAAAAGGGGTCGAAGATCTTGTCCAGGTCCTGCTCGACGATGCCCTTGCCCGTATCCTTCACGTCTATCCTTCCCTCGTTCAGCTTCTTGGTCAGCCCGATGTACACGGTGAGCCTTCCGCCGTCGGGCATGGCCTGCATGGCGTTGAGGAACAGGTTGAGCAGGACCTGCTGCAGCCCGCCCTTGTCCACCCGTAACGGGGGGAGCTGATCCCTGACCTGTACCGCGAACTTGATCCCTCCCAGGCGCATCTCGTTTCGCACCAGGCGCTCGGTTTTCCGAACGATCTCCTCGATGGACGCCTCTTCCAGCCGGGGATGGCTCGCCCGCGAGAATTCCAGGAGGTTCTTCACGATGTCGGTCACCCGGTCGGACTGGGTCATGGCCTCCCGCAGAAGACGGTCCCGTTCCGAGCGGTGCATGGAATCGATCTTGTCGATCAAGGACTCCAGGATCAGGGAGATGTTGTTGACGGGATTGTTGATCTCGTGGGCAATACCCGCCGTCAGGGTTCCCACCGCCGCGATCTTCCCGGCGCGCACCAGCTGCTCGCGGCGGCTGTTCAGCTCGTGCATCATGCGGTTCAGGGCAACCGACAGGTAGGTGAATTCGTCCCGGTACTTCCGGACCGGCATGATGGGCGTGAAATCCCCCGTGCCGATTCGCTCGGTCACCCCCCTCATGAAAGCCAGCCTCTGCAAAAAGTGTTTGGAGAGAGAGCGCGTCATGTAGACGATCACGGCCAGCAACAGCACCAGCGAGAGCACGAAATACTGCCGCATCACGTAGAGCCTCTGCCTCACGCTGTTGCGCTCCCGCTTGGACATGAGAATGGCCATGTCGACGATCCTGGAGCCGTATTTCCTGAGTTGCTTCTCGATGGCGGCCTTGTTGTTGGTATTCGCCATCTTCGGGTTTCTGCGCATGGCTTCCAGCTCGAATATGTGCCCGATATAGGCCTCCAGATCGTTTTCCAGCTCGTCCCAGTGGGCCGCGCCCACGATCTTGCCGAGCTCGGCCTTGGCGCCCGAAAGCGTCTTGCGAGCCGAGTACAGGTGTTCGAGCACCTTGGTGAGGCTGGTGCCGTAGAGCAGGTAGTTCTTCTCGTACCGCCGGCATTGCTGGATCTCGTTGGCGAACTTGTCCGCTCTTTCGATGAATTCGAGCTTGCCCTCGAGCTCGGATACGATGAGCCAGGCGGCCACCACCGCGCCGCTCGCCACCAGGAACACGGCCACGTAGCTGATGATGAGGCGGGTTCTGAGCGTTACCCCGGGCCTGGTCAGAAGCGCCTTTTTCACCAGGTCTTCGACGGCGGAGTCTTCCCCGCTCGACTGCGTCCAGGAGGGGCGAGGCACTGCGTCGGAGGCGTCGACCACCTCCGTCGCTCTCGACAGGCCTGTATTGCGCGACTCTTCGTTCATCCGGACGTCCGCGTGGTGGCGCACACCCCGTTCCCGCCTCGTGGGCGGCAACGCGTCGGGCTACTCGCCGGCCTCGCGCGCTTGCGCGGCCTTGTTCACGACGTCACGGATCTCGGCCAGCTTGAACGGCTTGGAAACGAAGTCGAAAGCCATCTTGCCCATGGCTTCGCGGGCCAGCTCCATGGTCGCGTAACCTGTGATGATGATGACCTTGGCGCGCTCGTCCTTCGCGATGATCTGTTCCAGTACCTGGATGCCGTTGACGTTTTCCATGCGGATGTCGGTCACCACGATGTCGAACGTCTTCTGACGAATCCGGTTGAGGGCTTCCATGGGATCGACGAAGACCTCGACCCTGTGACCGTCTTCCTCTATCGCGGGTTTGAGTCGATCACCCACCACGGGCTCGTCATCCAGAACCAGCACTTCCATTGCCTTTGCCATATCGTCTACTCCCCGAGTAAGAGTTGTTTGACTCGAACAATTGGCGGTTTTCCGCTTCACGCGCGCCGTCCCAGCCGAGCTGGAAGCGAGCGCATGACCGGCAGTGCCTCCGCGCGATCCGACCGCGGCCCGATACCACACGCCGGTCCGTGACATCTCGGACGCTTTCGGGCGAGCGGAGCTCGGGTTGCGGCGTTGCTAGGAAAGCGGCGGGTCGGTCTTGGGCGCCAGTGAGAGGACGTCCGTGCGCGCGAGACGGTACGGCTCGTGCGGCGAGATCAAGAAGAGTTCGAGCGGAGAACGGCTCCAGCGGAAAGAGCGGAGACGATCCGGGCCATCGTCGTCATCGTCCTCGACGAACGAATCGAAGGCCACGCAATCGGGATCGTCCTGGCGGGTGGTAGGGGTAAGAACCCGTTCCCGCAGCGGTTGTGGACGGGCTTGCCAGTGCCGATCGGGGGCGGCGCACTCGGCGCTGGCGAGCGCTGCCATCGCTACGGGAACGAGACCGACCGCGAAGAGCACCCACACGACGTGCGGCATCACGAAGCTGTTCGCGCGATCCGTTATCCCCATGGTCTTCCTGACAAGTAAGATTATTTCTCAAAACCGTTCGTGCCGCAAGACGTGCTTTTCCCACCCATGCCAACCGTCTCCGGTACGGGGTGCATAGTGCATATGCATAGGGGACGGGGCTAAGTTTTAAGTTTTTGCAAAGGAAGTAAAAGGAGAAGTAAAGAAGTAAAAGGTAAAGAAGTAAAAGGGACACTGTATTTATCGTTCCTCTGTTCTTAACGAAGTAAAAGGGTTTGGGGGTGTTCACCGTCGTCTCCCGTGACGAAAAGCAGAACCACCGTTGTCATTCCACTGAACGACCGTATTACTACGCCAAAAGCGCTCTCACGCGAGCGCTATGCGGATCGTTTGGGTAACTCGCCAGAAAGAGGTTGGCGCGTTGGGCGAGCCGGCCATGGTCGCCCTGCATTGCGAGCGCTTCGATGGCGACGGCTTCGGCGTCGGGCGCGAGCGTACTGTCTGGAAATTCGCGAGCGAAGCGGTCGACCAGACGTAACGCCAACTCGTGATGGCCGTCGACCTGCGACGCCCGAGCCGCGTCGAGCAATGCTACTTGCGCGGCTAGATCGCTCGCCGAAGGGCGCCGGTCCGCACTCGAGGTGTACGACCTGCGCGAGGTACGCGACGCTTCTGCAGCCAGAGCCAGTCCGGCTGGAGCATCGGAGCTGGGTACGCGCTCTTTCGCCGTTTTGCCGGATTCCTGCGGGGTGTTGAAGCGAACAGCCCGAGCACGCCTCCGGGAGACCGCAGGCTTGGCGGCCGGGGCGAACCGACCTGTCTTCTTCCGCCTCTACGGGCGGCAACGGTGACAACGGCGCCAAGCTAGGGCTGGTAGCAGGCGTGACCCCTTCGGGTACGTCCGCGGGCCATCGTGCTCGCTCCCCTGGACTTCATCGCCCGGCTCTGCGCGCTGGCGCCGCCGCCCTACTTCAACCTCATCCACTTCCACGGTCTGTTCGCCCCCAACGCCGACCTTCGCCGCCAGCCAACGACCCGCCCCGGCCGAAGCCGGGCCGCCGAGCCTGGGCCGAGCTTCTCCGCAGAACTCTACCCCCCCCAATCTCCGCCAAACTCGGCTCCGTCCCCCATTCGAACTCCCTTTCTCCTCGACAACAATCCTCCGTTCATCTACGTTCGTTCTTGGAAATCCCGGTAGCTTTATTTGTCCTTCTATCCATTCGGCTCTGGTTCCGGAGCGATGCGATGCGTACGTTTTCGGGGTGGTTGGTTGTGTTGGGTGTTGTTGTCTCGTTTGGTTGCGGAGACGATGACCATTCTGGCGGTAGGGGCGGCAGTGGTGGCGTAGATGCCGGCGAGGGGATCGATGCGGGAGGCACAGGAGGTAGCGGGGGAAAGGGAGGTGAAGGCGCGGCCGGTATGGGAGGCACCGACGGCGCGGCCGGTATGGGAGGCACCGACGGCGCGGTTCCCGACGGCAGTGGCGGGATGTCGCGTATTGTCGGTTCGTACGATGTGGAGGTGCGCTCGGTATCGCTGGTCGCGGAAGAGCACTGCGACTATTCGTCCGGGGACAGAACCGCCCTGTCGAAATCGCTGCAGGCCAGGCTCGACATAACGGTCGACGACGAGGGCGTCCGGGCGGTCTTCACTCCTCGCTGGGGCGAATCCTCGGTGCTGGAGGTCGAGGTGGAGGCGGACACGGTCGTATTGACCGGAGAGGCGGTGGTCGGGTCCATCGAGTGCTCCTCCGGGCTGAGCGAATCGTGGACTCGGGTCGTGATCGACCGGCAGGAGGACGGCTCTCTCGGAAGCCGGCTCACCTTTTCCGGTGTCGGCCCCTGTTACCAAATGGGCTCCATCGTCAATATAGAGGGAGTTGCCACGGACATGACCGGCGAGGCGACCCTGGACCCGGACGAGACGCCACCCGAGGTCCGCTTGACCTTCTCCGCGACGGCCGGCGACGACCTTCTACCGTGGTCGATGATCGAGCTCGCCCTTGCCGAGAGCCTGGACAGGCAAGATCTCCTGGCGTCGCTGCTGGTGACCGCCTTCGACGACGGCTCGGCGGGCGAGGTCGGGATACCGGTGGAGTGGGAGTTCTCCCCGCAAGGCGAACTCGACGCGGAGCCGGACTCGGTTATCGCGGTCAACGGGCGCTTCACCGACTGGGAGAGCGTCGCGGGCAGGTCGGTGACGGTGTCGATAGGCGACGGAGTGGCCGACGAGCAGGGGAACGCCCTGGCTCCGCTTGCGGTCGAGAAGCCGGTGCTGGATCCGGGAGAAGCGGCCGAGGCACACGACCTGGGCGACGATGGCGAGTCACTCGAAGTAGCCGTCTGGAACGACGCCGGTAGAGCGGGCGCGGACGCGGCGTCGCTCTGCGAGCAGGGAGACTGCGTGTGGATAGAAGGCACGGGTGGCATCGCGGCTCTGCTCGCGCGCGGAAGCGCCGACCAGCTGACCGTGCGATACCGGATACTCGGCCGCGACCCCTACTACGTTCCCTCGAGCGACAGCACCATCTCCGACGTAAGTGGGCAATCGATCGCGGTGCGGGTGTTCGATTCCTCGACCGGTGCCAGCGTTGCTTCCGGGGGGTCGACCGGCAACTTCAGCCTTCTCGCCGATCCCGTTGCGAGGGGAGACAGGAGCTGGTCCTGGGCGACAGGGTGGCAGGACCTGGTCGTCGATCTGCCCGAGGAGATCACTTCCGACACGGTGGGGCTTGTCGTCGGGGTCGACGATTCCGCCTGGCGCAGTGTCAGCGCCCTGCAATCCTGCGGTATTGACGCGATTCCGCCGACCTTCATGTCGACCTCGGTTCTGGTAGAGCGCATCGCCGTGCCGTGAACCCTCGGCGAGGGGAACCCACCGCTCCTCGCCCTCGTTCGCTTTCCGGCCTCGTCGTAGGTCCAGGTAAGGCGGTAGCATAGCGGCATAGGGGACGGGGCTAAGTTTTAAGTTTTTGCATACAGCATAGCAGCATAGGGGACGGGCTAAGTTCTAAGTTATCGCTTTGCCTCGCCGTCTCGGTTGGCTACCGAGCCAATTGGGGGCAGACGAGGGCGAGCTCTCTGCACGTCGCGTATAGGGTCCCGGTAGGGATGGGCCTTGGCGCATAGGGTTTGGCTCACCCCCCGGACGGATCCCGGCGTGCGGCACTACCGCACCGGGCTCTTGCCGCAGGTCATGACGCGAAGATGGCCGTCGGGGTCGAGATGGAGTAACCGGACGTTGGGGATCCATTTGGCGACCAGGCGGGCCATTCGCTTCCAGTTCACGTGTCCCTTCTGGCTTCGACGCGATATCGTTCCTCGCCAGATGCGAATCACCGCGGTACGGAATGCGACAATGACCTTCGAGCTGCCTGGCACGCCGTAGTAGTTGGCGCGGCCTCGCACCACCGCACTTATTAGGTACCGTCTCTGTACGGGGATGGGATCGTGCATGCGGCGCCGGAGCTGCGTCTTTACCTCTTGCAGCTTCGCTTGCCAGCGCTGGCGTGTCGTCTTGCGGCCCACCGTAAACCATCCCTGCCGGGTCGTGGCGCAGAAGTGCGTTAGCCCCAGAAAGTTGAAGGTCTCCGGTTTATCTTCTCCACGCTTCGCCCGCGTCGAGGCTGCGAAACGGCCGAACTCGATCAGCCGTGTCTTGTCGACGTGTAGCTCGAGTCCGGATCGCTCGAACCGACGCCTTAGTTGCTCGAGGTACTGTTCCGCTTCGTTCCGGTACTGGAAGCCGACGATGAAATCGTCAGCGAAACGCACGATGATCACGTCACCGCGCCAATATCAACCGCTTTGAGCTGTTCACGTTAATAATCCCTCCGGCTTTGCCGGAGGATATTTAGTCAGAGGCGCACCAGTCGGGAGGCACGCAAGCGCCCACCGCGCAGCACCATCCCTGGTATTCGCAGTCTGTATCAGCTTCACAGGCGGGCCAGCAAAAGCCCTCTACACAAAAACCGTCCAAGCCGCAGGCATTCATTTCGTTTGGACACGTGGGTATACACCTTCCCCCCCAACAGTAGTCATCGCCGCACTGTGCGTTGGTTTCGCAGAGGGAAGTTCCGCCGGTGCCCCCGGTACCCCCTGTACCCGCAGTGCCGCCCGTGCCGCCCTGGGCACCCGTACCCCCTGTACCCGCAGTGCCGCCGGTGCCGCCCTGACCCGCGCCGCCCGAGCCAGATTGCCCGGCTGCGCCCGAACCCGACTGACCCGCGCCGCCCGAGCCGGATTGCCCGGCTGCGCCCGAACCCGACTGACCAGCCTCTCCGCCGGTGCCTCCTTCCCCGTCTCGGACTCCGGTTCTGCCCACCACTCCGAACCCCAGGCTGCGGACCTCGACTCTCACGGTTTGCGTCGCCGAATCCACGCTGCCGCCCAGGTATTCCCAGGGACCGTCCATCGACGGCGCCCACCAGATACCGAGATCATCCCCGTCGCCGACCTGCTCGGCGTCATAGGACAGGGTAATGGTCACGGGCGAATTTAGCGGCACCTCCGACGGGCCGAACTTGTAGATATCGCTCACTTGCTCGACGCCGCTGCTCAACGACGCGGTTTCCTCTGTCCGAGCGACGGACATCTCCTGAGGGCCGTACAGAGCACCGGGCGGCACGTCTATACTACCGCCCGTAACCGTAATTGTCCCACCGCTCGGATCGACGGTCTCGGTGGCGGTCGTCTTTTCTTCTTTCGATTCCTCGCTACACCCGACGAAAGAACTGATAATGCAGATAGCAGTCAAAAAAAAAGGCCGTCTTTTCATCGATTTCTCCGCATGGTCCTCCTGGGAACCGCTTCTGATACCCGCCTGCATGTCGGCTACCTACTGCCTGCTGAACGTCATCACCGTCACGAGGCCCATCGATTCGGCCTTTAACTTGAGCGTATTACCCGATACGCAGAACGCCTCGCGTGTACCCAGATCGTCCACGATCTCGTTTCCTTCGATTCGGTAGGCTCCGCCGCCGCCGATAGGCCGTTCGACGGTCGTCATCAAGCACTGGCAGCCATTGCCGGCCAGCTGGCAGGAGCCTCCCTGAAATACGGATGTCGAGTCGAAGGAGGACTCCATGACCGTGCAGACGTCCTCGGTCACGGTTACCGAGGAGCCAACCTGTGCGGCCAGGCACTGTCCGGTGAGCACTACTTCGACATCGGCGATCAGGGTGATGTCGATATATCCCGTTCCGTCCTGCCCGAAAACCAGCTCGCCCTCGGGTCGATAGTCGAAGTCCCTAACCATGTCCGAACAGGCGGAGGGAAGCCCGGTCGTGTCCATTAACTGCTCGGGATTCTGCACGCAGATCGATACGACTTGCCAGGAGCCGAGCACGTCGCCGCCGCAGGCGCTGAAACTGCAACCGTCCCCAGCCCCTCCGTTTCCGCCTCCGCTTCCGTCTCCGTTACCTCCGCCGCAGCCGGACGAAAAGAGTAAGAGACCGAGTACCGATAAGAGTCGTAGAACTCGAATTGTTGTATTCATGTTTTACCCCGACCTTTGACAACGAATCCCTCCCAGACTGCGCCCGTCACCCCTAAGATTAGAAGCCTTTTCGTAAAAATGATAGCATCTATCGCATATCGTCGTCCTCCGCGGTAGAGGAGGAGCGAAAGGAGGACCCCATGGGTAAACTGCGATATTTCGCGCTTGCATTAGCTCTGATCGGCCTTGCCACGACCGCGATCCGTCCCGGCGCATCGCTCGCACAGGAGCCTGCCGCGGAAAAGGCGGCCGGTATAGAACGTAAGGCCGGAACGGAAAACGCGGCCGGGTCAGACGCAACCGAAGCGGTTCCGGTTCATTACACGCTGGAGGGGAACGCGTTGTTCGTCGTGCGGGGGGAGGAGAAGGTGCGGCTGCAGATCCCGCCGGGAGTGGTGGCTATCCACCGCGCCGGTAACGAGCTATACTTGGCGCGCGGCGAGATGGGGGTCGCCGTTTACGGTCTGGACGACCCGCTGCAACCGGAGCTGCTGCGGGAGATACCGGCGACCCGCGGAGCGGTTACGGGTTTCCACCAAGTAGGCGACCAGGTCTGGATGGAAATCGTATCCCGCCAGGCCGTGCCGGTCGCGGCGGTCGCCTTCACCGGGGTCGAAGCGGCAGGACAGACTGCGGTCACCGGAGCGGCCGCGGCGCCGGTCGGGGCAAAGGAGACGGCGCCCGCGAGCGAGAGCCAACAGCCCGCCCGGCCTCCGGAGCGGTCCGAGCCGGCGGAACCGATCGCGATACGGAACGTTGCGCCCGGAGTGATCGAGCTCGGCGTGGGGGCGAACCAGGGCGTGAAGGTCGGAGATCGTTTCGCGGTATTTCGCACCAGTCCGTTAGACGCGTCCGGTTACGGTGATTTCGTGGGGGAAGAGCTGGTAGCGGTGGCCGAGGTGACAGCGGTCAAAGCGAACAGCTCCCTAGCCCGGCTGGGACGAGGGGAGATGGCCAGCGGGACGGACACTGTACTGCCTGCGAACGCGGATCAGACCCAGCGGCTGATATTCCCGCGCCGCATCGAGGATATGGCGGAGGTGTCGGTGGTGCTCCGCCCGCTGATCAAGGCGGGAACCCCGCTGGGCGGCGGAGTGCTCTGCGATCTATCCGCCACCTATTTCGGCAGCTTTTACTATCTCGGCCTGCGCGTGCAGCCCCTGGGCTTGGGATGGACCGACGAGGGCGACGTGGTGGCCGCCGCGATCCTGGCCGAGGGCGGGTATGACGGCCGCGCCTTCGGCGTGGGGCTGGGAGCCGGGATGAGCCTAGTGAACGGAGACATGCGCCATATGCTCGCGACCTTCGACAGCAGCCTGGACGCCGGCTACCGCGAGGAGCCGCAGAGAGAGTGGGACCAGCGCACCCAGGGCGCATTCACCCTTTCGCAGCAAGCTCGCCTGGGAGCACGCGACGGGCTCAACCTTACCCTAACCAACCTGTTGCTCTTCTACGAGGACGATTCGAGCGACAGCGGCGAAAGCCAGACCGGATTCATCTACGGCGGCACCTTTGCCCGCTTCGCCATTCCGCTAGGCGTGGACACCGACCTGTTGCTGGAAGGCGGTGGCGGAGTGATGGGCTATTGGTACGCCTCGATCGGCGTCTTTTCCTGGCTGGTCGGCAACGGCAGCCCGGGTTCGCTGGGCCTGTCCGTGTCGGCCGGCGGGGCGGGCATAGAGGGATCCCGCGAGGTAACCGAGAGCTACGGCGGCGAGCAGAGGTACGTCTACACCGAGGATATCGAGATGAGCGGCCCCATGGTCTCGGCCGGCGTGACCTACCGCTTCGGCCTCTGACGGCCGGTGCATACCTCTCGGTTCTCGGCCGGTCCGCTCATCGGCGTTGAGGACCACTACCGCCGTGGAAAAGGGTGAAAAGGGAACGCGGTTAACCTATTCACTGATTTTTGGGTTGCCAGAAATCAAAAGACGCTGTCCGTTTCCTTCCGGGCCTGAGACCGATAGGATTTCCTGGAACGGAAAAAAAGTGAAAAAGCTAACCGCGTTCCCTTATCCCTCTGCATGGAGCCCGAGTTGTCGATCACGAATAGTAAATCGACCTTGTCTATCTTCTTCACGTCGACATCGGCGATCATGCCGTAGGACAGGCAGGGGTTTTCTACCTCGGACCGCTGCCCGCAATCCTGCGCACCGCCGCCCGAGCCGCCTGCATCGGGATCCGGCGGGGTGTTCGAACCATAGTTACAGGCGGCGATCAGCAAAGAGTAAATCGCCGTCAGATGCTTCCCGAATCCGCGCATTACCCCCCTCTCCTTTACTACGAGTAGCAAAATCGCGAAAAACCGATCTCGTGTCTACAAGGCATGACCCCCCACCTCCCGTCTTGCCGTCTTCCGGCGTCGGGCCGTGACGGAACTGAGAAGGCTACGATACCAGCCAGTCCAGCGCTTCTTCCTTGCTTTCGAATGCTCTCGCCCCGACGTTGGAGGATTTATTTACCAGATGGACGAAATAACCGAGTACGCCCTCCGCACCGATTACGGCAACCTTTGAGAAGCGTTCGTTCTCGACGTTCTGGCGAGCGAGAACCTTGAAACGCTCGAGGATCTCGTCGTTGGCGATCGCGCCGGTGATATCGAGCAGAAGGGGGATACGTTTCGCGTCGATGTCTTCGACGAATTTCTGGTAGCCTTCGAGCGCCGCCATGGCCTTCTCTTCAAAGAGACCCGTATAGTCGTGAAAGAGTACCCGCTTGCCCTTGTGTTCTATCCAAGATCCCGATCCGCCCACGGCGACGTCCTTTCCCGAGGTGAAGAATGAAAGCGAACCTCGCTTTTCGATCGACAGAACGGTCGTTCCGAGCCTTCTCGGTCGTAGGCTCGTACCCTCTTCATTACGGCTTCAGCAGCCTTCTGCCATGATAAGTTTCTTGCCGCGCGTAGGCAACCGCGTTCCCCGTTCTCTCGCGCGCATCAAGGCGTGCTCGTTGAACTGGTCCGTGCCAGCAACGGGATCCGGACCGGGGTCCGGACCGGGGTCCGGACTGGGGTCCGGACTGGGAACGGCGGACGCCTGAGCGCTCTTGTCCACAGCCCTCTTTTGTGGTCACGAACGATACGCGCGGGCGTTCTTGCCTTGCCGGGCGCGGTGGGCCTGCACGGCCAGCGCTTCCAGCAGGCGGGTCTGGTTGGCCGAGATCCAGGGGCCCTCGCAATCAAGCGCGACATAGGGCATATCGCTGCGGTTGGCCAGGGGCCGGATGATGCCCTGCGAATTCATGGCGGGCTGACAGTTGAAACAACCGAGATTGACCAGACCGTCGTAGACGCCCGCGGCCTCGGAACAGATGAAGCGGCCGGTGGTGATGCTGGTCTCGCCGAATCCGTTGTTAGACACGCGGCCGTGACCGGCCTGCAGGATGTCGGTGAAATCAATATGGTCGTCAAACATAAGCCCTGAAGGCTCCATGACGGAACGCAGCTTCTTCAGGTGGGCGTCGATCACGTTGACGCCGTAACGCGAGCTGCGCACCCGCAGCGCCTCCTTGCGATTGCCCTTGGGCGGTTTGAAGGAGATCTGTCCGGCGGGATCAGTGATGCCGTGTTTGAGACCGGTTCGCACGAAGCCTTCGGACTCGATCCAGCGCGCGCCTTCGGCCACGTCCACCACCTTGACGGCGATACCCTGATCGAGAAAGTAGTTGCTGACCGGATAGTGAACGAAGACCAGGTTCAGGCCTCCCATGATCAGCACCCTGGCGGTCCGTTCCACCGGGACGGCTAGCGGAACCGAAGCCATGGTATCGGCCCAGCCGGCGAGAGCAGTCTCCATCTCGACCACCCCGCTGCGCACCGCCTCGACCAGTTCGTCGAGAGCCCGTCCGAAGACCCGGAGCGCCTCCTCCCGGTCGCGCGCGGTACAATACAGCGCGTTGTGGGCCTCCTCCAGCAAATCGCCGACCAGCACGCAACGATTGATCTCCTGGATCTGCGCGCCGGCAAAGCCGAGCTGCTTGTTTCGAGCGCTCCGGTTCAATCCCCCGATGGCGTCCGTTGCGCCCAGCCTGCCCAGGAAGTTTTCCCAGACCGGCGGCCAGGCGCCGTTCTGACACGGCCCCTCCTGATCGAGCGATAAATAGAGGGTGACCTCGCCCTGAGCCCGGTGCCGGCGGATATCGTCGACCACCGCCCCGGCGGTGGCCATCATCGGTACGCACTCCCGGCCCGAACAGACGGTGCGCCCAAGCTGCATGATGCGCGCGTTGGGTCTGCCCACCGTACGGCACTTGAATCCGCGCCGGTCGTAGACTGCCTGCACCAGCCGCGCCGTGTAGGGGTTCATGACATCCGTTAATACGTGAACCACCCGCGGATCGTCGTAGGCGACGGCGCCGCCATTGCTGTCGATGATACAATCCTGGTCGTCGGACAGGCGGGCGGTCCTCGTCACCGCCTCTCCCTTCTTCACCGATGACCCGTCGGCGCGGCCGGTTTCCTCCGGCTTCTGCCCTTGTTCCTCCAAAATATCCAGAAAAGCACCGACCCGCGTATCGAACCCGGCGTGTGCGGTGTGCGAATCGATCTCCAGGTAACAGAAGGGGCGACCGGCCAGTCGTTCGCGGAAGAGGTGGTACATCACGCTGTCCGGCCCGCAGGAGAAACAGGAGACCAGGCAGATGTGCAGGTCGGGATCCCGTCGCACATGCTCTACCGCGTTATTTACCTGCTGGGTGAAGCGCCAGACGTCGCGCGGACGGACGCTCTCGTCGATCAAGGGCAGCATGTCGGCCGGTACGGCGTGATAACCGCGGCTGGTGATCTTGCGCGGAAGCGCCAGGTTGATATTCGGGGCGTAGACCGTATAGGGCCTGCCGGCCAGCACCACGCTCGGTTCTCCCCGGATCTGCTCCAGCTCCCGCCGGCCCCTTTCGCGATAGAACTCCTCGAAACGCTCCTGATGCGAAAGGGCTTGAAGCGCGGCCTGTCGGGCTTGTTCGGAAGAGAGCTTCAGGATCGGCGCCAGCCGCTCGATCTCTTTTATGGAAGTATCTCGAAGCTCTTCGGTAAGCCCGATGTGCGGCGACAGCACCCGGTCGGCACTCTCCTCGAAAGCCGCCCGGATCACATCGGGAATGATGGCTGTGGAGGGGCAGGTGTATCCGTGCAGGTTGCCGGGAGGAGACTGTAGCTCGAGCAGGCGCGGTAGGAGGATGAAATCGACCTTTTTTGCCAGCAGGTCGTCGACCGCCCCGTGAGCGACCTGACAGGGATAGCAGATGGCGGTCACGGTTTTCTTCAGGCCCTCCCGAAAGCCCTCCGAAACCGTCACCTCGTATCCGAGGGCGTTGATCAGCCTCGAATAGAAGGGAAAAAGCTGGTAGGTGGTCAGCGCCAGAGGAAGGCCGATGGTCCCCCGCGGATCGGCGACCGGGCGCGGTGCGAAATCCTCGAACATCATGCGGTTGCGGACCGCGAGCAGATCGCGCCCCTGTTTGCCCTCCTGTCCCTTGCGTCTTTGGTTCTCGTACCTGGAGCAGAGGCCGCCGAACGGATAGATCTTGGAGCGGATCTCGATTTTCTGAACCTCGCATACGTTCTCGCAGGTACGGCAGCGAAAGCTGCCCCGCACCGTCATCTCGCCGCCGGCCAGCCGTTCCAGATCCAGATCGGTCCTATCTATCCGACCGTCCCTCATACGGTCGCGCGCCATCAAGGCCGCGCCCACGCTGCCCATCAGCTCGGGATGGGGAGGCACCACCACCCGGCGCCCGGTGCGCGCGGCAATGGCCAGGGCCACGGAACGGTTGAGCGCCACGCCGCCCAGAAAGAGCAGATCATCGCGGATGGGCCGCGGCCCCACGATGCGCGAGATGTAATTATCGGCGATGGAGTAGACCAGTCCGGCGATCACGTCCTGCGGAAGCGCCCCCTGCTGAAGAGCATTGCGCAGATCGGTATTGATGAAGGCCGCGCAGCGCTCGCCAAAAGCGATGGGGTGACGGCTCGATTCGGCCAGCCGGCTGATCTGCGTCGTGGTCACCCCCATGTCGACCGAGGCCGACTCCTCCAGAAAGCTGCCGGTTCCGGCCGAGCACCCCTCGTTCATGGCATAGCCTACCGGAATACCATTGGCAAAGGATATGTACTTTGAATCCTGGCCGCCGATCTCGAATACCGTGCCCACCTTGCGCACCTCTTCCGAGGCCGCGCGCGCGTGGGCCAAAATTTCGTTAAAGGAGGGGCAGTTGCCCAAATAGACCGACACCATCTCCCGGCCCGACCCGGTGGTGGCCGCCTGCAGGATACGAATCGATCGCCGCCCCGTCTGCTCCATCAGCCGGATCAGGCAATTTCTGGCCGCCTGAACCGGATTGCCCAGCGTGCGCAGATAGCAGCTGGCGCCCACGGTTCCGCTCTGCACGTCGAGCAGGACCGCCTTGGTGGTGGTCGAGCCGGCGTCAAGGCCGAGAATATAACCATTGCCTTCGACCACCTCCGGCTCGCTACCGCCGGAGTCGGCGCGATAGTCGAGCAACCCGGCGGCCTCGCCTAGCGGCGGAAGTGTTTCCAGCTCGAGACTCGGCTGCCTGAGCAGAGCGTTTCGTTGCCCGGCATCGAGGATCGCGTTCGAGCCCGCCTGCCCGTCCATTTCTGCGGCAAACAGGGCCGCGCCCAGCGCCTCCAGGCAGGTGCCGTTGTCGACCACCTCGATGTCCGAATCGGGAAAAAGCTGGCGGAGCGCTCGCGCAAAGGGCTGGTTGGCCGCCACCCCGCCCGAGATGACCATGAGGCGCGTCGGCCACCTGGCCGACCGAACCATGTCGGCCACCCGTTGCGCCAGGTCATCGATCAACGACCGGGCGATATCACCCCTGGAACACTCCCCCTTGTTCAGCTTGTGGGTGGCGTCGGACTTGCAGTGGACCGAGCAGCGGGTGGCCAGCGGTACGTGCTTGCCCCCGGCGCACGCCTGAAGCCCCTGCTCTAACCTCATCCCCATGCGCTGCAGCTGCTGCACGATGAATTCGCCCGTGCCCGCCGCGCACTTGGAGGTGGCGACCACGTTCTTTATCACTCCCTGCTTCATCGGATAGACGCTGAAGGTCTCGCCGCCCAGCGCCAGCAGGATGTCCGGCTGCTTCCCATGGAATGCGAGGGCCCGTTCCAGGCATTCGGTGGTCGAAAAATAGGGTGCGTTCATCAGCGACCTGGCGGCCTGCCCGGTGATCGCCATGCGGCACTTCTCGGCGCCTGCGCCGGCTTCGGCGAAGAGCTGCTCGATCACCCTGCGCGGCTGCCCATTGTGTGCCCGCACCTCGGTGCGGACCTCTCCCGGCTCGGCCAGGCGCGCCCATTTAACGGAGACCGCGCCGATCTCCAGACCCTCGAAGCTCGTCACGCGCCGGAGCATAGCGTATCGAAATGGAAAAACGGATAGGGATGATCCCCGGCGACGTAGGGGAGGGGCTTGCCCCCTCCCGGTGGAGGATCCTCGAAAACCGCGGGGCGGGCGATCGTTAGTACCGTGGGCTGTTTACTCGTAACCCCCCCCACGAATACCTATATTTCGGCATCCTACCGATCGCGCTAAACGCGGCCGATTTGCCGCGTGTCCCGAGGATCGCTTACATTATTGCCGGCGTATTCAGGTGTTGATGGGCCAAAAAAATAATAAAAAGCCGCGTTGAGCCGCACTAATAGGTGGCTGAGGAGGAAAAAATGGCTAATTCCGGATTTCTCAACGGCTGAAAAGAGCAATAAGGGGGAAGACGG
>CAYVFC010000129.1:14737-22774 GCA_964450715.1 uncultured Sandaracinaceae bacterium | reverse complement strand
TCGGCCGGTTGCGGCCGAAGTTGCGTGGTCGGGGCAGAAATCTACTCTTGGAAGGTGGTTGCGTGTAGCCTTTTGGGGTTAATGCACCTGCTACAGGTCATCGCGGGGCTGCTCACGCTGTGCGCGTTGTTCAGCTACCTGAACCACCGCTACTTGCGGTTGCCCACCACCATCGGAGTGATGGTCATTTCCATGGCGGTCTCACTGGCGGTGCTCGCGCTGGAAGCGGCCGGCGTGGGGCTGGCGTTGCAGGCCGAGCAGGTGGTTCGCGACATCAACTTCGACGTGGCGCTCATGCAGGGCATGCTCGGGTTCCTGCTCTTCGCCGGAGCTCTTCACGTGGATCTGGGCGAGCTCAGCGAGGAAGGGCCGCTGGTCGCCGCGCTGGCCACCATCGGCGTGCTGCTCTGTACGGCGCTGGTGGGAGGTTCGGCCTGCCTGCTCTTCGCTGCCTTAGGCCTCGATATCCCGCCCATCTACTGCTTTCTCTTCGGCGCGCTCATCTCCCCTACCGATCCCATAGCCGTGCTCGGTATCCTCCGCCATGTTTCGGCTCCCAGGGCCATCGAGACCCGCATGGCGGGCGAGTCGCTCTTCAACGACGGTATCGGCGTGGTCGTCTTTTTGGTGTTGCTCGGCATCGCCACCGATGGACACGAGCTATCGCTCTCGCACATCGGCTGGACGTTCCTGGTCGAGGCGGTCGGCGGAATCGCCTACGGTCTGGCCATCGGCACGCTGGCCTACCGTATGCTCAAAAGCGTCGACAGCTACCAGGTAGAGCTGCTCATTACCCTGGCGCTGGTCATGGGCGGATACGTCCTGGCTCACGCCATCCACACCTCGGGCCCCCTGGCCATGGTGGTGGCGGGTTTGCTCATCGGCAATCGCGGCCGCGCCTTTGCCATGTCGGACAAGGTACGCGAGCACCTCGACACCTTCTGGGAGCTGCTGGACGAGATCCTCAACGCGGTGCTGTTCGTACTGATCGGCTTGGAGCTGCTCGTGCTCACCCTGCAGGGAGCCTACCTCGCCGCCGGCCTGCTGGCGGTGCCCGCCGTGCTGCTCTCCCGCTTGGTCAGCGTGGGCTTACCGGTGCTGGTGTTCCGCAAACTTCGCAGCGGCCGGGTTCCCCATACCATCAAGGTCTTGACCTGGGGCGGCCTGAGGGGAGGCATCTCGGTGGCCCTGGCGCTCTCGCTGCCGCCCGGAAGGGAGCGCGACGTACTGGTGGTGGTCACCTACGTAGTGGTAGCCTTCTCCGTCATCGCGCAAGGGCTCAGCTTCGGTCCGCTGCTCAGACGCCTCTACCGCGGACGGGCTGTACAGTAGTGACGGTGCTGCTCGGCCGCGGTTCCGATCTGGACCGAAAGAGGGCGGTGGTCTAAATTCTGCACGCCGTCCAGCGCTTCGCTGCTCGATCCATGACCGTCCCCATCCACAAGCCGAAGGTACCCCTGGCGGCCGAGGCCAGAAACGCGGGCGTTGTGTTTGCACTGTTTATCGCCACCTTCGTACTGGTGCGCACCGTGCATGAGCACTACCCGCTGCAGCACTGGCTCTTCTGGCGCTACGCCGGCTACTGGCTGGCCGCCGGGCTCTGGAGCCTGGCCTGCCTGGCGCTCGGGCACCTGACGCTGAGCCGGATTCCCGGCCTACATCTCGGCTTTTTCGAGCGGCTGGCCATCGCCCAGGCGCTCGGCGTCTTCGAGTTCCAGCTGCTGCTTTTCGTCGCCGGGGTAGCGCAGCTGTACGGGCCGCTGCTCTTCTTCACACTTCCGCTGCTGATGCTGGCCGCCGGGGCCCCGGGTCTGCTCCGCTACCTGCGCCGGGCCGGTCGGCTGATGCGGGCGCGCGAGGTGTGGCGGGCCAACCCCGGACCGCTGCTCTGGCTGCTGATAGGGTTCGGCATAGTCAGCCTACTGGCCGTCTACCTGCCGACCATGCTCCCCGCCAACTCGTCGTACGACTCGCGCTGGCGGCACATGATGATGGCCGAGCAGTACGTGGTTCACGGGGGTATCCGTCCCTTCCGCGAAGGGTGGATCTTCGGGACCGGCCCCCAGTTCTCCTCCCTGCTCTACGCCTGGCCCTACATGCTGCCCTTCGGTAAGCTCTTCGACCGGGTCGAGCTCTGCGCCCACCTGGAGTACGTGCTCTTCCTCTGGACCACACTGGTCGGCCTGCCTGCGCTGGTGCGCAGGGTGATCCCCCGGGCCAACCCCGCCGCGGTCTGGGTCGCGCGCTTCGCCTTCCCCGGGGTGCTACTCTACGACTCCAGCCTCAGCGTGGGGACCGATCACCTGGGAGCCGTGTTCGCCGCGCCGCTTTTCCTGCTCTGCCTGAGGGCCTGGCGCGGCATGAATCCCTGGACCGGGATGCTGCTGGGTGTTTTCGTCGCCGCCGCGTTATGCAGCAAGGAATCGAGCGCGCTGTTGCTGGCCGCCGCCCCGGTGTTTACCGTCGCCCTGCGCTTCGCCATCGACGTCGTGCGTCTGCCTCGTCGCGATCCAGCGCTCAGCCCGGCGTTACTGGGCTCGCTGGCTGCCGGCGGGACGTCGGTGCTGCTGACCACCCCCTACTGGCTACGTAACCTGGCTTGGTACGGCGATCCGGTCTACCCCAACCTGCACGGCCTCTTTCCCGCCAGACCCTGGGACGCGGATAGCAGCTACATATTCCAGTGGGCCGTCAAGAGCACCATGATGTGGAAGCCCGGCTTCGATCTGCAGGGGCTCGAGGAGACGCTGTATTCCCTGGTCACGCTCTTCTTCAAGTCGCACAGCTGGTGGAGCATGCACCGGGACGTGCCGATCTTCGGCTTCCTCTTTACCCTGCTGATACTGGTGCTGCCCTTTCTGCGCGGCAGCCGGCGTATCTGGCTGCTGGTGGGTTGGGTGCACGGCGCCATCTTCGTCTGGTTCTGGGTGCACCACGAGGAGCGCCACCTGCAGACCATCATGCCCTGGATGGCCGCCGCGGTGGCGGCCATCTGCACGCTGCTCTGGCGTTCCCGCCGCGGCTTGACGCGCGGCCTGCTGGCGGTCCTGATCGGGCTGCAGCTGGTCTGGGGCGCTGACGTGTTTTTCTATCCCACCCACTCCATGGTCGGCACCTCCCCCATCAAGGCGCTGGCCGATATGCTGGCCTACGGTTTTCAGCGCAAATACAGCAAGCGTTTCGACTACCAGCACGCCCAGCAGGCCGTCGGTGCTCTCTTACCGCCTAACGCCCGGCTGCTGGTGCACGAGCGTCGCGATCACCTCGGCATCGGGCGCACCACCGTCACCGATTTCTACGGTGACCAGTACGGCATCAACTACGCCCGGCTGCGAGCGCCGAAACGGGTGCTGCGTCGGCTGCGCCGGCTAGGGATCACCCACCTGGCCTGGAAGGAGGGGCAGAGCCAGGGATTCGAGCCGCTGGCCGGCGACATCGTGTTCTTCGAATTCGCCCTGCGTCATGGCCTGGGTAGACGCCGCGCGGGCGCCTACCGGGTCGCCCGTATGCCCCGGCGGCTGCAGCAGCTCTCCGGCCCCTTCACCACCCGTAAGGTGGCGGTGCTGGGGTGCGGTTCGGACTACCCGAGCGGGATCTACCGGCTCTGGGACCTGCGGGTGCCGCGCTTCGGCCCGCGCAAGCGGCGCTTTCCCGCGCCGCGCCGGAAGCTGGGCCCCGAGTTCCGCTGGTCGGACGAGGTCTTCGCCGTCGCGGTGGAGAGCGGCTGCGAGCAGCGGCTCAAAGCGCGGACCCGCCGGCTGTTCGAGCGCGCAGCGGTGCGGGCGGCGACCTGGGGGCCGTCGCACGAGATCTGGTTGCGTCGGAGGTAAGGCGTTAGTCCCGAAGACTCAGCTCGCCCCCGGTTTCATCGATGTAGGCATGAACCGCGCGGGTCAGCGCGTCGTTGACCAGCCGGTCGATGCGGCGGTTGCGGTCGTGCTCCCGCTGCTGATCGTAGGCGAAGACGATATTCTTCATGCGATCCAGCACCACCTTCTGGCTGCCGTCCAGGGCCGCGACGTTATCGATGGTCTTGCGCCCGTCCGCCTCGAACTGCCAGGTATCGGCGAGGATGATGCGAGGCCGAACTTTGCCCTTAGGCGCTTTCAGCAGCGTCTCCAGGTCGATGCCGTCCAGGTCCGGCGGGGCGGGCGTGCGGGTGAGCGCCAGGATCGTGGGCACGATGTCGACCAGGCTCGCCGGGCCGGGGACCGGCCCCGCGGGCCAGCCCGGTACCCGCGCCAGCAGCGGGATCCGGATCTCGCCTTCCTGCAGGGTGAAGCCGTGGTTGCGGGTGTTGATAAAGAGCAGCTCGCCGTGGTCGGCGGTAACGAAGACCGCCACCGGCTCCTGGCGCCAGCTGAGCGCGCTGAGCAGGCGATGCAGCTGCCGGTCGAGGTAGACTACCTCGTGATCGTAGCGGTCGCGGGGGGTGTTGCCGAACACCGGCGTGTTGTGGTGCGTCTCGTCCGGCCCGTGCGGGCCGAAAAGGTGCACCCACATGAAGAAGCGCTGGTCCTTGCCCATACGGCGCAGTACTTTGAGCGCGTTATTGACCGTACCGCGATCGTTGCGACGATCGGGTCGCAGGTGGTCGGTCTGCAGAAAGATGTCGAACCCCGTCTCCAGCCCGGTTCCCGGGCGCAGGATCTGCGAGTAGCCGTCGTCGATCACCGCCGCCGTGTACATGCCGCGCCGCTTCAGGCGCTGGGCCAGCGAAGGGTAGGGATCGTCGTAGGCAAAGGGAAAGATGCGGGCGGGACGCTCGCCCCGCCTGAGCTTGCCCGCGAACGGTTTGCGGATCATCGCGTTGAAGTTGGTCTCGTAGTAGCGGGTCCAGCGCAGCCGACGCGGATACACTCCCCTCAGCAGGGAGGGAAAGACGATACTGGTCCAGCCGCCGTTGGTATAGGCCTGCTGGAATACGGTGGCTCGCTTGGCCCAGCGATCCAGGTTGGGAGTGACCGGACGCCCGCGGCGGCTGTAGGCCGGGTTGTAGGCGCCCACGTGGTCCTGCCGGAGCGTGTCGACCGTGATCAGGACCACGTCGAGCGGCGAAGGACCCTCGGGAGCCGGGAGCCGCTCCGCGCCGCGCGTTCGCAGTCGGGCGTCGCCGAACATGCAGTTGTCGTCGATCCCGTTGTCCGGCACCTCGCGCGCCAGCGGATGCACCCGCGGATCCAGCGGAGCGCAGTCACCGCCGCCCAGCAGCGAGGCGTAGCCGTCGAAATCGAGGTCCACCAGCGCGCGCGCCGCCCCCAGCAGGGTAGAGGACCAGGCGCGCATCCCGAAGCCCTGCAGCGCCCCCCGGTTGTCGTCGTTCAGCAGGCCGAGCGGTACGCTGGCCCAGAGCGCCGCGGCCACGGCCCAGGCCGGCCCGAAGTCGGGCAGACGCAATAGATCGCGGCAGAGCACCAGAGCGTGCACGGCCAGGGTGAACCCGCAGGCCCGCAGCGCCAGGTGGGCATCGGCATAGAGGCCCACGTAGAGGGCGCGATCGGCGTAGCCTACCGCGACGGCTGCGGATAGCAGGAGCAAACCGGCTGCCAGGCGCCATCGTCGTTCGAGCTCGCCCAGCCAGCCCCGGGGCGCCCGCCCGTTGGGCTGCATCAGCGCGAGCAGCGCGCCCATCAGCGCGGCCCCGGCCGCGCAGGCGGCCAGCACGCCGAGCGCTAGCGCGCGGTAGCGGCTGTCGAGCCGGGTAAAGGCGTTGAGCCGTTCGGCCAGTACCGTGGCTGCCGCCGCGGTCAGCAGCGGCCAGAAGGCGCGCCCGATCCAGGGCGGCAGGCGTCCGAGCAGCCCGAGCAACGCTTGCCACAGCAGCCCGCAGAGGGTTCCCAGCGCCAGCACCAACCCGACCAGCGAGAGCAGGAAGCTTGTGCTGCGCGGGCCCGGGCCCAGCAGGGCGTCGACCCCGGCGGCCAGGGCCAGCACCAGCACCGCGGCCGCCGGATAGGGGCCGGCCAGGCGGCGCCAGCGCGGGAGCCGGGTCCCGGAATCCGAAGGCGCGTTCGACGCCGGGCTAGCAAGGAAAAAGCGCACGATCAACGCATCTACTTAGCGGTCGCGGCACTCCGCCGCAACCTTTCGCTATACTCCGTCGCGAGGATGCGACCGCGGCGATCCGCTGCCGGGCCGGGCCGCGGGCGCTCGCCGTGCGTCTGCGCCGTCGCTCCCTGGTGATCCGCGGCGCGAGTCGAGATAATATAGCAGTCATGAGCGAAGCCATCCCAGGTATTCCCGAAATCGCCCGCGACATCTTCGTTCGCCTGGCAGCCGAGCCGCTGCGCGATGCGGCCGAGCTGCGCCAGCAGGTAATCGACTACGTCGCCGGCTTCGACCCGGTCAAGAGCAAAGGCGCGATCTGTGATCCCATCCTGGCCATCAGCATCTCGCGCGCCTGCATCGCGCTCATCGACGCCATCGGCGAGCAGGCTGCCGAGCCCGAGCGGCGCCTGGTTCAGGGCGCCTGCCTCTACTTCACTACCGAGCAGGATGCGGTGCCCGATCAACTTCCCGGCGGACTGGATGATGACCTGCAGGTCGTCAACGCGGTAGCGCGCCACCTCGGGCGCGACGATCTGGTGGTCGAAAAGCGGGAGGCGCCGGAAGAGTAGCGGGGTCGACCGTTCTCGTTTCCCTGCAACGAAACGAATGTCATCTCGAACGAGGAGATTTCTCGCTACGCGCGAAATGACATCAGGCTCGAAATCGTATCGGCTGGCCCGGGCGTCAGCCCGCGCACATCCAGTGGATCCAGTCGCAGATACAGGTGTAGGTGCCGTAGGTGCAGACGATGTAGACCGGTAGCCCGGCGCAGGGGCCGATGGGGTTGTCCGGCGCCTCGTCCGGGCACTCCGGCGGGTTGTCCGGCGAGGCAGTGCGGTCCGACGTTGTGGTCGAGGCCGGTGAGGCCGGGGGGAAGAGCGCCTGGAAGGGATCGGTCGCCGCGTCCGTGACCGCGTCATTCGCGTTCGGATCGACCGACGTCGACGGCGTGGTCGGCAGCCCCGTGTCGGGCGGGTCGCTGTCGCCCGGGTCGCTGTCGCCCGGGTCGCTGTCGCCCGGGTCGCTGTCGCCCGGGTCGCTGTCGCCTGGATAGCCGTCGCCCGGGTCGACGTCGCCCGTATCCGTCTCGGGCTCCGGGTCGTACGGTTCGCCTGCGGGCAACGCGTCCGGCATTTGGTCGGTTCCAGAGCCCGCGGCACCGTTGTAATAAGAAGTCGAATCTACCGGCGTGCCGCGCCAGACCGTAGATCCGCTCTGGCCCGCGGCCCCTCCCGCAGCCGGGCTCGAGTCGTCCGTGTAAACAGGCGTGAAAGTGTCCCAATTTTGCGCGCTTTCTGTTCCGCATCCGGAGGCAAGTGCCGTCCAGGTCGTCAATACCAGCGCGAGCGAGAGGGTTTTTATGAATCGTTGCATACAGTAGATGTATGCGTCCTAAACTGGGAACTGCGGGACCGCCCCGGCCGAAGTCAGGAACCTGACCGGCCAGTAGCCTTGATTTCCGCCCCCGCGGTCGTTTGCGGCCGAGGGCGCGCGAATGGTCACCTCTCCGTTGACCGTGGAAACGCTCACCTCCGCCCTGCCGTCTTCCATTTCCTGTATGATCCGAAGCCCGGAGCGAAAACCGCCTCTGTCCGCGCGAACCCGGGCGGCCGGACCCGGGCGGCCGAAAAGGAAGGTAAGCAATGATGCAATCGAGCGTGGTCTACAAGAAGTTCGTGATGGTGGGCGACCTGAACGCGGCCGGCACGCTCTACGGCGGTACCATGATGAGCTGGGTGGACGAGGCCGCGGCCATCTACGCCGCCGAGATGCTGGGGCCGGGCGTTAGCTTCGTGACATTGAAGATCAGCGAGGTCCTCTTCAAGCATCCCGCCGTACTGGGCGACCTGCTGACCTTTTCCGCCAGGCTGCAGCGCGTGGGGCGGACCAGCCTGGACGTGGCGGTAGTCGTCGCCAGCCGCGAGCGCGAGCTGGTCAGCTGTGACGTCCGTTTCGTGACCGTGGACCGCGAGCACCGCAGGCCCGTGC
>CAYVFC010000129.1:0-14637 GCA_964450715.1 uncultured Sandaracinaceae bacterium | reverse complement strand
CCCACCGCTTGCCCTCCGCGCCCGCGCCCGAGTCGCGATGACGGTGGCCGCTTCTTCGTGACCGTGGACCGCGAGCACCGCAGGCCCGTGCCCCACCGCTTGCCCTCCGCGCCCGCGCCCGAGTCGCGATGACGGTGGCCGCTTCTATTCGGTTTCTGCCCTCTGCCCTACCAGCCCGCGTCGTAAGAGTAGTAGAGCTCGCACAGACGGTAGTCGTAGGTACATTCGATCGGATCGCAGAGCAGCGTGCCGTAGTCCCAGCCCAGGCTGGCGCAGGTCATGCCGTTCACGTTCGAGCCATCGCACTGCTCGCCGTAGCTATATTCGATAATGCCGTTTCCGCACCTGCGGTAGTAGTAGCCGCCGGAGTCCGCCGGTCCGGCGTCCACGGGTCCGCTGCGCCCGCACATGGATAGATCGTAGGTGCAGACCGAAGTGCACCCGAGCATTCCGACCCCCTCGCCCAGCGTGCTGCAGGTAGCGCCGTTCAGGTTCATTCCATCGCACTGCTCGGGGCCCTCGATAATGCCGTTGCCGCAGTGCGCCGGCCGGCCGGCGTCATAAGAAGGCGGAGCGCCGGTATACCCGCCAACAACGCCCCAGCTGCCGGCGTATCCGGCGTAGCCCCCGCCGCCCGCGCCCTGTCCGGCGGAACCGAAAGGTACGCCGCTGCATTCGCAAGGGCCATAGGTCCGGTCCGGCAGGCAGGCCCGCCACCCCGAACGTCCGTCGTCGCATACGCAGGGGACTAGCTCGCCCGGCATGGAACAGGGAGAGCCGAGAGAGGCCGTATCCTCGTACCAGTCTCCGCTGCCGCCCCAACCGGCGGTACCCTGCTGCCCGTACTTGGACCAGTCGCGAGTACAGCCCGAAAGCGGCGCACCGTATAGCGCGATGCTCAACAACAAGCTCAGACCCAGAAACCCGGTTGTTCGCATATCGTCCCCTAGGGTTCGAAGAAGTGGTGGTGGTGTGAAGCGTGAAGAGAAGATGAGGCCGCCCCTTGCTCGTTACGTTAAGAGGATAGTACGCGAACCGGCTGCGGCAACCGATAGGGTCGGAGATAGAAGAGGGGACGGAGCAAAAAAGCCAAGGAAAACACCGAGATCCGTAGACAGCATCCGCATTGTTAAATTTTGGCGATCCGTCCCCTCTTGCCTCCACAGTAGGGCTAATCCCGCCGCCCGTTCGATCGGGAACCGGGCACGGAACAATAACCGGCCGCCTGGTTTTCCGATCCGTTTCCTTACACATCATATCCTGTAGATCCGTGCCTCCTTACTCCTCTGTCGGCGGGGCACCGGGGCGGAACCAGGTCACCGGCCTGAGCTCGCGGGGTACGATGCCCTCCTGCGGGAAGCGCGGGTAGCCGAGCACCAGTGAGGTGCGGATGGTCCAGGGGGGACGCAAGCCGAGCTTCTGCTTGAGCGCGGGCACCTGCTCGATCACCTGGCAGAAGCCGACCCAGCAGGCGCGGATGCCGAGCGAGTTGGCGACCAGGTTCATGTTCTGGCCGCAGATGCCGGCCTGGATCTCGGGGCCGCCGATGGCGCGGTCGTCGCAGGCCATCAGGATTACCGCCGGAGCGTCCAGAAAGACCGGCCCGGTACGCCGCGAGATGGCGCCCAGCCCGCCCAGGACGATGCGCGGGTCGAACAGGTTCGGGTTCTGCTCGGCGAGCGGCACCAGGTTCTGTACCTGCGCGTCGTCGGCGTACATCTGGTAAAGCATGTTCAGCACCGCCCAGATGCTCTCGTTCATCTCCTCGATCAGCGCCCGGTCGGTGACTACGACGAATTTCCAGGGCTGGCAGTTGCCGCCGCTGGGCGCGAAGCGGCCGGCTTCCAGCACCCGACGGATGAGCGGCTCGGGCACCGGGTCGGGCTTGAAGTTGCGCACGCTGCGCCGCTCGAACACCGCGCGCTCGATGCCGTTCCAGCTGTCCGGTTTACCGTCGGCGTCCAGCGGCTCGCGCGGCGGCGCATAGGGCAGCGGTCCGGGATCGGTCTTCCAGTAGCCGTCGTCCACCGTGTAGGGCTTGACGATCTTGACCGCGTCCACCGGGCAGGCGGCCATGCAGTTGTAGCAGCTGAAGCACTCGTGCTCGGCCTTCATCCGCGGGACATCGTCCTCGCCCTCCTCCCAGGCGCGGAACGGGCAGTTCTCCATGCAAAGCCCACCGCACCGCGTGCACAGCTCCCCATCTACGGCCATTTCGCCCATATGGGCGTTTTCCGGCCGCAAGATGGCCTTGGCTTCTTCCCATTGCATATTTCCCTCTCTCCTCGTGTCGGCATCGAAAGGACGCGCCCCAAAAACCCGAATTCGTCTAGAATCCGGAGTCAACCGGCGCTTCGTAGCGACGGATATCGGTTTTTGGGGTGCGCCTCTTTCCGGTTCCCTTTACTCTCTGGTCGCATTTTACAGACCCATGTTCCAGCGAGATACCAGAGCGACCGGATTTTTCCTTTGCGGGTTGGTCGCCGTCGCCCTCGTCTCCCCCGCCGCCTCCTGCAACCGCACGCCCACTTTGCAGTGCGCCATCCGGGCCGGCGTCGAGCTGCCGCCCGGGTTCGCGCTGCTGCAGAGCGAAAACGACGCCCTGCGCGGCGCGTCCGGCCTGACCGTAGACGGCTCGGGCACCGTGTGGACTGTTCCGGAGGATGACCGTAGACTGCTGCCGCTCTCGGTCGGCCGCGGCGAGCTGCGCGTGCAGGGCCGGCCGGCGCCGCTCGACGGGCTCGACGCCGAGCTCGACGCCGAGAGTATCACCGCCATCGGTCCCGGGCGCTTCGCCATCGGTACCGAGAAACGGGGCGAGCGGGACACGGATACCATTTTCCTCGTCGAGCTCCGCGACCGGCGCGCGGCGGTGACCCGGCAGATCGAGCTGCAATACGCGCCGTGGGGGATCCGGGCCGAGGACAACATGGGGATCGAGGGGCTCTGCCACGCCGACGGCCGGCTGGTGGCGGCGCTCGAGCCCGTGATCGAGAGGGGCGGGAAGCGCTACGCCCCGATCGGACTGCTCGATCTGCAGAGCGGTCAGTGGCGCGCGCTCGAGCTCGCGCTGACGACCGAGTCGGGCAAGCTCTCGGGTCTGAGCTGTCGCGCCGGGCCCGACGGGGAGGTCCAGGTGACGGCCATCGAGCGGCATTACGGCGTCGCGCGTCTGCTCTCGTTCTCCATCCTTGCGGCTGTCGCTTCCAACCCGGGGTCTGCTCCCGGTAGCGCCTCCCGGCCCGAAGCGCTCTCTTCATCGGTGCTGCTCGACCTGGCCGAGCTGCTGCACCCGCTGCCCAATTTCGAGGGCGTCGCAGGTTTCGGCGGCTATCTGTTCATCATATCCGACAACAAGCAGCGCGTGACCACCGGACCTACCTTTCTGGTGCGCTTCGCCGCTTCGCCCACGAGGAGATGAGATGCAAGACGACAAGAGCCTGCGACTGGACCACATCGCGGTTTGTGCCAACAGCGAAGAGCACGCCGACCGCTTCTTCGGGCAGCTGCTGGGCCTGCAGCGGACCCGGGACTTCTCGGTGCCCGCCGGCATGATGCTGGCGCTGTTCGGGATCGAGCGCGAGATCCGCGTGCTGCGCTACGCAGGGGGCGGGACCGACGTCGAGGTCTTCATTACCGACGACGACAGCCGGGCCGCCGACCGCTACACCCACAGCTGCCTGGCGGTGCCCGACCGCGAGGCTTTCTGCCGCGGCGCGCAAGCCATGGGCCTGGCCGTGGCCCGCGCGACCAAGGCGAGCGGAGACGGCACGGTGGTGTTCGCCAGCGACTTTCACGGCAACCGTTATGAAATCAAGTAGGGCAGGGTCGTGTCCCGTCCCGTAAATCGGGCCGGCGCCAGGCCCGCCCCCAACCAGGCCGCCGCGCGTGACCGCGGGGCAGGCGCGGCCACCGACCTTCTCTGTCTGGCCCATCTTCCCGCCGAGAACCAGAGCGCGAGATGGCGGGTGGTGCAGTACTTCCCCTATCTCAGAAGCCGGGGCATCCATCCCACCTTCTGGCCCTCGGTTCCCTCGGAGCTGCACGCCATCAAGGGGGAGGACGGTTTTCTGGCAACGGACGAACGGCAATGGGAGGAGAAGCTGCGCGCGTTGATCCGCGACAGCGCTCTGCGCCGGCGCGTGGGCGCCAAAGCGCGCCGGACTATGGAGAGCCGCTACTCGATCCCGGTGACCGGCCCTCGTCTGGCGGACATCATCGAGCAGGTGGCGGGTAGTTGATCATCTCTCCTCGTTATCCGCTCCGTCTTGATACCCGCGGGGCGATTTCGTAAAGTACAGATTCTCGGTCGTCGCGCGACCGGGTCCGGGGTCAATCCGACCGAAGTCGGGGAGATAGATGGGGAGGACGGATAACGAAGGAGAGCCAGTGCCGGCCTCCGGGGAGAGCGGGCAGCCATCCGGCGCCGCTGCCGAGCGCCCGCTGCTGGGCGTGATGATCGTGCAGCAGGGGCGCATCAAGCAGGCGAACCAGACCGCCGCCCGGATCCTGGGCTACTCCGTCGAGCAGATGCTCTCCTGGTCGCCCGAGCAGGTGCTCGATCTCATCCATCCCGAGGACAGGCCCTTCGCGGAGAAGCAGGCACAGAAGAGGGCGGCGGGTGGCGCGGGAGCGGTCGAGCATAGCACCTACCGCGTGGTCAACGGCTCGGGGAGGGGCAGGTGGATCGAGCAGTACGCGACGGTCATCGACTACCAGGGAGCGCCCGCCACCCTGGCCGTGGCCATAGACATTACCGAGCGCAGGCGGACCGAGCAGGAGCTGCGCGCCTCGGAGCAGCTGCACCGCACCCTGGTGGAGACAATCCCAGACGCGCTGATCATGACCGACCTGCAGGGCCGGGTCACCTTTGCCTCGCCGCAGGCGCTCGCCCTGGGGGGATTCGAACGCGCCGAGCAGGTGGTGGGCAGGCCGGGTACGGACTTCGTCGTACCCGACGAGCGCGAAAACATTACCGAGGGTATCCGGGAACGGATCGAGACCGATGGTATCCGGCGCAGGCCCGCCAAGCTGCTGAGGCGGGACGGAACCGAGTACTCGGCCGAGATCAGCAGCGCCGTGGTCAGGGACGAAATGGGACAGCCTCAGGCCATCGTCATCGTGGCGCGGGACGTGACCGAGATGGAGAGGCTGGAGGAGCAGCTCCGCCACTCGCAGAAGATGGAGGCCATCGGCACGCTGGCCGGCGGGGTGGCGCACGATTTCAACAACCTGCTGACGCCCATCCTGGGCTACGCGGATATACTGGAGAACCAGGCGGTACGCGGCAGCCGGGTGCACGAGGCGGCTACCCTGATCAAAAGCGCCGCCCTCAAATCGTCGGAGCTGGCCGGGCAGCTGCTGGGATTCGCCCGCAGGGGTAAGCTGATCACCGCCCCGGTGGACCTGCACCGCATCGTCTGCGACACCGCGGCGCTGCTGGGAAGGACCATCGACCGGCGCATCACCATCTCGCTCAAGCTCGAGGCCGACGCCCCTCTGGTAAACGGGGATCCGGGCCAGCTCGAGCAGGTGGTCATGAACCTGGCCGTCAACGCCCGCGACGCCATGCCCGCCGGCGGCGAGCTCGAGTTTCGCACCAACAATACCGAGCTCGGCGAGGAGGGGTGCCGCGCCCGGCCGGAGCTCAAGCCCGGCCGCTACCTGGCGCTTCGGGTCAGCGACACCGGCACGGGCATGTCCGAGCAGGTCGCCCGCCGGGTGTTCGAGCCCTTCTTCACCACCAAGCCCGAGGGGCAGGGCACGGGCATGGGGCTGGCCATGGTCTACGGCATCGTCAAGAACCACGGGGGCGCGGTCGCCGTGCAGAGCGAGGTGGGAAGCAGCACCACCTTCGAGCTGTTTCTGCCGGCGATCGAGGCGGGCGTTGCCGATGAGCGCTTTGAGCGGAAACGTTCGTCGATTCCCGGCCAGGGCCTGGTGCTGGTGGTGGACGACGAGGAGCCGGTGCGGCGGGTAGTACGCTCCATGCTGACCGGGCTCGGCTACGGGGTGGTCACGGCCAACAACGGGCAGGAGGCGGTCGAGACCTTTCGCGCGCGCCGTTCCGAGATCGATATCGTGATACTGGATCTGACCATGCCGGTACTGGACGGGGTGACCTGCTTCGGCGAGCTCAGGCGGATCGATCCGCAGGTCAGGGTGATCGTCTCTACCGGCCACGCGGTCGACCAGGCGGCCCAGCAGCTGCTGGATAGGGGCGCGCTGGGGTTCGTGCAGAAGCCCTTCGTCAAGAGCGACCTGTCGCACGCGTTGGCCAAGGCGCTTGCGGACGCGGAGAAGCCGGAGCGGTAGGGCGAGCCTTTTCGGTTGCTCGGCTTTGTTACAGGGGCCGGCCGGGGATCGACCGGTATCGGGGAAGGGGACTGGCCGCAGGGGGTAAAGAGGGGTAAAACCGCGCCACCTTTTCACGCGAAGGTGTGCGCATGACGACAAGATCGATGGACGAGCTGGTCGCGCTCTGCAAGCGGCGCGGCTTCATCTTTCCCGCCAGCGAGATCTACGGCGGCATCAACGGTTTCTGGGATTTCGGCCCGCTGGGCGTCGAGCTCAAGAACAACATCCGCAACCTCTGGTGGAACGACGTGGTCAAGTGCCCGCCCGTGGGCCCCGGGGGCGAGGTGCTGAGCATGGTGGGCGTGGACACCGCCATCATCCAGAACCCCAAGGTGTGGGAAGCGTCGGGCCACGTGGGCGGATTCCACGACCCGATGGTGGATTGTCGCGAGAGCAAGATCCGCTACCGGCACGACCACCTGAACGTCTACCGGCACCCGGGCGACGAATCGCTTTTCATGTTCGCCCACCTCAAGGACGAGCCCGAGTCGGTGCACAAGAAGATGCGCAAGATGCTCAAGGGCATATCGCCCGACCTCTTCGAGATCGTGCCCCTGCCCGACATTCCGCTGGCCGAGTACGCGCGCGTGGTGGGGCCGGACACCGACAAGCCGGGCACGCTGACCGAGCCCAGGCAATTCAATTTAATGTTCAAGACCTTCGTGGGCGCGGTGCAGAGCGACGAGTCGGTGGCCTACCTCAGGCCCGAGACCGCGCAGGGCATTTTTCTCAACTTCAAGAACGTGGTGGACACCATGCGGGTGCGGGTTCCCTTTGGCATGGCCCAGATCGGGCGCGCTTTCCGCAACGAGGTCACCCCGCGCAACTACATCTTCCGCTCGCGCGAGTTCGAGCAGATGGAGATCGAGTGGTTCTGCCACCCGGACGAGGCGCGCAAGTGGTACGAGTTCTGGTGCGAGCAGCGCCAGAGCTGGTGGCAGCGCCTGGGGCTGACCGGCGAGAACATCCAGATGCGCTCGCACGACGCGGACGAGCTGGCGCACTACGCCAAGGAGGGGTGCGGCACCTTCGACATCGAGTACCGCTTCCCCTTCAGCGGCCAGGGCTACGACGAGCTGGAGGGGGTGGCGCACCGCACCGACTTCGATCTCAGGCAGCACCAGGAGTTTTCCCGTACCAAGCTGGAATACTTCGATCAGGAACGCAACCAGCGCTACCTGCCGCACGTGATCGAGCCCTCGGCGGGCCTGAGCCGCGGGGTGCTGGCCGTGCTCTGCGAGGCCTTCACCCCGGACCCGGAGCGGCCCAGCAAGGTCTACATGAAATTCAGCCCCCGGCTGGCCCCCATCACCGCCGGCATCTTCCCGCTGGTCAACAAGGACGGCATGCCCGAGGTGGCCCGCAAGCTCTACGACGAGCTGCGGCGGGACTACAGCGTACAAATAGACGTCAAGCAGACAGTGGGCAAGCGCTACGCGCGCATGGACGAGGCAGGCACCCCCTACTGCTTCACCATCGACGGCGACACGCTCAAGGACCAGACCGTGACCGTGAGAGACCGCGACACCACCCGGCAGGAGCGCATCGGTATCGATCAGGTCAAGCAGTACCTGCGCGATCGAATACAATAAGGGACGTTGCTACATTATTTACATTATTGCCGGCTTACGATAGGGGACGTCGCTACATTTTCATCTGACGGAAAGCGATGTCATGAAGAGGGTGTCATGAAGAGGGACGTTCCTTCACCGTTTACGGGTTCGCCTGGCGGGCGTCGGTCCAACACGGTACGGTATTTGTGTTCGTGATGAAGGAACGTCCCTGAACACGAGGGAGGAGAGGGTGGTACGAGAAAGATACACCCCTTGCCTGATCGGATTGCTGGTCGTTACTGCGAGCGCGTGCGGAGGCGACGACGGGCCGGCGGGTGACTCGACGCCGGCGGGCGGCACGGGCGGCTCGGCGCAAGCCCAGGGCGTAAGCGGGGACGGCGGCGGCGGCGGCGCGGGCGGCAACCAGCCAGCGCCCGATACCTGCGGCAATGCGGTGGTGGACTCGCCGCTCGAGCAGTGCGACGACGGTAACACGGTGGAAAGCGACGGGTGCACGGCGCTCTGCGCCTTCACCTGCTCGGACGATACCGACTGCGACGACCTGGATATCTGCAACGGGACCGAGCAGTGCGATCTCGGGTCGCACACCTGTGGGGCGGGAGAGCCGGCCGACAACGGCACCCGCTGCAACGCGGCCATGTCCTGCCGGGACGGGGTCTGCGTGGCCGACAGCTGCGGCGACGGCACGCTGCACGAGGACGAGGAGTGCGACGACGGCGACAACTACGACGAGCTGGACGGCTGCACCACGCGCTGCACCTTCTCCTGCCTGTCGAGCGATCCCGCCCGCAATTGCGCCGACGACTGCAACCCCACCGCGGTCTGCGACGATGCGAGCCACACCTGCTCGGCCGGAACGCCGCTCGACGACGGCACGGTCTGCGATAGGGGGCAGGGTTACTGTTTGAACGGGGTATGCATGGCTTCCACCTGCGGCGACGGCACCCAGGACCCCAACGAGGAGTGCGACCTGGGCGAGCGGAACGGCGCACCCGAGGCGAGCTGTACGGCCGACTGCACCGTGGCCACCTGCGGCGACGGCCTGATCGGGGGCAGCGAGCACTGCGACGACGGCAACCGGGACAACCTGGACGGCTGCGACTTCCGCTGCAAGGCCGAGGTCACCTTCCGCAGCAGCGGCATGGGGATGTCCATGGATGCGGCGCCCGACTTCTGCCTGCACTCGCAAAGCGCCAACCGGGGCAACGCCTTTGCCAACCTCTTTCCCGATCCCACCCTGATCGACACCACCAACCAGATCATGGCGCAGATGATGGAGAACGGGGAGATGGTCTTTCTCTTCCACATCATGGACGTCGAGGACATCAGCAGCGTGGTGCCCGACCCGCTGGTACGGACCGGCCTGGCGGTGGGCGTGCCCGAGGACGTGACCGCCTGGACGAATACGCCGGACAAGCTCGACTTCCCGGTGCTGGTTTACCGCGAGTTCTACGACGCCGAGCTGCAGCCCCTCACCGTCACCCCCGCCGCCCTGGTGGTGGAGAACGGCCGGCTGGTGGGCGTGTCGACCACGGCCATGTCCATGGGCTTCGAGATCAGCCAGTCGAGCGTGCAGGGAGCCACCGGCACCTTCTTCATGCACGATATCATGATCCGCATGGAGATAGGCAGCAGCCGCAGCAAGATACCGGCGCCGCCCGAGACCATCGATTCGCTGCTGGTGCCCGAGACCGTGGGGGGCGACGACATCGCGAACGCCAGCGGCATCATGTGCGGGGCGCTGGCCGAGGAGTCGTTCGCGGCCATGGGATTGCCCCAGGGCAACCTGATGGGGCTGCCGGTGCCCATCGAGATGTTCTGCCTGGACCAGCTCGGGCAGTACACCTCCTGCGCCCCGGGACAGGACCCGCTAAAGGGCGAGTGCAGCTCGGTGCTGGATATCCTCAAGGGGGGCTGCAGCGACCTCGGAGTGCAGTTCGTCGCCCCCATCGGAGAGCCGGACGCCGACGTGGACGGCGACGGGGTCAACGATGCCTATTCCATCGTGATGAAGATGGGGGGACAGCGTATCCGTATCACCGGTTTTGCCGAGGGAGATCCGCCGGCTCGCCCGGTGCAGTAACATCCACGTGAGCCGTTGGTGCACCATCGGTGCGGCCGGGCAGGGCGTGATCATACTGGGCATGGTGCTGTTCGCCATGGCGTTTATCCGTCTGCTCTGACCGAGACAGCGCGAACCCGGGAACCGCTTCGCCTTGACCTGCAAGAGGCGACGCGGTTTCATGCCTCGGAGCGATGTCCGACCAGCCACCACCGCCGAAACGTTCTTTCTCGGCCACGCGACCGGTTCGGCAATCCGACTCCGGGGATGCCGCCACGGCCGGGACCGTGGCCGGGACCATGGCCGGGACCATGGCCGGCGCGTCCCCGGCGGCTAAGCCCTCGACCATGGGCACTGACCCGACGGTTGCGGGCGCGCCTCCGGCGGCTAAGCCCTCGACCATGGGCACTGACCCGACGGTTGCGGGCGCGCCTCCGGCGGCTAAGCCCTCGACCATGGGCACTGACCCGACGGTTGCTGGCCAGCCGGTGGCACGGCAGCCTGCCGACCTGGGCGAGGACCGCACCATCGCCGGCCAGCCCATTCCACCGCCCGGCGAGCTCGAGCCCCCCCGGGTCGCCCACATTTCAGATGCGCCGCCTACCGTGCCGCAAGGCAAGCGCCGGTCCAGCGCTCCGCCCTCGAAGCGGCCCGGGCCGGCCGGGGTGCAGAGCCAGCCCGGTCCGGCGCCCGATCCCGAGCGCCCCTTTGAGCCCGGGGTGGTCATCGGCGAGCGCTTCGTGATCGAACGGCACATCAGCTCGGGCGGGTTCGGCGCGGTGTACAAAGCCTCGGACCGCTATATCGACAAGCACCACGTGGCGCTCAAGGTGCTGCACTTCCCGGCCCAGTCCGCCGAGCAGCGCGAGGGCGCGCTTAGCGAGCTCAGGCTCATCGCTTCGGTTCCCCACCCTTCGGTGGTGCAGTTCAAGGATTACGGCTGGATCGCCGGCTGCCTCTGGTTCGCCATGCCCTGGTACAACGGCAGGACCTTCGAGCAGATGCTCGGCGACGGCCAGGGCGGGCGCATGGCCATCGCCCGCAAGGAGGCGCGTCCCATCTTCGAGCGGGTGGCCTACGGGCTGGCCGCCATGCACAAGGTCGGCGTCAGCCACCGCGACATCAAGCCCGAAAACATTTTCGTGGCCGAGCTGGACGGCTTCGAGGGCGGGCTGCCGGTACTGCTCGACCTGGGCATTGCCACCGAGAAGAGCGAGATCCCGCGCGGGTTCACCCTGGAGTTCGTGGCGCCCGAGACCGCGGCCGCCTATCTGGGCGAGGCGCACCACGAGGTCCCGGGCGCGGCCGACGTGTACGCGCTGGCGCTCACCTTGCGTGTGGCGCTGGAACCGGAGAGCGTTCCCGACATCCGCGACCTGGATAAGCTCTCCATCCTCATGAAGCGGTCGAGCGAGCCCATCCCCCTCCCGCGCCGCCGGGAGCTCGCCTTTCTCAAGCCCTACTTCGAGCGGTGGCTCAACCTCGACCCGGCCAAGCGTCCCACTGCCGAGGAGCTGGCGACCGAGCTCAGGGTGCTGACGCAGCCCGAGGAGCGGCGTGCGGCCCGCATCCGCCTGCTGCGCCGGGTGGCGCCCTTTGCCGTGGCCGCGGCCGCGCTCATCGCTTTTCTCTGGATGCAGGTCTCGCAGCAGAAGGTGGAGATCAAGCAGCAGCTCGATGTCATCGCCCAGACCCGGCAGGACCTAGAGGAGGAGATGGAAAAGGGCGACGCCGACCGCCAGCGGGCCAGCGCCGAGCTGGCCGAGCTGTCGCAGAACCTGGGCAGCAAGAGCGAGCAGCTCACCAAGACGCTGTCGGTGGCGCAAGATCTGGAAAAGCAGCTGAACCGCACCTCGGTCTCGCGCGCCCGGCTGGCCCGGGCGCTCAACGTCGAGCGCGACGAGCACGAGGCGCTCAAGGGGAGACACACCGAGCTACAGGCCAGCCACGCCGAGCTGGGCAAGCAGCGCGACGCCTTGAACAAGGAGCGCAACGAACTGCAGCGCGACGGCGAGAAGCTACGGTCGCAGATCGAGAAGCTCAAAGAGCAGGAAGCGGGCCTGCGTAAGGACATCGAAGGGCTCAAGTCCGAGATGGCCGCGCAAGAAGAGCGTATCGCCAAGCTGGAAAAGAAGAGAGACCAGTTTAAGGCGGAGCGCGACGAGGCGGCCGCGGCCCTGGAACAGACGAAGCAGGAGCTCGAGGAATCGACCGCCGCCCTGCGCAAGACCGAGAAGGCGCTGGCCGAGGCCAGAAAACAGAGCCCTGACCCGGAAAAAGAGGCGGCCGAGCTACAGTCCACCATCGACAAGCTCGAGGCCGACCTGAAAAAGGCCAACCGCAAGATCAAGAAGCTCGAGAAGAAAACGAAGTAATGCCTCGCACGCCAGCCTTCAGGTTCCCCCGTTAAGTCAAGTCGCAAGCGAGCGTATAGGGGAGGGGCTTGCTCCCTGCCTTCGACGATTCACCGAGCGGGCGCAAGTCCCGCCCCTGCGTCACGTAAACCGGGCGGGACTAAGCCTCTCCGTGTCCAGCCCGTCGCACTTTCCGTCTCGCAGAAGCGCCACGCCCACACGCGCGAGCTCGGCGCTGGTCTCGATGCCGCTTCCGCCCTGACCCGCGTGCCAGAAGAAGCCGGGTAAGAGCGGGTCGGGGCCGACCACGGGAAGCCGGTCCGGGGAAAAGGTCCTCAGACCCGCCCACTTGCGCTTCAACGCGTGCGGCACTATTCGCGGGGCCAGATTGTCGAGCCTTTCCATGGCCTCGGCCAGCGCCAGGTCGTCGGGTCGGGCATCGCACGGTTCGGATGCAACCTCGTCCATGGGGCTGGTCAGCAGGTCGCCCGCGTCCGGTTTGAAATAGACCTTGAGGTCCTCGCTCCCCACCATGGGCCAGCGGGCGGTATCCAGGTCCGGGGGTGGAGAGAAGGTCGCCGCGCAGCGGCGCAGCGGTGTCATGGTGATGGGGGAGGCACCGGCGAGGGCGGCGATGCGGCCGGCCCAGGCGCCCGCCGCGTTGACCACCCAGCGCGAGCGAATCTCCCCTTCCGGCGTCACCACGCCCGCGCAGCGCCCATTCTCGACCAAGAGAGAGGTTACCTCGCGATTGCAGCGGACCTGCGCCCCCTTCTTTCTGGCGCCGCGCAGAAAGCCGGTCAGCAACTCGTGCACGTCCAGGTGGCCGTCATCGGGCAGGTAAGCCGCGCCGGCAAAGGCGGCCGGGTTCAGCACCCCGACGAGCTCGGCCGCCCCTTCGGGCGACAATAGCTCGATGCGAACCCCCTGCGGCGCGAAGAGCCGGGCGAGCTCCGGAATTGCCGGCCAGATCTCCGCTGCGAACAGGAGCATGATCCCCGAAGGGATCAGCAGTGGGTTGTCGCAGAAGCCCTGGGGCGGATGGTTGAAGAAGCGCGCGCTCTCGACCCGCATATGCTGCATGGTCCAGTCGATCTCGAACCGATACGACACCGCCGCGCTGCGACCGGTGGCGTGATATCCGGGCGCCTCTTCCTTTTCCAGCAGCAGCACCTCGCCCACGCCGCGCTCGGCCAGATGGTAGGCGAAAGAGGCGCCCGAGATACCGCCGCCTATCACGATGACTTCGTATCGCTCTTGTTCGCTCACGGTCCCGGTCGATATCTACTCCCTGGTGTTATATGCGCAACCTCTTACCCGCTCATCCCACCCTCTCAGGAAACAAGATATTTCTTCGGCAGCCGGTCAAGACCATGGAGCTTTCTTGCCCCCAGCCCGAGTTTCGCGGATTTTTTCTACCGCGAGCGGCCCAAAACGCGTCTGATAAAATGGCCTCCTGATCGATCCGATCGCGTCAGGGCAGGGGATGTTCCTTGAAGAAGTCCCAGATGGCCTCGGTAGCGGGGCTGAAGTAGGAGTGCCCGCCGCCGGGAATGGTGCAGAACTTGACGTCTCCATTCGCGTCGCACGAGTCCCAGTGCTCGCAGTTCGCGGTGCTTACGCTGAAGTCGACGGGAGAGCTCCCGCAGTTGTTGTGCGATACCCAGGCCTGTACTGCGCTCTCGCCGCTGCTATAGGAAACGGTGCCGTCGGCGGTTCCGTGGAAGGCGAAGACCGGAACCGGGCGGTCGGTGCAGGAGGAGCCTACGGACCCGGCGCCGGCGTTGGGCGCCACGGCGGCGAAGGTGTCGCCCAGGCGGCAAGCGATGGCGAAAGACATATAGCCGCCGTGGGAAAATCCGGTAGCGTAAATGCGCTTGCGGTCCACGCAGGCTCGACCGTTTACATCTTCTATTATCGCCAACATCAGATCGAAGTCCTCGGTTCCCCTCAGGTCCCAGCCGTTCATGGAGCCCACGCCGGCGGGCCGGGCGATGATGATGCCCTCGCGATCGGCGACCGGATCCCAGCGGGCCATCCGTTCCATGGAGGCGGGCGTCATGGTCAGCCCGTGCAGGCTGAAGACCAGCGGCGACGCCTGCGATGGATCGACCGAGCTGCCGATGTGAAGGGTGTATTCCCGACCGTTCAGCGTGAGATCGGTGGTGGAGCCGGGCGTGCCGTTGTAGGTGCCCGAGCAGACCGTGGCCGGCGTGACTGAAGAACCGGCCCCTCCGGCCGCACCCGCCGCGCCGGCCGCACCCGCCGCGCCGGCCGCACCCGCCGCGCC
>CAYVFC010000128.1:0-23044 GCA_964450715.1 uncultured Sandaracinaceae bacterium | reverse complement strand
GCCTTTTTCAATAATGGTTATGCGCGATTAGGCGGCTTAAGCGAACACGCGTGAACGCAGTAACTATAGCCGGAAAACATCATCTCCCAGCCGATGATGATCAGCATGGGAACCGGCTGCCCTACCACCAGAGGCGGTAAGAAGGTAAATAGAAATGCGCAGAATACAAAGGCGCCGCCGCTGTTGAGTGCGCCTACCTCGATCGCTCTTCTCAAGGCGAGCACCGCCAGCGCGGCAGCGCCCAGGTAGGCCCAGGCGACGAAGACACCGGTCAAGAATTCGGAGCCGACGTTGTTTTTTCGAGCCGCGAAAGCCAGCGCCAGATAACACCCAATCGTCACCAGTTTCCCTATCCAAGGCACACGCGGCGCTATTGCCCCATATACGGCAAAGGGAAGGGCGTGAAAGAGCAGCGTCCGCTGCACCACCGCCAGCGCTTCGAGCAGCTCGTGTACCGGCATCATGGACGGGAACCGACCACCCTTCCCACGTAGTTGGCCACGATTTCGTCGCGAATCGTGGAGAGAAGAAGCGCTCTTCTCACTCCGAGAATACCCAGGACCTCCCGATCGGCCTGCGAGACCAGTTCGGCTCGTTCGCCCGTCCGAACGGTAGCGATGGAAGTCGCGAGGTTGTCCATCAGTTCGATGAAGCGCTGCTCCTCTTGCGCGTTCATATCGATTCTTTGCCTGCCCACTTTCTTCAGCTCAAAAGCGAGATTCTGAAGGAGTCTCGTCGAGGCCGTCTCGATGTTCGGTGCCTCGGGCCGCTCGAGCTCGGTCAGCAGCGGTGGTCGTGGCGGCGTCGGCGGTCGCTCGTCCGCCCGCTCCCGCCTGGCGAGCAAGAAGCCGGCGGGCAGCTCGTAGGGCTGGGAAAGCGTTTCTCCTATTTCGAGGCCATTCAACCTGCGCCACAGACCGGGGTAAACGAAATCGCCGTTGGTAATCCAAGCTATCGGACCGCCCTGTTCGTCTTTTATATCGTTATAGTCGCTACATATCGTATCAAAATAGGCTGGATTGCGCTTCAGGTGCTGCGCGGCCGCCAGGGCTCGCTTTTCGGCTTCTCTTTTGGTCCTGCTCACTCCCCCCGGGTCGAATCCATCATTCGTATCGTACAGGATAAAGATCGGACTAAACGCTATATAGGACACTTCTTCGGGCGGCAGGCGTTTGAAAATTTGAAATCCCTCCTCGGTGTCGATCACCGGGCTCAGCTCTCCCGGCTCCAGACGCATAAGATGATGCATTACCAGAGGGTCCGAATCCAATACATCGTAGGTAAACCGAGCCCCGTAAAAGCCTCCGTCAACCTGGTCGAAAGCGTCGGAATGGAGTCTCGCCAGCTCGTCCATCCTCTCGGTATTTTCGCTCAACTCGGCGCGTACCTCACCGGCGAGCTTTTCGGCCTCGTGCCGGGTTCTCGACGGTAGCGGTCGATCGGTCCGAAGCCGAAGGGTTTTTTCGATCGAAGAGCCGTCGTACGCGATCACGATACGCCGACTCCAGATCCGCTCTTCTTTAGCCACCGGAAGACGCTTCAGAATGTGGAAGCCGAGAGGCGTCTCGATCACCCGGGAGATCTCCCCGACCGCGAGGTTACCGAGCGCGTCGACAAAGGGTACCGGAAGCTCTCCGGCTCGCAGGCTTCCCCGAACGCCGCCAAAGGGTGCCGTACGCACGTCGTCGCTGTGCAGTTGCGCCAGCTGCTCGAATCGTTCGGGTTTCTCGTAAAGCTGTTGGCGTAACTTTAACGCCTCGTACAGCGCCTGATCGCGCCCGCGTTTGGATCCGGGAGAGGTGATGACGTGAACACCTAGGTTAGTAGAAACGGACCCTTCATGGGCGATCAAGATATCGGCGACGCCCAGGCGTGTCAGGTTCAGGTTGGAGCGCCACCAAGGCCCTTTGGGATAACCGATCTCATACTGCGCCGCTTTGTCCGGGGGGACCGATTCGGGCGAGGCATTTTCTCTCGAAACCGTCCAGGCGCCGAGCGAAAGTAAGCCGACCGCGACAAGGCCGGTAAGCACGCCACTGCTATTGACTTTCAGCATATCGTATCCTCTCCTTTTGAGCAGGGGTCTAGAATAGGCGGCAGGGCCGACCGGGCAGTCGGCCCTGCCCCTGACAACGCTCACTACATGCTGCAAGCGGAGTTGTGACCGCAGGTACTGGCGGTTACCACGGGAGCACCGGTCCCCGCCGGAATACAGGTTCGGCGAACATAGACGCCTTCATCGATTGCGTTCCGTACAGTTGTCGGAACGGCGTCGCCTGCCTTCTTGAAGGCAAACCGATAATGCAGATAGCCTGATCCGGTCCCATTTTGCGCTTCCTCACAGATGGAATAGTTTCCGTTTGCGTAGTTCGAGGAAGCGTGTACCCAGGCCAATCCGTTTCCGTCGTCGCACTCGTTCTTACCAAAAGACGAGTAACACTCGCCCAAAGTCGGTGCCCCCGCCATGACGGTCGAGACCGCCATCCCGCCGGTCACCAACGCGATGACCGCTAGAGTCAAAAGCGCCGTTTTGATATTCTTATTCATGTTATCAACCCTCCGTTGATCGGTTCGTTACAGTTAAACGAGAACAGGGCCATCCCATTCCCGTAGCCGTACTATAGTGAGGCGCCAATTTCTCGAGTCACCCGGAAGGGGTGAAGCGTTTTTTTTCCGCCGAGAATCGTTTGAGGCGCCAATTTCTCGAGTCACCCGGAAGGGGTGAAGCGTTTTTCCCGCCGAGAGAATCGTTTGGTGAAAGCGGCACCAGCAAAGGTCGATGGGTACCGGGGCGGTGTGAGAGTTTCACACCGATCGCGGGCAGAAAATTGCAGCTGCAGGCGACCAGTACGAAGAGCGTCACCCCGGCCGGGTGATGACCGTCGTTCCGCCCGTAATTAATGTCGAGTCTAGATGTTAGCGCATCCAATGCGCGAGCGCGCAGAATAGCGGTCGCGTCAGGCTACGAACGGGCGGGTTACGACGCAGTTGGGAGGTAATGGCGATGAAAGGGCATCGGTTTTTCGTTGTGGCTGGTATCGCAATCTGTTCTCCATGGGCGCTGGTAGCCTGGGACGCTATACATAACCAAATCGAAGAGAACGAGAATATCCGCGGTAAAAGCGAGAAACTCGTCAGAGAAGAGGCGGAACGCGAAAGCGAACCGACCGGGACGAGATACCGGAAGAGTCGAGGCGTCGGCGGGAACCGTGCCCGGGACGAACGCGGAACAGACGAGAGTTTTTCCTACCTAGAAAACCCCGCGGTCGCTTCTCGTGCCGGCACCGGGTTGCACGAGAAGTCGCCGTCCTTCGCGAGATACAGCGACTTTCTCGATCCGACCGAGGAATCGATGGCTAATAACGCCGCGCCCTTTGCTCGACGCAATGAGGAATCAAATAGCCGCTACCCGACCGGAATCGATTCCCGCAGTGGTGAAGACGACCGGCAAACCGGCAGGGATAGGGAACCGCTAAACGATCTTCTCTTGGGCCGAAGCGAGCGATATTTATCGGCAGCTTCCGGTACGGTTCTGCGCGGCGCGATCGAGGCGCGCTTCCAGTCCGAGTCGACAGACATGCAGTGGACGCAGTCTACCCGGCAATTCGTTGCTGACGCTATGAAAGCGGCAGAGCTGGGGGAGGATCGCGTGAAAAGCGTGGAGTGCCGGGACACTCTCTGCCGAATGGAGCTCGAATTCGACGGACTTGCCGAGGCAAATGCGCTTCGCTCGCTTGCTGATCCGGATCGCGACAGTCGATATTTTTTCGAAAAGAGTCGCTTGACGGTATTCGCGGCGCGACCGGGGGAGCGCGTTTTCGATGATCCCTCGATCGAGAAAAGAGCGTCGGGCGCTTCCGGCAACCTGAGCTCGCTTCCGGAGGAAAAGGAGGGGGAGATACCAGAAGAAAACAACGATCAGGAGGGAATCAAGGAGGGGCTCGCGGGGCTTGCGAAACTGAATATGCCGTTGACGGATACGGAAAACGTAGGCGAGGCTGCGGACCTGCCAACATCTACGCCAACGATCCCTCTGCAGAAGGCGAACGGTGTAGAGCCGTCCTTCGAGGAGACTCAACTCCCCTAACCCCGTCGCTCGCTTGAGTTGAATCGCCTAGCCTGGCGTCTTCGTCGAGCGGTGTACTCGGTTACTGCGGACCTTGCGTATTGCCGCCGGAAAGGTACAGCCGTCGAGCGTGTACGCCCGGTTCGGGCACGAACTTGGCCGATCGTTAAGCTGTCATTATAGGGAAGGGGCTAGTTCCCTGCCGCTTGAGTGGCTGGCGCAAGGCGCGCTCCTACGGGGCGGAATGATTTTCGAGGAACAATCGGCCGAGACGTGATCGATCATGAGGAGCGGTAGCGCGCCCGGCGGTCGAGAGCGCCTTAAACAACAAAGCCCGCCGCCGGTATCGGGTGCGTCTTTCCCGAATCCCGACGGCGGGCTCCGACGATGAAGGATATTTTGGATTGTAACAGGACGATTTTACCGATGCGGCTTATAGATCGATCAGCTCCGATCGAGGTACGGTTTCGCCCTCATTTCGACCGGCGCGGAATCTCACGTTCGCCTTCATATCCAGATAGTACTCTTCGTTCGAGGGGTCTTGAACAATCTCGTAGACCGGTTCGAGCTCGATATCGCTCTGTATATGCTCAGGACCGGGTACCCATTCCGTCATCTTTTCCGATAGACGTTCCATGACATCTTCGCGCGACGAGATGAAAGGCTCGAATTGGCTCTTGCGATAGTCGATCGGCGTCCATTTGCCCAAGATCTCGCGCAGCTTCGCGTTCAAGTGATAACAAAAAATCACTCTTTCTCCGATAACCCGCAATCCGTTTACGGCGCGATTGGCGTAGACGATCTTCTCTATCTTTTCGATCGCTCGCGGAGTATCGCGAGGATCGCTGCCCATCTCCCGCATGCCCAGGGTCTCGACCTGTAACTCGACTTCCGAATCGTCAAGCCCCAAGTCTCGAAAGTGCTTCCGAGCGTTGGCGGAATAAGCCTGCTCCGGTAGATCACCCAACCCGGGATTCCTTTTCACGGGTAGCTCGCCGCTGGTTATGGCGATATAGCCCTTATTCCTGTCGACATCGACTCGCGGCTCTCCGGCCGGAGGGGGGAGATCGTCGGGCGTTCTGCCTAGACGAATCTCGTCTTTAGTATCCACCAGCGTATCCTCGTGCCCGCTCAAGAAATCGACGTTCTTGACCAGCCCTCGGGCGTTGATATTCATTCGCTTCGTCGTACGGGAGGCTCCGAAGCCCCTCGGCTGCAGCAGCTCCTCGGGATCGGTCGCCAACCGGGCTTCGATCTGGCCTCTCATCACCGCTACCTCGGGCCTGGCCCCGTTGTTTTTCAGTGACTGTTCGACGGCGGCAAACTCATCGACTTCGGCTTGAGTTGCGTAGCACGCGGGCGCCACGGTCGCGGAAAGGCAGAGCATCGCCAGAGTCGAGACTCGTGACCGGCGACTGTTGTTTAGGGGAAATTTTTCGATCTTGGTCATGGCTTTGTTCCCTTTCGGTTTATCTAAGAAGTAACTATTGAAGAAGAACCGAGCTTTCATGCGGATCGCATCCGATCATGGCCGCTACCTTGCTGATGCCCCACCAACCCGACGGCCGAAAATCCTTCAAGCCGGAGTAGTAAAACACATTCGAAATTTCGCTGTCGTTGGCACCGAACAAGAGGGTGGTCGCGCATTCATCGTTATCCCCTCCGGCACCACCCCAGAGGTTGGACATGACCGTAACCCACTTCAGGCCGAGTCCGTCGTACTTGACGTTTTTCAAGAAGGTCTTGAAATCCGCTAGCATGGTCGATCCCCAGTTCATGCCGCCATGCCATCCATTCCAGATATTGAACGTACTACCTCCTCGAACGGAATCCATACCGTGCGCTTCCCAAACTTCGTACTCGAGAGAGTTGCAGGAATGCGCGATCATCGCCTTCAACTCCTGGTTACCTCCGCCGTTACCGAAGGACATCTGAGAGGTCCAAGGGCGACAATCAAACGTAGCAGTATAGTAAGGGTTACCGGCTAGAAACATGGTGCCTTTTACGGGATTCACGGGATTCCAAGCGCCGTGGCCGTTGAAGAATACGACGTCAAAGCGGTCTACGCCGTATACGCCCCAATCTCCTCCGTATTGGTCGCCGCCCGCCATAAAAGCGCCGTCAACGACGTCTAGTCCGTCGTGGTTTTCCAGGTACTGGTAGCCGAACCTGTTTAAACGGTAGTTCCAGGCGTCGCGAAACTGGGCGCCTTCAGTCGGTTGGTTCTTTTCCACCCAGCACTCCCCGGCGATGATGGGCGAATAAGCTCCAGCCTCCCAAAGACTGTCTCCGGCCTGGCTCCGAGAGAGCGGAAAAACGAGGATAACGGCCGCAACCCAAAAGGCGAACCGTATCGGTCGCAATAGCGCGGATCGGTGATGGTGAACGGTTTTCGTATTCATTGGATTAGTTCCTCCCTGGTGTGATGCCCGGTTTTGCGAAAAGCAGAGTCTTCGCGGTTTGATAAGATAATGGGGAGAACCTTTCGGCACCGCCCCGCTGTATGAGATGAGCAATCGAACTGCAGAAAACGGAGCGAGCGCGTAGCACCCGAACCTCGTTGAATAAAAGTAGACAAAGCCCGACCGCTCATCACCCGGCGCGGGTGAGCGCAGCGTTTTCCTCTCGTCTTTGGACTAGCGTTGCACCGTCGGCGCGTGTTACCGCCAAACCTCCAAATAGCCTCGCTTCAGATCACCCCGTACGGGTGATAGAGCCGCTTTTCTTACCGACTTTAAGAGAATATTGCGGCCGATTCGCTAGAGCGGCCGTATATTCGCGCTATGAAGCGGTACCCGTGCGGTTCGTATCAGATGGAAGATCGGCTAATACCGGGAGAACGAAAGAGGATAAACCCGATCAAAACAGATCGAGAGGAGCGATGGAAATGGACCAAACGCAGCTATTCGAGAAGGTCAAGTCTGTAGTCGAGCGGGCGATTGCGGAAGAGGGAAGACAAATCCCTAGCATTGAATACCAGAGCTCTCTGATCAACGATCTGGGCGTCACTTCCCTGATGTTCGTCGACCTTACACTGGCGTTGGAAGAGATCTTTTATTTGTCGGAGTTTCCCATGCAAACGTGGATCGACGAACAGACGCTGTTGGGAGAAAAGGGGTTTCGGATCGCCGCCTTGGTGGAAAAGTGTGGTTCGTTGCTGAACAGAACGGCAATATGAAACCAGTCATAGGTGATCGCTTTATACGGCCCCGTTTACTGGCAGAAGGCTGAAAGCAAGCCGTCCCTTTTTCGTTCGCGGTTCGGGTTAGACCGAGCAGCATTAATAAGGGGGAAGAGAAACGCGTCGGCAAGAGCATCGCGTAGACCGCGAAATCTTCTTTGCGTCGAGCGAAAGAAGGAACCAAGAAAAGAGTGGCCGCACATAGCGACGCGCCGAGTAGAGCTATCTCGGACCGGATAAACGTGCTGGCAAGCATGGGCGAAGAAACGCTTGAGGAACGCAACGTATAGTGATGCCCAGAAAAGACCTTTCGCGATGTTGGCCTTGCTCGTACAAGGGACATCTCGGTCATCATCTTCTCGAAAAGAATACGCATCAACTCCGGAAAGCCCGGGGAATCGAGTTTTTCAAAGTTGGGTTTATAGTTGACGAAGATGCCGTTATCACTGTTGAAGTTTCGGTGCCCTTTTTCTTAAGATCCTACTTATGAGGTTGTGCTTGTTCGGATTGTGGAAACGCTCCGAGTGAAAATTGGGCAGAGGCTTAAAAGCGGTCTTGAACAGAAAGCGTTCGCGATTGATAAGAGCCTTCGACGAAGTCGAGAGTACCCGCCAGGTACGCCGAACGCGCCTTGGCTCTCTGCAGCTTGCCACTGGTGGTTTTCGGTAAAGCGCCTTTGTTAACGAAGACGACCTGGTGGGCGGTGATTCCGAGATCGGAAGCTACTCGCGTCGTGACCTCGCTCGCTAGGTTAGCTAAGTCGTCTTGAGCTTTACATTCGGCGACGACGACCACGCGCTCGCCGTCCGGGCCGGGTATTGAGAAGGCGGCGACGCACCCGGAACGAATCGACGGTAGTCCGGCCACGGACCATTCCAGGCAATGGGGGTGGTAGTTGCGACCGGCGACGATGATCAGATCTTTCTTCCGGCCGGACACGAAGAGATCACCGTCGAGAATAAAGCCGAGATCTCCGGTGGTCATCCATCCATTGCGAAAAAGCTCGGACGCGTCGTCGTCGCACTCGAAATAGCCGCTGGTAACGCTGGGTCCCCGGCAGACGATTTCGCCGATCTCGCCCGGAGAAGCGAGCGTACTTTCCGATGTCATTATGGCGACTTCATGCCCTCTCAATGGGCGACCGCAGGAAACGATTTCGAGAAACCGATGGTCGCCCCGGGGGCCGAGGCGACGCTTGACGCGTCGAGCGCGATGGTACTCATCGCGGTCAACGTATACCGAACGCATCGGAGCGCCGCGGGCATGGATGGTGACACACAAAGTCGATTCCGCCAGTCCGTACGCGGGAACGATAACCTCTGGAGCCATTCGAGCGGGCCGAAAGGCGTTCGTAAACCGGCGTGCGGTCTCGATTTGTATCGGTTCAGCACCGCAGACAACGGCTCGAAGGCAGCTCAGATCGAGTTGTTCAACGCGCTTCGCGTACTTGGCGGCTAAGGCCAGGCCAAAATTGGGACTGGCGGTTACGGTGGCGCGAAAGTCGTGTACGGCCTGCATCCAACAGGCGGGTCGAGTGACAAAACTAAGCGGGGGTATAAAGACGGCGTTGTAATGAAAAACGATCGGCGCCATGACCAGCATAAGGCCCATGTCATGGTATAGCGGCAGCCACGACAGCGCGCTGTCGTAGGTCGCTTGGGGGTCGACCGCCTCGATCAGTCCGAGGGCATTGGACATTACATTCGCATGGGAGAGTACGACTCCTTTGGGACGGGAAGTCGTTCCGGAGGTGTATTGAATGAAGCAGGGGTCGGTAGGAGTGAGCAACTCGGGCTCACTCGCCGGCACATCGGCGTGCAGCGGACGACGATAAAAGGACTCCGAGTACACGATACCTTCCAGACCGTTGGTCCCGCCCGACAGCGGATCGACCAACGGCGATAGCAGCTCCGGGATCAGGATTCGGCGCGGCCGGCAGGAATTGAGAATTGCCGTAGTTCGCTCCAGGTATCTTTCGAAACGACCGCTCGGCATGGGAGGATAGAGCGGAACGGGCACGATACCGTGAGAGATGGCACCCAGAAACGAGAGAACGAAATCCTTGTTGTCTGGAAGCACCAGGGCGATTCGGTCTCCTTTCTCTAGCCCCAGCGATCGCAAGTAGCGACCGCGGCGGAGCGCTTCTCGAGCGAGGTCGTCGTGTGACAGCCGTTCGTATCGCGATCGGCCATCGTAGAAAGTAAAGCCTCGGGTTTCGATTCCCCGTCCATTGATGATCGCTTGTTGAAGCGTTTTCATGCTCAAAGACCGCTCGTGGAGTTGGAGCCGATGGTATCGGCTCGTTGAACATCGGCACGGACACGAAGCAGCAGACTGTGCATCGAATCGAGCCCGGATTTATTGAGTAGGTTTCGAATCTGCGTCTTGACCGTGTTTTGAGAGGTGCGGCGCTCGCGAGAAATGTCGGCGCGATTCATCCCGCAGAGGGCGTAACGGAGTACCTCTACCTCGGCACGGGTAAAGGCGAACTTGCGGCGGTACTCGACCAGGGTGGTGTCGACGTGCTGCTCCAGTGCCCTAATACCGTTTCCGAGATAGAAAGGAGTGGGGCGGGGTAATTCGCGGCCGTCCGATAGCGCTTCTAACCATTGGCGCAGAAGCGAAAGGTCGATCGGCTTGTCTAGATAGGCACAAACGCCATAGTCGCGCAGACGGAATATTTGGGGGCGGGTCGCCCGGCCGCTCATGGTGAGAATCGGAACCGCTGCGTTTTTATCACGGGCCGCTCGGAGCAACGGAAAGCAGGACTGGCAGCCGATGATGACTTCGGTGAGTATCAGGTCGACTTTTTTGTGTAGCAGAATCATCGCGTCGTCTATAACGCGCGCGATATGGATATCACCGGAAACGAAAGGTTTGACTTCTCTTGCCAATAGCGACGTATAGACGTCGTCGCTGTCGACAATCAACGCACTATATATCGTTGCAAGAGCCATAGGACCCCCCGAAGGCCTAGAAGTGGGTGCAAAACTCCCCCCGTCGTCTTTCGGACGGGGCGGCCCCGCATGCGGCGTTGCTTCTTTTCAAAATAGCGCCGCTACTCCTCGTAGTCGCGTTTTGCATTAGGGGCTGCCGCGCTACGAAATAATCGGTGCGCGGTTTTGAAACCACTTCTAGCGGTGGATGAGATGTCATTGTCAAACGGAAGTGCGGGATGGTTTGATAACAGAAACGTGTCCGACTTTTCGCGCGAAGGTTGGTTTGTTAAGAGTTAACGAAAACTTCGTTTGCCGGCAAAGGAAAGTTAACGAAGATAGGTAGATAGATGCCGTGGCCGCTATTGTTAAGGTGTTATTGGTTTCCAATATGAACCGAATATTATCGATATATCTTTTTGTTCTAAAACAGAAGCAAGCCGCGTGCCGAGTCGGACGCTCCTCTAATCGGAAAACGCGCGCCGAGTTATGAAGAGATCGAAGACCAAATCAGGTTTGCGCTGTTTTACGGTACCGCTCGGGGATGGGCGAACTTGGGCGGTGCCTCCTTACGGAGGCCCGAAGGGCCGGATTAACAATGCAAAAGCCTTGCGAAACACAGAAAACGGTCGACCGAGAGACGTCTTCTAATTGGGCGCGCATAAGCCGCCTTAAGGCGGCGATTGCGCGTCAATACACGGCCTTGAGGCGGTGGTGGTTCAAGAATGGCGCCAAACAGGCAATAGTTACCCGGGCGAAAATTGCCCAATCCTTTCTTGTAAACGTAACCCCTCGGGGGTCAGACGACAGCGGACGGTGGCAAGACCGCCTGGCGCTGCCCGCCCGAAGGGGCATACTACGCATGCGTATTGGAAATAGGGCACATGGGACCAGACGGACAACGCGGTGATGAGGGTGCCGAGAAACGGAGGCGGCCTGGACACGGTGACCGCCCCGGGCACGGTAAGGAGACGGGGCTATGTTATACATTCTTTTACCAACGCCAGCAGGAAGGAGATGTGGGCAATAACTTAAAACTTAGCCCCGTCCCCGTTTCCTGGGTAACAATGCGCTTGCTGCTCCAGAGTTGCCATCGGCGATTAATCCACCCGGCTGCTACGTGGAAGCTATTGCTCATAATACTCGTGCTGAACGGTGGTTGCGACCACGTTCGGCACGCGTTAGAGGCGCGGATTCTTCGCGTCAAGTGCGACGGAGCCGACTTCGGCGCTTGCCATCGCCTCGCGCTCATGTACGTCGACGGGATTGGCGTCGAGCGTGACCTAGAAAAAGGCGCTCGGCTGCATAGACGGGCCTGCAAAGGAGGCCATGCCGGGGGCTGCAGCGGATTGGGGATTGCCTACAAGACCGGGGAGGGTGTTGCGCAGGACCATGAACGAGCCGTGGAACTCTTCGAACATGCTTGCGGTGATGGTGATGCGCTGGGCTGTAACAACCTGGCGGTCATGTTAATGACGGGCAAGGGAACGCATCAGAACGACGCGAAGGCAGCGGAGTTGTTCGGAATTGCGTGTGACGCGGGCCACGCCCGTGCGTGCGGTGCTCTGGGGTTCTTGTACCTGACCAGTGCAGAATTGCCTCGGGACGAGCCAGAGGCCGCGCGCCTATCCCGCAAGGGATGTGACGCCGGTGACAGCGTATCCTGTCATGTCCTGGGATACATGTATGAGACCGGCGAAGCCCTAACGCAGAACCGAACGGAGGCACGGAGGCTTTACCAAAAAGCATGCAATATGAACTTCACGACGGCGTGCGAACACCTGGCACGACTGGGAGCGCCGCAACAGTCAACGCCCGGGCCTTGACGGCTCGGCGATCCGCAGGTGTTTCGCCGACGGCTTCAACGAAGAGGGAAGAGGGAACCGATCTCAGTCGCAACCCGCGTCTTGCCGAGGGGCGAAGGCGGCCGGAGCAAACTCGGGGTTGCGGGCCGGGGCGGCGAGGTCGTCGAGGTAACGCGTCGGCCCCGAGCCGTTGTCCGGCATGATCACGATCTCGCCGTCGCGCGTCTCGGCCGCGATCTCACCGAAAGGCCCCCAGGAAGGCGAGCTTAGGAGGCACCGCAACAAACGATACGAGACCGGGCGCGTCGGCGGAGCGCAATCGCGAGCGCGCCCGGAGGAAAAACCGCAGAGATCTCTCCCTGCGGTCGAGAGCGCTATTTCGAGGATTTTTCCGAGGACGAAAGCCGCCAGGGCGCCCGCCCACGCGGCCGCAACCGGATCGTCTATTTTGCGGTGCCTCCTTAGCCCTGTAACGGAATCGTCGAGCCGGAACGCCGAGACGCAGGTGTCTCCGGTTGTGCCGTCGATATGGCCCACGTAGAGCTGGCGAACACCGCCGCAGTAATCCGAGCGCGGCACGAGTCCGGACGATGACCCGCCTTCGCGTCGCATCGTCTCGCCGGCCTGCGGCCCGCGCTCCATGTCGGGAAAGGTAGCCAATTGTCATTCCGTGACGGACGTTTGGCCTGTGCGAACAGTGAACGAACGTAATTTGCACAGTATGTAGGGCTGAGTGGAGATTTACGGTTCCTTCCCTCGTGCGCCAAGCCGCCGGGAAGCGTGAGACCGCCGCACGAAAATAGATGAACAGGAGGTAGGAAAGATGGCCATTTCACGGATTCGGAACAACACGAGAAGCAGGCGTCCGGTTGCCCACGGGTGCATCGTCATCGGTGGCCTTCTGTTGTGGGGGGCATGTGGCGAAACGAGCACCGAACCGGGAGCTGGCGGCACCGGCGGTGCCTATCCGTATGCCGGCGCGGCCGGATACGCCGGTACCGGAGGTTTGGAGGCCGGCTCGGGCGCGTCTTACGCGGGTGCGGGTACCGCGGGTACCGACGCACCGCTGGCCGGCTCGGGCGAAGCGGGCGGTTCTGCGGGAGCCGGGACCGGCGGTGCCGGAGGTATCGGCGCGACCGGTGGAGGCGAGACCGGAGGCACCGACGGAACACCCCCGACCGGCGGGGCGGGAGCGGCTGGCGGGAGCGCTGGCGACGGAGGTACCGGCGGAACACCCCCGACCGGCGGGGCGGGAGCGGCTGGCGGGAGCGCTGGCGACGGAGGTACCGGCGGGACGAGCGGCACCGGTGGAGCCGGAGCGAGTGGCGGCACCGGTGGAGTCGGTGCCGGCACGGGCGACTGCTGCTCGGACGGCGACTGCCTGTGCCACGGGCCCGACCCGACCGGTGTAACCTCCGACGACGGACCGTACGATACCGAATACTACGACATATCGGGAGTGGGACGGGTCTACTACCCCACCGACGCCGAGCCGCCGCTCGCCGGCGTTGCCGTCTGTGGCGGGCTGTACAACACCGGCCCGGAGATGAGGCCGTGGGGTCCCTTCTACGCTTCGTGGGGCATCGTCACCGTGGTCACGTCGACAGGCTCCAGCGACTCACCGAGCGAACGCGCCGAAAAGCTACTGAATGCGATCGAGGCGTTGAGGGACGAGAACGACGACAGCAGCAGCCCGCTCGAGGGCAAGCTCAGCGACCGCTTCGGCACCTCGGGGTACTCCCTGGGTGGCGCGGGCACGGTCATTGCCTCGAAAGACGACACCAGCCTCCGCTCCTCGGTGGGCCTGGCCGCCTACAATCCCAACGGCAACAACGTGCAGGTACCCACGCTGCTGCTCTGCGGCGCCTCTGATTCCACCGCGCGGTGCTCGCAGTCGATCAGCGCCTATGGCGACATTCCGAGCTCCACTCCCAAGATGTTGCTGGGCATCAGTAGTGCAACCCATTTCAACTGGTTCGACCCCGCGTCAGCGGGTAGCGGGACGTCGGGGGCCTACGCGCTGGCTTTCCAGAAGGTATTTCTCGAAGGCGACGAGCGCTGGAAGCCATACCTGCTGGATGAGCCCGGCACCGCTACCGAGTGGAGCACCAACATTCAGTAGAAGCCATTGCATAAATACTCCCGTCGTCGTTCGGACGGGGCGGCCCCATCTGCGGCGTCGCTCCTCCTCGTCGTCGCTCCTTGCAGCTGGGGCCGCCGCGCTCCGAAATACTCGGTCCGTATTTGTGCAATGGCTTCGAGTGCTTTCGAAACCCCGGAGCGTTCAGTCGCAGATCGGCTCGCCGTCCGCGGGCAGGGCGCGCAGCTCGTCCTTATTACACTATGATCGAGCGCACGTCGGCATGCCGCGAACCCGTTCACGCGATGCAGCCGGGAGCCGTGTTCCCGGGAGCCGGGCTCCATCTCGAGCGGTGAGTCGGCAACAGGAGGTGGTTGGGTTTGGCTTCTTCGGGCGTCTTCCGGCGGATATACCTGGTACGCCCCCTGTCCGCCGCGATTCTCTGTCCGCCCGGGTTGCTGCTCTGCCTCTGGTAAGGAGGCGCGGCGATATTATACGTTCTTTTGCCGCCGCCAGCAGGAAGGAGATGTGGGCAATAACTTAAAACTTAGCCCCGTCCCCGTTTCACGTCCCCGTTTCACCGTTTCACCGTTTCACGTTTCACACGTTTCACCCGTTTCGCAAGAGCGGCGTTACCTGCTCTTCTGAAACCCTCATCATACGATATATCCGCTTTCGCTTATTCGTTTTGATTTCCGGATTCCAAAAATCCCAGACGATTTCCCCCTCTGGCGTGACCTCGAACACGTGTCCCCTTTCGGCTTCGCAGATCAACGTATTGCCGTTCGGCAACCTTTGAGCCGAACCGCGCCATTCCGAAAAAAACTGCTCAGGAGACGGCGCTTTGTATTCCCAGACGACGGATTTGGTTAGAGGATCTATCTCGACGACTCTGGAAAAACCGCGTAGCGTACCGTTGTCGAAAATGAGAATATTTCCGTTTTCGAGCATCGTCGGCATGTGAGGAAAATCCAGTACACCCGGTCCGTAGTGCCAGGTGACCTTGTTTTCTGAAGGATCTAGAATAACGATGAGACTGGCGTTTCGCAGACATAGCAAAAGGTTTCCCGCTTGGAATCTAGTATCGTGGGAGAGGTTGGGCACCGTTTTTAGCGTTTCGACCGAGTTCAGATGGTAGTAATCGAACCGTTCGACGACGTGGTCCGCAAGAACAGTGGGGAGTGGTTCGGCGCGGTCTAAATAGGTAGGCGGATGAAACTGTTGTAACAGAGAAAGGTTCCTGTAACTGGACCAGCGACCAACTACTTCGCCGTCGCGAGATACATGGGCCACCCCGTCAAAATAAACGCGACCGTGCGCTCTATACGAGACACCCACATCGCGATAAACCACGCGAAAGCTCCCATCGTCGAGGACGTCGACATCGTGATGCGCCGGGATATTCGCTATCCAGCGTACGGTCGAATCCCATCTTACCCGAATGAACGCCTTCAATACGCAGGAAATTGCGATATCTCCGTCGGGCAGTAATTCGAAATAGTCACAGTGGTTAAGGTTCGAGGGGAGTGACCAAGTGTGTACCTTTTTTCCGGACATATCCATGATGTACGCTTCGTTGACATCATTTGTATAGAGGTTGTAACCGGACCAGGATTTTTGGCTGTCGTGTTTAACAACGCCGGAGAGTTGCGTGTCGGCGAGATCATCCCAAGAAACATACCCCAGTGCGAGAAGCGCTTCGCGTACCCTCGGCGGTATCTGAAGCGGTTTCGACGCCGAATCCAATGAGAGCGTCTCCGGGGTCGCGGTCCGCGATACGATAACAACGGCGCGATAAACTAAACCTATGAGGATAGCAATTAAAGCCGTAAGCAACGCCGCCTTCCAGACGATAATATTTTTGACGGTTGTCATCGTTACCTTACGTAGGATATTTTGTGTAGTCGTGATATACCTGACGGACGGCTCCTAGACGGCGAAGAGCACCCTCTGCGCCCGCTCGACAAAGGGCGCCATCCCCATCTGCCGCGCGTCGTCCTGCGCCTGCCCGGCGAGCTGCTTGAGCAGCGCGCGGTCTTTCTTGCGTCCGCTGCCGGCCAGGTACTCGGCAAAGGCCACGCGAGAGCGCACCTGGTGGGGGGGCATTCCCATCAGGCCGTTGGCCTGTACCGCCTGCTCGAAGTGGCGAAAGGCGGATGCGTCCTCGCCCAGGGCGGCGGCGAGCAAACCGAGGAAGTGGGCGACGGAACCCTCGCAGAGAAAGAGGCCGTCCGGCGTGTTGAGATCGGCATAGGGCGATAACAGCTCGTACAGCTCTCGTATGCGCGGCCGATCGTCGAAGACCAACGCCGCCAGAGTCCGGTTGACCAGGGTATAGAGCCAGACGTAGTTGCGGGGGATATCTTCGAGTTTTTGGGCCGACAGGATCCGGTACTCCTCGCGAACCCGCTCGGGAAGCCCGGCCTCGGCGATCCAGGCCACCACCACCGTGAGGGTGGGAAGCCAGGCGCGGGCCGCGGGCAGCACGGCGTCGGCACCGGATTGCGCCCATTCGGCCATTCCCCCGCAGGCGCGACCCATGTACCCGGCCTGGGTCTGGTGGAATATCTCGGCGTAGGAGATACCGATACGCTCGCCCTGCTGCGCCAGAAGCGCGAGCTGCTCGGCTGCCTGCCGGAAGCGGCCCTGCAGGAGCGCCTTCTGCGCTACCAGTCGCTGATAGAGCCAGATGCCCTCGGTCATGTGCGCGCGCTGCACCATCTGGCCGTAGCGCTCGGTAGCGCGCTCGGCTTCGGCCATGTCGCCGCTGTGGACTCCGGCCAGGATGCGGGCCAGCAGCGCCTCGCGGTGGTAGTACAGCTCGCCGCCCTCCGAGCCGAGCTCGAGGATGCGGTCGGTCGTCCGCCGCAGGGTATCGATGTCGTCCGGTCCGGATAGCGCATACAGGGAGGCGTTCAGCGCTACCTGCTCCAGCTCGGCGTCGCCCTGCTCGCGGGCGAGCGCCAGCGCCTGCTCGCAGGTGGTCCGGCAGCGGGCCATGTCCGCGCTGTGGGGATGGGTAAGCGCCAGCTGGCTCAGCAATCGACCGCGCAGACGGGCCTGCTCCGGTGGTACCTGCTCGACCGCGGCCTGCAGCGCTTCGAGCACGGTGGGATTGGGGACCAGGGCCACCAGGAAGGATCTGCGCCGGAAGAAGGCTATCTCGAAGACGATGTCGAACAAGGCGTGGGCCCGGGCCAGCTGAAGCGCGCGGTCGCCGCTTTTGTCCGAGCTATCCACGTCACCGGAGAAGCGTTCCTGCCGGCAGAGCGAGAGCCAGAGCTCGGCCTGCTGCCGGGCGCCGGCCCGCGGGTCGAAGCTCACCGCGTCGAGCGCCCGGCGGTAGTGGGTGGCGGCGTCGCCGTGCGCGTGTACCTCGGCCGACCGCTCGGCGGCGCGGACCGCGCAGCGGACGGCGAGCGCGCTGTCCGAGACCGGCAGCGCCCGGTGCAGGTGAAAGGCGATCTCCCCCATCACCGCGTCGCTGTCCGGTCGTTCCAGCAGCCGGAGCGCGATCCGCTGGTGATAGCTCGCCCGTTTGGCCTCCGTTAACAGCTCGTAGGCCGCCTCGTGGAAGAGATCGTGCGAGAAGCGAAAGCGAGACGGCGGCTCCCGCACCACCAGCCCGGCGGCCACGGCCGAATCCAGCGCCCCGAGCACGGCTGCCGGCTCCAGCTCGAGCGCCCGCGCCGTAAGCCCGAGGTCGAAGCGGCGCCCTACCGCGCTAGCCATGTCGAGCACCAGCCGCGCGGTCGCATCCACCGCGGCCAACCGCCGCTGCAGCAGCTCCCGGATCACGTCGGGCACATCGGCCCCCTGCAGCGCTTCGGCGGTGATCGGCTTGTTCGTCTTCTCAGCGTCCGAGGCGAGCCAGCGGACGATCTCGTGCAGGAAGAGGGGATTGCCGCCCGTCTTGCGGTGCAACACCGCTCCCAGCCGGCGGACGTTCGCCGGCCGCCCAGATTGCGAGAGGTACTGCTCGATGTTTCGCTGGCTGAGGCCGACGAGCTGGATCTGTTCCGCGGACCGGAACAGGCGATGAAAGAGCTCGGCGCGGCTGGTGGTGGGCTCGTGCTCGCGCAGGGTGAGCACGAACAACAGTCTCCGCGTCGCTACCTCAGGCGCCATGAAGCTAAGCAGCTCAAGCGAGGCCTCGTCAGCCCAGTGGATATCGTCGAGGATCAGGATACGCGGTTCAATGACGCTGGCCGTGCGCAAAAAGTCGCTCAGCCGGTCGTAGAGCCAGAAGCGGTCGGTGCCCCGGGAAGGGTCGTCCGCGCGAGCGCCGGCGACGGTCGCCTCGTGGCCCGGGGTGAGCAGCTGCAGCAGGCGGCCGGCCTCGAGCGCTACCGGCGAGTCGGCCGGAGCATTGCCGGCCGCGCCGCGCAGCAGCAGGATCCAGGGCCAGAAGGCGGGTTGCCCCGCCGTTTCCGGGCAGCGACCCATCCATACACTGACGCCGCGAGCGCTCATCTGCCGGTCCAGCTCGGCCGCGCAACGCGTTTTGCCGATTCCAGCCACACCGCGCAGCAGCAGGATCTTCCCCTGTCCCTGCGCGGCCTCCCCTAGCGCCGCGGTCATGCGCGTCAGGATCTCCTCGCGGCCGACGAACGGATCGCTCTCGCTTGCCGGCGGAGGTCTGAGCGAGCCGTACAGGGGCGCGCCCGCAAGCGCGTCGTCGACCAGCACCTGCTTCTTGAAGCGGTATCCGCGACCGTGAACCGTCTCTACCGCTCCCTTGCCTCGCTCGTCGCGGCCCAGCGTCTTGCGCAGGTTGCTGATGTACCAGGGGACGGTCGAGTCGCTGACGTGCTCGCCGGTCCAGAGCTTGTCCAGAAGCTCCTGCTTGGTGACCACCCGGTCGCGGTGCTCCAGCAAGTAGCGGAGCACGTCGAATGTCTTCTTGCGGATGCGCAGCGGCTTTCCGTCGCGCCTGAGCTCGTAAGCATCCAGGTCCAGCTCGATGTTTTCGAAGCGATATCGCATCAGCCTGAAAAGCGGTTATTCACCAATCGCCCGTCCACGATTTCACGCAATCAACAAGCCTGTCGTCCCCCATTCGGGTACGGGAAAACAACAGTAAATGTACAGCTTCCATCCTCGACTCCATAGTGTAACTGTGTAGAATTACGACAACGGGCGTAAAGCATTCGTTCGATAGAAAAGAGCCGGCCAAAACAGCTCGTGAAACCGACACCAGATATCGATAGCGTTCCGTTCAGTCGAAATCGGCAGAAGGATTTCAGCAGGCGAGACCGGCGGGGGGAGACAATGTCCATATCGTGGTTCCGCTGGCAGCTGCTCGGCGACCAGGACGCGTGCCGCGCCTTCAAGGAGATCCGGAACGATCCGACCTGGCTCGAGGCGGCCGTACAGAACGAGCAACCCTGTCTGTGAGGTGGCTGATAACCCTCTGGCAGCGTTCGGACTAGCCGTCGGATTCCCGACAGCGAATGGTCGTTAGCCCTGCCGGAAAACCGACAGACATCGGTCATTCGGCCCGGTTTTTAGGCGTGCGGAAACGGTTTGTCCGTTCCCGCACGCTCGTCAAACTGCGCTCCAATCTTCATCCATCAAAACAACAACAAATGTTCATAGTTTGCACAGGACTCCTCACGGGTAGACGCATAACATGACTACTCGAGGCGGTGATAAGCCGCTCTCGCCGAGTAATCGTGTAAAAAAACACTTTTTATGGAAAAACGGATCTGATGAGCCGATCACGCGAATACCCCGGGAGGAGGCCATGAAGATATCGAGAAAAATTTCAAGCCACGTGCCAGCGGTTCAGCGAGTAAGGGCAGCTGTCTGGATTATCGGGGCGATGGCATTCGTTCTTATGGTCTCGTGCACCGAGGATACACGGCAGCCGCAGGGAGCTCCCGGAATGCCCGGCGGCTACGCGGGCGCGGCCGGCTACGCGGGCGCCTATACCGATACGGGCGGCTACGCGGGGACGGCCGGTTACTACGACCCCGGTCCTGCGGGTCAGGCCGGTGTGGCAGGCGTTGCCGGTATGACGGGCGCGGTCGGAGAGACCGCCGGTACGGGCGGCGCAGCCGCTTCTGGGGGAGTTGCCGGTGCGGCCGGTGTGGCCGGGGTCGCGGGAACGGCCGGTGCGGCCGGTGTGGCCGGGGTCGCGGGAACGGCCGGTGCGGCCGGCGTGGCCGGGGTCGCGGGAACGGCCGGTATGGCCGGCGCGGGCGGTGCGGGTGCCGGCGGCGACAGTGGCACGGGCGGAGCGGGCACGGGCGGAGACGGAGCTAGCGGCGGTGCTGGCGGCGGGCTTCCGCCGGGCCACTGCATGGAGGGAATCACCGACTATACCAGCACGGGTCCCTTTAGCGTCCAGTCCGCTGATTCCGGCCTGGTCAACATCTGGGTTCCCGGGGTGCCGGCCGGCTGCAAGGTACCGGTGGTTCACCTGTCCAACGGCACGGGCGCCAGCTGCTTCACCTATAACGCGATCCTCGAGCACCTGGCCAGTCATGGCTTTCTCGCCTCCTGCTACGAGGACACCAACACGGGCCAGGGAACCCAGTGCATCAGCGCGCTGGAGACGCTCTTTGCCGAATATCCCGACCTGGCCGACAACAGGATCGGCTCCACCGGCCACTCGCAGGGCGGCGGCGCTTCTTTCATCTGTATATACCGGGCCGAGGAGAAGTGGGGCGACAGCATGATCTACGCCGGTCACTCCATGGAGCCGGCCAGCGGTTACGGGGACTCGCCCTCTAACTGGGCGAGCCTTTATGGCCAGATCGAGTCGCCCTTCTTCATGTTCAACGGCTCGTCCGACATGCTGGTATCGGCGAGCTGGGTCCGCGACGCGTTCGACGCTCTTCCCGACACCACCGAGGCCTACTGGTACGAGGCCGTGGGCGCCTCGCACATGACCCCCATCCCCACCAGCTATACCCAGGAATCGGCGGTGGCCTGGTTCCGTTGGAAGCTGCTCGGCGACGCGCAGGCCTGCGAGTACTTCAAGGCCATGCCCAACTCCAGCGACTGGAATCTGCAGGAAAAGCAGAACGAGCAACCCTGTATGTGAGGAGGGTACGGGCGGCCCAACTCTCGGCGCTCGCTCTGCCGCACCGCGCTAGGCGCCGTGTCCGTACGGCTCCGGTTTGCGCCGTATCCGAATCGAGCCGACCGCGGATCGGCCCGATCCCGCGGCGCGCCATATACAACGGCGCCACCCGGTTTCGGCCTGCCTCCAGGGCCGGTCCGAGCCCCGCTCGGTAGCGCGACCCCGGGCGGTTGCGCTATCATGGACACGCTTCTAGAATGCGCCCGCGCTTCGTTTTTTTCACGCTGAAGGGAGAAGAGGTGGCTCAGGCACAGGCTACATCTCAGAAATCCGGCGGCGGCAACGCCAAGTACGTGGTGCTGGGGCTTCTGTTGCTGGGGGGCGCCTACGGGTTCTGGATCTTCCTCAAGCCCCCGGAACCGGCTCCGGCCCCTCCCCCGCCTCCGGAGAAACCCGAGGCCCCGATGCGGGAAAATCCGCTGGCCACGCCCGATTTCGAGCTGGAGGAGGAGCCGCCGCCAGAGCCGGATGAGCCGGCCAAGCCCTCCAAGACGCGGATTCGCTACGTCCGGGGAGCCTGGGAGTGCTCGGGAGACATCGACCGCAAGACGGCCGCCAAGCTGGTGGCCACCAACAAGCGGCAGGTAACGACCTGTTACGAGCGCCGGCTGAAGATGAACAACGTGTTGCAGGGCAACCTCACGCTCCGGATTAAGGTGGGCGCTACCGGAAACGTGGTGGCCACGGCGGTCAGCGGCTCGCTCAACGACCGCGAAGTTTACGGCTGCGTGCGTAACCTGGCCACGAAGTGGAACTTTCCGCCGCCCACCGGCGGCAACTGCGCCATCGTCGAAGCTCCCTTCAACTTCACCCCGCGCAAGGATTGAGGCACCGGGGAGGTCCGGCGACCCGGAGAGGTTTTCCGCGGCATGCGTTACGAAGGAATGGTCTTCCGCCCGCCATCGGAGGCGGACAGCTACATCTTGCAGGCCACGGTGGGCTGCTCCTGGAACAAGTGCACCTACTGCGCCATGTACCGGGACAAGAGCTACCGGGTGCGGGAGCTATCCGAGTCGCTCGAGGACCTGGACGAGGTCGGGCGTCAGATCGGGCGGCGGGTACGCAAGCTGTTCGTGGCCGACGGCGACGGTCTGTCGCTGCCCATGGATCACTGGCTGCCCATCCTGGAGCGGGCCAGGCAGGTGTTTCCGCGGCTCGGCCAGATCTCTTGCTATGCGCTGGCCTCGAACGTGCTGGAAAAGTCGCCTGCCGAGCTCAAGCAGCTGGCGGAAAAGGGCCTGCGCCTGCTCTACATCGGTCCGGAGTCGGGCGATGACCTGACGCTCAAGCGCGTGGTCAAGGGAGCGAGCGCCGAGCAGCATGTACAGGCCGCCCGCCGCGCGCACGAGGCCGGGCTGCAGATCAGCGTGATCGCCATGCTGGGGGTGGGCGGAACCGAGCGCTCGCAACAGCACGCCGAGGCCACCGCGGATCTGATCACGGCCATGGACCCGGAATACTTCGCCGCGTTGACCACCACCGTGCTGCCGGGCACGCCGCTCGGCCGCATGCAGCAGAAGGGCAAGTTCGAGCTGCCGTCGATCGAGCAGATGCTGGGCGAGCTACAGATCATGGTCGCCGGCGCCCGACCGACCGATGCCGTATTCCGCACCAACCATGCTTCCAACTACCTGACCCTGGCCGGGCGGCTTCCGGCCGACCGCGACCGCATCGTGGCCACCATCGACCGCGCCCTGGACGGCCAGATCCGCCTGCGCCCGGAGTGGTCGCGGGGGCTCTGACCGGTGCGGTCGTCGCCGCGACCACGACGCGGCACTAGACCGCGAAATCATGGCGTTTTCAACCCGATCGGATGGGATGAGAAGGCCGTCCTCCTTAGGAGGCACCGCAAAATAAACGATCCGGTTGCGGCCGCGTGGGCGGGC
>CAYVFC010000127.1:0-23620 GCA_964450715.1 uncultured Sandaracinaceae bacterium | reverse complement strand
CTTCCCCCTTTTTGCTCTTCCCAGCCGTTGAAAAACCCGGAATTAGCCAAAAATAACTCATCCATCTTTCGGGCGGGACGGCCCCGTCTGCTGCGTTGCTCCTCCTCGAAATATCCCCAATATTCCTCGTCGTCGCGCCTTGCATCCGGGGCCGTCGCGCTCCGAAACCCGATCGAGTTATTTTTTCACGGACGCTAAGCCCAGACGAACATGTATACCGATCAGGCGATATTACGGCAAGCCCCAATCAGAGTGCCGGATGGGATTGTCGAGCCTGCTCGGATACTCGTCACGCGCGCCGACGACCTCGTCCATTATGGACGGTCATCATTGAGTCTCGGAATTATGGAACTCGGGGATTACTTTCACCTTCACGGTTCCTCGACCGGCGTTATCACCTGCAGCGCGACACGGGTCGAAGCGAGCGAGCCGTGGGATCAAGGAGGGGACGGTTCGGGCGCCGAAGGATCCGGGCGCCGCGCCCGCTGCAGAACGGAGAAGGCTTGCAGATACATGACCGGAATCAGCAACGCGACGGACAAGAACACGTATCCCCCTCCGTAATAGGCGTCCGGGTGAAAGCGTTCGAAGAAAAAGATGTTCGTCAGCATGACCGAGGGGAAGAGAAACGCCGCGCACGCGCTCGTCTTGCCCCATAGCGGCCATCGACTCCGGATGACCAGAACGTAGAGGAAGACGTGGACCAGGGGCAAGAATACGAAGTAGTGAACCCAGGAGGTCTTCACCACCATGGGTACGATGGTGAACAGCAAGGTCGCCGACCAGTATACCTCGTGTTTCACCTTGCGGCGCACCAGCAGAAACAGCAGCACCACGTTGACGGCGGAAAGAAGGTAACCCGCCGTGCCGGCCACCCGGGCCAGAACCGAAAGGGGATCGACCTCACCCGACAACAGGACGGGAACCGAGTTGCCGATGTAGTTAGGATACCTGCTCGCCTGGAGCTTCGTGCTTATGACCTCAAGAACCTTCGCGATGATGGCGTTGAAGCGAAGCGAATCATCGATGCCAAGTATGGCGGCGGGTATGACGAAGACCAGTCCCGCCGTGGTCAGCAGTAAGGACGCCAGCGCCCGCAGATCCCGCTTGAGCAGGAAATGGGCGGCGAAGAGCACGGGATAGATCTTTATAGCCGTGGCGAATCCGAGAAGGATTCCGGGAACCACCCGTAGACCGCGGCCGTGCAGTGCGAACGCGCCCAGCGCCAGGACCGCTATCAACACGCTCACCTGGCCCCAGATGAAGTTGTGCAGGATGGGTAGAGAGGTGGCGAATACCAGCGGAAACAGCGCCGCGGCGCTCCTCGAGCGGGGAAGAAGATTCCAGTGGGGATAGAGATAGAGCACCAGCGTCACCAACACCTGTATGCCGACCCAGATCGCCAGCGCCGGTTCGTAGCTCAGCCTGGCGAGCCAGCCCATCGCCAGGGCAAAGGATACCGGATAGAAGAAACCCGGCTTCGGATCGGACGAAGTGAAGATAATGCGCCCTTCGGGATAATAGTTGTTGGCGAAGTCGCAGAAGAGCCGGGTGCCCTCTTCCCCGTCCCTGCAGGCGCCGAGCGCGTTACCCGGATCCAGCGTCAGCCAGAGATGGGTCAGGGTCGGCCACCTCCAGGCCAGCAGTCCGACGGTGAGCACGAGGACGGCCAAGCCGACGAGAAGCGATGTCAGAACCGCCCTCGACGCGAGTGTCGCCGCCGTCGGGGAAGAACCGGGCGACCCCGTCGGCGTATCGATGTCCTCGTTCGTCATCTCTTACCGGTCGAGCATACGCCGTGTCCGGCCGAGATGGTACAGACCGGTCCCGGAGCGAGCTGTTTTTCACCTATCCTTAGGACACACCCAAAACAAACGACCCGGTTGCGGCCACGTGGGCGGGCGCGCTCGCGGCTTTCGTCCTCGGAAAAAACCTTCGAAATAGCGCTCTCGACCGCAGGGAGAGATCTCTGCGACTTTTCCTCCGGGCGCGCTCGCGATTTCGCTCCGCCGACGCGCCCGGTCTCGTATCGTAAATTTTACGGTGCCTCCTTAGACAACCTAATGCCCGGGAATGAAGATGCCAGCGTTTAAAACCGCGATAGAAAAGGTCGCGGTCAACGACTGGTCTTTACCGTCTTTGCTATCTGCTTCTCGATGTGTTCTTCTAAATCGCGCAGCCGGGGCTCCAACACGATTTCGATACGCCGATTTTTCTGGCGACCCGCTTTGGTAGCGTTACTCGCTACCGGGTCGAACTGGGCATAGCCAGAGGAAACCAGCTGCGTCGGTTTGATACCGAAGCGGATCAGAGCTTGGGTGACGTTCACCGCCCGCGATGCAGAGAGCTCCCAGTTGCTGCCAAATTGCTCGTTGGAGATCGGCACGTTATCGGTATGCCCGGCCACGACAAAACGTTTATACCGATACCTTCGCAGGACCTTTGCCACGTCTCGGAGCGCCTGGCGGCCATCATCGGTCAGTTCTGCGCTCCCCGACGGAAACAAGACCTGTTCCGGGAGCTCTACGATCATACGGCCGCGACGAAAACGAACCTCGAGCCTACCGCTATCGACCATACGTTTGAATTGGCGCAACAGGGTCCGGAATTCCTTTATGATTTTTTTTACTTCGACGTCTCTCTCGCGTAGCTCCTCTAGGCTTGCCTCTGTGGCTGCGAGCTTCATCTCTAGCTCCTCAGCGCGCTTCTTTTCGTCGCCAAGCACCTTCTCGCGCTGTGTCCACTCTTGTTGCATCTGCGTGACCTTTGCCTGGACCTGGCTCTGTTCGCGTTTTAGTTGCACAACTTCGTTTTTTGCCGAGTCGAGCTGTACCGCGGTTTGTCGTTGCTCGGACCACAACGAGTAGGCGTAAAATACGAGCGCCGCCGCGCAGCAGAATAGGATTGCGGCGACTACGAATACCGGCCGATTCGACCGATTGTTTCGCGCTAGCGCCTTGGTGGGCGATTCCTCGACTGCAAGACACTGATCTCCCGAGACTCGGGGAGGGGGAGGTGGTCTATGTTGGTCCATATCAACGCTCCATTATTCGTGATCAGGTTCTCGGGTACGTTAGTGTATGAGCGACTCACGTAAAAGGCGCAAGCGTGCGACCGCGTCGGGATCCTCTTTGTATTTCGCAAGGGCACGGTCCAAGGCTGGCAGCGCCTCAGGCCCGTATACCCTCCGGATGAGCTCTGACGCTTGCGGACTAGAACGCCTATTTGCAGCTAATTGTACGAGGTCCCGTAGAATCTTGGGATCTCCCCGACAGCTCGGGTCGACACGGAACGCCAACTCATATTGCTTGACCGCGTCGCGCAGCCAATTGCGGTTCAAATAGAGCCCGGCCAATAACAGGTGACCGCGCGGGTCTTTGGGACGGAGTTTGCGGTAGCTACGTAAAAAAGCGACGGTTCGGTTACCCATTTCCCGCCCTTCTCTGACCGCTTTACGTACCTTGGCGAGGTTTTTCGGGACCGCGCCTGCCCACGGATCAACCGCCGGTGGTCGGATATTTTCCATGGGACTAGCGCGGTTCGCCAGGCTGGGAGTTATGGTCGGTATACCGACCTCAGACTGTGGTTCGCCTTCCTTTTCGCTAGAATCCGCTGCTTCTCTACCCCTCTTCTCCGCCGAAAGAGGCTGTTTAGGGGTAGCGGACTGGCCTCCCTCCCGACCGTCGACAGCGTTTCGTTTCCCGGCAAAAGCGTCCTTGAGCGCAGCCTGCTGATCCTCGAGCTCGGGATTCTTGAAGATGTAAATTACCGCTACGGCGACCACGATGACGATGGTCGATAACACGGCGATGGCGAACGCTCCTGCGTATATCAGGCGCCGTATCTTCTCCTGTACCGACTCTACTAAGTTGCCGACAGTAGAACGGAACCGCTCGCTTAGACGTTGCCAAAGCCGGATTGGCGGTTCGGACTCGGTTTTGAGCAACGTAGGCGCAAACCCGATCTGCTCTCCGGTGTTCGGCGCTTCCTCGAGCTCAAGAACCGCAGGTTTGGGTAGCGCGTCGAAAACCGCGCTTAGCTCGGCGACGCTCTGGTATCGCTCGGCAGGTTTTCGATTCAACATGCGCTGCAGCATGTTCTCTAGCTCTGGAACGGCTTTGCGGCTCGGGCATGCTTGGTGGAGTGACGGCACCGGATCGACGAGCTGATGGCGGAGCAGCTCGTGGGTCTCTTCGCCAAATGGCTTGCGCCCGGCGAGCATTTCAAAAAGGATGACGCCCACGGCGTAGATATCAGCCCGTTCGTCGATCGATGTGCCCGCTATTTGCTCCGGAGCGATATAGCCTGGCGTGCCGAATATCTCGCCGGCGCGGGTTATCGAGTGTCCGTTCTCGGAAGCCTCGGGATCGAGGTACTTGGCCAGCCCGAAATCCAGCAACTTCACGTGTTCGGTGCTGTCCGAAAGCGGCTGCAAGAAGACGTTTGCGGGTTTGAGGTCGCGGTGCGCCAGGCCGTGCCGGTGCACCGACGCTAAGCCGCGCAGGATTTGCTTCAAGATCTGAAAAGCCCGCGACGGCTGCAGAGGCGCTCGCTCTTTGAGTAGCTCGCTCAAGGTAGAGCCCTCGAGCAGCTCCATCACCAAGTAGGGAGTGGTGTCCGCTACCCCGAAGTCGATGATCCCTACTACGTGGGGATGGGTGAGCGTCGCCAAGGCTCTGGCCTCGCGTTCGAACCGCTTCCTAGACGACCTCATTACGCCCATATGTTCGTGCAGCACCTTGATTGCGACCGGTCGCGAAAGTCTAAGATCCATGGCGCGATAGACCACACCTACGCCGCCCGCTCCCAGGCGAGCCTCGATCCGATACCGCCCCTCGAAATCGGTTCCTACGAGATCTGCAGGCGGCTCGGAAAAGGTGGCGGGCTGCCCATTCGGCGGTTGAAGCGGCATTGCAGGACCATGGTAACATACGGCGGGCTCGAAACAGCCGCCTATCATAATATCCCGTGCGCTACCGCAGGAAGGTAGAATCCCGGACTGACGGTTGGAACCGCCGCGACGGGCCCCAGCGGGTAGGAAAGCACCAGCGACCCCCGATACGATTCCTTGTGATCCGCGCACACGAGATGACCCATGTATGGCAGCAGACGACTTCGCTGACCGATGCGGAACGGCAGGTACGCCCTTCCTCGGACCGGGGTGCCTCCTTAGGGTCCGTGACAAAATAACTCGATCAGATTTCGGAGCGCGACGGCCCCGGATGCAAGGCGCGACGACGAGAAATATTGGGGATATTTTGAGGAGGAGCAACGCAGCAGCCGGGGCCGTCCCGCCCGAAAGATGGATGAGTTATTTTGTCACGGACCCTTAACGGCTACCCGGCGGGCTGGTAGACGCAAACGTAGTCGATCTCCAGCGTTACCGGGAAGACGGATTCGTCGATGCCCTCCACGCCGCCCCAGGAGCCGCCCACGGCGATGTTGATCTTGATGTGGAAGGGCTTGTCGTTGAAGGGCCACTCGGCAAATCCCCAGGCGGGCTCACGGTCCAGCGTGTGGTAGGGAGCTCCGTCGACGGACCACTGCAGGCGGTCGGCGCTCCATTGCAGCGAATAGACGTGGTAAGCGCTGGTCGCGTCCGGGATGACCACGTTTTCCGCGATCTGCGTCCCCTCCATGTGGTTGAAGGTATCGGTGTGGATGGTACCGTGGATCTTTCCCTCGTCGTAGCCGACGTGCTCCATGATGTCGATCTCGCCGCAGTTCGGCCAACCCTCGGCGCAATCGTCGGGCATCATCCAGAAGGCCGGCCAGGTGCCCCTGCCGGCGGGCAGGCGCGCGCGGATCTCGATCAGCGCGCCGATCCAGCTGCCCGGGTTGCCGCTGCCCAGGCTGCTGTTGAGCTTGGCCGAGGTATACTCGTTGCCCTCCCAGCTCTCCCGGCGGGCGGTGATGGTCAGCCTTCCGCTCTCCCGGTCGACCGAGGAGTTTTCCAGCCTTGCGTCGGTATAGAACTGCGCCTCGCCGTTGCCCCAGCCGTGTCCGCCGATCTCGTACCCCCAGCGGGCAGGGTCGGGAAGGCCGTCGTAATCGAACTCGTCGGACCAGACCAGCGTCCAGCCCGGGCGCTCGGCGGTGCAGTCTCCGGTCCCGCCTGCATTGCCGCCCGTGCCGCCGCTGCCGCTGGTACCCGCTTCGGCTCCGCTCGCGGCGGCGCTGCCGCTGTCGCCGCCGCTTCCGCTCGTACCGGCAGCGCCGCCCGTGCCAGGGGTACCGCCGCTGCCGCCGTTCCCGCTCGATCCCGCTTCTCCGCCAGCGCCGCTCTCCCCGCCCTGGCCAGCGGCGGCGTCTCCGCTCGTCCCTCCGCCTCCGGGCAAGACAACGCATAGGTCGGAAGCGCAACCGAGCCCGTCGTCGCAGGTGCCGTCCGGGTGACAGGCGCAACGCTCGCTTCCCGCCGGACAAGCCGCGCTGTCGCCGGAGGCTCCCGAGGCTGCCGCGCCGGCGCCGGCGCCCGCCCCGGCCTCGCCGCTCTGTCTGTCGTCCTCTCCGCAGCCTATCAACAAGAGCGCCAGCACCATAGCGCCAAAGGTTCGAAGCAGTGTTCGCACGCCGACCTCCCTCCGCGTTCGAAGACGACATCTGACAATCGGCAGAAATACAAGAGTCATGCTAGCGAATTATCGAACTGCCGAGTCTGCGAAAGCCGCGAAAGGGGACGCGGTTAGCTTTTTCACTTTTTCTTCTGTTTTCGGAACGCGTGCCGTCCGAGGTTACCCGAAAAGTGAAAAGGCTAACCGCTCCCCTGTTGCCTGTTGCCTGTTGCCCTGTTGCCTGTTCGCCAGGCAAATTGTGGCACAGGGGTATGACGGAACGGTCAGCGCGCGGAGCGTTCGAAGCGCCGGACGGGGAAGGCGATGCACCGGACAAGATTGCCAACGTCCCAAGATCAAAGGACTTTCGGCCGTACGTACAACGTAGCGCGTGCGTGGTATGTATCTTGCTTCGTAACGGGGGAAGGGATTTGTAGGGCAGCGGTGAGAGAGAAAGCCCGCACCGAAACGAAGTAGGGGAGAAGGTGATGCCGAAAACGCGCCTGTTGCTCGCGATGTTTTTTTCTCTTTGTTTTGCCTGCGCCCGGCAAACAGCAACCGACGACGGTGCTGGTGCAGGCGCGGGCGGGCAACCCGAACCGGTGGGCGCCGACGGCGGGGCGCAGCCCGGTGCGGACGGTTCGGTACCCGAACCGGTGCCCGAGCTTCCGACGGAGCGGCCGGACCTGACGCCGGGCGACGGGTTTTCCGCGCTGATGACCATCGAGCAGAGGGCCGCGCTCGAATCGTTCGACGAAGCCCGGGACCGTTTCGCCGACATGACCCTGGAACAGTTCCGGCAGGACTACGGGCCCACGGCGGCCTACAGCGACGGCGTGGCTACCGATCCGTCCGGCGCGCTCAACCTGGACCTGATCCGCGAGGTGGTCGCGCTCTCGCCGGAGCAGGACGAGCTGTATCGGCAACAGGGTTTCGCCGTTCTGAAAGACGTGCAGTACCGGACCTTTTTTGAGGCGTTTATCCGCATCTACTCCGACGATCTACCCCTGTACTTCTCGGTAGATGCCATGCTCGACGCCCTTCACCTGTCGTTCGACAGGGTGCTGATGGACCTGGAGGTCTTCATCCTTTCCGACGCTCTGGATGCCATGCTCGGCAAGATGCAGGGCGCGCTCGAGCAGCACCCGCAGAGCGGCGATGCCGAGGGGGACGAGCAGTTGGCGCAGACCCTGGACGATGCCGCGGTATGGATCTGTGTCGCCCGGTCGCTGCTAAACGGCGCGAGGGTCTCCTGCCGGCGAGAGGTCGACGAAACCGTGAACGTCTACTTGCAGCACGTCGCCAACGAGACGCCGGTAGGGATATCGATTTTCGGAAAGGGGGTCGAAGAGGACTTCAGCCAGTTCAAGCCGCGCGGCCACTACACGAAGAGGGAGAGCCTGAAGCGGTACTTCCGGGCCATGATGTGGATCCAGCGCATCGGCCTCGATTTCGCCGAATACTCCCGGCACGCTCGGCTGGCCTATCTGCTCACCGATCTGCTGTACCGGAGCGGCGGAAATGTAGAGTACGATACCATCAACAAGACCATCGAGGCGCTGGTCGGTTTGTCCGACTCGATGAACGCGATCGAGCTGCGGGCGATGGCCGAGCAGGCGGGCATTGCCTCGCTGGCAGAGCTCAGCGAACCGTCCACCCTGCAAGCGTTCGTCGACCAGGCGCTTCGCTCCGGGGTCGCGATGCAATATATCAACTCCACCATCATGATGGCGAATCCCCTTCTGGGGCCAGACGAGCTCACACCCATTCCCCCCGCCTACCACTTCATGGGGCAGCGCTTCATCGTGGACTCCTACGTGTTCACCAACGTGGTCTTCGACCGGGTCAAGGACCCGGTGAAGCGCTACATGCCGTCGCCGCTCGACACCTGGTTCGTGCTCGGCAACCGCGAGACCGTACCGCTGCTGCAGAACGAGCTCGACACCTATCAGTACCAGGCGAACCTGGCCACGCTCGCCTATCTGCTCGACACCTACCCGGGCGAGTTCTGGCAGGATAACTTCTACAATGCCTGGCTTTCGGCCCTGATGACGCTGGACGAGGATACCACCTCGGACATCTATCCGCCGGCCATGCGGACCAGGGCCTGGCAGCACCGCATGCTCAACGCGCAGCTGGCCAGCTGGGCCCATTTGCGGCACGACACGCTGTTGTACGCCAAGCCCTCGTACACCATGGCGGAGTGCGAGTACCCGGACGCCTGGGTGGACCCCTATCCGGAGTTCTTCCAGAAGATCGCGGACGTGGCCGAGCTGGCCTTGCAGGCGTTAGACGAGCTGGGGATTCTGCAAGTAACCGCTTCTGTAGAGGCAGAGGATCCGGACGAGCCCGGGGCGGGCACGGAGTATTTCCGCGGCTCAAGCCTCGGCCACTATTACAGCCGCCTGGCCGAGGTCGCCTTGATGTTGAAGGACATCGCCGACGCCGAGCTAGAGCAGATCCCTCTGAACGGCGCGCAGCTCGAGTTCATGAACCAGCTGATCTTTGCCCTCGGGGGCAGCGGAGACCCGCCTTTCGACGGCTGGTATCGCGACCTCATCTACAAGCACACCGAACAGAACAGCCGCTTGTTCGACCCCACTATCGCCGACATTCACACCGATCCCAATCGAGCTGAGGTGCTGCACGTGGGCACCGGTTACCCCAACCTGATGCTCCTCTCGGTCGAGACCGACTGCCAGCTTCGCGCCTACGCCGGCCCGGTGTTGAGCTACCACGAGACGATCGAGGGAGGCTTCAACCGGCTCGACGACGAGACCTGGAAATCCAGGCTGCAAGCGGGCGAAGAGCACCGCCCCGTTTGGAACGAGTCGTTTTTACGCTGAGCGCGCGCCGTTGCGGGCGCCGCTTTTCGTGTCCCGCCAGGTGTTCTGCTGGGAGCCCGGCTGGCGCGTGAGGCTGTGCGCGCGGGCGCCCGTACAATATAGTTAGGAGGCACCGGCTTCGGAGCGCACAGGGCAGGTGGCGCGGTGAGCGAGCGGGTCATATTGCACGCGGACATGGATGCGTTTTACGCGTCCGTCGAGCAGCGCGACAACCCGGAGCTGCGGGGACGGCCCGTGATCGTGGGGGCGACCTCGGCCAGGGGCGTGGTCTCGGCTGCCTCGTACGAGGCGCGCGCGTTCGGGGTGCGAAGCGCCATGCCCGGTTTTCGCGCGCGCGAGCTCTGCCCGGACGCCGTTTTCCTGCGCAGCGACATGAAGAAGTACGCCCGCATCTCCGAGCAGGTTCACGGCATTTTCGAGCAGTTCACCCCGCTCATCGAGCCCATCGCGCTCGATGAGGCCTTTCTGGACATTTCGGGCTCTCTGCGTCTCTTCGGCGATCCGCTCGCGTTGGGCCGCGAGCTCAAGGCGCGTGTGAAGCGGGAGACCGGGCTGGTGGTCTCCTGCGGCATTGCCGGCTCGAAGCTGGTCGCCAAGATCGCCTGCTCGCTGGGCAAGCCGGACGGGTTGCTGTGGGTACGACCCGAGGAGAAGCGCCGGGTGCTCGATCCGCTTCCCGTGCGCGCGCTCTGGGGTGTCGGTCCGGTGGCCGAGAAGCGGCTGCGCGCCGCCGGCTACCAGACGCTCGGAGATATCGCAGACGCCGACCTGAAAGCGCTGCGCCGGGTGGTGGGAGATCGCGCCGAGGTGCTGGCCGCTCTGGCTCGCGGAGAAGACGACCGGTCGGTCGAGCCCACGCGCGAGGCCAAGAGCTATGGAGAGGAAAATACCTTTGAGCGCGACGTGCGCGAACGCGTACTGGTGAGCGAGACGCTCACCAGTCACGCCTTTGCGGTGGCCGCCCGTCTACGGCGCGACCGGGTTGCGGGTCGTACGGTCACCCTCAAGTGGAAGCTCGGCCGCGTGCGCGGGGTCCGCACCTCGCGGAGCGCAGGCGCGGAAAGCGAGCCCAACTACCCGTTGCGCACGCGCAGCCGGACGCTGCCCGAGGCCACGGCCGACGGACGGGTGATCCGCCGCGTGGCTCTCGGCCTCTGGGACGCCGCGCGGGTGAACGAGCCGGTGCGCCTGCTCGGTATCAGCCTGAGCCAGCTCGAGCCGCTCGAGGCAGAACAGCTCTCGCTCTTCGAGAAGACCGAACAAAAGCTGCTGTCGCGCGGCGACGCGCTGGGCCCGGTGCTGGACAAGATTCGCGCGCGCTTCGGCGAGCACGCCATCGGCGTGGGCGTTCGCGATCCCGACAAGCTGACCCCGGGCGACCGTAAAAAGCGCGGCGTCTGACGTACTAGGGGCACTCGATCTCGAGATCGAGCCGCCTCCAGCCATCCGAGTTACAGGTATGGGTCTGCGGCTCGAATCGCTCCCGGCAATAGCCGCAGACGAGCCCGCTGTCGTAGCAGGCGCTGCCGGCGATCGGGGGAAGACCCGGGCAGTTTTCGTCCTCGAATCCGAGGGAGGCACACTCCCAGAACGAACCGCAGTCCGGAGTGTCGATGCACCGGCAGCATCCCGGATCGGCGATACAGACCGCACCGATTTCCGTGCAAGGCGAGCTGTGTAGAGCGGATGACGTCCCCTCGCACGCAGCCGGGCCGTTGATGGTGCCCTTGACGACGCCTGTCATGGGCCAGTCAAACTCCACCTCGGTGCAGACGACCTCGCCCACCCGGGTGCAATCGTTCGTCGTGCCCCAGAAACGGTTGAGGTTTTCCGTCACGCACATGGCCACCGTGTAGCGGCCGGGCGGCGCGCATTCACCGGTCGTGCATACAAGGTCCTCGCCGCAGGTAGCGCTTACGAAATGCTCGCCGCTCCATGCCGCGGAGAGCGAGCTCGAGGAGAGGGGCAGGTCTCCGCACCAGACGCTGGGGCAGGGACCGAGCTCGCAGGTATCGCAGGATCGTACTCCGCATGGATCCCGGTATGACGCGGCGTCGATCTCCTGTAAGGAGAACCAGGCCCCGCAGGCGTTGGTGCAATAGTCTCTGGGTGAAGCACTCTGGATCTCGAGCTCGAACATCACGGAACCCTGGCAAGTCCCGCTGGAGGAGCTTCCGCCGGCGCCGCCCGAGCCGGCGGTGACGCCGGCCCCGCTGCTGCCGCCGGTCGTGCCGCCTTCGCCCGAGCCGGCGGTTTCGCCAGAGCCGCCGCTTCCGCCGAAAGCGCCGGCTCCTCCAATGCCGGCAACCGAGCTGGATCCGCCGCTGCCGGCAGTAATCCCGGCGCCGCCCGAGCCGGCACTACCCTCCCAGACACCGGTTCCGCCCGAGCCGTCCTGAGTACCGCTGTCGTCACCCTCAGCATTTCCGCTGCAACCCATCGCCACGATAGCGAGCGCTGCTAGTGCCGCGACCAGTAGATTTTGACCGGTTTGCGGCGGTCTTCGGCGCCGAATGGCGGCGTCGCTCCTGCTCGAAATAGCCCTCTCGACCGCAGGGAGAGATCTCCTCCTCGTCGCTCCTTGCCCTCGGCGCCGAATCCTCGCCGGTATCCGCTCAAAATCTACTGGTCGCGGCACTAGCGATAATCCCGTTGAATACGGCATCGGTCCTCTGTTCGGTAATCGCTGCAAACGCCGTGCCAACGATACGGAGCGCCTGGTTTGCGAATTCATGGTGAAAAGCGCTTTTTCGGTCGGGTTTCAGCGCGGCACAGAATGGCACAACTGCCGATACGACCGCGACAGATATGCCCGCCCGGGAAGCGGCTATGAATCACCTATTCGCTCTGGCTCCTGTCTGCTGCCGGAAGCGTTAGCGCCGAAAGGTTATCTCGACCGAAGCGCGACAGGGCGTGTTTCTCACCACGAAGCGGCGCGGCAACGAGGTCCGGGGGGTGCTATGACTCCTCATTCCTTATTAGCGAGGCGACCAGGTCCTGCAGTCGATAGAAGTCGCACTTGTTCAATATGTTGTCGAAATGATCGTTGAGGTCGTTCGAGGTGAGGTGCAGCCATCTGGCGGTCAGTTTCTTGTCAAAGCCGTTTGCGGCGAGGCCGACGATCTCGGTCTCCATGGGCGTGAGACCCCTTTCCGAGGCGAGCAATCGCAGCCGTCTGCCGACGGTAGACGGTGCGGCGCCCAGCATGAAATCCCGCAGTGACTCGAGATCGAAGGTCGAAAAGGGCTTGGCCAGAAACCTCGCATCAAAGCTGAAGATCTTTTGAATGACGTCCGATTGAAGATAGGCGGTGATGACACTGACCGGAAGGTCCGGCCGGCGCAGATGAGCCTCTTCCAGTACGTCGAGCCCGCTTCCGTCGGGAAGCTGCACGTCGATGACCGCGGCGCGAAACGAATCGATGCGCTCCAGTTCCTTGAGCGCCTCGGCCTTGGTGGTAACCGCACGTACCGAGTACTCGCGGCCGATCAGACGCGTCAGCGCGCGCGCGCAAATGCGGTCATCCTCGACGATTAGAATCGTGTCTTCATCCACTTGACTCAAGTTCCCGCCCCCTTCTCATCCCCTTCTCAGTCGTAGGCTCGAACGGCCACTGTCTCCGCGCATACTATCACCTCCAGAGCAGAAGGCAGAGGGGGAGAAAGGAAAAAAGAGATGGTTCCGAAAAAGCACCGCAATTCCCCAAAGCGGGACGAATTCGAAGCTTCGGACCGGCAGCCTGTCGTAACCCGGCCTCCGTTTACCGCACCCGGAACACACGGGTTTTCCGTTGGTCCGCGGTTCGATCGCAACCTCGATTCGCAGTCCTTCGTCGTCGTCGAGAAGACGGGGATCTTTAGAGCGGCATCAGTGTCATTTCGAACGAAGTGAGAAATCTCCGTTGATATAGATCTCTCGCTTCGCTCGAGATGACAACAGGAGCCGACCGGCTCGGCAACAAAGCCGCCGTCACGTTCCGATACCCGTTGAGAAGGTCAAAAATCCACCGCTCCAATTCTAGAGATCAACTCCGCGCGACGATCCACACGCCCACCGCCGTCACGACCATCCCCGCGATTCGCATCATCGAGACGCGCTCGTTGAGGATGGGCAGCAGCGCCGCTGCCAGGGCGACGATGATCATGCCGCCGGATACCATTATCGGATAGGCGATCGAGACGTCGAGCCTGTCCAGGGCCTTGCGGTACACGAGCACGTTGGCGGCAAACAGTACGATGCCGATGACGGTGGCGAGGTTCAGGAAGGCCAGTGTCTTCGCGAGCAACGAGGCCTGGTCCGGGACCGCGATCTCGGTGCGAGCTCCGACTTTCATGAGAACGTTCGCCGCCGCGTTGAGAAGCAGAGCGACAAATAGAGGAATCCACGCGCTCATATGGGAGATCTCCTGCCTTCGGGAATTTGCGAGTGAATTGGCGACAAGCTGCGGACAAGCATATCCGGGGCGTGTGGCCGCGCAATACAACGGGTTGTCCAGGAGGTTTCGCGATCCGTCAACTGGCGCGTCGCGGATGTGGTCGATTTTTGCTCACCCAGGTTCGTGGTCTTTCGAGTTTCGCCGGTAAGCGCGCGGTGGGGTTAGAACGGGACTTCTGGCTCCGTTCGTCTATAGTCCCCGGATGGTGATTTTTCCGTCCGCCGTTCGGTCTGGACGCACACTGGAGATGTAGCCCCGTATCGTAACGGAGCGCGCGAGCTACCAGAGAAGAGGATGATGAAAATGAATAGTCGTTGGTTCCGGTACGGCGTGGTCCGGGTCGCGCTGCTCGCCCTGATGATGCCGGTAGCGTTGACGGGGTGTAACGAGGATGGCGCCGAAGGGAACGGCGACGCCGATTCGGAACCGGACGCTTCGCTCGGGCAGGACGCTTCGGTCCCCGGCGCGGACGGGGGAAGCGAAGGTAGTGATGGCGGCGACGGTGGCGAAGGCGAAACCTGGTGCGGGGACGGGATCAGGCAAGATCTCGAGGAGTGCGACGACAGCAACAACAACGACCAAGACGGCTGCGACAGTCTCTGCGCCTTTTCGTGTAAAGGGGACTCGGATTGCGATGATCTGGATCCCTGCAACGGCGAGGAGAGCTGCGACACCGATCGCCACCTGTGTCGATCCGCCCCGGTTACCGCGGACGGGGTCGTGTGCGGGGACGCGATGTACTGTCTGGGCGGGATCTGTCGCCAGGCGGTCTGCGGCGACGGCATGGTCAACGGCGACGAGGAGTGCGACGACGCGAACGCCGACGACGCGGACGGATGCACGACCAGGTGCCGGTACGGCTGCGTTTCCGGCGACGCCGCGCGCGGCTGTGCGGTCGCCGACGCTTGCGCGGCCGATCTGGTCTGCAACGACGACGAGCACCGGTGCGAGCCGGACGGGCCCGTTGCGGACGACCGGACCGATTGCTCGTACGGAAACGGGCAGCAGGGCTGGTGCATTCAGGGGCGCTGCGTCCTCAAGGGTTGCGGCGACGGGGTGGTCGCGGGCGAGGAAGAGTGCGACGGCGGCAAGGACGCGCAGGGCAACGCGGTCAACTGCTCCGTCGATTGCCAGCAGATCGCCTGCGGCAACCAGAGAATCGATCCGGACGAGCAATGCGACGACGGTAACACGGTGAACCTGGACGGTTGCGATTCGAGCTGTAAAGCCGAGATCATCTATCGCTTGACCAACATCGATTTGCTGCGGGGAACACCGCCGGTGGGTTGCGTGTACCGCGACGAAAACGACGCGGGCAAGGGAAACGTATTCGGCAACGCGATCGCCGAGGAGATCTCCGTCGGCGGCGTTCCGATAGCGGTCAATGATCTGATCAATGACTTCATGCGGACCAGCATCGCCGAGGGCGCCAACAGCGCCATGATACAGGCGCTGGATCTCGACGTACGGACGGCGACCGTACCCGACGACGCTATCCGCCTGGGCATTTACGCCGGTATTCCCGCGGAAGATCTGGGCGGCCAATCGCCGGGCGTGGATTTCCCCTTCCTGGTAGACCCCCTGGCCGTGACCGACGACAATCTACCCGAGTCCATCATCCACGCGAGGCTCGAGCCGGGGGGGCTGGTCGTCACCACCGAACCGGCCGACGTGAGCGTGCGGATCCCGTTTGGTCTATTCAGAGTACACAACCTGATAACCCGCACGACCATGAACCTGCAATCCGCTTCCCCGATACCGCCGCCTCCGGAAGTTATCCCGGAAGTGTTGGCTCCCGAGTACATGGGGGACGATCCGAACACCAAGAGCATCGTCTGCGGAGCCATCTCCGCCGAGTCGCTGGAACAGATCGGCCTGGACGAGAGAGGCACGGCGTTGGGGCTGTCCATCCCCATGCTCCTGGGCATGTGCTGCTGGGATCCCGAGGTCAGGGAGGCTCCCTACCGGAGCTGCAAAGAGGGCGACAGGGCCTACGGTCCCGACAAGAACTGCGACAATTTCCTGGATCTCATGCAGGGCGGTTGCGACGCCTACGTGAACGGCTGCGGCAACGGCGGGCCGCACCGTGCCGTCATCTATCCGACGCAACCCGACGTGGACTACGACAACGACGGCGTCAACGACGCCTACTCCGGGGTTCTCGGCATCAAGGGGATGCGGGCCAAGATCAGCGGAATCATGCCGTCCGAGTAGCGTTCGACAGCGCCCGTCTCCGGACCCGCGTCGTCATTCGGGCGGGACGGCGGGGGCTTCCGCCCCGCCCGTGAGCCGTCTCGCTTCCGGCCTGCCGGCCTTGCGGGCGAAGCGCTGGAACTGGTCGTTCATGACGCGCATGAACAGGTAGAAGGGCGGAGAGAACAGGCGCTTGAACCAGTAGCCGATCCAGATGTCAAACGATGTGAACACCCAGAAGCGATTGGCCTTGACCGCGCGGATGATGGCGCGCGACACCTTTTCCGGTCTGACCGCGAGCTTCTCGAAACGCTTCTTCCAGCTCAGGACCAGCGGCTGGGTCATGTCCACCCCGGCTATCTCGACGCTTTTCACCATCCCGGTATTGACCGCGCCGGGGCATACCAGGCTGACGCCGATACCGTAGCGCCGCAGATCCTGGCGCAGCACTTCCGATACGCCCCGTAAACCGAACTTGCTGGCGCTGTACGGTCCGTGCCAGGGAAGGGGAAACAAACCGGCAGCCGAGGCCACGTTGACGATGTGACCGCCGCGCCGGGCCGTGACCATAGCCGGTACGAAGCATTCGAGGACGTGAATCGGTCCCATCAGGTTGATATCGATCACGCGCCGCCACTGGTGGTGTTCGAGGTACTGGATCTCGCCCCAGATGGCGATGCCGGCGACGTTCATCACCACGTCCATGGCGCCGACCCGCTGGTTCAGCTCGTCGGCCCATGCCTTCACCTGGTCGTATTGCGCTACGTCCAGCGCGCGATGGTCGCCTACGGAGCCCCCGGCCGCCCGCAACTCCTGTACGACCGCTGCCAGCCCCTCGGCGTTGATGTCGGTGAGGTACAGCTGTGCGCCCAGCTTCGCCGCGTCGCGCGCTACCGCGCGACCGATACCGCTGGCAGCGCCGGTGATGAGGCACTTTCGCTCCGCAAGGTTCTTGATGGCCATGAGCCGGTAGTACTCACAAGGCCCTCTTCTGACAACCCATACCCCTTTTTCGCCTTTTGCCTACATGGGGCGACATGAGGGCGCATGACAGGGATGTCGCGGTGTTAACAATCGGGTAGACGGAATTACAGGGTTTTTCGGCGAAGAACGGGTGGCATCGTTCTTGCAGATATTTACAGCGGTATAGACGGTAGTATAGATTGTTGAAACCAAGGTAAATAAGGAGCTCGGGACAACGGGAATACGGGAAGGGTAAGGCAACTAGTAGAGAAGATTTCAGACAAGGAGACGTCCGGTAAAGGACGTCCAGGCGGCCGGTCGTGCGAGCGAAAAGGGGGCGGATTGCGAGGAAACCGGCGCGGCGAGGGAAAGGTGCGCCCGATTCCCAGGGAGACGGAAGTATTTGGTTGGCTTTATTAAAGGAGGAAAGGGACATGACGCTTGGCAATAAGCTCTTTTCGATACTGATGGCGCTTGCCGCCGCCCTGGTACTGGTGACGGTCTCGGCCGGGTGCTCCAGCGACTCCGACGATGGAGGCGGAGAGGGCGGCGCCGGTGGCGAAGTGGCAGACGGCGGCCTGGACGCCGGCGGTACGGGCGGAGATGGCGGCGATACCGGCGGCGTCGGCGGCGACACCGGCGGCGTCGGCGGAGGCGAGGGCACGGACGACGCGGGCGTGGACGAGGACGCCGGCGCCTGAGCCGGGGCGACCCGATTCAAGGGGCAACGGGACGCCGGGGGGGGCGTCAGGTGCCCCAGGGGCGCGTCGCGCCGGTGGTGAAGGTCCACTCCCTGGTGAAGCTGCCGCCGGAGTAGGTACCGGAGATACGCACGCGATAGGTGGTGAGAAGCTCGAAGGGCGCGCCGTAGAGAAACGCGGTGTTGGTGAAGTAGTTCCTCAAGTTGCCGACCTCGGGAGCGTTGTAGTCCAGCCACAGGTGCTCGAGCGGGATGGCGTCGTCGTCCCGCATCACCACGTGCTCGGTAACGCTGAGGTTCTGAGCGTAGATGTTGATGGGATAGGCGCTCGGCCAGCCGCCGGGCGGAGCGGGCGGTGCCGGTCCCTCCCATCCGGAGAAGGCTGGCGGCACGTCGATTTGTCCGTCGTAGGGATAGACGACGATGGTGTCGGCCGGGACCAAGAGCGCGTCGTTGCCTCGTCCGAAGTCGATGACATCGCAATCCGGACCGCCACCCCAGCCCATGTCGGTGGTCCATGGATCGAGCACCGGGATGCGGTGCCAGACCGTGTCGATCCAGCTCGGCACGGCCGCGGTCGGGTTGTCGCCGTAGCTGTTCGCCACCTCGGTGTAGGCGAGCGCGCGCGGATAACCGGCGGCGATCTCGCGCGACTGTACGTCCGTGCCGGTGAATCCCAAACAGCCAGCCACTTCGCCGTGCGCGCCCGCATCGCAGGCCGCGTTGCCCGCGTTCAGCGCCATGTAGTCGCAGTGGGCCTGCGCCGAGGCGATGAGCTCGGGTACCAGGTTGATGCAGCCCGCGCCGGCCGCCAGGCGATGTTCGTTGACAAGCGTCCAGGCTTCGATCGCCTTGGCGGACGCGCCCGCTGGCGGGGGCGCGCATGCGTCTATCGTGATCGGCTCGTCGCTGCCACCGGTAGCGGCCGTACCTGCGGCGCCGGCCGTACCTGCAGCGCCTGCTGCCCCACCGATTCCCGCCGCGCCCGTACCCCCGCCGCCTGCACCGGCTTGGGTACCTGCCTCGCCAACGCCCGCTTGCGCTACCGGCTCGTCCTCCATGCCCGCGGCGCCGGCAACTCCCGCTTCGAATCCCGCCGTCGGGTCGGTATAGACACCACCCGCGCCAGCGCCGATCGTCTGCACGCCGCCGGTGCCGGCCTGTAGGTCGAACGGCGTCGATCCCGTGCCAGCCGTCAGGGTCGGATCGGGCCAGCTCGGCGGGGGCCACTGTCCAGCGGCGCCGCCCGCGCCAGCATACGAAGGTTCAAAGTTGGTCGAAACCGCTCCATCGCACGCTTCGAGGATAGCGAAGCAGAATACGAGCCCAACGCAGCCCACCCACAGGGCCACCCGACGACGAACATCCATAAAAGCCTTCCCCGTTGTGAACCTTCGGTACTGTATCGCTGCTTGCCTATCCGTACAAGCCGCTGGTCCAGCAACTTTTACATTTTATAGCAGAATGACCCGATCGAGGGACTCCCTAGATAGGGTCATGAAATGGCTTCTAGATCAAGCAGCTATCTGAAATACTGGTCCGTATGTAGGCTTTCCGAGCAAGATGATATTAAGCAGCTATCCGAAATACCAATCCGTATGTCGCATATTCCGCGTGGAGAGATATAGAATAGAAGGGTTGAATATTTAGGGCGTCAGCCGAAAAAATGCGAACGTGGAACATCGGTAATGGCACCAAGGGTTATCCGGTTGTCTCCAGGGGACGGAAGGGAAAAGAAAGCGGGGTCGCCGCTTCGCCTTGCTCGTATTCGTCGGATAAATATGGGGGGCTAGAAGTGGTTTCAAAACCCCTCCCGTCGTCTTTCGGGCGGGGCGGCCCCATCTGCGGCGTTGCGCCTCCTCGAAATAACACCGTTATTCCTGCGTCGGCGCGCCTTGCAGCTGGGGCCGCCGCGCTCCTAAATACTCGGTCGGGGGTTTTTAAACCACTTCTAGTAAAGTGAGCCCCCCGCATATTGCGGAACGAAATTGTCTCCACGAGACACGATGTGTGGCCCCAAGTGTTGTTGAAAATCTGCACAATGTCGGTGCAGTGAATTGAACGACGGGGATTTCTTGGATCCCAGGAATCTGACCCAGCCTGCCTCGATACGGTAGAGGCGCGACAAGGAGAAATCCCATGGGCCGAACGCGTGGTGAGATCGGGTATCTGTTCAATATTATGGCGGTTTTTGCAGCCAACGGAGCGGTTGCGCTCGGTTGTGTCGGAGAGCCGGTAGGAGCGGGCGATCCGAACGGCAACACGGCGGGGAGTGGTCCCGTAGCCGGCATGGGCTACGATCCGTTCGCATACGGCGGCTCGGGTGGAGCCGTGGCCGAGCCCGGAGGTGCCGGAACCGGCGGAACCGGCGAGAGCGACCAGGGCGGTAACAGCGGTGGAAGCGCCGGGATGGATATTCCTCCTTCGGGAGGCTCGGGCGGGACACAGGTCGACGTTGCTGCCGGATCCGGAGGGTCGTTTACGGGCGGAACCGGCGGTGCGGTGGATGGGGGAACCGGCGGCGCCGCGGCGGCCGGCAGCGGCGGTCAGGCGGGAGCGGGCGGTGCGGTCGCGGTGGGCACGATCATTCCGGACCGGTGCAGCGGCGACTACAGCAAGTCGGTCATGATCGGTGACTCGTACCTGGCGTGGACGGGCGACATCACCATGTTTCTGGAGCAGTACGCCGGGCAGGACATTACCAGAACCTATTACCTGAGCGGCGCCGGGATGGTGAAGGGCATCAACGTTACCATCCCCGATCAGTTCAGCCTGATGGCGGTTCCGGCGGGCCCGATCCAGACGGTTCTCATGACCGGCGGCGGCAACGACGTCCTGATCGGCGATCCGACCTGCGCCATGACGGGTTTCACTCCGGGATCGATCTGCGAGATCACGGTCAACGACGCTATCGCCGCCTCCCAGCGCCTGATGGAGACCTCGGCCGCCGCTGGGGTGCAGGAAGTTATTTATTTCTTTTATCCTCATATCAACAACCCCTCCCTTAACGATGTTCTGGACGCTGTCTATCCGGCGGCGAGGGAAGCCTGCGAAGATCAGCAGCTGATCGACTGCTCCTTCATCGACACCCGGGCGGGTTGCGGCGCTCTGCCCGCGCCCATCGGGCCCGACGGCATCCACCCTTCGAGAAGCTGCTCCGAGGTGATCGCGCAGCTGATGTGGGAGGCGATGGAAGACAACTGCGCCAACGGAGTTACCGTCTACCAGTAGCCCGGGCGGAAACCGGGGGCGATCGATACCGCGAAGAACCGGTTTTCGTCTCGCGTCCCTACCGGTCTCCGTTGCGGCGATCAGGCAAGGGAGAGGGAGACGGCGCACCAGAAACTCTGTACCGAGATCGCCAGGGTCATGTGCTTCAACATCTTTGGATGTTGTACCGGACAGCAGATCGAGGCGGCGCTCGGGCTAGAGCTCTCCACCACCGAGGAGCGGTGCAGGCAAGATTTGGAGTTGGTCTGCGAGAACGGTATCGCGCTTCTTTTGCGGGCGCTGGATCCGGAGGTAGCGCACGTGGAGGTAGACGCCGAAGGCGTGAACGCCTGTCTCCAGCAGTTGCTGGTGGGTGAGCAGGGGTGTTTTCCCTTGGTTATGGGCAGTCCGGGGTACGAGGAAGCCTGCCACGAAGGGCTGATCCTAGCCCGACAGGCGGTGGGCTCGGACTGCCTGGCCGATTTCGAGTGCAAGGGAGACGCCTACTGCGGACCGGACCGCAAGTGCAGGGCCATTCCCGGGGAAGGGGAGGCCTGTACCGGCGTCTGCGCCGAGGCTCTCTTCTGCGGCCAGAACGAAGAGGGCGATCGGGTCTGTATGGCCTATCAGGGTAAGGGAGAGCCCTGCTCGGACGGATTCACGATACCGGGGGAACCGATCCGGCTCTGCGGCGAGGACCTGTACTGCCGGCGCGAGGAGGCGCAACCCGGTCAGCTGCCCTCGGCCAGCTGCCAGGATCGAAAGGCGATCGGCGAGAGCTGCGGCGAGGACGAGCCATGCAAGGATGGAAGCCCCGACCCTGCTCTTCGGGAGCGAGCCCGAAGAGACCCCGGGCGACGGATACGCGCCCGGCCCCGGATAATGAGAATAGAGCCGGTCCTATATACGACTTCTAGACCGATCTACCGCTGGAAGGAGAACGGGGCGGTGACGCGCGCGGCGCGTTTCTTCGGTCTCGCGAAGCGGGCCTTGCCCAGCACGTCTGCGCCGCACCGGATCAGGCGTTTGTCGGAAATCGTGCCCCTCGACTTCTTGACGCCGGAGGGGCGGCCATTGGTTTTGACTTGCATGGTGTATACCAGGCGTCCGGAAAGGGCAGGCTTGCGCTTGAGGGCTTGCTTGTAGCAGCGCCTGAGCGCCGGCAGGTTTTTCCTGAGCGAGGACACGGTCGTCGCCCGGGGTAGCGTGCCGCCCGAGATGCGCAGCTGGCCGGAGAGCATAATCACCCGGGGCCTCGAGCGCCGTTTCTTAGAGGTCGTCTGCGCCTCGCTCGCCTTTCGCACGGACTCTGCCGCCGTTTTCCTCGTCGCTGTATCGGAAGCGGATGACCCCGGGGCGGGCTCGCTCGATACGAAGATGAAAGCGATCAGCGCCGCCGATAGCGCCAGCGCAACCGTCCCGCCGATCTGTACACGACGATCGAGCAAGAATCCCGGTAGCCTACGGGTGCTGCCTTTCATCGCACGCAGATCGGCGTCGTCGGCCGCCGGCGAATCGGCGGTTGCGGGTGCCGGCGGAAAGCCCGGGGACGGCGGCGGCGTGGACGGCGCGGCAAACAGCCCCGGGATAGCCGCGTCAGAGCCTGCCGGTGCAAGAGGTGGGGGGCGTTGTGAGGCGCGCAGCTCTTCCTCGGCGCGCTCACGTGCGACCTCGGCCTCGACGCGCGCCTTCTCGGCTGCGAGGCGCGCGGCTTCCGCGGACTGCGCCTGCCGTGAGGCCTGTTCGGCCCGCGCCTGGGCGCTGAGCGCTACCGCCCTGGCGCTGGCGGCTTCCTCTCGCGCCGCGTCCACCTCTTCGCGTCCGGCAGCCGCCTCGGCCGCTCGCTGCGCCGCCGCCCACTGCTCGGCCTCAACCGCCGCGCGTTTGGCCGCTTCCCTTTCCTGAACGACGCGGGCGATCTCGGCCTCTGCCCGCGTTCGCGCCGCGGCTTCAGCCTGCAAACTGGTACGAATGGCTTCCGCTTCCCGTATCGCGCCCGCTGCCGTGGATTCCGCTCGTACGCGCGCTTCTGCCGCTGCTGCTGCCTCGGCCTTCACCGCGGACACCTCCGCGGCGGTACGCGCCGCCGCCCATTCCTCGGCCTCGGCCGCCGCGCGCTCGGCCGCCTCCCGCTCTTCGATCGCGCGCGCGATCTCTTCTTCTGCCCGCTCGCGTGCCGCGGATTCGGCCTGTAGATCCGCGCGAATGGCGTCCGCTTCCAGGGTCGCCCGCGAGGCCTCGGCCTCGGCCTGCGCTCGCGCCTCGGCTTCGGCGGCCGCTTCCTTGCGTGCGGCCGCGGCCTCTGCTTCCGAGCGCACCGCGGCCAGCTCCTCGGCCGCCGCTGCCGCTCGCTCGGCCTCCTCGCGTTCCTGGATGGCTTGCGCGGCCTCCGCTTCCGCCCGGGCGCGTGCAGCCGCCTCCGCCTGCAAGTCGGCTTTTGCCGCCTCCGCCTCCAGGGTCGCCCGCGATGCCTCGGCCTCGGCCTGCGCCCGCGCTTCGGCTTCCGCGGCCGCCTCCGCTCGCGCGGCTGCCGCTTCCGCCTCGGCTCGCGCCTCGGCGAGCTCTAGGGCGGCCGCCGCGGCGCGCTCGGCCGCCTCGCGTTCCTCTACCGCCCGTGCCACCTCGGCCTCGGCCTGCGCGCGCGCGGCGGATTCGGCCTGCAAATCGGCTTTTGCCGCCTCCGCCTCCAGGGTCGCCCGCGATGCCTCGGCCTCGGCCT